>NZ_MLFS01000016.1 GCF_002095485.1 Pantoea wallisii | reverse complement strand
CCAGCCTGCTGCGCGCGCAGGCGGCGCGTCACGGCTGTGCGCAGAGCGCGCAGCCCTTCCATCCGCACATTACGTTATTGCGTCACGCCACACAGAAGGTGGCTCTGCCCGCACGCGGGTTCCACTGGCGCTGTGACATCAGCCATTTTGCGCTGTTCGCTTCGCAATTCCGCCAGGGCCGCACACACTATCAGGCGCTGGCCCGCTGGCCACTGCGCGCATCATCAGGAGAGTGAATGCAGTTTGATCCCCCGCTTAAGCCCGCCCGTCTGATTGCCCGTTATAAACGCTTTTTAGCCGATGTGGTCACGCCAGAGGGCGAAACGCTGACCATCCACTGTGCGAACACCGGTGCGATGACCGGATGCGCCACGCCCGGCGATACCGTGTGGTACTCCACATCCCACAGCGTAACGCGCAAATACCCGCACAGCTGGGAGCTGACCGAGACACAGCAAGGCCACTGGATCTGTGTCAATACGCTGCGGGCCAACCAGCTGGTACGCGAGGCGCTGGCGCGCGCAGCGCTTCCGGAGTTTTCCGCCTACAGCCACTGCCAGGCCGAAGTGAAATATGGCACGGAAAAAAGCCGAATTGACTTCCTGCTGCAAGCGGAGGGGAGATCGAACTGCTATATTGAAGTCAAGTCCGTCACCCTTTTACAACATGGTAAAGGCTACTTTCCGGATGCGGTGACGGCTCGTGGACAGAAACATCTGCGCGAACTCAGCACAATCGTGGCAGAAGGCCATCGGGCCGTTATGTTGTTTGCTGTTCTGCATACGGGGATTGAGGACGTTTCCCCGGCGCGCCATATCGATGCGCACTATGCAGAACTACTGGTACAGGCGCAGCGCTGTGGTGTGGAGGTGTTGGCGTATCAGGCTCAGATCACTCCTGAACAAATGTTGCTCACTCGTGCGATTAACGTATCAGTTAACGCAGGGTTGTAATATTTATCACTATTTTTTGTGCCAGGATTACGCTGGGCGGGACGCTAATTACGCTGTTACTCACAGGCTTGTCAAGGTGCGGTCAGGAATAATTGCCAACCTTGATTGCTTCTGCTATTTATAGCGGCCTGTTTTTTTCCCTGATGGGAATCGATATCCCCGAAATGACTCGGGTTGCAGGCAGGCGGCAGGCATTGAATCCGCGGGCGCTTACCTCAGTAAGCAACGAGGCATTCAACGCAGCCAACGTAACATGCGATCTGAAGCATGATGGGTAGTGCGTGTTATCCAGGAGAAACAACATGCAAGAAGGGCAAAACCGTAAAACATCGTCCCTGAGTATCCTCGCCATTGCTGGTGTGGAGCCGTATCAGGTAAAACCGGGCGAAGAGTACATGAACGACGCCCAGCTGGAGCACTTCCGCAAGATTCTGGAAGCCTGGCGCAACCAACTCAGGGATGAAGTAGATCGTACTGTGTCACACATGCAGGACGAAGCTGCTAACTTCCCGGACCCGGTTGACCGTGCAGCCCAGGAAGAGGAGTTCAGCTTAGAGCTGCGTAACCGCGATCGTGAGCGCAAACTCATTAAAAAGATTGAGAAAACGCTTAAGAAAGTGGAAGACGACGACTTCGGCTACTGCGAATCCTGCGGTGTTGAGATTGGTATCCGCCGTCTTGAAGCGCGTCCGACTGCCGATCTCTGCATCGACTGCAAAACGCTGGCAGAAATCCGCGAGAAGCAGATGGCAGGCTAATGGCCGTCAACAGACTGTCACCGCACTGCCGGGGAGACCACTGTTTTCCCGGCGTGCGGTGTACCACGAAATGATGTCTCTCACTCCTCCCTGCATCGGGCGTTTTGCTCCCTCTCCTTCTGGTGATCTTCACTTCGGTTCGCTGATAGCCGCGTTAGGCAGCTACCTGAGCGCGCGCGCGCAACAGGGACGCTGGCTGGTACGGATTGAAGATATCGATCCGCCGCGTGAAGTTGCCGGTGCCGCTACGCGTATTTTACAGCAGCTGGAGCACTACGGCCTGCAGTGGGACGGCGAGGTGCTGTGGCAGTCACAGCGCCATGCGGCCTACCGCGAAGCGCTGGCATGGCTGCGCACGCATCGTCAAAGCTACTTTTGCACCTGCCCGCGCAGCCGCATTCAGCAGCTGGGCGGTGTGTACGATGGTCACTGCCGTGCGTTACAGCTGCCGCCGGATAACGCCGCGCTGCGCCTGCGTCAGCATGCGCCGGTATATGGTTTTGACGATCGCCTGCGCGGCCATCTGCAGGCCGACGCCCGGCTGGCGGAAGAGGACTTTATTATTCATCGCCGTGACGGGCTGTTTGCCTATAACCTGGCGGTGGTGGTTGACGATCATTTTCAGGGCGTGACAGAGATTGTGCGCGGCGCAGATTTGATTGCCCCAACCGTGCGCCAGATCGCGCTCTATCAACAATTTGGCTGGCCGGTGCCGGATTATCTGCATCTGCCGCTGGCAATCAACCATGATGGCAATAAGCTGTCGAAGCAGAATCATGCCCCAGCGTTACCGGCGGGTGATGCGCGGCCGCTGCTGGTCCAGGCGCTGCGCTTCCTTGGGCAACCGGTAGCGGAAGGCTGGCAGGACTTGTCGCCGGCATCACTGCTGAGTGAAGCCGTCCGGCACTGGAGCCCTGCGCACATACCGCAGAACAACGCGCTGAAACCGGATGAGGCGACAACGCCATTCCTAAATGGTTCGCAACAGGCTATGATTAGCCGCTGATTTTATTCACACCCATTTTCTCACTGTCGAGGTGTCCCATTTTTACCCGAGTCGCTAATTTTTGCCGGAGAGTCCTCAAGCGTGACGAGGAGGCATTTGAAGAGGTGGAAACGGAGAGTCTGATGACCGTTATTCCCCGTGAAAGCCACACTATCTCACGCAAAGATATCAGCGAAAACGCCCTTAAAGTGCTGTATCGCCTGAACAAAGCCGGTTACGAAGCTTATCTGGTTGGCGGCGGCGTGCGCGATTTGCTGCTGGGTAAAAAGCCGAAGGACTTTGACGTGACGACCAACGCCACGCCAGAGCAGATGCGCAAGCTGTTCCGCAACTGCCGTCTGGTTGGCCGTCGTTTCCGCCTGGCGCACGTAATGTTTGGTCCCGAAGTGATCGAAGTAGCCACCTTCCGTGGTCATCATCAGGAAGAGGCGGAGGACGATCGCAACAGTTCCCAGCGCGGCCAGAATGGCATGCTGCTGCGCGACAATATTTTTGGCAGCATTGAAGACGATGCACAGCGCCGCGATCTGACCATCAACAGCCTCTACTACAGCGTGGCCGATTTCACCGTGCGCGATTACGTTGGCGGCCTGCAGGATCTGCAGGAGGGCATTGTCCGCCTGATTGGTGATCCGGAGACGCGTTATCGTGAAGATCCGGTGCGCATGCTGCGCGTGGTGCGCTTCGCCGCCAAACTGGATATGCGTATCGCCGCAGAAACCGCTGAGCCGATTCCACGCCTCGCCACACTGCTGAACGACATTCCGCCCGCGCGTCTGTTTGAAGAGTCTCTCAAGCTTTTGCAGGCCGGTTACGGCTATCGCACTTACCAGATGATGCGCGAGTATCAGCTGTTCCAGCCGCTGTTCCCGACGCTGGCGCGCAACTTTACCGAACAGGGCGACAGCTCAATGGAGCGGATGGTGGCGCAGGTGCTGAAAAACACCGATAACCGCATCCATAACGATATGCGCGTCAATCCGGCGTTCCTGTTTGCCGCGATGTTCTGGTATCCGCAGCTGGAGTCTGCCGAGCAGATTGCCCAGGAGAGCGGCCTGACCTACTTCGATGCGTTCGCGCTGTCGATGAACGAAACGCTGGATGAAGCCTGCCGGGCGCTGGCCATTCCTAAGCGTATTACCACGCTGGTACGCGATATCTGGCAGCTTCAGCTGCGTATGTCGCGCCGCCACGGCAAACGGGCGTGGAAACTGATGGAGCATCCTAAGTTCCGCGCCGCTTACGATCTGCTGGCGCTTCGTGCCGAAGTGGAAAATAACCACGAACTGCAACGTCTGAGCCACTGGTGGGGCGAGTTCCAGTCAGCGGTGCCTGTGCAGCAGAAAACCATGCTGAACACGCTGGGCGACGATCCGGCGCCGCGCCGCAAACCGCGTCGTCCGCGCCGCCGTCCTGCCGGCCCACGTCGTGACAACAACAGCGCAACATGACCCGCGTCTATCTGGCATTAGGCAGTAATCTGGCCGATCCGCTGCATCAGGTTGATGCAGCGCTTGCCGCGCTGGATGCCATTCCGGATACCACGCGCGTCGCCACCTCTTCGTTTTACCGCACGCCGCCGTACGGGCCGCCGGATCAACCGGATTACCTGAATGCGGTGGTGGCGCTGGATACCCGCCTGGCTGCTGAGGCGCTGCTCGATCACACCCAGCGCATTGAGCTGGAGCATGGTCGCGTACGCAAAGCGGAACGCTGGGGACCACGCACGCTGGATCTCGACATCATGCTGTTCGGTAACGAAGTCATTCATACGCCGCGCCTGACGGTGCCCCACTACGACATGCACAACCGCGCCTTTATGCTGGTGCCGCTGCTGGAGATCGCGCCGGGTCTGCGTCTGCCAAACGGTCAGCCGCTGGCGGGTATCCTTGCCACGCTCGATCGCAGCGCCATTTCACCCTGGTCCGTCTGAGCCGCCAGAATCGCACGTCTGTCGTATCGCCTTTGCAATCAATCCAGTACACTGCGCGCATCAGAAACGCCGGAGATTGCGATGAAACCGACAACCCTCTCTCACTTACGCCAGCTGAAAGCCAGCGGCCGCAAATTTGCTACGCTGACAGCCTACGATTTCAGCTTCGCCCGTCTGTTTGCCGATGAAGGTATTCAGGTGATGCTGATTGGCGATTCACTCGGTATGACCGTGCAGGGCCATGACTCTACGCTGCCGGTGACGGTCGCGGACATCGCCTATCACACGGCGGCCGTTCGCCGCGGCGCGCCTGCTGCGCTGATCATGGCGGACCTGCCGTTCATGAGTTACGCCACACCGCAGCAGACCTTTGATAACGCCGCACAGCTGATGCGAGCCGGCGCCAATATGGTGAAACTGGAGGGCGGCGCATGGCTGGCGGAGACCGTACGTATGCTTACCGAACGCGCCGTGCCGGTGTGCGGCCACCTGGGCCTGACGCCACAGTCGGTAAACATTTTTGGCGGCTATAAAGTGCAGGGGCGTGATGAAACCGGTGCTGAACGCCTGGTGGCAGATGCGCTGGCGCTGGAAGCGGCCGGTGCACAGCTGCTGGTGCTGGAGTGCGTGCCGGTTACGCTGGCAGAGCGCGTCACCAAAGCGCTGTCGATTCCGGTCATTGGCATCGGTGCCGGTAACGTGACCGACGGCCAGATTCTGGTGATGCACGATGCGTTGGGGATCACCGGCGGCCATATTCCAAAATTTGCCAAAAATTTCCTCGCAGAAACCGGCGACATTCGCGCCGCGATTCGCCAGTATATTGCCGACGTTGAGGCCGGCACTTATCCTGCCGCCGAACACAGTTTCCAGTAAATCAGGAGAGTTGCAGTGCTGATCATTGAAACGCTGCCGATGCTGCGCCGTGAGATTCGTCGCTGGCGTCAGGCGGGCAAACGTATCGCGCTGGTGCCTACCATGGGCAACCTGCATGACGGACACCTTACGCTGGTGGACGAAGCGCGTGAGCGTGCCGATATCGTGGTGGTCTCTGTTTTTGTCAACCCGATGCAGTTTGATCGTCCCGACGATCTGGCGCGCTATCCGCGCACCCTGCAGGACGATTGCGAAAAGCTTAACCGCCACCGGGTCGATCTGGTGTTTGCCCCGGCACCGGCGGATGTCTATCCGCAGGGGCTCGACAGCCAGACCTTTGTGGAAGTCCCCGGCCTCTCTTCACTGCTGGAGGGCGCCAGCCGTCCGGGCCATTTCCGTGGCGTCTCGACCATTGTCAGCAAGCTGTTCAATCTGGTTCAGCCGGATATCGCCTGCTTTGGTGAGAAAGATTTTCAGCAGCTGGCGATCATCCGCAAAATGGTGGCGGATATGGGCTTTGATATTGAGATCGTCGGCGTGCCAACGGTACGTGCCAAAGATGGTCTGGCCCTGAGCTCCCGTAACGGCTATCTGACCGCCGATGAGCGCAAACTCGCGCCGGGCTTAAGCCAGGTGATGCATAGCATGGCGGAGCGCCTGAGCAACGGCGAGCGGCATGTGGATGAGATTATCGAACATGCTGAAGCGGCGCTGCGCGACAAAGGTTTCCGTCCGGACGGGCTGGCAATTTGCGATGCCGAAACGCTACAGCCGCTTACCGTCGAAAGTCAGCGCGCCGTGATTCTGATGGCCGCCTGGCTCGGCAACGCGCGCCTGATTGATAATCAGCAAGTGGATCTGACGGCGTAAGGCCGTTGTGTTATCAGCCGTACAACAGGGTTATTTCACTATGATTCGTACCGTTCTACAGGGCAAACTGCACCGCGTGAAAGTGACACAGGCAGATTTGCATTACGAAGGCTCCTGCGCCATCGACCAGGATTTCCTTGATGCCTCCGGCATTCTGCAATATGAAGCCATCGACATTTACAATGTCACCAACGGCCAGCGTTTCTCCACGTACGCGATCGCCGCCGAGCGCGGCTCAAAGATTATCTCGGTTAACGGTGCAGCAGCGCGCTGCGCCTGCGAAGGCGACATCATGATCATCTGTTCGTATGTGCAGGTGGAGGATGAAGCGGCGCGCAGCTGGCAGCCTAAAGTGGCCTATTTTGAAGGCGACAATGAGATGAAACGTATTGCGAAGGCGTTACCGGTACAGGTAGCGTGATACAACAAGGGCGGCTTTCGCCGCCCTTCTCTGTCAGGTACGTAACCCGCGTCCACGCTGAATCAGCGCATACACCAGCACGTAAAACACCACGATAAACGCCACCAGCACCGAGAGTGTGAACACCAGCGGTACATCGTTAATGCCAAGGAAGCCGTAGCGGAAACCGCTGATCATATATACCACCGGGTTCAGCTTCGAGACCGCCTGCCAGAACGGCGGCAGCAGCGCCAGCGAGTAGAACACGCCCCCGAGGTAGGTTAACGGCGTCAGCACGAAGGTGGGAATCAGGCTGATATCATCAAAGGTGCGGGCAAAGACCGCATTCAGCAAACCGGCCAGCGAGAACAGAATCGCCGTCAGCAGCAGCGTCAGTGCCACCATCGGCCACGAAAATACGTGGAACGGCACAAAGAACAGCGAAACCGCCGTCACCAGAATGCCCACGCACACGCCACGCGCTACGCCGCCGCCCACATACCCGGCAATGATGATGTGCGTTGGCACTGGCGCCACCAGCAGCTCTTCAATGTTGCGCTGGAACTTGGCGCTGAAGAACGAGGAGGCGACATTGGCGTAAGCGTTAGTGATAACGGCCATCATGATCAGGCCCGGCACAATAAACTGCATATAGCTGAAGCCATGCATATCACCAATGCGCGAACCTATCAGGTTGCCAAAGATGATGAAGTAGAGCGTCATGGTGATCACCGGCGGTACCAGCGTCTGAATCCAGATGCGGGCAAAGCGGTTGATCTCCTTCGCCCAGATGCTTTTCAGCGCCACCCAGTACAAATGCGTCATGCTTTCACTCCTGTTTTTCCCTGCGTCAGGCTGACGAACAGCTCTTCCAGGCGGTTGGCTTTGTTACGCATGCTCAGCACCTGCACGCCCTGCGCGCTCAGCTGGCTAAACACGCTGTTGAGCCCCTGTTCACGCATCACTTCCACTTCCAGCGTTGATGTGTCCACTAAGCGATACTGGAAGCCTTCCAGCTGCGGCAGCGGGCTGCGCGGGGCCAGATCGAGAATAAAGGTCTCTGACTGCAGCTTAGAGAGCAGTCCTTTCATGGAGGTGTTCTCGACCAGTTCACCGCTCTGGATGATGCCGATATTGCGGCACAGCATCTCCGCCTCCTCCAGATAGTGCGTGGTCAGGATGATGGTAGTGCCCTGCACGTTCAGCTCTTTCAGGAACGCCCACATAGAGCGACGCAGTTCAATGTCCACGCCGGCGGTCGGCTCATCCAGAATCAGCAGTTTTGGCTCATGCATCAGCGCACGGGCGATCATCAGACGACGCTTCATGCCGCCCGATAACATGCGCGCACGTTCGTTACGCTTGCCCCAGAGATCGAGCTGGTTGAGGTATTTTTCTGCGCGCTTGTTCGCTTCCGCGCGTTCAACGCCGTAATACCCGGCCTGATTGACCACAATTTGCATCACGGTCTCAAACGGGTTGAAGTTGAACTCCTGCGGAACCAGCCCCAGCTGGCGCTTCGCGTTAACCACATCTTTCTGCAGATCGTAGCCAAACACGCGCACGCTGCCGCCAGATTTATTCACCAGCGAGCTGATAATGCCGATGGTGGTTGACTTACCGGCACCGTTCGGCCCCAGTAAGGCATAAAAGTCGCCGGCTTCCACGGTAAGATCGAGGCCTTTCAGCGCCTGTACGCCGCCGGGATAGGTCTTGGTCAACCCGGAAAGTTCCAGTGCATAAGTCATTGCGAGTCCATACCCTGTTTTAGTGACATCATTGCCTGATTAAAATGATAGTGCGCTCACGTCGAGCGTGCGGGGTTATTCAGCGATAAAGAGTGTGAAATCAAAGGAATTGCGCAGAGCGATAACCCACGACACTCTACCACTCAGCGTGGCGCAGGGAAATGCACGCCGGGCCCGTAAGTCATTGAGTTACGGGCTGCGCATCTTATCGCAGGCGGTGGGAATCAGCCTTGGAAGATTGTGCGGTTATGCGTCCAGCGGCGTAACTTTGCCGATATACGGCAAATGACGGTAGCGCTGAGCATAGTCGATACCAAAACCGACCACAAACTCATCGGGAATGGTAAAGCCGACAAACTCTACCGGCACCTCAACTTCGCGGCGTTCAGGTTTATCCAGCAGCGTACAGATCGCCAGCGATTTTGGCTCACGCAGGCGCAGGATTTCGCGCACTTTGCTCAGGGTATTGCCGGAGTCGATGATATCTTCAACGATCAGCACATCTTTCCCCCGGATGTCCTCGTCGAGATCTTTGAGGATCTTTACGTCACGCGTCGTGGACATGCCGCTGCCGTAGCTGGAAGCAGTCATGAAATCGACCTCATGAGAGACATCAATGGCGCGGCACAGATCGGCCATAAACATAAAGGAGCCGCGCAGCAGGCCAACCAGCACCATTTCGCTGCCGCTGTCGCGGTAGTGCTCACTAATCTGTTTGCCCAGCTCGGCAATACGGGTTGCGATCTCCTGCTCAGAGATCATCACGTCGACGGTGTGTTTCATTGCAATCGCCTGGTTAAGGTTTTCAGAAAGCCACGAAGTCTATCATAGTCGGGCGTGGCGCTAACGCCGCGCACAAAACGCAAACGTTACCGTGGCAAAAATTATTGCACTGGCCTTTACTTCAGAAACCCTGCCCGCCCGCTCCGGAGAACTCTATGGCCGCTTCATCCAGTAAAAAAACAGCGATCGGCACACGCGCGCTGCATCCTGAAACGCAAATGCTTAACTATGGCTACGATCCGCGCCTGTCGGAAGGGGCGGTTAAACCGCCCGTCTTCCTTACCTCGACCTTTGTTTTTAACAGTGCCGAAGAGGGGCAGGACTTTTTCGATTTTGTCGCCGGACGCAAACAGCCGCCCGAGGGCAAAAGCGGCGGGCTGGTCTATTCACGCTTTAATCATCCCAACAGCGAAATCGTTGAGGATCGGCTGGCGATTTATGAAGAGGCGGAGAGCGCTGCGCTGTTCTCCTCGGGTATGTCGGCGATTGCGACCACCCTGCTCACTTTTGCGCGCCCCGGTGAAGTGATTCTGCACTCCCAGCCGCTGTACGGCGGAACGGAAACGCTGCTGAGCAAAACCCTGCACGACCTGGAGATCAAAGCCGTGGGCTTTAGCGACGGCACCGATGAGGACAGCGTGTACGAAGCGGCGAAGATGGCGTGGCAGCGCGGGCGCGTGGCGCTGATCCTGATTGAAACGCCGGCCAATCCCACCAACAGCCTGGTGGATATTCGCCTGATGCAGCAGGTGGCGGACCTCATTGCGCAGCAGCAGGGTTCGCGGCCGATTTTAGCCTGCGACAATACCCTGCTCGGCCCGCTGTTCCAGCGCCCGCTGCAGCACGGCGCTGATATCTCACTCTATTCCCTGACCAAATATGTGGGCGGCCACTCCGATCTGATTGCCGGTGCCGCGCTGGGCAGTAAGACGCTGATCAATAAAGTGCGTTCGCTGCGCAGCGCAATTGGAACGCAGCTCGATCCCCACTCCAGTTGGATGATTGGTCGTTCACTGGAGACGCTCTCGCTGCGCATGGAAAAAGCCGCCAGTAACGCAGAAAAAGTGGCGGCGTTTTTACGCGATCATCCGCAGGTGGAGAGACTGCACTGGCTGCCGTACCTGGATGCCAGCAGCCCGGCAGGCACAACCTGGCAGCGCCAGTGCAGCGGCGCGGGCTCGACCTTCTCTTTTGATATTCAGGGCGGGCAGCCAGCAGCATTTCGTTTTCTCAATACGCTGGCCCTGTTCAAACTGGCGGTGAGCCTGGGCGGCACCGAATCGCTCGCCAGCCATCCCGCCAGTACCACCCATTCGGGCGTACC
This sequence comes from Pantoea wallisii, assembly GCF_002095485.1. Classification (GTDB taxonomy): domain Bacteria; phylum Pseudomonadota; class Gammaproteobacteria; order Enterobacterales; family Enterobacteriaceae; genus Pantoea; species Pantoea wallisii. Next base: position 64,315 of record NZ_MLFS01000016.1, on the reverse strand, counting down.
GCAGGCGCAGCGCCAGCGCTTCGGCATTACCGATGCCACGATACGTCTCTCGATTGGCATCGAAAACGCCGACGATCTGATTGAGGATATGCGCCTGGCGCTGGAGGCCGCGCTTAACTGACGGTGAAGCCCAGCATCATGCCGGTATCCTCGTGCTCCAGCAGATGGCAGTGCGCCATATAGGCGTTATCGGCATTGGCCACGTAGTTAAAACGCACCAGCACTTCGCTGCGCCAGCCGTCCACGCTCACCATGTCTTTCCAGCCGGCACGGTGTGGCGCGGGCGGCTTGCCGTTCTCTGACAGGATACGAAACTGGGTGCCGTGGATATGGAACGGATGCAGCATCGCATCGCCCTCGCCTGAGATAGTCCACTTCTCCAGCTTACCGAGCGGTACATCAAACATCGGCTTCGTCATATTGAACGCCTGCCCGTTTATCTTGTTACCGTTATGGAAATCATACGCCGCCGTTTTGCCGTGCTGGCTGTGATCCATGGGCATGCTGCCGTGGTCCATCGCCATGCTGCCATGTTCATCCTTCATGTCATGGCCCTTCATATCATGGCCTTGCATGTTGCCCATCGCTTTATCACCGTAGCGATCCTTCAGCGCCTGCATGCCCTGTTGATCAAGCTGCGGGTCCATCATCAGCTGCAGCCAGCGGTTTTGCAGGCCTTCGGCGGATGGCACAGGCGGCAGATCCACCAGTTTATCCGGCAGCGTACCGCTGGCCATGACGCGCAGCGGCAGAATCTGCACCAGCGGTAACGGCTGATCGAACGGGGCCAGCGTCATGCCCATCTGCGTGACCGGCAGCGTAACGATATCGAAAGGCTTGCCGTCAGAGGTATCGACCAACACTTCGAAGCGCTCTCCCGGCAGCAGTGGCAGACTCTCTACGCTGATCGGTTCCGCCAGCAGGCCGCCATCGCTGCCCACCACATACAGCGGACGCCGATCGCTGGCGGCGATGTGCAGCGAGCGGGCGTTACAGCCGTTGAGCAGGCGCAGGCGCAGCCAGCCGCGCGGTACGGCATGCTGTGGATACGCTACGCCGTTGGTCAGCATTAAATCGCCAAACCAGCCCACGGCGGCACGCATGATATCGAGCTGATAATCGATGCGCGATCCCGCTTTGTTAAGCTGCTTATCCTGGAAAATCAGCGGCACATCATCTTCGCCCCACTGCATTGGCAGGCGTAGCTTACCAGACGCCTCATCCTCCAGCAGCACCAGGCCGGCAAGGCCCTGCGCTACCTGATAGCCGGTGCTGCCGTGCTGGTGCGGATGGTACCAGCAGGTCGCGGCGGGCTGATCGGGCGTAAGGTAACCTGCCGCGTCGCGCCCGGCGCAATCATCGCCTGCGGTCCGCCATCCACCGCGCCGGGAATCTCCAGCCCGTGCCAGTGCAGCGTGGTGGCTTCTGGCAAATGGTTGCGGATATTCACCGTTACCGCTTTCTCGCGTTGCAGACGCAGCGCCGGGCCGAGCAGCGCGCCGTTATAGCCCCAGGTCGGCACCGCTTTGCCGTTCCACTGGCTGGTGCCGGCCATTGCGGTCAGCGTGTAGTGCCCCTGCGCATCCGGTTCAAGCAGTGAGGGCACAGGCAGCAGCGGGCGCGTGGCCGCCATCAGCGAGCGACTCCACAGCGGCAGCGCACCCGCTGCGCTGAGCGCGGCGGTCAACTTAAGAAAATGGCGACGTTGCATACTCTTATCCTTGTCGTGAATAAGGGCACAGGGTAAACCTTTCCCCTGTGGGAGGGTCAAGCGCTGAAACAGAATGTCCTGAGAAAAAGGCGCGAAAGGCCCATTTAGGCAAATTTAGCGGAATCCCTGCGGTAACTGTGCTAACGTCAATAAATTGTCCTTTGTTGAGAATGATTATGACGAAAAGCATCAAGATCCTGCTGCTGGCGGGACTCCTTGGCTTCTCCTCCACCAGCTTTGCTCTGAGCGAATCCGAAGCGGAAGATCTGGCTGACCTCACGGCAGTTTTTGTCTACCTGAAAAATGATTGCGGCTATCAGGATTTGCCGGACGCGCAGATTCGTAAAGCGCTGGTGTTCTTTGCCCAGCAGAATCGGTGGGATCTCAGTAACTACAGCGCGTACAACATGAAGTCGCTCGGCGAAGAGAGCTACAAAGATTTGAGCGGCATCGCCATCAATAACGACAAGAAGTGTAAATCGCTGGCGCGCGACTCCCTGAGTTTGCTGGCGTATGTGAAGTAGCGTATCGCCTAATGCGGTCTGGCCCGCATGCGGCAAAGGAAACCAAACCGCCCTGACGGACGGTTTATCAAACCGTCAGCTGCAGGGCAATGCCGCGTTCACGCAGGTTGCGGCACACCGTCTCATCCAGGCGAGCGTCGGTAACCACATCGGTCAGGCTCTCTATCGGCGCGGCGCACCAAAGCGACCATGAGCCATATTTGCTGCTGTCTGCCAGCAAAACACGGCGACGCGCATTCGCCAGCAGGTCCATCTTTAACCCGGCCTTCTCTTCCGTCGGCGTGGTAATTCCCCGCTCGATACTCCATGAGTTACAGCTGACAAACGCGACATCCGGATTGATACTGCGCAGCAAACGGCGCCCGTGCTCACCAATACAGGACTGGCTGGAGTCATCAATACGGCCGCCGATGATAGTGGTCTCAATCTGTTTGAATTCGGAGAGAAACAGCGCGATATGCAGATCGGCGGTGATCACCCGCAGCTGCAGATGGGTAAGCTGACGCGCCAGCTCCAGCATAGTGGTACCGGCATCCAGCACCACCGCATCACCAGACTTTACGTAGCTGGCGGCAAACTGCGCGATGGCCTGCTTCTCTGCCAGATTACGCTGCATCTTCTCCAGCGTCGTGGGCTGGGCAGAAATGAACCGGTTTAGCGTCACGCCACCGTGGCTGCGGCTAATTACGCCTTCTTTGTCGAGCTTAATCAGATCGCGGCGGATGGTGGCGGGTGACGCAGAGATCGCGCATACCAGCTGTTCTACCGTGACCAGGTTATGGCTTTTGAGATAGTCCATAATCTGGTCGAGACGGCTTTGTCCCTTCATAATTTTCCCGCCATAAATTGACGGTACGCGGCGATCACCGCGAGAAAATCTTCGACGCCGCAAAAAGAGAGACTCTCCTCATCGTAATAGGTCATGCCCTCTTCAATACCGTCATCTTCCAGCGCCAGCTGGTTTGCACGAATCATCACCTCCTCCTCATCCAGCCAGAGGGTGTATTCATGCCCCACGCGCTGCCACTGATTGATGGTGCCTTTTACCTCACGGGCAGCGGCCTCGACATCATCCAGCAGCGCCAGATTATCCTTCACCTCTTCGTTGAACCAGTGTCCCACCGCTTCGTGGTCCATCGACATGCGGACTTTGACCTGACCGGTTACGTCGCGCAGAAATTCATATTCCATGTTTGCCTCATGCTCATGCTTCGCGCCAGGCGGCACCGTTCCGGTAAGTGTGGGCGTTGTGCGCGTAATAAAGTGGGATTGCGCTCGCATTATGCCTGGAGGCTGAGGCATAAAAAAGGGGACGATTGGCATCGTCCCCTTCTCCTTCCTGCTACGACTTATACAGCCGTCTGGAAGATTACGCTATCGGCTTTCTCGGTGTACTGACCCAGCTGGTCAAAGTTGAGGTAGCGATAGGTGTCATCAGCGGTCTTATCAACCTGTACCATGAACTGCTGGTACTCATCCGGCGTTGGCAGTTTACCCAGCAGCGATGACACCGCAGCCAGCTCGGCCGAGGCCAGGAACACGTTCGCGCCCGTACCCAGACGGTTCGGGAAGTTACGCGTAGAAGTAGAGACCACGGTGGCACCATCCTTCACGCGCGCCTGGTTACCCATGCAGAGTGAGCAGCCCGGGATCTCGATGCGTGCACCGCTCTTACCAAAGACGCTGTAGTAGCCCTCTTCAGTCAGCTGTGCGGCATCCATCTTGGTTGGCGGTGCCACCCAGAGGCGCGTCGGCAGCTGGCCTTTATGCGCATCCAGCAGTTTACCTGCCGCACGGAAGTGACCGATATTGGTCATGCACGAGCCAATGAACACTTCGTCGATCTTCTCGCCCTGGACGTCAGACAACCAGCGCGCATCATCCGGATCGTTTGGCGCACACAGGATAGGCTCTTTGATATCCGCCAGATCGATCTCGATCACCGCCGCATACTCTGCATCGGCGTCAGCTTCCAGCAGTTGCGGATCGGCCAGCCATTTTTCCATGCCCTGAATACGGCGCTCGAGCGTACGACGATCGCCGTAGCCTTCAGAGATCATCCACTTCAGTAGCACGATGTTCGAGCTGAGATACTCGATAATCGGCTCTTTATCCAGCTTGATGGTACAGCCGGCAGCAGAGCGCTCTGCTGAGGCGTCAGTCAGTTCAAACGCCTGCTCCACTTTCAGCTTCGGCAGACCTTCGATCTCCAGCACGCGACCGGAGAAGATATTTTTCTTACCTTTCTTCTCAACGGTCAGCAGGCCCTGCTTGATAGCGTACAGCGGAATCGCATGCACCAGATCGCGCAGCGTGATGCCCGGTTGCATTTCACCTTTGAAACGCACCAGCACCGACTCCGGCATATCCAGCGGCATCACGCCGGTTGCAGCAGCAAACGCGACCAGACCCGAGCCCGCCGGGAAGGAGATACCAATCGGGAAACGGGTGTGCGAGTCACCGCCGGTGCCCACGGTATCCGGCAGCAGCATACGGTTCAGCCAGCTGTGGATAACGCCATCGCCCGGACGCAGCGACACGCCGCCACGGTTCATGATGAAGTCCGGCAGCGTGTGGTGCGTGGTGACGTCTACCGGCTTCGGATACGCCGCGGTATGACAGAACGACTGCATCACCAGATCGGACGAGAAGCCGAGGCACGCCAGGTCTTTCAGTTCATCACGGGTCATTGGACCGGTGGTATCCTGAGAACCGACCGAGGTCATCTTCGGTTCGCAGTAAGCGCCCGGACGGATACCGTCCACACCGCAGGCGCGACCGACCATCTTCTGCGCCAGTGAGTAACCACGGCTGCTGGCCGCCACATCTTTTGCCTGCTGGAACACATCGCTGTGCGGCAGACCCAGTGATTCACGCGCTTTGGTGGTCAGGCCGCGACCGATGATCAGCGGAATACGGCCACCGGCACGCACTTCATCCAGCAGGACGTCGGTTTTCAGCGCAAAGGTTGCCAGCAGTTCATCCGTTTCGTGATGACGAACTTCGCCTTTATACGGGTAAACGTCAATCACATCGCCCATGTTCAGGCGGTCAACGTCCAGCTCGATGGGCAGTGCGCCGGCATCTTCCATGGTGTTGAAGAAGATCGGCGCGATTTTACCGCCCAGGCACAGGCCGCCGCCCTTTTTGTTTGGCACGTAAGGGATATCGTCACCCATGAACCACAGCACCGAGTTGGTAGCGGATTTACGGGAAGAGCCGGTACCGACTACGTCGCCGACATACGTCAGCGGGAAGCCTTTTTGCTGCAGCGCTTCGATCTGTTTGATCGGCCCAATGTTGCCAGCCTCGTCGGGTTCGATGCCGTCACGTGGGTTTTTCAGCATTGCCAGCGCGTGCAGTGGAATATCCGGGCGTGACCATGCATCCGGCGCGGGAGAGAGATCGTCGGTGTTGGTTTCGCCGGTCACTTTGAACACGGTGGTAGTGATTTTTTCTGCCAGCTTAGGACGCTTCAGGAACCATTCGGCATCAGCCCAGGACTGGAGAATTTTTTTCGCGTGTACGTTACCCGCTTTGGCTTTCTCTTCGACATCGTAGAAGTTATCGAACATCAGCAGCGTGTGGGACAGGGCTTCAGCGGCGATTGGCGCCAGGGTCTCATCGTCAAGCGCATCAATCAGCGCATGGATGTTATAGCCGCCCTGCATGGTGCCCAGCAGTTCAACTGCTTTTTCACGAGTAACCAGAGGAGAGTGGGCTTCGCCCTTTGCGATAGCTGCCAGGAATCCGGCTTTAACATATGCCGCTTCATCTACACCTGGCGGGACTCGATTGACCAGCAGGTCAATCAGGAATTCTTCTTCACCCGCAGGCGGGTTTTTCAGCAGTTCAACCAGCGCGGCCATCTGGGAAGCATCTAACGGCTTAGGTACGATCCCCTGGGCAGCACGCTCGGCAACGTGCTTACGGTATTCTTCTAGCACGACGTTCTCCTCGCTCTCATTGTATAGCTTTCCGGTGCACCTGTTGATGCTGTCAAACAGTAGGGTGAGGTGCCCGGTTCTGCGTCGGCCAGCATAGCAGGATTTCGGCAGATTGTTAATCCGTTTACAAAAAAGCAACATTCGCGCGTTATTTAGCAGATTTATCTGTGGCTTGAGCAACATCACAGAAAATTGCCGGGTCTGTTGAGATGCGTTAAGCCTCTGCCGGGCAGTACCGAAGCGGGCTCGTGCTATTTGACAGGGCCAGATAAACAGCGCCAGCAGCGTGACATCGGCGCATTAACAAAGAGCGCTATCCATAACCTGTTCTGCTTTTTCAGAAAAGTTCGCTAACTTCTGGTTATGCAGGCCAGCAGCTAACACCATACAGGGCTGATAATTTTATTCAGCACTATTAAGAGCCCTTTTTCATACAATTCATGCCCGGATTTATTACTCTCTTTTGTATTCACACAATCCCGTTATCTTTTAATAAATAAAAGAAAAATGATATTCATGGGCTAATTAAGTTAAATAATCCCGTAAAAGATAAATGTATTAATAACATTCAGTAAAATAACAAAACAGAAGAAATAAATAATGAAATAAGAGGGAAAACGCGTAGACTGCCTGCGGCGCTTGAGGCTATCTGCCTTAAGTTCTGACAAGTGAGGTGGATAGTGAGGAGTGAGTTGTGCGATTAATTTTCATTAACCGCACGAGCGAGCGACCCACTGACACCTAAGCAATGTCAGGGTAGTCGCTCGCTCGTGCTATTGCAAGGAGTAAGTGATTATGAAGTTAAGATTCAGCACGCTGATTATCAGCGGGCTCATACTGTTAAGTTTGTGTCTGGCCAGTCGCAGTTCGCTTTGCGAATTACGACTGCGGATATTCACTGCTGAATTATCGGCTATCATGGCCTACGAAGCTCAACCGTAAACTTCTTTAGCGGGAGTTCGCTCCCGCTATTCCGGCATCGCGGGATGTTTGCCCTTGCGCCTTTTTTATCGATATTTTTAAGTTGTACCTGTAATAAAAAACGGCTCCTTTCGGGAGCCGTTACTTTATTTATTCAGAGACAAAGCTTATCTCTTTTTCGCTTTCGCATTTGGCAGGTCAGTAATACTGCCTTCAAACACTTCAGCTGCCAGACCGACTGACTCATGCAGCGTTGGGTGCGCGTGAATGGTCAGCGCGATGTCTTCCGCATCACAGCCCATTTCAATCGCCAGACCAATTTCACCCAGCAGCTCGCCACCGTTAGTGCCGACAATTGCACCACCGATCACGCGATGCGTCTCTTTGTCGAAGATCAGTTTGGTCATACCGTCTGCGCAGTCAGAAGCAATAGCACGGCCTGAAGCTGCCCAAGGGAAGGTGGAGACTTCGTAGCTGATGCCCTTCTCTTTTGCTTCTTTCTCGGTCAGACCGACCCATGCAACCTCTGGCTCGGTATAGGCGATAGATGGGATCACTTTCGGGTCGAAGTAGTGCTTCAGGCCCGAGATCACTTCTGCCGCGACGTGACCTTCGTGCACACCTTTGTGCGCCAGCATTGGCTGACCGACGATATCGCCGATTGCATAGATGTGTGGCACGTTGGTGCGCATCTGCTTGTCAACGCGAATGAAGCCGCGGTCGTCCACTTCCACGCCCGCTTTACCGGCATCCAGACCTTTACCGTTCGGTACGCGGCCAATTGCCACCAGTACCGCATCGTAACGCTGTGCTTCAGCTGGCGCTTTTTTGCCTTCCATAGAGACATAGATACCGTCGTCTTTGGCATCAACAGCGGTAACTTTGGTCTCCAGCATCAGGTTGAACTTCTTGCTGATACGCTTGGTGAAGACTTTGACCACGTCTTTATCGGCTGCCGGGATAACCTGGTCGAACATCTCGACCACATCAATCTCTGAACCCAGCGCATGGTACACGGTCGCCATCTCCAGACCGATGATACCGCCGCCCATAACCAGCAGACGCTTCGGTACTTCTTTCAGCTCCAGCGCATCGGTAGAGTCCCATACGCGCGGATCGCTATGAGGAATGAAAGGCAGTTCGATTGGACGTGAGCCTGCAGCGATGATGGCGTTATCGAAGTTGATGGTGGTCGCGCCGCCTTCACCTTCCACCACCAGGGTGTTGGCACCGGTGAATTTACCCAGACCGTTCACCACTTTCACTTTACGGCCTTTGGCCATACCGGCCAGTCCGCCTGTCAGCTGAGTGATGACTTTCTCTTTCCAGGTACGAATTTTGTTGATGTCAGTCTGAGGCTGACCAAACACGATACCGTGCTCTTCCAGCGCTTTCGCCTCTTCAATCACTTTCGCGACGTGCAGCAGCGCTTTCGATGGGATACAGCCTACGTTCAGACACACACCACCGAGGGAGCTGTAACGCTCAACCAGAACGGTTTCCAGACCTAAATCAGCGCAACGGAAGGCTGCAGAGTAACCTGCAGGACCTGCCCCAAGTACCACGACTTGAGTTTTAATCTCTGTACTCATCATGACCTCTTGTTAGATTTCCGGCGGCCAGACGTAGAGTCTATCCCAGACTCCGGATGCCCTATATCCACCGGGACATTTCACCGCGAGAGTTTACAGAATTGTTAACAAACTGCCAACCGCGGCAACTCCGAATGCTTACAACAAGGCCGGCATTCGCCGGCCTTGATTAACGTCACATCACCAGACGGCGAATATCAGACAGCATATTGTTGATGATGGTGATGAAGCGCGCACCATCAGCACCGTCGATCACGCGGTGGTCGAAGGAGAGCGAGATGGGCATCATCAGACGCGGTGCAAACTCTTTGCCATTCCAGACCGGCTCCATCGCTGACTTAGAGACACCGAGGATAGCCACTTCCGGCGCGTTCACAATCGGCGCGAAGTGCGTGGTGCCCAGGCCACCGAGGCTGGAGATGGTGAAGCAGCCGCCCTGCATGTCGCTGGCGGTCAGCTTGCCATCACGCGCCTTCTTCGAGGTCGCCATCAGTTCACGCGACAGCTCGGTGATGCCCTTCTTGTTCACGTCTTTGAACACCGGAACCACCAGACCGTTTGGCGTATCCACCGCTACACCGATATTGATGTACTTCTTCAGCGTCAGTTTCTGACCATCTTCAGACAGCGAGCTGTTGAAACGTGGCATCTGCTCCAGCGCAGCCGCTACTGCTTTCATGATGAACACGACAGGCGTGAACTTCACATCCAGCTTACGCTTCTCAGCTTCAGCGTTCTGCTGTTTGCGGAACGCTTCCAGATCGGTGATATCGGTTTTATCGAAGTGAGTCACGTGCGGGATCATCACCCAGTTACGGCTCAGGTTAGCACCCGAGATTTTCTGGATACGGCCCAGCTCCACTTCTTCGATTTCGCCGAACTTGCTGAAGTCCACTTTCGGCCATGGCAGCATGCCTGGCAGACCGCCGCCAGCAGCCGCAGCCGGTGCCGCTTCTGCACGCTTAACGGCGTCTTTCACGTAAGTCTGCACATCCTCTTTCAGGATGCGGCCTTTGCGGCCGGTGCCTTTGACTTTCGCCAGGTTCACGCCGAACTCGCGCGCCAGGCGACGAATCACCGGCGTCGCGTGGACATAAGCATCGTTCTCAGCAAACTCGCTCTTCGCTTCGGTTTTCGCTGCGGCTGGCGCAGGCGCTGCCGCGGGCTTCGCTTCTGCTGCCGGTGCGGCATCCTGTTTCGCTGCCGGTGCCGATGCCGCAGGCGCTGCGCCTTCGACTTCAAACACCATGATCAGTGAACCGGTGCTGACTTTATCGCCCGTTGAGACTTTCAGCTCTTTGACCGTACCAGCGAATGGCGCCGGAACTTCCATCGAAGCTTTATCGCCTTCAACCACAATCAGTGACTGCTCAGCTTCAACTTTGTCGCCCACTTTAACCAGCACTTCGGTGACTTCCACTTCGTCGCCACCAATGTCCGGTACGTTGACCTCTTTCGCACCCGCAGCCGCAGCCGGTGCAGAGGCAGCAGCCTCTTTCACTTCCGGCTTCGCGTCAGCTTTCGGCGCTGCGCCTTCGGCTTCGAAGATCATGATCAGTGAACCTGTGTTCACTTTATCGCCGGTAGCGATCTTGATCTCTTTCACCACGCCCGCAAACGGTGCAGGCACTTCCATGGAGCTTTATCGCCCTCCACGGTGATCAGCGACTGCTCGGCTTCAACTTTGTCGCCGACTTTAACCAGAATTTCGGTTACTTCGACTTCATCGCCGCCGATATCCGGCACGTTGACGTCTTTCGCTTCAGTGGATGCCGCTGCTGCTGGCGCCGCTTCGGCCTTCTTCTCTTCTGCCGCCGGGGCAGGTGCAGCCTCTGCGGCACCCTCCGCGTCAAAGATCATGATCAGTGAACCGGTATTCACTTTGTCACCGGTAGAGATTTTGATCTCTTTCACCACGCCGGCCTGCGGCGAAGGCACTTCCATTGAGGCTTTATCGCCTTCCACGGTGATCAGCGACTGCTCAGCTTCAACCTTGTCGCCCACCTTCACCAGGATCTCGGTCACTTCAACTTCGTCTGACCCGATATCCGGTACGTTAATTTCGATAGCCATTACTCTCTTACCTCTTAAGCCAGACGCGGGTTAACTTTATCGGCGTCGATATCGAATTTCGCGATCGCGTCCGCAACCACTTTCTTATCGATCTCGCCGCGTTTAGCCAGCTCACCCAGCGCAGCTACCACCACATACGATGCATCCACTTCGAAGTGGTGACGCAGGTTTTCGCGGCTGTCAGAACGCCCGAAGCCATCGGTACCCAGCACGCGATAGTCGCTGGCCGGTACGTAGCTGCGAACCTGCTCTGCAAACAGCTTCATGTAGTCGGTTGATGCCACAGCCGGCGCATCGTTCATCACCTGAGCGATGTAAGGTACACGCGCTTCTTCGGTCGGATGCAGCATATTCCAGCGCTCACAATCCTGGCCATCACGCGCCAGTTCGGTGAACGAGGTCACGCTGTAGACGTCAGAACCGATACCGTACTCTTTCGCCAGGATCTGTGCGGCTTCACGTACGTGGCGCAGGATAGAACCTGAGCCCAGCAGCTGCACTTTGCCTTTGCTGCCCTCTACCGTCTCCAGCTTGTAGATACCCTTACGGATACCCTCTTCCGCACCCTGCGGCATCGCTGGCATGTGGTAGTTTTCGTTCAGCGTGGTGATGTAGTAGTAGATGTTTTCCTGCGCTTCACCGTACATACGTACCAGGCCATCATGCATGATGACTGCCACTTCGTAGGCGTAAGACGGATCGTAAGAGATACAGTTCGGGATAGTCAGCGACTGAATGTGGCTGTGACCATCTTCGTGCTGCAGACCTTCGCCGTTCAGCGTAGTACGACCAGAGGTGCCGCCGACAAGGAAGCCGCGCGCCTGCTGATCGCCCGCCAGCCACATCAGATCGCCGATGCGCTGGAAGCCAAACATCGAGTAATAGATGTAGAACGGGATCATTGGCAGATTGTTGGTGCTGTAAGACGTTGCCGCCGCCAGCCAGGATGAACCTGCGCCCAGCTCGTTAATCCCTTCCTGCAGGATCTGGCCTTTTTCGTCCTCTTTATAGTAAGCAACCTGCTCACGGTCCTGAGGCGTATACTGCTGGCCGTTCGGGCTATAGATACCAATCTGACGGAACAGACCTTCCATACCGAAGGTACGGGCTTCGTCCGCGAGGATCGGTACCAGGCGATCTTTGATCGACTTGTTCTTCAGCATCACGTTCAGTGCACGCACGAAAGCGATGGTGGTTGAGATCTCTTTGTTCTGCTCTTCCAGCAGCGCGCTGAACTCTTCCAGCGCAGGCATCTCCAGCTTCTCGCTGAAGTTTGGCTGGCGGGTTGGCAGGTAGCCGCCCAGTTTTTCACGCTGGCCGTGCAGGTAGTTGTACTCTTCAGAGCCTTTTTCGAAGGTGACGTAAGGCAGATCTTCGATTTTGTCATCGGCCACTGGCACGTTGAAGCGATCGCGGATGTAGCGTACGCCATCCATGTTCATCTTCTTCACCTGGTGCGCAATGTTTTTGCCTTCCGCGGTGTCGCCCATACCATAGCCTTTAATGGTATGTGCCAGAATCAGCGTTGGCTGACCTTTGGTCTCCTGCGCTTTCTTCAGGGCAGCGTAGACTTTCTTCGGATCGTGACCACCGCGGTTCAGGGCGAAGATCTCTTCGTCGGACCAGTCTTTCACCAGCGCGGCGGTCTCCGGGTATTTACCGAAGAAGTGCTCACGTACGTAAGCGCCATCGCGGGATTTAAAGGTCTGATAATCGCCATCAACGGTTTCGTTCATCAGCTGGATCAGTTTACCGCTGGTGTCTTTCTTCAACAGCTCATCCCAGCGACCGCCCCAGATCACTTTGATCACGTTCCAGCCAGCACCGGCAAAGATGCCTTCCAGCTCGTTAATGATCTTGCCGTTACCGGTGACCGGGCCATCCAGACGCTGCAGGTTACAGTTGATGATGAAGACCAGGTTATCCAGCTTCTCACGGGTCGCGATGGTGATTGCGCCTTTTGATTCCGGCTCATCCATTTCGCCATCGCCCAGGAAGGCGTAAACGGTCTGGTTAGCGGTATCTTTCAGACCACGGTGATGCAGATACTTCAGGAATTTAGCCTGATAAATCGCATTCAGCGGACCCAGACCCATAGAAACGGTCGGGAACTGCCAGAACTCCGGCATCAGTTTCGGGTGCGGATAAGAGGAGAGACCGTTGCCGTGCACTTCCTGACGGAAGTTGTTCATCTGCTCTTCAGTCAGACGCCCTTCCAGGAACGCGCGTGCGTAGATACCTGGAGAGATGTGACCCTGGAAGTAAACCAGATCGCCACCGTCTTTTTCGCTGCGCGCACGGAAGAAGTGGTTAAAGCACACTTCATAAATGGTGGCAGAGGACTGGAAGGAGGACATGTGGCCACCCAGCTCCAGATCTTTCTTCGACGCACGCAGAACTGACATGATGGCGTTCCAGCGAATTGCGGAACGGATACGACGTTCAAGAGAGGTGTTGCCCGGATAGTCCGGTTCATCTTCAACAGCAATAGAGTTGATGTAGTTGCTTACGGCGTTACCGCCCGCAGCCACTTTCACACCACCTTTGCGGGCAGCACTTAATACCTGGTCAATCAGATACTGCGCGCGCTCAACACCTTCTTCACGGATGACCGATTCGATCGCCTGTAGCCAGTCACGAGTTTCGATCGGATCCACGTCATTCTGTAAACGTTCTGACATGGGGTGTATTCCTTATCTGTGTCTAATACGTTGAATTATCAGGAGCCTGTCTTCTTATGCTTTGCTTCAGGTTCACAGCACAAGAAGACAGGCCCGTCGTTTATGTCGCACGTTCATTGCCGTGCGTTATTCCTTACGTTGCTGTAAACGACGCAGGGAGCGTTCACGACGGCTCTGCTCCCGACTTCTGTCCAGCAAGATTTCCTCAATGAACGCCAGGTGACGATGGGATGCCTCGCGTGCTTGTTCCGGCTCACGAGCCACAATCGCCTCAAAAATACTGGCGCGGTGACCGCTCACTTTCGCCAGCATTTCCCGGCGAGCGTAGAGCAATTCGAAATTCTGACGGACGTTTTGTTCCAGCATAGGGCCCATAGAGCGTAGCAAATGCAGAAGCACCACATTATGGGCCGCTTCTGTGACCGCGATCTGATACTTCATTACGGCATCTGCTTCCGCATCGAGATCGCCGCTCTCCTGCGCCTGCTGAATATGTATGTGGCAGTCGCGGATGCGCTGCAGATCTTCATCGGTACCGCGCAACGCCGCATAATAGGCCGCTACGCCTTCCAGCGCATGGCGCGTCTCCAGCAGGTCAAACTGTGATTCCGGATGCTCAGCCAGCAGGCCAACCAGCGGATCGCTCAGGCTTTGCCAAAGATTCTGCTGCACAAACGTCCCGCCACCCTGGCGGCGCATCAGCAAACCTTTGGCTTCCAGACTCTGAATCGCTTCACGGAGTGACGGACGTGAGACATCAAACTGTTTGGCCAGTTCGCGTTCGGGAAGCAGTTTTTCACCCGGCTGGAGCGTGCCTTCCATGATCAGCGATTCCAGTTGCTGCTCAATCGCATCGGAGAGCTTGGGTTGGCGAATTTTACTGTAAGCCATCTTCCCTTCTTATGAGCCAAACGTCCGGAGTAAATTGGTAATACCAATTGAAAAATGGTGCCGGTAAAGTAACAAAGTATTCACCTTGTGTCCAGATGCCGCCGGTCACCCTTCCGGGGTAGATTCCTGATACAGCGCGCTAACTTACCGGTATCAGGCAAGAAATGTCTGAGTGCAGGCAAATGTTAACAAATTTCACTTTTACCAAACCTTACACTGAGTTAGCCCGGCATCTCCCTTGCAGCCATAAGGGAAAGCTATTCGTGTACTGCTTTTATTCGTGGCAAAAATATTCATTAGGGCAGGCAGAGGATGCTGCTGCTTTTTCAGCCATCTCTTAGCACAAAAAGCAAAAGCAGGTGCAAAGCGACGCGCTTATCACTATTCTGGTCGCCATGGTAGCCAGTGCATGCACACAGCACGCCAGATGCCGTAAAGAAAAGATTACATTGAGCAAAACAGCCTTACAGTGCGCGCACTGCAGGCGCACAATAACTACATAACGAGGTTTGTATGGAACAACAGCATGGCGAAACGCTGCATCGCGGCTTAAAAAATCGCCATATTCAGCTGATTGCGCTGGGCGGTGCCGTAGGCACAGGCCTGTTTCTGGGTAGCGCGTCAGTGATTAAATCGGCGGGTCCGGCGGTCATTCTCGGCTATGCGATCGCCGGTTTCATCGCCTTTCTGATTATGCGGCAGCTGGGTGAGATGGTAGTAGAAGAGCCGGTAGCCGGCAGCTTCAGCCATTTTGCCTACAAGTACTGGGGCAACTTTGCCGGGTTCGCCTCTGGCTGGAACTACTGGGTGCTGTATGTACTGGTGGCGATGGCTGAGCTCACGGCCGTGGGCAAATATATCCAGTTCTGGTGGCCGGATTTCCCTACCTGGGCTACCGCCGCGATCTTCTTCGTGGTTATCAATGCCATCAACCTCACTAACGTCAAAGTGTTTGGCGAAATGGAGTTCTGGTTCGCGATCATTAAAGTGGTGGCGGTTATTGGCATGATTCTGTTTGGCGGTTGGCTGCTGTTCAGCGGTAGCGGCGGCCCGCAAGCCTCTGTCAGCAATCTGTGGAGTCAGGGCGGCTTCCTGCCGCACGGTATGACGGGCCTGGTCATGATGATGGCTATTATCATGTTCTCATTCGGCGGGCTGGAGCTGGTTGGCATCACTGCCGCAGAAGCGGACAATCCGGAAGAGAGCATCCCTAAAGCCACCAATCAGGTGCTGTGGCGTATTCTGATCTTCTATATTGGCTCGCTGGCTGTGCTGCTCTCGCTGATGCCGTGGACGCGCGTAACGGAAGAGACCAGCCCCTTCGTGCTGATCTTCCATGAACTGGGCGATGCGCTGGTTGCCAATGCACTGAACGTGGTGATCCTGACCGCCGCGCTGTCGGTCTATAACAGCTGCGTTTACTGCAACAGCCGTATGCTGTTTGGTCTGGCACAGCAGGGCAACGCGCCGAAAGCGCTGCTGAAAGTGGATCGCCGCGGCGTTCCGGTCGGCACTATTCTGGTCTCTGCGGTGGCTACCGCGCTGTGTGTGCTGATCAACTACCTCATGCCTGGCGAAGCCTTCGGCCTGCTGATGTCACTGGTGGTCTCTGCGCTGGTGATCAACTGGGCGATGATTAGCCTTGCCCACATGAAATTCCGTAAAAAGAAAGATCAGCAGGGCGTAACTACCCGTTTTCGCGCGGTGCTCTATCCATTGGGTAACTGGATCTGCCTGCTGTTCATGGCTGCCGTGCTGGTCATCATGCTATCACGCCGGGCATGGCGATCTCTGTCTGGCTGATTCCGGTCTGGCTGGTGGTGCTGGCGATAGGTTACACCATCAAAAATAAAGTCCAGAAAGCCTAATGTATTGCGGCCCGACAAATTAGCGTCGGGCCATTCAGCCGATCTGCCTCACACTTTTCCTCCTCCGCGCATTTTGTCCATCTACCCGACCGATTATTTACCACCAGACTGCTGATTTTACGCAGATAATTTTTGCTCCACCTGTCGCAGGAGACGACTATGAAAGGAGCAGCCCTCTCGTTCAGAGAAAAACTGGGATACGGCATGGGCGATGCCGGATGTAACATGATTGGCGGCGCCATCATGCTTTTCCTCAACTATTTTTACACTGATGTGTTTGGCCTCGCCCCGGCGCTGGTGGGCACGCTACTGCTTTCCGTGCGCGTGCTTGATGCGGTAACCGATCCAATTATGGGCGCTATCGCTGACCGTACGCAGAGCCGATGGGGCCGTTTTCGCCCGTGGCTGCTTTGGGTCTCAGTGCCTTACGTGCTGTTTAGCGTGCTGATGTTCACCACGCCAGACTGGAGCTATGACAACAAAGTCATCTGGGCATTTGTCACCTACTTCCTGATGTCGCTCACCTACACCGCCATCAACATTCCCTACTGCTCGCTGGGCGGCGTTATCACGAATGACCCGAGCGAACGCGTCTCCTGCCAGTCATATCGTTTTGTCATGGTTGGCGTGGCAACGCTGATCCTCTCACTCTCGCTGCTGCCCATGGCCGAGTGGTTTGGTGGTGAAAACAGAGCGCGCGGCTATCAGCTGGCGATGAGCGTACTGGCGCTGATCGGTCTGGCGATGTTCCTGTTCTGCTTTGCCACGGTGCGTGAGCGTATTCGTCCGGCAGTGCCGAGCAATGATGACCTGAAGAAGGATCTGCGGGATGTGTGGAAGAACGATCAGTGGGTGCGCATCCTGCTGCTGACCTTCTGCAACGTCTGCCCTGGCTTTATTCGCATGGCGGCCACCATGTACTACGTCACCTGGGTGATGGGTCAGTCCACGCACTTCGCCACGCTGTTTATCAGCCTGGGCGTGATTGGCATGATGTTCGGCAGCACGCTGGCAAAAATCCTTACCGATCGCTGGTGCAAGCTGAAAGTCTTCTTCTGGACCAACATCGCACTGGCGCTCTTCTCCTGCGGTTTCTACTGGATTGATCCGCATGCCACTGTCGCGGTAGTGATTGCCTACTTCCTGCTAAATATCCTGCACCAGATTCCCTCGCCGCTGCACTGGTCGCTGATGGCCGATGTTGATGATTACGGTGAGTGGAAAACCGGTAAACGCATTACCGGCATGAGCTTCTCCGGCAATCTGTTCTTCCTGAAAGTCGGCCTGGCAGTAGCAGGTGCGATGGTCGGTTTTTTACTGTCCATCTATGGCTACAATGCGGGCGCGAAGCAGCAATCCGCTGAGGCGATCAATGGCATCATGCTGCTGTTCACCGTTATCCCCGGTGTCGGTTACCTGATCACCGCGGGCGTGGTGCGACTGCTCAAAGTCGATCGCCAGCTAATGCGCACCATTCAGGATGACCTGGCACTGCGCCGCGCTAATTTCCGTGACTTATCGGCACCCTCCGCCACCGCCACTACTCAACCCGGAGAGATCAAATGAGCTGGCCTAACCCGTTTATTACTCAACGCGCCGATCCGTTTATTTTGCGGCACGGCGACGGCTACTACTTTATCGCTTCAGTGCCGGCGTATGACCGGCTGGAGATCCGCTATGCCAGCACGCTAAATGGCCTGATCGCGGCGGAAGCGGTAACGGTGTGGCAGAAGCCGGATACCGGACCGTACAGCGAACTGATCTGGGCGCCGGAGCTGCACCATATTAACGGGCAGTGGGTGATCTACTTCGCCGCAGCCCCCACGCGCGCCATCAAAGAGGGGTTATTCCAGCACCGCATGTATGCGCTGGTGTGTGACGATGCCGATCCCCTGAGCGGCCACTGGCAGCCATGCCGCCGGGTATATACCACATTGACAGCTTCGCACTGGATGCGACTCACTTCGTGCATCAGGGCAAAAACTGGTATCTGTGGGCGCAGAAAGATCCGGCGATTCCTGGTAACTCCAACCTTTATCTGGCGGAACTGCTCAACCCCTGGACGCTGAAGAGCACGCCCGTGATGCTAAGCCGGCCGGAATATGAGTGGGAGTGTGCAGGCTTTAGCGTCAATGAAGGGCCGGCCGTGATTCGCCATAACGATCGGCTGTTTGTCACCTACTCCGCCAGCGCCACGGATGAGAACTACTGTCTGGGAATGTTAAGCATTGATGCGCTGGCCGATCCGCTGGATAGCCGGGCATGGCAGAAATCCGCGCGACCGGTGTTCAGTACCAGCTGGGATAACCAGCAGTACGGACCGGGACACAATAGCTTCACGCAGGATGAGAAAGGCCAGGATGTACTGGTGTATCACGCGCGTAACTACACCGAAATTGAGGGCGATCCGCTGTGGGATCCGAATCGCCACACACGATTGAAATACTTTACCTGGCGCAAAGACGGTACACCGGATTTCGGTGTACCGCCTGCCGATCACACCAGCGTACCGTAAATCGTCAGCAGTGCCACCACGACCACCAGCACCAGGGAGATACGTTTTGCCAGCGCCACGGCCACCCGTGGCGTTTCCACTTTATCCAGATGCGGATCGCGCGCCAGCGAGAACTGCGCCAGGCTGGTGAGCACCTGATATTGTGGGCGATGCCGGTCACTGAGTGAGGCAAACCAGGCCGGTAGCGCACGCTCCCCGTGACCGAGCAGTGCGTAAGCCACGCCCGCCAGACGCACTGGCACCCAATCCAGCAGATGCAGTATGCGATCAACCCCGGATTGCGCGCGCTCCAGCGGCGAGCGGTGTTTTGCCAGCCAGCTCTGCCAGGCGCGTAAAAAGGCATACCCGACCAGCAGTACCGGACCGTACGGGCCGCCCACCACAAACCAGAACATCGGCGCGAGATAGTAACGGAAATTAATCCAGATCAGCGCATTTTGCAGCTCGCACAAAAACTCACGCTCGCTGCACGCCACCGGCACGCCATGAATCAGCGTCAGCTCGGCGGCCATCGCCTGATGTGCGGCTTCATCATCATGGCTTGCCGCTTTAAGATAGCGATGATAGTGCAGGCGTACCGAGCCGGCACCGATGCACAGCAGCCCTACCATGATCCAGAACAGCAGCTGCACAACGCCAAACAGAATGCCTTTCAGGCTCCAGACCACCAGCCAGACAATCAGCATGGCGATCGCGGTCATGAATAGCGTGCGCAGCAGCGAAAAGTGCTGCCGCCTGCGGAACAGCGGCTCCAGCCGGTGATCCAGCTGCCAGTGTTCACCCAGTTTAAACAGGCGTTCCCAGCCTAAAACCAATAACAAACTAAACAACGTCATACCTGCTCCTGCGGTGTCAGGGTTTCTCCTGCTTAATAGCATGTTTATAGCGCACCCAGTCGAATGCCGGGCCCGGATCGGTTTTTCGCTCCGGCGCGATATCGCTGTGGCCCGTGATGCGCTCCGGCGTCAACGGATAGTGTTGCAAAAGCAACGTGCTAACCTGCTGCAAAGTGGCATATTGCGCATCGGTATAGGGCAGCGTGTCGGTGCCCTCCAGCTCAATGCCGATGGAAAAATCGTTGCAGTTGTCCCGCCCGTCGAACTGCGAAACGCCGGCATGCCAGGCACGCTGTTCGAAAGAGACATATTGCACCAGTTCACCATCGCGCCGGATCAGGCAGTGTGCCGCCACGCGCAGATGAGCGATTTCAGCAAAGTAAGGATGCGCATCAGCCGGTAAGGTGCCGGTGAACAGGCGATCGATCCACGGTCCGCCAAACTCGCCGGGCGGCAGGCTGATATTGTGAATAATCAGTAGCGAAGGTACTTCATTTTCCGGCCGCTGGTTAAAGTGCGGCGACGGCACTTTGCGCGCGCTGCTGATCCAGCCCTGTTCCAGTTTCATACATCTCTTCCTGAACGAAATCTGGCTGAGAATATCATGATTCTGGTGTGCTGCTTGCGACTAAATGCGGCACACCAGCCTTGTTAAGTATACTAAACATTTTTACGCCGATCGCTGGCAACGTCTGTGGAATCAGGCTAAGGTGGGCGCACTGCAAACGTCTCATGGAGTGGCAAGTCATGGCATCGCGTCGTTACGATCCCGAGCAGCGTCGTCAGGCGTTGATTAAGCGTATTGAGCAAGATATTCCGGAAGCCGTGGCCCGCGCGCTTCGGGAGGATTTAGGCGGAACAGCAGATGCCGATCATGACATCACTGCCCTGCTGCTGCCTGCCAATCAACAGGCTGAAGCGCGCATCATCACCCGGGAAGCCGGTGTTTTCTGTGGTAAACGCTGGGTAGAAGAAGTCTCATGCAACTGGGCAATCGCGTGACGATTAAATGGCATGTAGAAGATGGGCAACCGATCCAGCCCGATCAGCTGCTGTTTGAGCTGCAGGGCCCGGCGCGCCTGCTGCTTACGGCGGAGCGTACTGCGCTTAACTTTGTCCAGACGCTCTCCGGCGTGGCCACAGAGGTCAGCCGCTACGTTGCGCTGCTGGCGGGTAGTCAAACTCAGCTGCTGGACACGCGTAAAACGTTGCCTGGCCTGCGTACTGCACTGAAATATGCAGTGCTGTGCGGCGGCGGCAGTAATCATCGTCTCGGTCTTTCTGATGCCTTCCTGATCAAAGAAAACCACATCATCGCCAGCGGCTCCGTCAGAAATGCGGTGGAAAAAGCGCTGGGGCTGCACCCTGATGTCCCGGTAGAGGTGGAGGTTGAGACGCTGGATGAGCTGCAGCTGGCGCTGGATGCCGGTGCCGATATCATCATGCTGGATAACTTCAGTTTCGCCATGATGCATGAGGCGGTAGAACGCACCGGGAAGCGTGCGCTGCTGGAAGTATCCGGCAATGTCACTGAAACGACGCTACCGCACATTGCCCAAACCGGCGTCGATTTTGTTTCGGTGGGTGCCCTGACCAAACATGTACGTGCGCTGGATCTGTCGATGCGTTTTCGCGATATCTGACGAACGCAACCGCCGCCTGTGCGGCGGCGGATCTGCGCGCTGGCTTCCATCCTATTGTCTCCCTGACTGCAAACCTGAAGATTGTTTGCGCGACATTTCCAGCATCATTACTGACTCCCTTCCGCTTTTCACCGCGCTTTTCTACCGTAGCAGCTCCATGACAAGGAGCTTAACGATGGACAGACAACGTGGTTTCACCCTGATTGAACTGATGATTGTTATCGGTATCGTCGCCATTCTCAGTGCTATTGGCCTGCCCGCTTACCAAAACTACCTGCAGCGCGCTGCGCTCACCGACATGTTGCAAACCATGGTGCCGTATAAAACAGCGGTAGAGCTCTGCGCGATTGAGCGCGGCGGACCGGCTCAGTGTCAGGCCGGTGAGCGCGGTATCCCTGCCGCCAAAGGTTCACGCTATGTCGCCACCCTCAGCGTAGTGAATGGCGCTATCACCCTGACCGGACAGGAGAGCCTTGCCGGGCTGACGGTAGAGATGCTGCCGGTGTGGAACGCGGCCGAAGGGGCGCTGAGCTGGCAGCGCAGCTGCACCAGCAACAGTGCTGCGCTGCGTGATAGCTGTCTTGAGCAGTTCCGCTTTGCAGACAAGGATGGCAGCAATGGATAAGCCGGATAGCTCACTACAGGCGCTGTGCGCTCGCTACCAGGCGGTGATTCTGCAGCATGACGCCACGCAACTGCGCGTGGCCGTGGCGGAAACGCCCGATCCACTGCTGCTGGAGGCGCTGCAGTTTGCCAGCCAGTGCACGGTCGAGGTGGAGTGCTGGCCGGCTGCGCGGCTGGAGCAGCTACTGCATCAGCCGGGAAATATCCCGGCGCCACCTGAACAGGCCAATGCAGCATCGGCCATCAACGCCGTCGACCAGATTCTGCGTCAGGCGCTTCAGCGGCGCGCCTCGGATGTGCATTTTGAACCGCAGCGTAACGGCCTGCGTGTACGGCTACGCATTGATGGCGTCCTGCACAAACTGCCACAGCCGCCGGAAGCGCAGCCCGCAGCCGTGCTGGCGCGCCTGAAAATTCTCGGTGGGCTGGACATTGCGGAGCGCCGGCTGCCGCAGGATGGGCAGTTCACGCTGGAAATTGATGAGAAACCGGCGGCCTTTCGCTTGTCTACCTTGCCTGTCAGCCGGGGTGAAAAAGCGGTGGTGCGCCTGCTGCAGAGCCAAAGCAACGCCATCACGCTGGATAAGCTCGGCATGCCCGTGGCGCAGCTGCGTCTGCTGAAACAGGCTTTAGTTAAACCGCAGGGTCTGATTCTGGTGACCGGACCGACCGGCAGCGGTAAAACGTTTACGCTTTACAGCGGCCTGAGCGCGCTTAATGTGCCGGAAAAAAATGTCTGTAGCGTGGAGGACCCGGTGGAAATTCCGCTGGATGGCATCAACCAAACGCAGATTCAGCCGCGCAGTGGGCTGGATTTCAACCGCGTACTGCGTGCCCTGCTGCGCCAGGATCCGGATGTGATCATGGTCGGTGAAATTCGTGACGCGGAAACGGCCAGCATCGCGGTAAAAGCCGCCCAAACCGGCCATCTGGTGCTCTCTACGCTGCACACCAACTCCACCGCCGAAACCCTGACGCGGCTCAGGCAGATGGATATTCCGGGCTATTTACTCGGCCCGGCGCTGCAGCTGGTGGTGGCGCAGCGGCTGGTCCGGCGGTTATGTGTGCACTGTCGCCAGCCGGCGCAGGCCATCGCCCACCTGCCGCCAGAACTCTGGCCGGGTACGCTGCAAACATGGCGCGCGCCGGGCTGCGATCACTGTTTCTCTGGCTACTATGGACGCCTGGCGCTGTTTGAAATATTGCCGATGACCAGCAAGCTGCAAAACGCGATATCTGCGGATATGCCGCTGGAGCATGTGCTGGCGCTGGCCAGCGAGCAGGGAATGAAAACGCTGCTCTCTGCCGGGCTGGAAGCGGTGAGCCGTGGCGACACCTCCTTCGAAGAGATGCAGCGCGTAATAGGGCTGGGCGATGGCTAACCTGTATCAGTTCCGCTGGCAGGCGCTGGACACCATGGGTCTGCTGCAGGAGGGCGAATCACTGATAAGCAGCCAGACGGCCCTGCTGCATCAGCTCTCCGATCGCGGCATGTTACCGGTGAGCTGGCAACGCGGTAAGTGCTGGCGCGTGCGTGACTGGAAGTGGCAGCAGAAGATCGATCTGGTGCGTCAGTTGGCTACGCTGCTCAGGGCAGGACTGCCGCTGGCCGAGAGTCTATCCCTGCTGGCGGAGGGCCACCCTCATGCCGGATGGCGCGTGCTGCTGCACGGTTTGCAGCAGCGCGTGATGGCTGGCGAGCCCTTTTCTCAGGCGCTACGGGAGTGGCCGCAGATCTTTCCCCCGCTGTTTCCCGCCCTGATGCAGGTGGGCGAGCTGACGGGACAGCTGGATGAGTGCTGCCGTCAGCTGGCTGAACAGCAACGTAAGCAGCAGTATCTGCGCCAGAAGGTGGTTAAAGCGCTGCGCTATCCGCTGTTCATTCTGCTGGTAGCCTTGGCGGTCAGCGCCGGTATGCTGCTCTTTGTGCTGCCAGAGTTTGTCGCGGTCTATGCCAGCTTTGATGCGCCGCTGCCCGCCTTTACCGCTGGCGTGATCGCGCTATCTGAACGATTACAACAGGCAGCGCTACCGCTCACGCTGATCGGAACAGTGCTGTGGATGGTATTACGCCAGCTTTACCGACGCTCCCCTCAATGGCAAATGCATGCACAGCGGGCCTTTCTGCGACTACCGCTATTGTCACCGCTATGGCGTGGCGGCCAGCTCAGCCAGATTTATGCCATCCTGCAACTGACCCAGCAGGCTGGCCTGACGTTACTGCACAGCCTGCAGGCTGTTGAGGTAACGCTGGCTTCGCCGCTCTGGCGCGATGCTATCGCGCATTTACAGCAGCACATTGCGGCCGGTGCGCCACTGCATCAGGCGCTTGAACGCTCCCTGTTGTTTACACCGTTGTGCATGCAGCTGGTGCGCGTCGGGGAGGAGGCCGGTGCGCTGGATGTGATGCTGGCGAGATTAGCCGAGTGGCATGAGACACAGACGCTGGCCCGCGCCGATGCGCTGGCTGCCTCGCTTGAGCCATTAATGATGGTGGTGATTGGCGGCATAGTGGGTGCGCTGGTGATTGCCATGTACCTGCCGGTATTCGGGCTGGGGGATGCAATACGCTAACGGGCGCGCAAGCGCACCCGTTTCGATTCCCGGATTAGCGGTTAAACACGCGGTTTTCCTGCTCAGCCACGCGGATAAAGGTGGTGCGCTTGGTCAGCTCTTTCAGGCGCTCCGCCCCTACATAGGTACAGGCCGAACGCAGACCGCCGAGGATGTCCTTCATGGTCTCCTCAACCGGCCCGCGCAGTGGCAGGCGCACCGTTTTGCCTTCTGCTGCACGGTACTGCGCTACGCCACCTACGTGGCGCTTCATAGCGGATTCAGAGCTCATGCCGTAAAACAGCATAAACTGCTCGCCCTGCTCCTCAACAAGGGTGCCTTCGCACTCATCATGCGCTGCCAGCATACCGCCCAGCATGACAAAATCCGCTCCGCCACCAAAAGCTTTTGCTATATCCCCTGGTACCGCACAGCCGCCATCACTGACAATCTGGCCGCCCAGGCCGTGGGCCGCGTCGGCACACTCAATGACCGCCGATAGCTGCGGATAGCCAACGCCGGTTTTGACCCGCGTTGTGCACACTGAACCTGGACCGATACCTACTTTTACAATGTCGGCGCCGGAGAGGATAAGCTCCTCCACCATCTCACCGGTGACGACGTTACCGGCACAGATGGTCTTGCCGGGGAAAGTTTCACGCACGCGCTGCAGGAAGGCGACAAAGTGCTCGGAATAGCCGTTCGCCACGTCAATACAGATAAAGTTGAGTTGCGGCGATAACGCCAGAATCGCGCTCAGCTTAGTAAAATCCCCCTCTGACGTACCGGAGGAGACCATGACGTGGTTCAGTACCGTCGCCGGTACACGCTGGATAAACGCCTGCCAGGCGTCAACACTGTAGTGCTTATGTACCGCCGTCAGTACGTTAAAGCTCGCCAGCGCTTCGGCCATGGTAAAGGTGCCAACGGTGTCCATATTCGCAGCAATGATCGGTACGCCGGACCAGTTGAGGCCTGAATGTTTGAAGGTGAAGGTGCGCTCCAGTTCAACCTCGGAACGGCTTTTCAGCGTGGAACGTTTAGGGCGGATCAAAACATCTTTAAAGCCGAGTTTTACATCTTCTTCAATACGCATAGCTGAGTGTCCTGGTTAGTGACGACGAACCGCAGTTCGGGTAGCGCTCACGGCTCCAGTGTCGTTATCATACGCGCCATTCGTTCCGCGACAAGACTGCGAATTTTACTTTATTTAAGCTACAATCCCTTAAATTTAGCTGAGAAAAGCGATTGTGATCGTGCTCTCATCTTGCAGTAGCGGATGGTTGCCTGGTGACATCAACATTGAGAGAACGCGATGCCTTTTACTGTTGCACTTACCGGTGGCATTGGCAGTGGTAAAACGACTATTGCTAACGCATTCGCCGCGTTGGGTGTAGAGATTATTGATGCCGATGTGATTGCGCGCGAAGTGGTTGAACCCGGTTCCCCCGCGTTACAGGCGATTGTCAGGCGTCATGGCGAATCAATTCTGACAGCAGAGGGTACGCTGTATCGCGCCCGGCTGCGTGAGATAATTTTTCGGCAGCCCAAAGAGAAAAACTGGCTGAATCAGTTACTGCATCCTTTAATTAATGCCCGTACCCAGCAGCTGAAAG
Organism: Pantoea wallisii; assembly: GCF_002095485.1. Lineage (GTDB taxonomy): Bacteria > Pseudomonadota > Gammaproteobacteria > Enterobacterales > Enterobacteriaceae > Pantoea > Pantoea wallisii. The sequence goes on along the minus strand of NZ_MLFS01000016.1, from coordinate 38,320 downwards.
CGCTGGCAACATCGCCTTACGTGTTATGGGTGGTGCCACTGCTGGTAGAAAATGGTTTGCAGCATCAGGCTGACCGGGTGCTGGTGGTTGATGTTGATGAAGGCATCCAGCTCCAGCGAACCCAACAGCGCGACGGCATATCTCTCACTCAGGCTAAAAATATTCTCGCCGCGCAGGCCAGCCGCCAGCAGCGCTTAGCCTGCGCGGACGACATCATTGATAATAGCGGCACGCCGGAACAGGCACTACCGCGCGTTGCTGAACTTCACCAGCGCTATTTACGCCTGGCAGCAACCGGACGGGATTAATATCATGAGTACAGTCGTTCTGTTTGAACACCCACTGAATGAGAAAATGCGCACCTGGCTGCGCGTTGAGTTTTTACTGAACCAACTGCAGGACACCGTGCCGGTGATGGATTCTGTTTCTGCACTCGGTGTTTTTCGCATCATCAGCGATCTTTTGGATATCTTTGAACGTGGCGATATGCGCACCGAGCTGCTGAAAGAGCTGGAGCGGCAGCAGCAAAAATTGCGCGCCTGGCTGGATGTCCCGGGTGTGGATGAACACACCGTCAGTCATCTGCGCGATCAATTGAAACAGCAATCCAGCGAACTAATGAGCGCGCCACGCATGGGTCAGCTACTGCGTGAAGATCGCCTGATTGCGCTGGTGCGTCAGCGCCTGAGTATTCCGGGTGGCTGCTGCAGCTTTGACCTACCCGGCCTGCATATCTGGCTGCATCAGGAACAAGCACTACGCGATGCACAGGTTGATGGCTGGCTGGCATCACTTCTGCCGCTGCGTAACAGCCTGACGATGATTCTGGATTTAATCCGCCAGTCCGGCGTATTTCGCCATCAAACCAGCCTGAACGGATTTTACCAGGATAATGCGGAGGGTTCTGACCTGCTGCGTCTGCAACTGACGCTGGAGGATGCGCTTTATCCGCAGATATCCGGCCATAAGAGCCGTTACGCCATCCGCTTCCTGCCGCTTGATAGCGAACGTGGTGAAGTGCCAGCCCGACTGAATTTTGAATTAGCCTGTTGTTAGAGGATGTTATGCCCGAAGAGATGATTACCGTACCTTGCCCTAACTGCGGTAAAGATGTGATGTGGGATGAGCTTAGCCCGTGGCGGCCATTTTGCAGTAAGCGCTGCCAGCTGATCGATCTTGGCGAATGGGCAGCCGAAGAGAAACGTATTCCGAGCGAAGGCGATCTGACAGACAGCGATGACTGGAGCGAAGAGCAACGCTGACCGTGAAGGGGCAGGCAGCCCCTTTACGTTAAATCTCGCCGGCTACTAAGCGGGCAATCAGCTGATGGTTTGCCGGTGGAAACTCATCGGCGACCAGATCGCGCTGTTCAACCCAGCGCTGCGGCTGGCCCTCACGCCCATAGGGTTCACCCTTCCAGCTTTCGACGAGGAAGAAATGCAGCGTGACGCGCAGGTCATCATAGCTGTGCTCAGCCTGCCCGATGGCGGTGGCTGCCGTTACCTCAATCCCCGTCTCTTCCATGAGCTCGCGCTTAAGCGCCTGTTCCGCAGTCTCACTCGCTTCAATTTTTCCGCCCGGGAACTCCCATTTGTTCGCCATATGGGAGCTGGCCGCACGCCGGGCAAGAAAGATCTGGTGGCTGGCATTGCGAATGATGCCGACTGCAACCTGCAGGTGTTTCATTAGCTGGATTCCGCTTTTAATAAATGAGCGCTGAGTGTAAAGCAGAGACGGGCCAATGTTAACCGCCTCCCGTTCTCCTTTCACGCCGCTGCAGGCACCATGATTGAGACAGGTCGTAATGATCGCACTGAGGGATGTTGGGAATACTCGCAGCCACTTTACACAGCCGGGCCCTACTCCCTATGGAACTTAAAGCAACAACCTTTCTGGCGCAGGACGCACAGAAACACATCAACGCATTACGCCATCTGGTCTTTCATGACATCCTGACGCTGGACAGTGCGCGGAACACCCTGACATGGTGGCCGGAAAATAGAACCATCATGCTCAATGAAGCGCAGAAACGTTTTTTTTCCTGCCTGCTGCTGCGCATTACCTCCAAGCGGCAGATCATCGCCACCGTCTGGAAAGAGAGCTATCCGGGTATAAGCGACAACAACTACCACCAGCTGCTGTTTCAGAGCCGGGCGCTGCTTAAACGTCACGGTTTACCGGAAGGCTGATCGTCACCCTGCCGTATCACGGTGTGCGACTGAATGAAGAGAAGCTGATGGCGATGACGCGCTAAGCGCCAAAAGAAAAAGGAGCCCGTAGGCTCCTTTCACATTATCAGGCCAGACGGCCGTGACACTGTTTATATTTCTTCCCGGAACCGCACGGGCAAGGATCGTTACGCCCTACTTTTCGCTCACCGCCCTGTGCAGCCAGCGCTTCAGCGGCGGCGGTTTCATCGTCCACATGGCTCAGCTGCTGCTGCTGTGCCAGGCGCTCCGCCTCTTCGCGGCGCTGCTGTTCCATCGCCTCAACCTCTTCCGGCATACGCACCTGCACCTTGCTCAGGGTGCTGATCACCTCATATTTGAGTGATTCCAGCATTGCCGCAAACATGGCGAACGATTCACGCTTATACTCCTGCTTAGGATCTTTCTGCGCATAGCCACGCAGATGAATCCCCTGACGCAGATAGTCCATCGCCGCCAGGTGCTCTTTCCACAGCGAATCCAGCGTTTGCAGCATGACGCCCTTCTCGAAGTTGCGCATCATCTCAGCGCCAACCACCTCTTCTTTCGCCGCGTAACTCTCGCTGGCGCGGGTCATGATACGTTCACGCAGCGTCTCTTCATGCAGATCCGGCTCTTTATCCAGCCACTCGGCAATTGGCAGATCGAGATCGAAATCGTTGCGCAGGCGCTCTTCCAGCCCGGACACGTCCCACATCTCCTCAAGTGACTGAGGCGGGATGTAAGTATCGATGGTGGCTTTGAACACATCTTCGCGAATGCTGTTGATGGTGTCTGACACATCGGCCACATCCAGCAGCTCATTACGCTGGCTGTAGATGGCGCGACGCTGATCGTTAGCAACGTCATCATACTCCAGCAGCTGCTTACGAATATCAAAGTTGCGGCTTTCCACTTTGCGTTGCGCATTGGCAATGGCTTTGGTTACCCACGGGTGCTCAATGGCTTCACCCGGCTTCATACCCAGCTTACGCATCATGTTCGAAACGCGATCGGAGGCAAAGATACGCATCAGCGCATCTTCCATTGAGAGATAGAAACGGGATGAACCGGCATCACCCTGACGACCCGCACGACCGCGCAGCTGGTTGTCGATACGGCGTGATTCGTGACGTTCAGTACCGATAATATGTAAACCGCCCGCCGCCAGTACCGCATCGTGACGCACTTTCCAGGCCTCTTTTATTGCCTGAATCTGTTCTTCGGTTGGCTCCTCAAGCGCGGCCACTTCGGCCTGCCAGCTGCCGCCCAGCACGATATCGGTACCACGACCGGCCATGTTGGTGGCAATCGTCACCGCCGCCGGCTGACCCGCCTGTGCCACGATATCCGCTTCGCTGGCGTGGAACTTGGCGTTCAGAACGCTGTGTTTAATACCGGCGCGCGTCAGTTCGTTCGAGACCACTTCCGATTTTTCGATCGAGATCGTACCGACCAGAACCGGCTGACCATTAGCGGTACATGCGCGGATATCCTCAATGATGGCGTCGATCTTCTCTTTCTCGGTCATGTAGACCAGATCGGCCATATCTTTACGCACCATCGGGCGGTTCGTTGGAACCACAATGGTGTCGAGCTTATAGATAGAGCTGAACTCAAACGCTTCGGTATCGGCGGTACCCGTCATACCCGCCAGCTTTTCGTAGATACGGAAGTAGTTCTGGAAGGTAATGGAGGCCAGCGTCTGGTTCTCGTTCTGGATCTCCACGCCCTCTTTGGCTTCAACCGCCTGATGCAAACCATCTGACCAGCGACGCCCCTGCATGGTACGACCGGTGTGCTCATCAACGATGATCACTTCGCCATCTTTGACGATGTAATCCACGTCGCGCGTGAACAGCGCATGCGCACGCAGCGCGGCCGTAACGTGGTGCATCAGCATAATATTCGTGGGTGAGTACAGCGACTCGCCCTCTTCCATAATGCCCTGGCTTACCAGTAACTCTTCTACCTTGACCAGACCACGCTCGGTCATGTGCGCCTGACGCGCTTTTTCATCAATCCAGAAATCGCCTTCACCCTGGAAGTTATCGTTATCCTCCTTCTCCTGACGAATCAGATGCGGGATGATTTTATTAACTTTGGTATAGAGTTCTGAGCTGTCTTCAGCCGGGCCGGAGATAATCAGCGGCGTACGCGCTTCATCGATTAAGATGGAGTCCACCTCATCCACCAGCGCATAGTGCAGTTTGCGCTGTACACGCTCTTCCGGGCTGAAGGCCATGTTGTCACGCAGGTAGTCGAAACCGTACTCGTTATTGGTACCGTAAGTGATGTCGGCAGCATAAGCTGCACGCTTAGCCACGGCTGGCATGCCCGGCAGGTTGATACCGATGGTCAGCCCCAGGAATTCAAACAGCGCACGGTTATTTTCGGCATCACGCTGCGCCAGGTAGTCGTTGACGGTGACAACGTGCACGCCTTTGCCGCTCAGCGCGTTAAGGTAAGCAGGCAGGGTTGCGGTCAGGGTTTTACCTTCACCCGTACGCATCTCCGCGATGCAGCGCTCATTCAGCACCATACCGCCAATCAGCTGCACATCGAAGTGACGCATACCGAATACGCGCTTACTGGCTTCACGTACGGTAGCAAAAGCTTCCGGGATCAGGCTTTCCAGCGTTTCGCCTTTTTTCAGGCGCTCACGAAATTCATCGGTTTTTGCTTTAAGCGCATCATCAGAAAGCTCGACGAATGCCGGTTCCATTTTGTTAATGACATCAACCACTTTGCGCATGCGACGCAGAGTACGATCATTGCTGCTACCAAAAACTTTCGTTAACAATTTGATTAACATATTAAATTTTTCTCAATTCAGCCGTGGTATACGGGCTGCAAAATCAAAACAGGATAGGAAAAAAGTTAGCGGTTAAGCAATGAAAGGTCCGGCACGAATGCCGTGGATAGCGGCCTGCCAGTCTGCAGAGGTATGGATAGCGAGTTCATTATGACGCAGATTGCGGTGCGGCTCGGCCATGGCCAGCGGCTGGGCAGGCGAGGTCAGCAGTGCCTGTAAGGAGTCAATCAGCGCCAGTTTTTGCGCCACAAAGGGCAGCACATGTTCAGCTTCCGCTTCCGCAGAGGGAGCCATGCTAAAGGAGAGATGGCGGATAACTGTGCGGATCGCATGCTGATGCCAGTAATCGACACTGAAATTGGGCCGGCGGGCACTCTCCTGCAGGCGAATCAGGTGATCAAAATGAACAACGTTGCCCACAAACAGGCTGCTGACGGGGGAATCACTGGCCGCTGATGACTCTGCGCTTTGCGCACAGGCAGGCAAACCGAGACTGGCCGCTACCATCCCCAACAGGAGATGAGGCCAGAAATAGCGTCTGCCTAATTGTCGCCAGCGTGAGAAAATCCCGATCACAATCCGTCCACAATTTCATCAAAGAAGTTATACAGCTGCGGCAGCGCATTACGCCAGCCGGCTAATATGAGCGCCAGATAATAGCACTTATGTGTGGCTTCGACACCAGCGATTAAAGGGCTTACGGCGGATTTCACGCTTTTTGCGCAGGGTTTCACCACAACAGCAGAAAATTGAGAGCGGTCTTACAGGAGGCGGAGCGGGCAATAAAAAACGGCGGGCTTCCTGACCGGAGAGAGTGTCAGGAGAACCCGCCGTTTAGATGCTGGTTTATGCCAGCACTAAATTTGGTGCTTTGAAGGCCAGCGGCAGTTCAGCCTCGTCTTCGAGGTCGCCCATTCCCAGGCTTCCTGTTTTGCCAGTACCGCTTGCAGCAACTTGTTGTTCAGCGCATGACCGGATTTAAACGCAGAGAATGCGCCAATCACGTTGTGGCCACACATAAACAGGTCACCAATCGCGTCCAGCATTTTGTGACGAACGAACTCGTCCTCAAAGCGCAGACCGTCTTCGTTTAGTACGCGGAAATCATCAAGCCAATCGCACAATCTAAACTACCGCCCAGGCACAGGCCTTTAGACTGCAGATATTCGATTTCACGCATAAAGCCAAAAGTGCGCGCACGGCTGATCTGGCGAACAAACGATTCAGCCGAGAAGTTGAGCTGGTAACGCTGCGAGCTTGAGTCAATTGCCGGATGTTTGAAATCGATAGTGAAATCGAGCGAGAAACCATTATACGGTTTAATCTCGGCCCACTTATCACCATCTTCAACACGCACCGCCTGCTTCACACGCACGAATTTCTTCGCGCTGTTCAGCTCTTCGACGCCTGCATCCATCAGCAAATAAACAAAAGGTGCGGCACTGCCATCCATAATCGGAATTTCTGGCGCATCGACTTCAACAATAATGTTGTCGATACCCAGTCCAGCCAATGCAGCGTTCAGGTGTTCAACCGTCGAAATACGCACGCCTTCATCATTCACCAGGCAAGTACTCAGCATGGTGTCGCGCACATATTTTGCATCAGCCGGGAAATCAACCGGTGGATTCAAGTCAGTGCGACGATAGATGACCCCGGTATTAGCCGACGCAGGGCGTAACGTCAGTGTGACTTTCTTGCCGGTATGCAAACCGACGCCAGTCGCCTGAACGATACGTTTTAATGTCCTTTGTTTGATCATCGCATTATCTCGCAATATTACCCATCCGACCGCCAGTATAAATTACCGGCGGGCGAATACTTTAGCACAAAGAGCGGAGATTCCCAATTCTCAGGATAATCTTAATCCGCCTGCTTACGCAGGAAGGCCGGAATATCCAGATAATCAGGCTCTTTGCCGGACGCGGCTGGCTGGTCATTCACCACTTTAGCTGCAGGCTTCTGCTCCTGCGGCAGCGGCGCCATACCGTGCTGCTGATAACGATGATCCATCACTGGCTGCGAAGCCGGCTTGTTGGTCACCAGCGTGATTTCCGGGCGCTTATCCATACCGATACCGGTTGCAACGACGGTAACGCGCAGTTCGTCATTCATTTCAGGGTCAAGTGACGTACCGATAACCACGGTTGCGTTGTCAGAGGCGAAGGCGCGGATAGTATTACCCACGGTTTCAAACTCATCCAGGCGCAGGTCGAAGCCCGCCGTGATGTTGACCAGCACGCCGCGCGCGCCGGACAGGTCGATATCTTCCAGCAGCGGGCTGGAGATCGCCATTTCAGCCGCTTCTTCAGCACGGTCTTCACCGCATGCCACGCCAGAGCCCATCATGGCGTAACCCATCTCTGACATCACGGTACGTACGTCCGCGAAGTCCACGTTCATCAGGCCAGGGCGGGTGATCAGCTCAGCGATACCCTGTACTGCGCCTTTCAGTACGTCGTTAGCCGCGCCGAAAGCATCCAGCAGTGAGATGCCACGACCCAGCACTTTCAGCAGCTTGTCGTTTGGAATGGTGATCAGTGAATCGACATGCTTAGAGAGCTCTGCGATACCCTGTTCAGCAAAAGCCATACGCTTTTTGCCTTCAAAATTGAACGGCTTAGTGACCACCGCAACGGTCAGAATGCCCAGATCTTTAGCTACTTCAGCCACCACCGGCGCAGCTCCCGTGCCGGTGCCACCGCCCATACCCGCAGCGATAAACACCATGTCTGCCCCATCCAGCGCAGAACGCAGTGCTTCGCGATCTTCTTCCGCTGAGGTACGACCGACTTCCGGGTTTGCACCCGCGCCAAGACCTTTAGTGATGTTGGTCCCGATCTGAATCGTCTGGCCGACCGCCGTTTTACGTAACGCCTGCGCGTCCGTGTTTACAGCGAAGAATTCCACACCTTCGATACGCTCGCGTACCATGTGCTCTACGGCGTTGCCACCGCCACCGCCGACGCCGATGACTTTAATCACCGCGTCATTGGTTAATTCCATAGGTTCAAACATGATTTCTCTCCGTTATGTGCCTGTCGCCTGGAGATCATAAACATTGCCTGCATGATCTCCTTTTTTCAAAAATTAAAACTCTTTCTTCAGCCAGCTATTGATACGTTTAAACCAGTTGCCCACTGAAACACGTTTTTCCGTCTCTGCATCACCGTTCATGTGTGACTCTTTACCGTAGTGCAGCAGGCCAACCGCCGTTGAGTAGTATGGCTCCTGTGCATAATCGGTCAGGCCGGTGATATTCAATGGCTGACCAATACGCACCTGCGTGTGGAACACGCGTTGGGCGCAGGCCGCCAGGCCTTCAATCTGTGCTGCGCCACCGGTCAGCACAATGCCTGCCGCCAGATGGTGCTTAACGCCCTGCTGGCGCAGCTGCTCCTGCAGTTGCAGAATCTCGTCATTGACCAGATTCAGCAGTTCGGTATAGCGCGGCTCAATCACCTCTGCCAGCGTCTGACGCTGCAGACTGCGCGGTGGACGTCCACCCACGCTCGGCACTTCCACATTCTCATCTTTGCCCACAATTGAGCCCAGCGCACAACCGTGACGCACTTTAATTGCCTCGGCGTCGGTTGGCGGTGTGCCAAAGGCGTAGGCGATATCGCTGGTGACCACATTACCCGCATACGGGATCACTTTTGTGTGACGCAGCGCGCCGCCAGTATAGACCGCGATATCCATTGTACCGCCACCGATATCAACAACACAGACACCCAGCTCACGTTCATCTTCAGTCAGAACAGAAAAACTGGACGCCAGTCCGGCAAAAATCAGTTGGTCAACTTTCAGGCCACAACGTTCAACGGCTTTAACAATATTTTTCGCCATATCGTTGTGACAGGTGATCAGATGCACTTTGGCCTGCATACGCACGCCGGAAAGGCCGACCGGATTTTTAATGCCTTCCTGATAATCAATGGCATATTCCTGAGGGATCACATGCAGGATACGGTGTTCGTCACGCACGCGGACCGACTTCGCCGTATGCACGACATTCTCCACATCATCCTGAGTGACTTCCTCTTCGGAAATCGGAACCATCCCGATTTCGTTCTGACAACTGATATGTTTGCCCGATAAAGCAAGGTACACCGACGAAATCTGGCAATCTGCCATCAACTCCGCCTGATCGATAGCGCGCTGCACGCACTTCACGACCGACTCCAGATCGTTTACGCCGCCTTTATCCATCCCACGTGATGGGCAGCTACCGACCCCAATAATGTTGACCATACCATCGGGCAGAATTTCTCCAACCAGGGCGGCGACCTTCGCGGTGCCAATTTCAAGTCCTACTACCAGTTTTCTGTCCGTTGCCTTGATCATTGTGGTTTAGCCTGTGCCTGGTTCTGTTGCTGATTACTGTTTTGTGGCTCAATCGGTAGCGGTGCCCAGCCGACTGCAGCGCCGGAGTCGTAGCGCAGATCCACGTAGGCGATGCGCTGATTCTGACTCTGGCCCTGCTGCTGAAGCTCCGGATAGAGCTCAATAAAGCGGTTCAGACGCTTCATGGTCTCGCTGCGCCCCAGCTCAATGCGCACATCGTCGCTGGTGACCAGCTGCCACGAGCGCCGCGCCGTCATTGACGCGACCTTCAGGGTAAACTTGCTGGCCCGCAATACCTCACTCATGGTGTGATAGCCCGCCAGCACCTCTTTTTCACTGCCTTCCGGGCCGTACAGCATTGGCAATGTCTCTTTACCAACGTGACTGGCCGGGACGCTGAAGGAGACGCCATCGGCATCTACCATGTGCGAGTCATTCCAGCGCGCCACCGGAACAAACTCCACCAGGTTAATCTTCAGCTCATCAGGCCACTGTTTCCGCACACTGACCTGTTTAATCCAGGGTAAACGCTCAATCTGCTGCTGGATGATATCCACGTTTTGCGACATGAATGTCCCCGGCGCGCCGAGCGATAAAATCGACTGGCGAATGTCATCGTGCGTGGTGTAGTGCGTTTGGCCCGTGACCACCAGCTTCGACAGCGGCAGGCGGGAAGCGTCGTTCATCCACTTCAGTACCACCAACCCACCGGCGGCCATGACGCCCACCACCAACAGCAGGAACACGATGCCGAACAGTCGTGCTCCATTGCTTCGCCCGGAGCGCGCACGCTCCTGAGGCTCATTTTTTCTTACGCGCAGCGCCGCCTGAGACATATCAGTCAGCCAGCTCCAGAATACGCGCCACCAGCTGCGGGAAGCTGTAGCCCGCCTGTTTCGCGGCCATCGGCACCAGGCTGTGACTGGTCATACCGGGCGACGTATTCACCTCCAGCAGCTGGAAATTGCCTTCGCCATCCGCCATCACATCCACGCGCCCCCAGCCGCTACAGCCTAACGCCCGCCAGGCTTCCAGCACCAGCGTTTGCAGCGCAGCTTCCCGATCGTCACTCAACCCCGCAGGACAGAAGTATTGAGTATCGTCAGAAATATATTTTGCTTCATAGTCATAGAACTCGCTGGCGGTTTTAATTCTGATTGAAGGCAGAATTTCATCGCCCACGATGCCTACCGTGTACTCTTCACCACTGAGAAACGCTTCAATCAGCACATCATCATCGTGCCGGAAGGCTTCATCAAGGGCAGCGGGCAGCGCGTCCGCACTGTTAACGCGGCTGATGCCGACGCTTGAACCTTCACAGCTCGGCTTGACGAACAGCGGCAGGCCCAGCGCAGCAATTGCGGCGTGCTGCGCCGCATCCAGCCCCTGCGCATACTGCCTGCGCGTAAGCCAGACAAAGTTGCCGACCGGTAATCCCCTGCCCTGCCACAGCAGCTTGCTGCGCAGCTTATCCATAGTGATAGCCGACGCCATGACACCGCTGCCAGTATAGGGCAGGTTAATAAACTCCAGCACCGCCTGCAGCGTGCCATCTTCGCCGCCGCGGCCGTGCAGCGCGATAAACGCTTTCGCAAAGCCCAGCGCTTTCAGGTCCAGAACCGACACGTCACGGGTATCGACACCGTGCGCATCAATGCCCATCTCACGCAGTCCGGCTAAAACAGCGCTGCCGGACATCAGCGACACCTCGCGTTCAGCAGAGGTACCGCCCATCAGTACGGCGACTTTCTCAGCCATGGCGCACCTCCGGTTTAGCCGCAGGCTGCAGTTCGGTCTCTGCCAGCCTGCGCGCAATTTTGCCGATATTGCCGGCGCCCTGCACAATCACCAGATCGTCGCCGGACAGCAGCGGCGCCAGCGCATCCGGCAGCGCGTCGTGTTCAGCCACCAGGATAGGATCGACCTTGCCACGGCTGCGAATCGCCCGACACAGCGAGCGACTGTCGGCTCCCGGGATTGGCGCTTCGCCCGCCGGATACACTTCCAGCATCAGCAGAACATCTACCTGCGACAGCACATTGGCGAAGTCATCAAACAGATCGCGGGTGCGCGTATAGCGATGTGGCTGGAATACCATCACCAGCTTCTTCTCTGGCCAGCCAGCGCGTGCCGCTTTAATGGTTACATCCACTTCGGTCGGATGGTGTCCGTAATCGTCAACCAGCATGGCGCTGCCGGGGTTTCCGTTCACCGCCGCAGTATCGAAATCGCCCAGTACATCGAAGCGACGACCGGTGCCCTGGAAGCTCTCCAGCGCCGCCAGGATAGCGTTATCGTCAATCCCCTCTTCGCTGGCCACGGCGACCGCTGCTGCGGCATTCAGTGCATTGTGACGGCCCGGTGCATTCAGGGTCACCTGCAGCACCGGCTTATCGTGACGAATCAGGGTGAAGTGGCCCTGTGCACCGCGCTGCTCGTAGTTCTCTACCCGCACATCCGCGTCTTCGCTAAAACCATAGGTAGTGATCTGGCGTCCGACGCGCGGGATCAGATCGCGGATCACCACATCATCAACGCACAGTACCGCGCGGCCGTAGAACGGCAGGTTGTGCAGAAAGTTAATGAACGTCTGCTTCAGGTTTTCAAAGTCGCCCTGATAGGTGTCCATGTGGTCGGCTTCAATGTTAGTCACAATCGCCACCATCGGCTGCAGATGCAGGAAAGATGCATCGCTCTCATCAGCCTCGGCGATCAGATAACGGCTGGAGCCAAGGCGCGCGTGCGTGCCTGCCGCTTTGACCAGACCACCGTTAACGAAGGTAGGATCAAGCCCGCCCTCCGCATAAATACTGGTTACCATCGCTGTGGTCGTGGTTTTGCCATGCGTACCGGCAACGGCGATGCCATGACGAAAACGCATCAGCTCAGCCAGCATCTCTGCCCGGCGAATGACCGGGATACGCTGCTCGCGTGCCGCCACCAGCTCCGGATTGTCCTGGGCCACAGCGGTGGAGACCACCACCACGCTGGCGTCCGTGACATTTTCAGGGCGATGGTTGAAATAGATCGTAGCGCCCAGCGAAGCCAGATGCTGAGTCACCGCGTTAGGCGCCAGATCTGAACCGCTGATGTGATAACCTTCGTTCGCCAACACCTCGGCAATACCGCCCATGCCAGCACCACCGATGCCGACAAAGTGGATGTGCCGGACGCGTCGCATCTCGGGCACAATAGAACGCAGTTTTGCCAATTGTTGTGTATTCATCTGTCTCTGTTACCTGATTTTCCCGTTTGCACCTCTCGTGAGGTGCGCGCCAGCCAAACTGACCGGTTAACTTATTTTGCGACCCGAGCCACTTCCCGCGCCACACGTTCGGTGGCATCAGGAATCGCCACCTGACGGGCTTTCTCTGCCATCGTCAGCAGTGTGGTGCGATCCCAGTGACGCAGCGTCTCTGCTACTGCAGACGCAATAAACTGCGGCTGCTCGAAAATTCTGGCGGCGCCCGCTTGCTCCAGCGGCAACGCATTCCAGTACTGCTGGCGATCTTTGTGCTGGAACGGCACAAAAATCGCAGGTAAGCCTGCAGCGGCTACTTCACTCACCGTGAGGGCGCCCGAACGGCATACCACCACATCGGCCCAGGCGTAAGCGGCTGCCATATCATCAATAAACTCGGTGACGTTATGCTGCGGCTGCCCGGCCTCGCGGTAAGCCTGCTGCACAATCGCCTGGCCCCCTTTACCGGTCTGGTGCCACAGCGTAATGGCGTCGCCCAGCTCAGCCGCTACCTGCGGCATGGTCTGGTTCAGAATGCGTGCGCCCTGACTGCCGCCAACCACCAGTACACGGACCGGTCCGGTGCGACCGCTGAGACGCTCAGCCGGCAGCGGCAGCGCCAGTACATCGGTGCGAACCGGGTTGCCACCACATCAGCGGTGGGAAACGCCCCCGGAAACGCCTGCATCACTTTGGTGGCAATCTTAGCCAGCCACTTGTTGGTCAGCCCGGCGATACCGTTCTGTTCATGCAGTACACCGGGATGCCGCAGCTCCACGCCGCCAGTCCACCGGGGCCCGACACGTAGCCGCCCATTCCCAGCACCACATCCGGCTGCCACTGCTTCATAATGCGACGCGCCTGGCGCCAGGCAGTGAAAATCCGTACCGGTGCCTGCAACAGCGCCTTAACGCCTTTACCGCGTAAGCCGCTGATGCGAATAAACTCGATCTCAATGCCGTGCTTCGGCACCAAATCGGCTTCCATACGGTCGGCAGTCCCCAGCCAGCGCACCTGCCAGCCCTGCTCGATCAGATGATGCGCCACCGCCAGGCCGGGGAAAACGTGTCCGCCCGTTCCGCCTGCCATGACCATCAGCCGTTTGCCACTCATCGTACACCTCGGGTAAACGCCTGCGCCTTCGCCAGGCGCGTTTCATAATCTATGCGCAATAAAAAGACGATGGCGGTCGACATGATGATCAGACTCGAGCCACCGTAACTGATCAGCGGCAGCGTCAGACCTTTGGTCGGCAGCATACCCGCTGCCGCACCGACGTTAACCAGCGCCTGGAAGCTAAACCACACGCCAATTGAACATGCGAGGAAGCCCGAAAAACGTTGATCGATCTCCAGAGCACGGCGACCGATCGACATCGCGCGAAAAGCGACGAAGAATACCATTAACAGCGCTAAAACCACACCGACATAACCCAACTCTTCACCGATGATCGAGAAGATAAAGTCGGTATGGGCTTCCGGCAGATACTCCAGTTTTTGTACTGAGTTGCCCAGGCCCTGCCCCCAGAACTCGCCGCGGCCAAACGCCATCAGCGATTGCGTCAGCTGATAGCCGCTGCCGAACGGATCTTCCCACGGGTTCCAGAAGGAGGTGACGCGGCGCATACGATACGGTTCAGCGATGATCAGCAGCACCACGGCAAAAATGCCGGAGCCGATAATCGCCAGGAACTGCCACAGCTTGGCGCCGGCGAGGAACAGCATCGCCAGCGTGGTTACGAACAGCACCACCACCGTACCCAGGTCGGGCTGGGCCAGCAGCAGCACGGCAAGAATCACCATCACGCCCATCGGCTTACAGAAGCCCCAGAAGTTGTTACGCACCTCTTCGACCTTGCGCACCAGATAGCTGGCGAGATAGCAGAACAGCGAAAGCTTCGAGAGTTCGGCGGGCTGAATACGGAGTGGGCCCAGCGCAATCCAGCGCGATGCCCCGTTCACCGAGCTGCCCACTACCAGTACGATCAGCAGCATCAGCACGGATGCCACCAGCATCGCATTACTGTAGCGCTGCCAGAAATCCATCGGCACACGCAGCGTGACCAGCGCCATGCCCAGCGCCAGCACGATATAGAACGCATCACGCTTGGCGAAGTAGAAGGGATCTTCGTTGAGACGCTGGCCCACCGGCATCGACGCTGACGTCACCATCACAAAACCAATGATCGCCAGACCAAATGTGAGCCACAGTAGCGTGCGGTCATACAGCACCACCGGCGCATCATCACTGTCGCGCGCGCCCATAACCCAATCGCGCAGACGCAGCGAGAGGAAACTGGCGATACCGGCACCGGGAATACGCATCAGCCTAACTCCTTCGCCAGTTGCGCGAATTGATCGCCGCGCTGCTCAAAATTACGGAACTGGTCAAGGCTGGCGCAGGCCGGCGATAACAGTACCATATCGCCCGCTTTCACCTGCGGCGCTATCTGCGCCATGGCCTGTTGCAGGGTCTCCGTGCGCGTGGCTATCGATGGGCGCAGACTGGCCAGCGCATCACCATCGCGACCAAAGCAGAACAGACGCAGATTGTCGCCCTGAAGATAGTGCGCCAGCGCGCTGAAATCGGCGCCTTTACCATCGCCACCCAGCAGCAGCCACAGGGTACCCTGCACCTGCAGGCCATTGAGCGCGGCTTCAGTGCTGCCCACGTTGGTGGCTTTGGAGTCATTAATCCAGCGTATCCCTTTCGCTTCATGCACCAGTTGGAAACGGTGCGGCAGGCCGCCGTAAGTGGTCAGTGCTTTCAGACTGGAAGCGCGGGGGATATTTACCGCATCGGCCAGCGCCAGCGCCGCCAGCGCGTTGGTGTAGTTGTGCTGGCCCACCAGCTTCATCTCACGGGTATCCAGCACTTTCTCGCCTTTTACCCGCAGCCAGGTGCTGCCCTGCTGCTGATTGAGATGGTAATCACCCACATCAATCCCGAAGCTGACGCAGCGTGCATCCACGCCGCGCACCGGCATCGTCATGCCATCGTCTGCGTTAACGACACAGACGCTGGCATTTTCATAAATACGTAACTTGGCCGCGCGATACTGCTGCATACCCAACGGATAGCGATCCATGTGATCTTCAGTAACGTTGAGGATGGTGGCCGCCGCCGCTTTCAGGCTCCAGGTGGTTTCCAGCTGGAAGCTGGAGAGCTCAAGAACATAGAGCTGGGCGGGCGCTTTCAGCAGCGTCAGAGCCGGTAAGCCGATATTGCCACCGACGCCTACCTGCCAGCCTGCGGCGCGTGCCATTTCGCCTACCAGCGTTGTGACGGTGCTTTTGCCGTTAGAGCCGGTTATCGCCACAATCGGGGCCTGCGCTTCACGGCAGAACAGTTCGATATCACCGATGATTTCAATGCCTGCATCGGCGGCTTCACTCAGCGCCGGGTGCGCCAGGGCAATACCCGGACTGGCGATAATCAGGTCCGCTGCCAGTAACCAGTCACTGTTGATGCTGCCCACATGGCACTCAACCTGCCCGGGCAGTTTATCCCGCCCCGGCGGTGACACACGGGTATCCATCACGCGAGGCGTGACGCCCTGCGCGAGGAAGAAATCAACACAGGAGAGGCCGGTAATGCCTAATCCAATGATGACGACCTTTCTGCCCCGATAGTCTGCCATGATTAACGTACCTTCAGCGTTGCCAGGCCAATCAGCACCAGCATCAGCGAGATAATCCAGAAGCGCACGATCACGCGCGGCTCCGGCCAGCCTTTCAGTTCATAGTGATGGTGTATAGGTGCCATACGGAAAATACGCTGACCGCGCAGTTTGAATGACCCTACCTGCAAAATTACCGACAGCGTCTCCACCACAAACACGCCGCCCATGATCACCAGCAAAAATTCCTGACGCAGCAGCACTGCCAGCGTACCGAGCGCGCCGCCCAGCGCCAGCGAACCGACATCGCCCATAAAGACCTGTGCCGGATAGGTGTTGAACCACAGGAATCCGAGGCCAGCCCCGACAATCGCGGTGCAGACAATCACCAGCTCACCGGCGTGGCGCAGATACGGAATATGCAGATACTCCGCGAACTTAACGTTACCGGTCGCCCAGGCCACCAGCGCAAAGCCGGCGGCAACAAATACCGTCGGCATAATCGCCAGACCATCAAGACCATCGGTCAGGTTCACGGCATTGCCAGTGCCAACGATCACGAAGTACGCCAGCACCACGTAGAACAGGCCAAGCTGCGGCATAACATCTTTGAAGAATGGCACCACCAGCTGCGTAGCCGGCGTATCTTTCCCGGCGATAAACAGTGCAAAGGCGACGCCCAGCGAGATCACCGACATCCAGAAGTACTTCCAGCGGGCAATCAGGCCTTTCGTGTCTTTACGCACCACTTTGCGGTAGTCATCGACAAAGCCAATGATGCCAAAACCGATCAGCACGGCCAGAACGCACCAGACATACGGGTTGGACGGATAGGCCCACATCAGCACCGACACGGTAATCGAGGTCAGAATCATGATGCCGCCCATGGTTGGCGTGCCGCGCTTACTGAAGTGCGACTCCGGGCCATCGTTGCGGACAACCTGGCCAATTTGCAGCTTTTGCAGCCACGCAATCAGGCGTGGCCCCATCCATAACGAGATGAAAAGAGCGGTCAGCAGGCTGACAATGGCGCGGAACGTCAAATAGGAAAAGACGTTAAAGCCGGAATAAAATGCGACCAAATGTTCGGCCAGCCAGACTAGCATGTTCCTTTCTCCTGTAAGCTCTGTACTACCTGCTCCATGGCGGCACTACGTGAACCTTTAATCAAAATAGTGATGTCCTGATGCTGGGACAGCAGCGTACGTAAACGTTCAGTCAGCGCTGCTTTAGTGGCGAAATGTTCGCCTTTACCGCTGCTTTCACTAATAAAATGGCTGAGGTTACCGGTGCTCAGTACGCAATCAATGCCGGCAGCTTTTGCCGCTTCGCCCACCTGGCGGTGGCAGGACGCCGCTTCCTCGCCCAGCTCGCCCATATCACCCACCACCATCACGCGGAAGCCCGGCATATCGCCCAGCACCTGCGCGGCGGCCGTCATTGAGCCGACGTTAGCGTTGTAGCTGTCATCCAGTAGCAGTTGGCTGGCCGCCAGACGAATCGGGAAGAGACGACCGGGAACCGGCTGCAGGGTTTTAAGGCCCTGTTGAATCGCAGTGAGCGGCGCATCCACAGAGAGCGCCAACGCTGCGGCGGCAAGCGCGTTCGCGATGTTGTGACGCCCCGGCAGCGGCAGCTCGACGGCGATGTCACCGCGAGGCGTATGTAAGGTAAACAGCGTGGCATCGGCGCGCAGCACAACGTCACTGGCGCGGAACTCCGCATCAGCCATCGGCTGCGGCGAGAAGCGCCACAGGGTTTTATCAGCAAACTGCGGCTGCCAGTTGGCAAGATCGTTGCTGTCTGCATTGACGATCGCCGTACCGTGTACCGGCAATCCGCCAAAGATCTCCCCTTTGGCTTTCGCCACACCCGCCAGCGAACCGAACCCTTCCAGATGCGCAGCGGCCAGGTTATTGACCAGCGCCGTTTCCGGCCGCACCAGGTTAGTGGTATAGGCAATTTCACCCTGATGATTCGCGCCCATCTCAATCACAGCGTAATCGTGCTGCGCGGTCAGGCGCAGTAGCGTCATCGGCACGCCGTAATCGTTGTTCAGGTTACCGGCGGTATAGAGCGTTTCACCGCACTGGCGCAAAATCGCGGCGGTCATCTCCTTCACGGAGGTTTTACCCGATGAGCCTGTCAGGCCTACCACGCGGGCTTTCGCCTGCTGGCGCACCCAGGCAGCAAGCTGACCAAAGGCGATGCGCGTATCGGCTACCCTCACCTGCGGCACATCAACTGCTAAGCGCTTGCTCACTAACAGCGCCTGCGCGCCACGGGCGATCGCATCGCTGGCAAAATCGTGCGCGTCAAAGCGCTCACCAACCAGCGCCACAAACAGGCTGCCGTGAGTAACGTTGCGCGTATCGGTGGTGACCTCGGCAATCGTCAAATTGTCACCCAGCAGCTCACCGCCGCTGATGTCGGCCAGGGTTTGCAGAGTAATCGGGATCATGCCATCACCCCCAGTAAGCGGGCGACGGTAGCGCGGTCGGAGTAATCAAGGCGGCGGTTGCCGATAATCTGGTAATCTTCGTGGCCTTTACCGGCAACCAGCACGATATCGTCAGCTTTTGCCTGCATTACCGCGTGGGTAACGGCCTGCGCGCGGCCAGCAACCACGCGGGCGCGGCCCGGATCGAGCAGACCGGTCAGAATGTCATTCACTATGGCGGCGGGCTCTTCGCTGCGCGGGTTATCGTCAGTAATCACAACGATGTCAGCGAACTGCTCGGCGATCGCCCCCATCAGCGGACGTTTGCCTTTGTCACGATCGCCACCGCAGCCAAACACGCACCATAGCTGGCCTTTGCAGTGCAGGCGCGCCGCCTCCAGCGCTTTTTCCAGCGCGTCTGGCGTGTGGGCATAATCGACCACCACCGTCGGCTTGTCCGGCGCGCTGAACACCTCCATGCGGCCGCAGACCGGCTGCAGCTGGCCTGCCGTGGCAACCAGCGCCTCCAGCGGATAATCCAGCGTCAGCAGCGTGGCCAGCGCCAGTAGCAGATTGTTGACGTTAAAAGCGCCCATCAGGCGGCTATCAAACTCGCCTTCGCCCCAGCTGGAGCTGAAGCGCACCTGCGCGCCACCATCGTGGTAATTGACCGCCGTCGCTTTCAACCAGCGCCCGTGGCAACCGGGCTGCAGGTTATTCTCCAGCGTGACCGCGACCGCATCCGGTAATCTCTCCAGCCAGCGCCGCCCCACTTCATCGTCGGCGTTAATAATGGCTTCACCCACCTGATGCTCAGAGAACAGCAGCCATTTGGCCGATTCGTAGCTCTGCATATCACCATGGTAATCAAGGTGATCGCGGCTCAGATTGGTAAACACGGCGGCAGAAAAGGGTAGCGCCGCCACACGGTGCTGCACCAGCCCGTGCGAAGAGACCTCCATGGCCGCCAGCGTAGCGCCCTGATCGACCAGATCGTTCAGAACATGCTGTACATCCACTGCCGAACCGGTGGTGTTCTCTGTCGGCACCAGCTGCCCGTATAGGCCATTGCCCACCGTGCCCATCACCGCGCTGGTTTCACCCAGCAGGCTGGCCCACTGCGCAATCAGCTGCGTTGTGGTGGTTTTGCCGTTGGTGCCGGTAACACCAATCAGTTTCAGTTTTTCAGCAGGCTGCTGGTAAAAGCGCCCGGCCAGTGCAGAGAGACGCTGCTGCAACTGCGCCAGATAGATAACCGGCACACCGTGCATTTCACGGATATCCCCATCGCTGGCTTCGCCTTCGGCTTCGGCAATAACGGCCGCAACACCCTGCGCGATAGCCTGCGGAATAAAACGACGTCCATCAGCATGATGGCCCGCCACGGCGATAAACAGATCGCCAGCAGCCGCAGCGCGGCTATCCAGTGTCATGTCACGGAGTGGACGCGCCGGCGCGCCAGGCACCCAGGGGGCCAGTAAGTCGCGCAGGTTACGATCTGTCACTTGATTCCTCACTTCTGTTCTTCACCAACTCGTCTTTATCAACGGTGGGTAGCGCATCCGGTTCGATATTCATGGTGCGCAGCACACCGCCCATAATGGCGCCAAATACCGGTGCAGAGACCGCACCGCCATAATATTTACCGGCCTGGGGATCGTTGATGACCACCACCAGAGCAAAACGAGGGCGGCTGGCAGGCGCAACGCCTGCGGTATAAGCAATGTATTTATTGACGTAGCGTCCATCAGGCCCGACTTTTTTCGCGGTACCGGTTTTGATGGCAATACGATAGCCCTTGATGGCGGCTTTCACTCCACCACCGCCGGGCAGCGCAACACTCTCCATCATGTGCATCACCGTTTTCACCACGTCTTCCGGGAAAACGCGTTCGCCCGCGACCGGTGGGTCAACTTTGGTGATTGACAGTGGGCGGTTGATGCCGTAGCTGCCAATGGTTGCGTAGACTCGCGCTAACTGTAACGGCGTTACCATTAGCCCGTAGCCGAAAGAGAAGGTGGCCCTCTCTATGTCAGACCACCGTTGTTTTTGAGGGTATAAGCCACTACTTTCCCCGACCAGCCCCAAATTGGTCGGTTTTCCCAAGCCAAAGCGCGCGTAAGTCTCTACCAGCGCTGAGGAGGGCATCGCTAACGCCAAACGTGAAACCCCGACGTTACTCGACTTCTGCAGAACCCCGGTCAGGGTCAATTCGTTATAGCGCGCCACGTCTTTGATCTCATGACCATTAACGCGATACGGCACGGTATTCAGTACGCTGTTCTCTTTGACCACGCCACGCTGCAGCGCGGTCATTACCACCATCGGCTTAACGGTGGAGCCCGGCTCGAAGATGTCAGTAATCGCGCGGTTACGCATAACATCTTTCGGCGTGTTGCTGAGATTATTCGGGTTATAAGCCGGGCTGTTCGCCATCGCCAGCACTTCACCGGTATTAACATCCACCAGCACCGCCGTGCCCGATTCCGCTTTGTTAAACGCCACCGCATTGTTCAGCTCGCGATACACCAGCGCCTGCAGGCGCTCATCAATGCTGAGGGTGAGGTTATGCGCGGCACGGCTATCGACAGAGGAGATATCCTCGATTACGCGTCCGAAGCGATCTTTACGCACCGTACGTTCACCCGGCTCACCGGTCAGCCACTTATCGAAACTCTTTTCGATACCTTCAATGCCCTGACCATCAATGTTGGTAAAGCCAATCAGATGCGCGGTGACCTGACCGGCCGGATAGTAGCGGCGCGACTCCTGGCGCAGATAGATACCCGGCAACTTGAGTTTTTTCACGTACTCGCCAATGGCCGGGTTGACCTGGCGCGCCAGATAGATGAACCGCCCTTTCGGGTTGGCATTGACGCGTGCAGCCAACTGGTCGAGCGGGATCGACAGCGCATCGGACAGCGCTTTCCAGCGGCTATCCACGGTTACGCCGCCGTGCTCAGTCAGCTCTTTGGGATCGGCCCAGATGGCATTTACCGGCACGCTTACGGCCAGCGGGCGGCCTGCGCGGTCGCTGATCATGCCGCGCGCGGTGGGCACCTCCTGCACGCGCAGCGAGCGCAGATCGCCCTCTTTAACCAGCTTGTCGGGGCTGATGACCTGTAGCCAGGCCACGCGGGAGAGTAGCCCGCCCAGCGCCAGTAAAATACAGCCGCACAGCAACGCAAAACGCCAGCTTACAAAGCTGGCCTTATCTTCCTGTTTTCGTAACTTCAGC
Organism: Pantoea wallisii; assembly: GCF_002095485.1. Lineage (GTDB taxonomy): Bacteria > Pseudomonadota > Gammaproteobacteria > Enterobacterales > Enterobacteriaceae > Pantoea > Pantoea wallisii. The sequence continues at coordinate 16,434 of NZ_MLFS01000016.1, read as the reverse complement.
GTTTTGCCTGCGCCGCTCATTGAGGTCTGCGATTCCTTATTTCTGCACCACAATATTTTCCTGTGAAGGATCAACGTGCTGCAGTTGCAGCTTTTCGGTTGCTATCCGTTCTACCCGGCTGTGATCGCCCAGGGCGTTCTCTTCCAGAATCAGGTTGCGCCATTCGATATCCAGCGCGTCACGCTCCAGTACCAGCTGCTCACGCTGCGCCGTCAGCAGACGCGTCTTGTGCGTGGTAGTGACAACCAGTACGGATGAGACCAGCACCGCAATCAGCAGCAGCACAGGGATCTTGCCAAAGCGCAACAGGTCGCCGCCGATAACACCGGGCAGGCTGTGACGCTCATTGCCAATCATGACGCGGTCCTTTCAGCAATACGTAACACCGAACTGCGCGCGCGTGGATTTTCACGCACTTCGCTTCGCCCGGGATCAGCTTGCCAAGCGTTTTCAGTTCACGTCCGCCCAGCGCTTTCAGCTGGCTTTCCGTCATCGGAATGCCAGCCGGTACCTGAGGGCCGCGACTCTGATCGCGCATAAAGCGTTTAACCAGACGATCTTCCAGCGAGTGGAAACTGATGACCGACAATCTGCCGCCAGGCGCCAGCACCGCCGTTGCGCCTTTGAGTGCGGTGTCGATCTCCTCCAGCTCGCTGTTGATCCAGATGCGAATCGCCTGGAAGGTCCGCGTCGCCGGGTGTTTGAATTTGTCCTTCACCGGCATAGCCGCAGAGATGACTGCGGCTAACTCTTTGGTGCGCGTCATCGGCTGTTCACGATTGCGCTCAACAATGGCGCGCGCGATGCGTTTACCGAAGCGCTCTTCACCGTAGGTTTTGATGACAAACGCGATATCCGCCTCTTCCGCGCTCATCAGCCACTCGGCAGCCGATTGTCCGCGTGAAGGATCCATGCGCATATCAAGCGGTCCATCCCGCATGAAGGAGAAGCCTCGCTCTGCATCATCCAGCTGAGGTGAAGAGACGCCGAGATCCAGCAGCACGCCGTCAATCCGGCCGGTGAGGCCCCGCGCTTCAACGTACTCCGCCAGCGCTGAAAACGGCCCGTGCACAATGGAAAAACGTGGGTCGTCAATCTCTGCTGCCGCGGCAATAGCTTGCGGATCGCGATCAATCGCCAGAAGCTGTCCTTTGGGGCCCAGCTGCGAAAGAATCAGACGTGAGTGACCGCCGCGCCCAAAAGTGCCGTCGATATAAATGCCGTCTTCCCTGATATTGAGGCCGTTAACCGCCTCATCCAGCAGCACCGTGGTGTGTTTAAAATTATCCTGCATAGCTATAGCGACAAGTCCTGCAACCGCTCAGATAAAGGCTCCTGAGCCGACTGTTCTGCGTCAATATCGTCCTTAACTTGTTGATACCAGGTCTGTTCATCCCACAGCTCAAACTTATTGAACTGTCCAACCAGCATCACTTCTTTACTCAGGCTCGCGTGCTGACGTAGCGTATTAGCCAGCAGCAGGCGTCCTGCATTATCCATCTGGCACTCACTGGCATGACCCAACAGCAGCCGCTGTACGCGGCGCTCATTCGGATTCATGCTGGATAATCGGGCCAGCTTTTTCTCAATGATTTCCCATTCGGGCAGGGTATAAAGCAGCAGGCAGGGCTGATGGAGGTCTATGGTGCATACCATTTGACCCTGAGACTCCGCGAGCAGTAATTCACGATAGCGCGTTGGTACCGCCAGCCGTCCCTTACTGTCGAGATTGACTAACGTTGCCCCACGGAACATGCCAGTCCTACCCCTCAGTTACCCGTTTTCACCACTTTATCCCACTTTTTACCACGAAACGAGTTTACGGAGCCGATGAAATCCTTGTCAAGCCGCAACGGTAAGTGAATATCACTCTTTACACCGTTGAAAATTTGGCGGGCAATGAATTAAGAGGAGTATGCAGAGAAAATTTAAAATTAAACTGATGAATAACAGTATAAAAAAATGGGCTACGTAAATAACGCACAAAAATCAGCCCCGTTTTGCCGCTGCGATTATTCTCCCTCAATATGCGACAGCGGCTGCATTTTAGGGGATTTCTGAAAGGATGTCCGGCACGATGGCGCCGGCTCTGCTATAGGCGACTGCTGAAGATGTAAACAATCGGAAAAAGCGCGGTAAGTTATTTTGTTAGAACAGATGGCGATTATTTACGCTTTTTTACGCCGTGTGGATTGCAGGTTAATAAATGAGGAATTAATAAGCGCGGGCGAACATTCCGCCCGCCTCTTCATTTCGTGCGGCGACTTAACTGTCCGCGACGAAATAAATTACGCCGGATACGGGTTAAGCCCGGTTTTGGTTTCCGTGGTTCATCCAGCGAAGCCAGCACCAGCTCCAGTACGCGCTCGGCCACATCGCGATGGCGCTGCCCTACCGCCAGCACCGGGCACTCGAGAAAGTCCAGTAATTCGTGGTCGCCAAAGGTGGCAATCGCCAGGTCGGTTGGCAGACGTCCGTCGCGCTTCAGCGTGATATCCATGACGCCCTGCAGCAGGCCGAATGAGGTGGTGAACAGCGCCTCCGGCATCGGGTGATCTTCCAGGTACTTTTCGAACAACGTTGCCGCCGCGGCGCGATCGAAACTGTTGCAGTAGATGTAGTCGATAGGGCGTTCGTCGCCCTGCCAGGCATCGCGGAAGCCCATTTCACGCAGGAAACTCACCGAAAGCTCAGGCAGCGCACCGAGAAACAGCACGTTTTTCACCGGTAGCTGACGCAATTCAGCGGCCAGCGCGTGCGCATCATCCTGATCGGCCCCCACCACGCTGGTGAAGTGCTCACGATCCAGCGCGCGATCCAGCGCAATAATGGGCAGCGGATCGTTAATCCAGCGCTGATAGAAAGGGTGCTCCGGCGGTAGCGAGGTTGAAACGATAATCGCATCCACCTGACGCTGCAGCAGATGTTCAATGCAGCGCATCTCATTGTCCGGTTGGTCCTCTGAGCAGGCGATCAGCAGCTGATAGCCCCGCTGACGCGCCTGGCGCTCCAGATAGTTCGCAATGCGCGTATAACTGGTGTTTTCCAGATCGGGAATGACCAGCCCAATCGAGCGCGTACGCCCTGCGCGCAAACCTGCGGCAACGGCGTTCGGGTGATAATTATGCTCACGCACCACCGCCATGACTTTCTCGACGGTTTTCTCGCTGACACGATACTGCCGCGCTTTGCCATTAATTACGTAGCTGGCCGTGGTGCGCGACACGCCCGCCAGGCGCGCAATTTCATCCAGTTTCACGATGACACCTTCGTTCTGATAAGCCCGGGGCGGCAAAAATGCCCGCAGAGTAGCTATGGGTAAAACATTTGTAACATCTAACCGCAGAACACTACGCTGAGCAACCGCTTTTCATCAGCAAACGTCACAAGCGCATGAAATAAAAAAACCCGGCATTACGCCGGGTTAGCTAAAAAAGTGATGGTAACTTCAGGCAATTACCGCATCACGCGATCGCCGCGTGAAACGCCAACGATACCCGAGCGCGCCACTTCTACAATCTCCGCGACTTCACGCACGGTATTAAGGAAGGCGTCAAGTTTATCGCTGGTGCCGGCAAGCTGAACCGTGTACAGCGTTGGCGTGACATCGATAATCTGCCCGCGGAAGATCTCTGCGCTGCGTTTTACCTCTTCACGACCGTAGCCGCTGGCCTGGATTTTCACCAGCATGATTTCGCGTTCAACATACGCGCCCTGCCCCAGCTCGGTAACCCGTAATACATCCACCAGCTTGTGCAGCTGTTTTTCAATCTGCTCCAGCACCTTCTCGTCGCCAACGGTCTGGATCGTCATGCGCGAAAGCGTAGGATCGTCAGTGGGCGCCACGGTCAGGCTCTCAATGTTATAGCCGCGCTGTGAGAACAGCCCGACAACGCGGGACAATGCGCCGGATTCGTTTTCCAGCAGAACCGATAAAATACGACGCATAATTAAGTCCTCTCCGTTTTGCTCAACCACATCTCATCCATCGCGCCACCCCGAATTTGCATCGGGTAGACGTGTTCGCTGCCATCCACGGTAGCGTCCACAAACACCAGGCGCCCTTTCGCCAGCGTATCCAGCGCCAGCTGCAGCTTCTCTTCCAGCTCCGCCGGATGCTGGATAGCAATACCAACGTGGCCGTACGCTTCCGCCAGGCGCACGAAGTCCGGCAGCGATTCCATATACGATTGTGAGTGGCGGCCAGAGTAGATCATGTCCTGCCACTGCTTCACCATGCCAAGGAAGCGGTTGTTGAGGTTCAGTACCAACACCGGCAGATCGTACTGCAGCGCGGTAGAGAGCTCCTGAATGTTCATCTGGATACTGCCATCGCCGGTCACGCAGATTACGGTTTCATCCGGCAGCGCCATCTTCACCCCCAGCGCGGCAGGCAGGCCAAAGCCCATGGTCCCCAGACCACCGGAGTTGATCCAGCGACGTGGTTTGTCGAACGGGTAGTAAAGCGCAGCGAACATCTGGTGCTGGCCTACGTCCGAGGTCACGTAAGCCTCACCTTTGGTCAGGCGTGCAATGGTTTCAATTACCGCCTGCGGTTTGATCTTGTCGCTGGTGCGATCGAACTCCAGGCATTTACGGCTGCGCCAGCCATCGATGGTTTGCCACCAGTCGCGCAAGCTATCGAGCTCCTGTTTCGCCTCGCTGTGCGCCAGCAGCTCCAGCATCTGTACCAGCGTCTGCTTCGCATCACCGACAATTGGAATATCGGCACTGACGGTTTTCGAGATCGAGGTTGGATCGACATCAATATGCATGATGGTCGCGTTCGGGCAGTACTTCGCCAGATTATTAGTAGTACGATCGTCGAAGCGCACGCCAATGCCGAAGATCAGGTCGGCATTGTGCATCGTCATATTGGCTTCGTAAGTGCCGTGCATCCCCAGCATACCTACGCACTGGCGGTGCGTGCCAGGAAACGCGCCGAGCCCCATCAATGATGTGGTAACCGGGATATTGAGTTTTTCCGCCAGCTGCAGCAGTTCGGCTTCGCAGCCCGAGGTGATCGCGCCGCCACCGGCGTAGATAACCGGTTTGTGAGCAGCCAGCAGCGTCTGCAGCGCGCGTTTAATCTGACCTTTATGTCCCTGAATGGTCGGATTATAAGAGCGCATGCTGACGGTTTCCGGCCAGACGTACGGCAGCTTGTTGGCAGGATTGAGGATGTCTTTAGGCAGATCGATGACCACCGGGCCAGGGCGGCCGCTCGCCGCCAGCCAGAACGCTTTTTTCAGTACGGTGGGAATCTCCTCCGTGCTTTTCACCAGAAAGCTGTGTTTTACCACCGGGCGGGAGATTCCCACCATATCGCACTCCTGGAACGCATCGTAGCCAATCAGCGATGACGGCACCTGGCCCGAGAGAATGACCAGCGGAATCGAATCCATATAGGCTGTAGCAATACCGGTAATGGCATTGGTGGCACCGGGGCCGGAGGTCACCAGCACCACGCCGACTTCGCCGGTGGCGCGCGCCAGGCCATCCGCCATGTGCACCGCGCCCTGCTCGTGACGAACCAGAACGTGGTCAATACCACCGACCGTTTGCAGCGCATCATAAATATCGAGCACTGCTCCGCCCGGATAACCGAATACCTGCTTTACGCCCTGATCGATCAACGAACGGACGACCATTTCGGCTCCTGACAACATCTCCATTTTCTGCCTCCAGGCTCAAGCAACAGACGCCGCGGCCAGCGCTATCCAGCACGCCACTGCGCTTCTGTCCCTTATTCGCCAATTAAGATCAAAATCTTATGTTTATGCTCAGAAGACGTCATTCATTGCCGCCTTCCAGGTACAGGGAAACTACCTGCGTGGATTTTTTGAGAGTAGGCCGATTACCATAACCGCAGAAATCCCGGCCTGCAAACGTCAGAGCGCCGCACCGGGCTTAATACGGCAGAAAAGGCACTGACACGTGATTATTGCTCGCGAGGATTAAACTAATACCATGGCATAAGCACAGAGGAAAATGCTGGTTTAAAGATTATTTACAGCGTGTTGTAAGAAATATCATTTTCATATTGCTGAACCGCTCAGCCCACAATGTTTTGGCTGCATCACTTTCTGGCGTGATTAACTGCTATTTAGTGCCCTCACATCACATTCTGCTAAGCAATAAGCCTGTTCTTGTTTATCAACTCGTGCACTGACAGTTAAATATTCATTTAAAATCAAATAGTTAAAATTATTAAGCGCTATTTAAACGTTTTTTTAAGCGCGGACAGACCTTTTTTCGACGTTAATAGATGGCAATGCTCTGTTTCCATAAAAAATCCCAGCACATCGCCCTTAATCCTTCGGCAAAATACCCCTTGCATCAGGGTTGACATCGCCTGGCGAATCCAGTACCAATATGTACAGCACTCAATTTACGAGGTTTGATTCATGTTCCGTACTTCTCGCCTACTCGGTCTACTACTTAACGCATCCAGTTTGCGCGGTAGACTCGTGGGCGGAATCAACAACTGATTCGAACCTGCTGAAAGTTAAAAACCCGCGCCACTGCGCGGGTTTTTTTATGCTCGTTGCACCGGCGAAGTAAATGTAAAAAGGAAGAGACCATGAGCCAGCAAGTTATTATTTTCGATACCACTCTGCGCGACGGTGAACAGGCTTTACAGGCCAGCCTGAGTGTTAAAGAAAAACTGCAGATCGCCCTGGCGCTGGAACGTATGGGCGTGGATGTTATGGAGGTGGGTTTCCCGGTCTCCTCGCCTGGTGACTTTGAATCCGTACAAACCATTGCGCGCACCATTAAAAACAGCCGCGTCTGTGGTCTGGCCCGCTGCGTTGAGAAGGATATTGATGCCGCTTACGAATCGCTGCGCGTTGCCGAAGCCTTCCGTATCCATACCTTTATTGCCACTTCGCCGATGCATATTGCGACCAAACTGCGCAGTACGTTGCCCGAGGTAATTGAGCGTGCGGTGCACATGATCAAACATGCCCGCAACTACACCGATGACGTGGAGTTCTCCTGCGAAGATGGCGGACGTACGCCTATCGACGATCTGTGCCGCATGGTTGAAGCCGCGATTCACGCTGGCGCCACCACCATTAATATCCCGGACACCGTTGGCTACACCCTGCCAGGCGAGTACGCCAACATTATTGGTCAGCTGATCAATCGCGTGCCTAACATCGACAAAGCCATTTTGTCAGTGCATACCCATGATGACCTGGGCATGGCAACCGGCAACGCAATCGCTGCGGTGCTGGCCGGTGCGCGTCAGGTAGAGGGCACGCTGAACGGACTGGGTGAGCGTGCCGGTAACTGTGCGCTGGAAGAGGTGATCATGGCGATCAAAACCCGCCAGCAGATCATGAACGTGCACACCAACATCAATCATCAGGAAATTTACCGTACCAGCCAGATTGTCAGCCAAATCTGCAACATGCCGATCCCGGCTAACAAAGCGGTCGTGGGCTCCAACGCCTTCGCCCACTCATCGGGCATTCATCAGGATGGCGTGCTGAAAAATCGCGAAAACTACGAAATCCTGACGCCGGAGTCGATAGGCCTGCACAAAATCCAGCTCAACCTGACGTCGCGCTCCGGCCGTGCAGCCGTGAAACACCGCATGGAAGAGATGGGCTACAAAGATGCGGACTATAACCTGGATGCGCTGTACGACGCCTTCCTCAAGCTGGCCGATAAGAAAGGTCAGGTCTTCGATTACGATCTGGAAGCGCTGGCCTTCATTAATAAGCAGAACGAAGAGCCGGAGTACTTCCAGCTGAAAGAGTTTAACGTGCAGACCGGCTCCAGCGTTACCGCCACGGCATCTGTGCAGTTGGGCTGTGGTGAAGAGAGCAAAGCCGATGCCGCTACCGGTAACGGCCCGGTGGATGCCGTCTATCAGGCCATTAACCGCATTACCGGCTTTGAAGCCGAGCTGGTGAACTACAAACTCACCGCCAAAGGCCACGGCGAGAACGCGCTGGGCCAGGTGGATATCGTGGTCAACTACAACGGCCGTAAATTCCACGGCGTAGGCCTGGCGACCGATATCGTTGAGTCATCCGCTAAAGCGATGGTCAACGCCCTGAACAACATCTGGCGTGCCAAACAGGTTGAGAAAGAATTGCAGCGTAAATTTAAAGATCAGAAGGAAACGGTGTAACTATGTCTAAGTCATTTCATATCGCGGTCATGCCAGGCGACGGAATCGGTCCGGAAGTGATGGCGCAAGCCATGAAAGTCCTCAATGCGATCCGTACGCGTTTCGACATGCGTATCACCACCAGCGAATATGATGTTGGTGGCATCGCCATCGATCGTCACGGTGAGCCGTTACCGCCCGCCACCGTCAATGGTGCAGAGCAGGCCGACGCCATTCTGTTCGGCTCCGTGGGCGGCCCGAAGTGGGAGCATCTGCCACCGGCCAGCCAGCCAGAGCGCGGTGCGCTGCTGCCGCTGCGTAAGCACTTCAAACTGTTTAGCAATCTGCGCCCGGCTGCGCTGTATAAAGGTCTGGAAGCGTTCTGTCCGCTGCGTAGCGATATCGCCGCACGCGGTTTCGATATCCTCTGCGTGCGTGAGCTGACCGGCGGCATCTATTTTGGTCAGCCCAAAGGTCGTGAAGGCAGCGGTCCGCATGAGCGTGCTTTCGACACTGAGGTTTATCACCGCTTTGAGATTGAACGTATTGCCCGTAACGCTTTCGAGGCTGCGCGCAAACGTCGTAACAAAGTGACGTCGATTGATAAAGCGAACGTGCTGGCCACCTCCGTGATGTGGCGCGAGATCGTGAATGAAGTGGCAAAAGATTACCCGGATGTGCAGCTGAGCCACATGTACATTGATAACGCCACCATGCAGCTGATTAAAGATCCGTCGCAGTTCGATGTGCTGCTCTGCTCTAACCTGTTTGGCGACATCCTGTCGGATGAGTGCGCCATGATCACCGGCTCAATGGGTATGCTGCCGTCTGCCAGCCTGAATGAAGAGGGCTTTGGCCTGTTTGAACCGGCTGGCGGCTCTGCCCCGGATATCGCGGGCCAGAACATCGCTAACCCGATTGCGCAAATTCTCTCGCTGTCCATGCTGCTGCGTTTCAGCCTGAACGCTGCTGCTGCAGCCGATAGCATTGAGCACGCGGTCAGCCGCGCGCTGGAGGCGGGCCATCGCACCCGTGATTTGGCCGGTAACGGCCCTGCCGTGAGCACCGATGAAATGGGCAGCATTATTGCCGGCTTCATCGCCGAGGAAAAATAACAAAATGAAAAGCTTATACCAGAAGTTATTTGATGCACATGTCGTTCACGAAGCGCCTGATGAGACACCGTTACTCTATATCGATCGCCATCTGATCCATGAAGTGACCTCGCCGCAAGCCTTTGATGGCCTGCGTGCGCACGGCCGCAAAGTGCGCCAGCCGTCAAAAACCTTCGCCACCATGGACCATAACGTCTCGACGCAGACCAAAGACATCAACGCATCAGGCGAGATGGCGCGCATTCAGATGCAGGAGCTGATGAAGAACTGCGCCGAGTTTGGCATTCAGCTGTATGACCTGAATCACCCGTTCCAGGGCATCGTTCACGTGATCGGCCCCGAGCAAGGCATGACGCTGCCAGGCATGACCATCGTATGTGGTGACTCGCACACCGCGACGCATGGCGCATTCGGTTCGCTGGCGTTCGGTATCGGTACGTCTGAAGTAGAACACGTGTTTGCCACGCAGACCCTGAAGCAGGGCCGTGCTAAAACCATGAAGATTGAAGTGCTGGGCGAAGCTGCGCCGGGCATTACCGCCAAAGATATCGTGCTGGCCATTATTGGAAAAACCGGCAGCGCGGGCGGTACCGGCCACGTTGTTGAGTTCTGCGGTCCGGCCATCCAGGCGCTGAGCATGGAAGGCCGTATGACGCTGTGTAACATGGCTATCGAGATGGGTGCAAAAGCCGGTCTGGTTGCGCCGGATGACACCACATTCGCCTATCTGAAAGACAAGCAGTTCGCACCGAAGGGCGAGCAGTGGGAGCAGGCTGTGAACTACTGGCGCACGCTGAAATCTGATAGCGATGCAAAATTCGATACCGTGGTCACCCTGAACGCCGCCGACATCGCGCCGCAGGTGACCTGGGGCACTAACCCGGGCCAGGTAATGGCCGTGGATCAGGCGATCCCCAATCCACAGTCGTTTGCCGATCCGGTCGAGCGCGCGTCAGCGGAGAAAGCGCTGGCCTATATGGATTTGCAGCCGGGTATCAAACTCACGGATGTGGCGATCGATAAAGTGTTTATCGGCTCCTGCACCAACTCACGTATCGAAGATCTGCGCGCGGCTGCGGCAATTGCGAAGGGCCGTAAAGTGGCTCCGGGCGTGGTCGCCATGGTCGTCCCCGGTTCCGGCCCGGTGAAAGCCCAGGCGGAAGCCGAGGGTCTGGATAAAATCTTCCTGGAGGCCGGTTTTGAGTGGCGCCTGCCGGGCTGCTCGATGTGCCTGGCGATGAACAACGATCGCCTGAATCCCGGCGAGCGCTGCGCCTCAACCAGTAACCGTAATTTTGAAGGCCGTCAGGGCCGCGGCGGGCGCACGCACCTGGTGAGCCCGGCGATGGCCGCCGCTGCCGCGGTGACCGGACGTTTTGCCGACATTCGTGAATTGACTCAGGGAGCATAAGCCATGGCGAACAAATTTACCCAGCACACCGGGATCGTGGCGCCGCTGGATGCCGCTAACGTCGATACCGATGCCATTATTCCAAAGCAGTTTTTGCAGAAAGTCACGCGCACGGGCTTTGGTGCACATCTGTTCCACGACTGGCGTTTTGATGACGATGCCGGCACCCAACCGACCGCCAGCTTTGTACTGAACAAGCCGGAATTCAAAGGCACCAGCATCCTGCTGGCGCGGGAAAACTTTGGCTGCGGCTCCTCGCGTGAGCACGCCCCCTGGGCACTGACCGATTTCGGTTTCCATGTCGTGATCGCGCCAAGCTTCGCTGACATCTTCTACGGCAACAGCTTCAATAATCAGCTGCTGCCGGTGAAGCTGAGTGAAGAGCAGGTTGAGGAGATGTTCCAGCTGGTGGCGGCTCAGCCAGGTATCCGTTTTACCGTGGACCTGGAAGCGCAGACGGTCACGGCGGGCGACAAGGTTTATAGCTTCGCGATCGACAGCTTCCGTCGTCACTGCATGATCAATGGCCTCGACAGCATCGGACTGACGCTGCAGCACGAAGCATCAATCGCGGACTATGAAGCCAGCCAGCCGGCGTTTTTGCGTTAAGGTTTCCGGGCAGCCCATTGCGCCGCTACACGCTGATCTGTAGCGGCGCACTGTTTTACGTACGCACGTCCCGCACCCGCGCGGCCAGCAGCAGCGCCACAATTGCCATGACCAGTGCCAGCCAGTACACCGCTTCATGACCGAACCGCTCACTCAGCGTTCCCTGAATCAAACCGGCAATAATCAGCCCGGTAGAGATTGATGTCGTAAACATGGTGGTCGCCGCCCCGGCACGTCCTGGCATCAGATCCTGAAACCACAACATCCCAATACCGGCGATAATGCCGATAAACGCCGCGTTAAACAGCTGCAGCGCCATCAGTGCGGTGCGCGACGTGAACAACACCATGCCGAGATAAAACAGAATGCCCGCTACCAGCGCCAGCAGCATCATCGGGCGCTTGCCGTAGCGCCTGGCATAGTGCCCGGCCAGCAGCATGATCGGGATCTCCAGCCCGGCGGCGGTGCCCATCAGCAGCCCGGCCAGCTTCTCGGGCAGACCAAGCGTTGCGCTGATATAGAGTGGCATATCAATGATATACATGGTATTGCACGCCCACATGACAACCGAAGCGATAAACAGCAGCCGCACCTGGCTGTCTCTCCACGGGCTGAGCTGCGTCAGCACCTGCTCCGGCGTCGCCACCACGCGCGGCACCGAGGGCAGCGTGCGCCAGATCAGCACCATGCTGAGCAGAAAGATGGCCGCCGCTACGCTAAATAGCGTGACGAAACCGTAGTTGAGCGCCAGCGCAAACGACAGCGGCGGGCCAATCACCCACGCCAGCGACAGCTGCGCCCGCATCACTGAGCTAAACATCACTACTTCGCGCGCGGATTGATCGGCGTACTCACGCGCCAGCGCAAAGATTTGCGGGATCGCCACGCTGGCGATGGCCGACAGCAATACGCCAGCGGTAATTAGCGTCAGATAGTGGCGATTAAAAGCAAATAGCAGCGCATTGAGCACAGCCATCAGGCAGCAGAACAGAATCAGGTTGCGGCGATCGCCCTGCGTATCCGAACGTTTCGCCATCAGCAGGCTGATCGCGATGCCGGCAATGGCGTTGATGGTGAAAAACAGCCCGACCCAGAATGGCCGCACCTGTACTTCACGCGTCAGAAACAGACTCAGCGTTGGCGCCTGTAGCGCACCGGCCACGCCCACCATAAACGACACGGCCATAAACGAGAGATAGATCGGATTCAGGCGGCGCTGCCGCGTTAACAGCGATTTCATGCAGAAATCCCTTTGAGGAGAAAGCAGGACCAAAAAAACAGCGTAGAAGATTTCACAGCAAAACGAAAAAAGCCAGCAGAGATAACCTGCTGGCGGTGAAAGTGCACCCTACTCAGAAAAGGTTCCACCGCAGCGGAACCGCTGGCAGAGCGCCACTCATTGCTGAATGCCTCCCGCTCTTCCATTGCCCGCCAGTATGCCTCTAATATGAGGCAGGAAAAACTGAGCGAAGTTGAGAAGGAGTTCCCCTTTTATGTCCTCTGCCCGCCTGCAGCAGCAATTTATCCGCCTGTGGCAACACTGCCAGGGCCAGGATCAGGAGACCACCCTGAATGAGCTGGCGGCATTGCTGCACTGCTCGCGTCGGCATATGCGCAACCTGCTCAATGCCATGCAACAGGCCGGCTGGCTGATCTGGCAGGCTGAGGCTGGCCGCGGTAAGCGCTCTCTGCTGCGTTTTTGCTACACCGGGCTGGCCCTGCAGCAGCAGCGCGCGGAGGATCTGCTGGAGCAGGATCGCATCGACCAGCTGGTACAGCTGGTGGGCGACAAAAATCAGGTGCGCCAGATGATTGCGGCGCATCTTGGCCGCAGCTTCCGGCAGGGTAAACATATCCTGCGCGTGCTCTACTACCGTCCGTTGCCTAATCTTCTGCCCGGCTCTCCGCTGCGTCGTTCAGAGACCCACCTGGCACGCCAGATATTTAGCGGTCTGACGCGGATAAATGAGGAAAAGGGGGAAATCGAGCCGGATATCGCCCACCACTGGCAGCAAACCTCGCCGCTGCACTGGCGTTTCTTTCTGCGTCCGGCTATTCGCTTTCATCACGGACGCGAGCTGGAGATGGAAGATGTCATCGCCTCGCTGGAGCGGGTGCGCAGCCAGCCGCTGTTCTCCCATATCGACACGCTGCACTCCCCTGCTCCCTGGACGCTGGATATTCACCTCCGCCAGCCGGATGACTGGCTGCCATGGCTGCTGGGCAGCGTCAGCGCCATGATCCTGCCGCGTGAATGGCCGACGCTGCGCCATTTTGCCCGCCAGCCCATCGGCACCGGCCCCTACAGCGTGGTGCGCAATCAGTACAGCCAGCTCAAAATCGCCGCCTTTGATGACTACTTCGGTTATCGCGCACTGATCGATGACGTCTCCATCTGGGTATTGCCGGAGATCAGCGACGAACTGGTCTACGCAGGCGTGAAGCTGGAGGGGGAGACGGCGGACGAGAAATCGGAAGAGAGCCGTCTGGAGGAGGGCTGCTATTTTCTTTTGTTCGATCAACGCTCGGCACGCGGCCGCGACGCTGCGTTTCGCCGCTGGGCCAGCTATCTGCTCAATCCCATCGCCCTGCTGAACCACGCCGGCGTTGGCTATCAACGCTACTGGTTTCCGGCGTATGGCTTACTGCCGCGCTGGCACCATCGCCGCGATCTGACGCCCGCCAGCAAACCTGCCGGCCTGACGCAGCTGACGCTCAGCTGGTACAGCCATCACGTTGAGCATGAGGGCATTGCTAATGCGCTGCGGCCGCTACTGGCGCAGCAGGGCGTGGAGCTGATTACCCGTGAAGTGAGTTATGAAGCGTGGTTCGAGGGCGCGGGCGAGAGCGATATCTGGCTCGGCAGCGTTAACTTCACGCTGCCGCTCGACTATGCGCTGTTCGCCCAGCTCTACGAGCTGCCGCTGATGCAGCACTGCATCCCCATCGACTGGCAGGGCGATGCGACGCGCTGGCGCGAAAAGTCACTGCCGCTGGCGGAGTGGAGCAAACAGCTGGTGAACAGTGATTATCTGCATCCGCTGTTCCACCACTGGCTGCTGCTGGAGGGACAGCGCAGTATGCGTGGCGTGCGCCTCAATACGCTGGGCTGGTTTGACTTTAAATCCGCGTGGTTCGCCCCACCGGAGCTGTGATGCTTTCGCGCTGTCACAGAAATGTCTACTATAGGCCGTTCTCAACGGGGTGCCGGTTAACTGGCTGAGAGAGACCCGTCGAACCTGATCCGGCTGATACCGGCGTAGGGATTTGAGATGCCTGCTGCTCAGATCCTTTGCGATGCAACGTTATCCTCTCCTTAAGGAGCGCAAAGTGTTAAACAAAGTTCTGCCTGTCTTGCTGCTGGTCTCTGCCCCGGTCTTTGCCGCCAAACCTGTGCTAACCGTCTATACCTATGACTCTTTTGCTGCCGACTGGGGCCCGGCCCGGCGGTGAAAAAAGCCTTTGAGGCCGGGTGCGGCTGCGAACTGAACTACGTTGCGCTGGAGGATGGCGTTTCGCTGCTGAACCGCCTGCGCATGGAGGGCAAAAACAGTAAAGCCGACGTGGTGCTGGGCCTGGATAACAATCTGGTTCAGGCTGCAGAGAAGACCGGCCTGTTTGCTGCCAGCAAGGTGGATACCCACAATCTGCAGCTGCCGGATGGCTGGACCAACAGCACCTTCATTCCGTTTGATTACGGCTACTTCGCCTTCGTCTACGATAAAAACAAACTCAAGAATCCGCCCAAAAGCCTGAAAGAGCTGGTCGAAAGCCCGGAGAAGTGGCGCGTGATTTATGAGGATCCGCGCACCAGCACGCCCGGGCTTGGTCTGCTGCTGTGGATGCAAAAAGTGTACGGCGACAACGTCAGTGATGCCTGGCAGAAGCTGGCGCAGAAAACCGTGACCGTCACCAAAGGCTGGAGCGAAGCCTACGGTTTGTTCCTGAAGGGCGAAGGAGATTTGGTGCTGAGTTACACCACGTCTCCGGCGTATCACCTGATTGAAGAGAAAAAAGCGAATTACGCAGCCGCAACGTTTAGCGAAGGCCACTATCTGCAGGTAGAAGTTGCCGCGCAGCTTGCCAGCAGCAAACAGCCGCAGCTGGCGCAGCAGTTCATGCAGTTTATGGTATCGCCCGCCTTCCAGCAGACTATCCCGACCGGCAACTGGATGTATCCGGTGATCAAAAGCACGCTGCCCGCGGGCTATCAGTCACTGAGCGTGCCGGAAAACGCGCTGCAGTTCACCCCGGCAGAGGTAGCCGATCACCGTGCGGCCTGGATCCGCACCTGGCAACAAGCCGTCAGCCGCTGATGCCCGGCTGGCTGATCCCCGGTACCTTTACGGCGCTGCTGCTGTGTGCGGTGGCGCTGCTGGCGTTTGGCGCCCTGGTGCTGGTGGCTCCCGCGACCGACTGGCGCACACTGCTGAGCGACAGTTATCTGCACCATGTGCTGGCGTTCTCATTTGAACAGGCGCTGCTTTCGGTCCTGCTCTCGGTTTTGCCGGCCATTCTGCTGGCGCGTGCGCTCTATCGCCGCCGTTTTCCCGGCCGCAATCTGCTGCTGCGCCTGTGTGCCATGACGCTGGTGCTGCCGGTGCTGGTGGCGGTATTTGGTCTGTTAAGCGTCTATGGCCGCAGCGGCTGGCTGGCGCAGCTGTGCGCAGCGGTCGGCGTTGAGTATCACTTCTCCCCCTACGGCCTGCAGGGCATTCTGCTGGCGCACGTATTCTTTAACCTGCCGCTGGCGACGCGCATGCTGCTACAGGCTCTGGAGAATATCCCGGGGGAGCAGCGCCAGGTGGCGGCGCAGCTTGGTTTGCGCGGCTGGCATCTCTTCCGGCTGCTGGAGTGGCCGTGGCTGCGCCGGCAGATTCTGCCCACCGCCGCCCTGATTTTTATGCTGTGCTTTGCCAGCTTCGCTACCGTGCTGGCGCTGGGCGGCGGTCCGCAGGCCACCACGCTGGAGCTGGCCATCTATCAGGCGCTGAGTTTTGATTACGATCCCGCACGGGCTGCGCTGCTGGCGCTGCTGCAGTTGGCTTGCTGCCTGCTGCTGGTGCTGCTGAGCCAGCACTTCAGCAAAGCCCTGGCAACGGGCAGCCAGAGCCTGCGCGGCTGGCGCGATCCCCAGGATTCGTGGCGCGCGCGCCTCGGCGATACGCTGCTGA
>NZ_MLFS01000015.1 GCF_002095485.1 Pantoea wallisii | reverse complement strand
AAAACGTGGCGAATATTACGCCGATCTTGCGAAAAACGCAAGTTAAACTGAGATTTGGTACCGAGGACGGGACTTGAACCCGTAAGCCCTTTCGAGCACTACCACCTCAAGGTAGCGTGTCTACCAATTTCACCACCTCGGTACTGCACTGGACGGCGACGTTGCACTGTCGCACTACAAGCGTTGACGATATTACTGCGGGATATCATTGCCCGGCGTAGCGGTTTAGCTGGCTGAGTCTGCTGTTCAGACTGAGCTGGCGCAGTGAGGTTTTCCCACTCGCTTCCTTTGGAAGTCTTGTTACTGTTCAGATTGCCAAGAATCAGACTGATAATGAAGAACAGCGTAGCCAGTACCGCAGTCATGCGAGTCATAAAGTTGCCAGACCCGTTTGAACCGAACAGCGTACCAGAAGCGCCTGCACCGAATGAGGCTCCCATATCAGCGCCTTTGCCTTGCTGCAGCATGATCAGACCAACAAGGCCAATCGCTACAATAAGGAAAACAACTAACAGAGCTTCGTACATAATCAACCTGTTTCCTTGCGCGCATCCGCACAGTTAAAGCTTCACCAATATTGACGGGGATTATCGTCATCACCCATCAGAAGCGGGTGTGAATACTAACCAATGGCGCATACCTCTGCAAGTGCAATTTGCGCGAAGTTTTCGATTGGAGAAAAAAGCGCCATCACGGTGATTTTACAGGCGGAAAGAGGTGATCTTACCGCCCGTATAATGTTAAACCGCTTTCACTGCGTCAGCGATTCTGTGGGCCAGCGCGTTCACCTGCTCCGCCTCTTCACCCTCAACCATCACGCGAATCAGCGGCTCGGTGCCAGATTTACGCAACAGGACGCGCCCGCGCCCGGCCAGCGTTTTTTCCGCTTCGGCAGCGGCCGATTTCACCGCCTCGCTCTCCAGCGGATCATGGCTGCCGCTGAAGCGCACATTGACCAGTACCTGCGGCAGCATCTTCATGCCGCTGCACAGGTCGTGCAGGCTCATGTGGTTACGCACAATTGCAGTAAGCACTTGCAAACTTGCCACGATGCCATCACCGGTGCTGATTTTATCCAGCAGGATCACATGGCCGGAGTTCTCCGCCCCCATGCGCCAGCCCTTCTCCTGCATCTTCTCCAGCACGTAGCGGTCGCCCACTTTGGCGCGGGTAAACGGAATCCCCAGCTGTTTCAGCGCCAGCTCCAGACCCATGTTACTCATCAGCGTACCGACGACGCCGCCGCGCAGCTGGCCCTGACGCAGCGCTTCGCGCGCAATGATATACAGAATCTGATCGCCATCCACTTTCTGGCCAAGATGGTCAACCATCATGATGCGGTCGCCATCGCCGTCGTAGGCCAGGCCCAGATCGGCTTTTTCTGCCAGCACGCGCTGCTGCAGCTGACGCAGATCGGTTGCGCCGCACTCTTTATTGATGTTCATGCCATCGGGCTGCACGCCAATCGCGATCACGCTGGCACCCAGCTCACGCAGCACATTCGGCGCAATGTGATAGGTTGCGCCGTTCGCGCAATCCACCACAATTTTCAGACCGTTCAGGCTCAGTTCGCCCGGGAATGTGCCTTTGCAGAACTCGATATAGCGGCCTGCTGCGTCGACGATACGGCTGGCGCGGCCGAGTTCCGATGACTCCACGCAGGTCAGCGGCTTCTCCAGCTCCAGCTCAATGGCGGCCTCTACGTCATCCGGCAGCTTGGTGCCCTCTGCGGAGAAGAATTTGATGCCATTATCATCGAACGGATTGTGCGAGGCCGAGATCACAATACCCGCTTCGGCACGGAAGGTGCGCGTCAGGTAAGCAATGGCCGGCGTCGGCATCGGACCGGTAAACGCAGCTGACAGACCCGCCGCGGCCAGGCCCGCCTCCAGCGCCGACTCGAGCATATAGCCAGAGATACGCGTATCTTTACCAATCAATACTTTTCTGGAGCCAGAACGTGCCAGCACTTTCCCGGCGGCAAAACCCAGCTTCAGAACAAAATCCGGGGTGATTGGCGCTTCGCCGACTTTGCCGCGAATACCATCTGTACCGAAATATTTACGCTCACTCATGCCTGTTATCCTTTTGCTCTCCGTGTCGCCTCAACGATGCGCATCGCCTCAACGGTCTCTTTTACATCATGCACGCGAATGATTTGTGCGCCCTGCATCGCAGCAATGACCGCGCAGCTCAGGCTTCCGGTCAGGCGCTGTGCCGGGCCGACGTTTAACAACTGCCCAATCATTGATTTACGCGACATCCCTACCAGCAGCGGTAAGCCGTGATGATGGAAATGGCTTAATCGGGCCAGCAGTTCATAATTGTGGCTGAGATTTTTACCGAAACCGAAGCCTGGGTCGAGCAGCAGATTATCTTTTTTGATACCGGCCGCTTCACAGCGTGCAATCTGCGCTGCGAAGTAAGCATCCACTTCAGTCACGATATCCTGATATTGGGGTGCCTGCTGCATTGTGCGCGGCTCACCCTGCATGTGCATCAGGCACACCGGTAATCCGCTTTCTGCAGCCGCCTCTAAGGCGCCCGGCTCGGCAAGCGATCGGATATCGTTAATGATGTGAGCGCCCACTCGCGCGGCTTCGCGAATCACCGCAGCTTTGGACGTATCAACCGAGATCCACACTTCAAAACGTTGGGCTATCGCTTCCACTACCGGAATAACCCGCGCCAGCTCCTCTTCAACGCTCACTTCCTCTGCGCCCGGTCGCGTTGACTCACCTCCCACATCAATAATGGTCGCCCCGGCATTCACCATCTCATTGGTGTGCGTCAGCGCGTCGACCAGCGTGTTGTGGCTTCCACCATCGGAGAAGGAGTCCGGCGTGACATTCAAAATACCCATCACATGGGGAAACGACAGATCGAGATGGGAATCACGGGCGTACAACTTCATGGCGGGCATCTCCCTGATAAATTACTGGATAGTGAAATGTAAAAAACCCCGGACCGGCCGGGGTTTTTATTGAGGTGAAAACCTCTTATTTATCGAACTGTTCCGACATCGTATTGCCCGGGTTCGGCGTGCGCGGTTCATCAACCGGACGCGGCGCCTTTGGCGTGCCGTTACTGTCAGAGTTGTTGCTGCCTGGATCTTCCCAGCCAGCTGGCGGACGCACTTCGCGACGCGCCATCAGGTCATCGATCTGCGGTGCATCAATGGTTTCATACTTCATCAGCGCGTCTTTCATCGCGTGAAGGATGTCCATGTTCTCACCCAGAATCTTACGTGCACGCTGATAGTTGCTATCGATAAGGTGTTTAACTTCCTGATCGATGATGCGTGCCGTTTCATCTGACATATGCTTGGCTTTCGCCACCGAGCGGCCGAGGAACACCTCGCCGTCCTCTTCTGCATACAGCAGCGGACCCAGTTTCTCCGAGAAGCCCCACTGCGTCACCATGTTACGCGCCAGATTGGTCGCCACTTTGATGTCGTTGGAAGCACCGGTAGACACGTGCTCGACGCCGTAGATGATCTCTTCAGCCAGACGACCGCCATAAAGCGTTGAAATCTGGCTCTCCAGCTTCTGACGGCTGGCGCTGATAGCGTCGCCCTCAGGCAGGAAGAAGGTTACACCCAGCGCGCGGCCGCGAGGAATAATTGTCACTTTGTGCACCGGATCGTGCTCCGGCACCAGACGACCAATAATCGCGTGGCCCGCTTCGTGATACGCGGTGGACTCTTTCTGCGCTTCTGTCATCACCATGGAGCGACGTTCCGCACCCATCATGATTTTATCTTTCGCTTTTTCGAACTCTACCATCGAGACCACACGCTTGTTACCGCGCGCGGCAAACAGTGCAGCTTCGTTGACCAGGTTCGCCAGGTCCGCACCGGAGAAGCCCGGGGTACCACGCGCGATGATCGCCGCATCAATGTCGGTAGCCAGCGGCACGCGACGCATATGCACTTTCAGGATCTGTTCGCGGCCACGGACATCTGGCAGGCCAACCACAACCTGACGGTCAAAACGGCCTGGACGCAGTAGCGCCGGGTCAAGCACGTCCGGACGGTTCGTCGCGGCGATGACGATAATGCCTTCATTACCTTCGAAGCCATCCATCTCCACCAGCATCTGGTTCAGGGTCTGCTCACGCTCATCGTGACCACCGCCTAAACCGGCGCCACGCTGACGCCCCACCGCATCGATCTCATCGATGAAGATGATGCACGGAGCCGCTTTCTTCGCCTGCTCGAACATGTCACGCACACGTGATGCGCCCACACCCACGAACATCTCAACGAAGTCAGAACCAGAGATGGTAAAGAACGGCACTTTCGCTTCGCCGGCGATCGCTTTCGCCAGCAGCGTTTTACCGGTTCCCGGCGGGCCCACCATCAGCACGCCTTTCGGAATCTTACCGCCCAGCTTCTGGAAACGGCTCGGTTCGCGCAGATATTCAACCAGCTCACCCACTTCCTCTTTCGCTTCATCACAGCCAGCGACGTCGGCAAACGTGGTTTTGATCTGGTCTTCGGTCAGCATGCGGGCTTTACTCTTGCCGAAGGACATCGCGCCCTTACCGCCGCCGCCCTGCATCTGCCGCATAAAGAAGATCCATACACCAATCAACAGCAGCATCGGGAACCAGGAGATGAAGATTGAAGCCAGCAGGCTTGGCTCTTCTGGTGGTTCGCCAACGACTTTAACGTTTTTGGTCAACAGGTTATCGAGTAACTTGGGATCGTTGACAGGAATGTAGGTCGTGTATTTGTTACTGTCTTTTTTGACAACGTTAATCTCACGCCCGTTAATACGTGCCTCGCGGACCTGATCCTGGTTCACTTCCGACAGGAAGGTTGAATAATCAACCCTACGGCCATTCGACTCGCTGGGCCCAAAGCTCTGGAAGACAGACATCAGCACGACCGCGATGACTAACCAGAGAATCAGGTTTTTCGCCATGTCACTCAAGGGATTAACCTCATATTACAACGGTGTTAACAGACAGCGTAGGGTACTATATATCCTTCATGTCTGGAATCGCGGCGCTGATGATTTTACTTGTTTACCCTGAAACTCAGAATGAGTCCGCAGCGTTCACGCATTGGTCGCCTTGCTTTGATCCCGACAATGTGGCTATAGTTTGCGCCCTGTCGCCACAATGTACACTTCGCGCGAACGTAATCGCGAAGCGTCCGGCTTACGAATTTTCACTTTCGTAAACAGGGAGCGAATTTCCCGCAGGTATTCATCGAAGCCATCTCCCTGAAACACTTTCACTACAAAACTGCCGCCTGGTGCCAGTACATCCCGACACATTTCCAGCGCCAGTTCAACTAAATACATTGAGCGTGGAATATCAACCGCGGGGGTACCGCTCATGTTCGGGGCCATATCCGACATCACAACCTGCACTTTCTGGTCGCCTACGCGCTCCAGTAAGGCTTTCAGCACGGCTTCATCGCGGAAGTCACCCTGCATAAAGTCCACGCCGACAATCGGATCCATCGGCAGCAGATCGCAGGCAATAACACGACCACTTGATCCAATCTGTTGTACCACATATTGTGACCAGCCGCCCGGCGCAGCGCCCAAATCGACAACGGTCATGCCGGGTTTGAAGAGCTTGTCACCCTGCTGAATTTCATCAAGTTTAAACCAGGCGCGCGAACGCAACCCTTTTTTCTGTGCCTGGAGCACATATTTATCGCTAAAGTGTTCCTGAAGCCAGCGACTGGAACTGGCCGAACGCTTTTTACCCGTCATAATATTTCCAGTTAAATCGTCATCGTAGCGATAAATCAGCACGCATTGGGTCGCGTTGATTTGGCGATACACTCGAGATGGCGGTAGAATGAACCGTTTTCAATCCCTGAGTAAGCAAATAATACGATGAATCTGAGTACCAAACAAAAACAGCACCTGAAAGCCCTCGCCCATCCCCTGAAACCGGTTGTCATGATCGGTGGCAATGGCCTGACCGAAGGCGTGCTCGCCGAGATCGAACTGGCGCTCGAGCATCACGAATTGATCAAGGTAAAAATTGCCGCGGAAGATCGTGAAACTAAGTTGCTGATCGTCGAAGCAATTGTGCGTGAAACCAACGCGAGCAACGTGCAGGTTATCGGCAATATGCTGGTGCTGTATCGTCCTGCCAAAGAGCGCAAAATTACTCTGCCACGTTAACCGAACCGCGCAAGCGGATTTAACGGGCAGAGAAAGTGCCATGCTCCCGCATGGGATAAAAGGCCGCAGCGCGGCCTTTTTCCTTTCTTTACAATATGCCGCGATCTATTTCAAAGCGTAGCAATATCTTAGATGTATTCCACTTTCAGCACTTCATACTCGACGTCGCCGCCCGGCGTTTTAACGATAGCCACATCATCCGCCTCTTTTCCAACCAGACCGCGCGCCATCGGTGAATTCACTGAGATCAGGTTTTGCTTAAAGTCCGCTTCGTCATCACCTACGATGCGGTAGGTGAACTCTTCGTCGGTATCGACGTTCAGTACCGTCACCGTCGCGCCAAAAATCACGCGGCCGGTCTTCGGCATAGCGGTAACATCGATCACCTGCGCATTAGAGAGTTTGGCTTCAATCTCCTGAATACGCCCTTCGCAGAATCCCTGCTCTTCACGTGCAGCATGGTACTCCGCATTCTCTTTCAGGTCGCCGTGCTCGCGGGCGTCGGCGATGGAGGCGATGATGCGTGGACGCTTCACGGTTTTCAGTTCGTTCAGCTCTTCACGCAGCTTCTCAGCGCCTTTCAACGTCATCGGAATCTGATTCATTTTTGGCTCCTCGTCATCTATCCTGGGTAACGGCGTCATCCTGACCGGTGACAGCAGAAAACAGCTTCTGCGGCGCGTAACCTCTTTTCACAAGCAAAAGAAGCCTGACCCGGAAAGCTTTCCGGGTCAGGTTCGGTTTTGCATTTTGATACGTATTTTACCCCAGAGTTCCCTGTGGGTCATCGTTTACTTTGCACCGTCCGGGGACGTAGTATTGACGCCTTCACCCGTCAGTTACCGCGAGATTATGCGATTTTCACGACTTGTTACCGGATTAACCTGTGCGTTTATGCTGCAGGCACAAGCAGCTCCCGTTGAAGAATACATGCAGTATTTGCCAGACGGCGCAAACCTGGCGCTGATGGTACAGAAAGTGGGCGCATCAACCCCGATAATCGACTATCACGGCAAACAGATGGCGTTGCCGGCCAGTACCATGAAGGTGATCACTGCGCTGGCGGCCCTGCTGGAGCTGGGGCCGGACTTCCGCTTCCAGACCACGCTGGAGACCAAAGGCGCGGTCAGCGACGGCACGCTGAATGGCGATCTGGTGGCGCGTTTTGGCGGCGATCCCACCTTAAGCCGCCAGGATCTGCGCAATATGGTCGCGGCGCTAAAGAAGCAGGGCATCACGCATATCAAAGGCAATCTGGTGATCGATACTTCGGTCTTTGCCAGCCACGATATGGCGCCCGGCTGGCCTTGGAACGATCTGACGCAGTGCTTTAGCGCACCGCCAGGCGCGGCAATTGTAGATAAAAACTGTTTCTCGGTTTCGCTCTACAGCGCCAATACACCGGGCGAAAATGCGTTTGTCCGCATCGCCTCCTACTATCCGGCGCACATGTTCAGCCAGGTGCGCACCCTGGCCCGCAACAGCGGCGACGGACAGTACTGCGAGCTGGATGTCGTCCCCGGTGAACTCAATCGCTACACGCTGACCGGCTGTATGCGCCAGCGTGCCGAACCGCTGCCGCTGGCCTTTGCCGTGCAGGATGGCGCCGCCTGGGCCGGTGAGATCCTTAAAGCCCAGCTGCGGGACGCCGATATTGATTACAGCGGGCACCTGGTGCGCCAGGCGCAGGTCACCTCACCCGGCACGGTGCTGGCCTCCACCCAATCCGCACCGCTGCATAACCTGCTCCATACCATGCTGAAAAAATCGGACAACATGATTGCCGATACCGTTTTCCGCACTATTGGCCATCACTACTTCAATGTGCCGGGGACATTCCGCGCCGGTTCCGATGCGGTGCGCCGCATACTGCGCGAAAAAGCCGGGGTCGATCTCGGTAACAGCATTCAGGTTGATGGATCGGGCCTGTCGCGCCATGATTTGATTTCGCCAGACACTATGATGCAGGTGCTGCAGTACATCGCGAAAAACGATGCAACCCTTAACTACATCTCGATGCTGCCGCTGGGCGGTTATGACGGCACGCTGCAGTATCGCGGCGGGCTGCACGAAGCCGGGCTGGATGGCAAAGTCTCAGCCAAAACCGGTTCACTGCAGGGCGTCTATAATCTGGCTGGGTTCATTACAACGTCGAGCGGCGCGCGTGTAGCCTTTGTCCAGTTCCTCTCCGGCTATGCTGTGCCGCCAGAAGATCAGAAAACGCGTCGTATTCCGCTGGTGCGCTTTGAGAGCCGCCTCTACACGGACATTAACAAAAACAACTAATGAAACTGTTGATTGTTGAAGATGATGCGCTGCTGCAGTCCGGCCTGATGCAGGCGTTAAGCGGGCAAGGCTATGCGGTGGACTGCGCCAGTACGGCAGCTGAGAGCGAGGCGCTGTTGCGCAGCGGGCAGTACAGCTTGATCGTGCTGGATCTTGGCCTGCCGGATCGCGATGGCGCGGCGTTGCTGCGTCAATGGCGGCGCGACGGCATCGCCATCCCGGTGCTGATTCTGACCGCACGCGATGCTTTAGAAGATCGCGTGAGCGGACTGGACGCCGGCGCGGACGACTATCTGGTGAAACCCTTTGCGCTGGCTGAGCTACAGGCGCGCGCGCGGGCGCTGATTCGTCGCTATCAGGGCCACAGCGACAACCTGCTGCAACAGGGCGATCTGACGCTCAACCTCAGCTCACAACAGGTTTTGCTGGAGAACCGGCCGCTGGAGATCACCCCCAAAGAGTTCGCGCTGCTGACGCGCCTGCTGATGCGCGTCGGGCAGAACGTGCACCGTGAAACGCTGCAGCAGGATCTCTATAGCTGGAACGACGATCCCGGCTCCAATACCTTAGAAGTGCACATCCATAATCTGCGCCGCAAGCTGGGGAAAGATCGCATCAAAACCGTGCGCGGCGTTGGCTACCGGCTGGAGCTGCGCGAATGAACAGCATGCGTCAGCGGTTACTGATTATGCTGGCGCTGATTCTCCTCACCTGCCAGGTGATGAGCGCCATCTGGCTGTGGCACGAGAGCCGCGAGCAGATTAGCTTTCTGGTCAACGAAACCCTCTCAGCACAGGCGCGTAACGATCGCGTTGAGAATGAGATCCGCGAAGCTATCGCCTCACTGCTGCTGCCTTCGCTGGTGATGGTCTGCCTGACGCTACTGCTCTCCTTCTGGGCGATTACCTGGATCATTCGTCCGCTGAAATCCTTACAGAACAGCCTGGCGCACCGCTCCGCCGATAATCTTACGCCGCTGCCGGTCTACTCCGAGATGGATGAGATTGTCGCTGTCACCTCATCAATTAATCAGCTCTTCTCCCGCCTCGACCATACGCTTCAGCAGGAGCGCCTGTTTACCGCCGATGCCGCACACGAGCTGCGCACGCCGCTGGCCGGTTTGCGCCTGCATCTGGAGCTACTGCATCAGCAGCAGGTCCCGCAGAGCGCCATGCTGATTGAGCGCATCGACCAACTTATGCATACCGTAGAGCAACTGCTGATGCTGTCGCGTGCCGGACAGGCGCTGGCCGGTGGGCACTATCAGCAGCTGCGGTGGCAACAGGACATCATGCAGCCGCTGGAACCTGAGATGGCCGAGCTCTGCGCGCAGCGCCAGCAACACGTGCACTGGCCAGTCAGCGAAGATGTTCCGCAGCAGGGTGAAGCGGTGTTACTGCGCCTGATGTTACGTAACCTGCTGGAGAATGCATCACGCTACAGCCCGGAAGGGAGCGAAGTGACGGTCAGGCTGCAGCAGGATAAACAGCAGGTGATTGTGGAAGTGTGGGATCAGGGGCCGGGGATTGATGCCGATGCGGCAGAGGAGTTAACGCAGGCGTTCCGGCGGCGCGATCAGCGCTACGGCGGCAGCGGACTGGGCCTGAACATCGTGCTGCGCATTATCCAGATGCATCGCGGCCGGCTGGAGCTGGTGAATCGGGAAGATCGCAGCGGACTGATTGCCCGCTGCGTATTGCCTTCTCAACTCAATGGCTAATGCGCCTTAAAAATGCGTATTGAGGCTCATGTAGTAAGTACGACCTGATTCGTTATAGGTATTCGCCCCTGCGCCGTAGAGGTAAGCACCGGTAGTGGCATTGCCGGTGGTTTGTGCATTGCCTTCACGGAAGTGACGCTTATCGAACAGGTTGTCGATACCGAGGGTGACGCTGGCGTACTTGTTGATATCGTACGTGCCGCTCAGGCCGAGGATCGAGTAAGGCGCGACTTTATCGGTCGCGCTGCCCGTCACCGGCTGGCCTTTATAGTCATACTTCTTCGGCGTCTGGGTGCCGTACCACGTCAGGGTCGTTTGCAGTGACAGATCCTGCGTTGCCTGCCAGCTCAGCGTCGAGTTCAGCGTGTACTCAGGAATGATCGACAGACGATCGCCGGTCTCTTTGTTCTTGCTCTGCAGCATGTAGGTGAAGTTGTTATTCCACATCACGCTATCCGAGAACGGTACATTGACCGTACCCTCCAGCCCTTCCACGACCGCTTTTGGCACGTTCTCCCACTTGTAGATATCCGTGGTGCCGTTTGATGCCTTGCTCACCGGGCCGTAACCCGCTTCGATCTTGTTGCGGTAGTCGTTGCGGAACCAGGTCAGACCGGCCTGGTAACCTTCATGTTTCCACTCAAGTCCAATCTCTTTGTTAACGCTGTTCTCCGCTTTAAGATCTCTGTTGCCCTGCAGGTAGCAGGCGCCGGTACTGGCGGCGCAGCCCTGACCGTTGCTGTACAGCAGATAGTTCGGGTTGGTCTGGTACAGGCTTGGGGCTTTATACGCGCGGCCAATGCCCATCTTCAGCGTGAAGTCGTCACCCAACCCCTGTGAGAGATTCAGCGACGGGCTCCAGTTGTTGCCCACAATAGAGTGATGATCGAAGCGCAGGCTCGGCGTCAGCATGGTGCTGTCGGTCAGCTCCATGTTGTCTTCGGCGAACAGGGAGAAAATTTCCGCCTTCGCGTAAGGGCTGCGGCCGGTGCTGTCGATACCCGGCACCGAGCCGTTGCTTGCCGCCTGCGTAGTGGACGACGGATCTTTCATCCGCTGCTGGTTCCACTCGGTACCCAGCGTGGCGGTCTGGTTAAAGCCCAGCTCAAATGGAATGCTGATTTCGCTATGCAGCAGCAGATCGTCGAGCTGGATGGTGTTGAAGCCGCTATTGGAGAAGATCCCTTCGGTGCCCCCCGCCAGCCCCTCGTTGATGCGCGAGTTACGGGTTTTCTCATAACGCGCATAGTTGTTGGTGCTGATGCCGTTATCCCACGCACCGGTCCACTTCAGCGACACGTTCTGACGATACAAACGGTTGGTTTCATCGCCATACAGACTCTGCACCAGCGCATTGGTATTGGTGTTCTGCGTATCGCCGGCATACAGGTTGCCCTGGCGGCTGTAGCCCGCCTGCAGCTCCAGCGTCTGCATCGGCGCAAACGCCCAGCTCAGTAATGCGTTGATGTCTTTATTAACGGAGCCTTCACGCCCGGCCGGATAGCTGCCCGCGTAGCTGCCGGTACGGTCCGCCGCGTGGCCCTGATTGATGTCATACGCATCGGCCTGAGTTTTGGCTAAACCGCCGTAAAGACGAAAATTGAAATCGTCGCCCAGCGGGCCTTCAAGGCTGAAGTTGGTGCGTTTGGTCGCGCCTTCCGCTTTATGCTCCGGCACGTTGTAGTAGGTGTTCCACGAACCGTGCCACTGCCGATCGCTATTTTTTTTCGTGATGATATTTACCACGCCGCCCGCCGCGCCGTTACCGTAGCGCACCGCGGCCGGACCGCGAATCACATCGATGTGGTCGATTATCTCCGGCGGCACCCAGTTGGTATCGCCGCGTGTGTCGCGTTCACCGCGCCAGCCAAGACGCACGGAGTTGCGGCTGGTGATCGGCATGCCATCCACCATGATCAGGGTGTTTTCCGGCCCCATGCCGCGAATATCGATCTGGCGGTTGTTGCCACGCTGGCCGCTGGTGGAGTTGCCGGTCAGGTTCACGCCCGGCATGGTGCGGATGATCTCCGAAACGTCGCGCGCTGGCGGGTGTTTCTTGATCTCATCAGCGGTAATGGTGGACACGCCCGGC
Source organism: Pantoea wallisii (assembly GCF_002095485.1). Taxonomy (GTDB): domain Bacteria; phylum Pseudomonadota; class Gammaproteobacteria; order Enterobacterales; family Enterobacteriaceae; genus Pantoea; species Pantoea wallisii. The sequence goes on along the minus strand of NZ_MLFS01000015.1, from coordinate 64,255 downwards.
GCCTGCAGCGTCTGCTGCCGGGCGGTGACCGTTAAGGTGCCGCCATCCATTGATGCGGCATCCGGTGAAGCGGATTTGCTGGTCGTGCCGGAAGTGTCTGCCGCCCAGGCGCTGCCGGAGAGCAGAGAGGCGCTGAGGCCCAATTCAATCAAAATAGCTACTGACAACCGCGAGTAATTCTTCATTGTTTTCAGTCCTGGATGACCAGTAAACGCGGCAGGCGTCTGACTGGCGAGCCGGTGAGAAGATCCCTGTCCTTATCGCGCAACGTGTCACACCTGGCAGGGCCATCCTTAGCTGAACCCCTGTGGTTTACAGGGCGACAGGCGGAACGTGCGTGCTCATTTTGAGCGCAGTCACCCTATTGCAAATGCAAATAATTATCAATAGTATTACTTATCAATATTATGTAAATCTCCCCGTACAGGGCGACTGGCAAGCCTTATGACCTGGCGAAATAGCAGAACCGGCAGTGAAGCCTGGTGGCAGGAACAGCACGCTCAAGGCATTCCCCGTATTGAACCGCAGCAGGATGGCACCTGTCTGGTGACCTTTTTCTGGCGCGATCCACAAGGTACGGAAACCACCTCCCGCACGCAGCGTGTATGGATCAACATCACCGGCGTGACCGATCACCATCAGCGTCGTCCGCCGCAATCGTTAATGCGCGTAGCCAATAGCGATGTCTGGTACTGGCAAACCACGCTTCCCGCTAACTGGCGCGGCAGCTACTGCCTGATGCCCGATGAGCAGGCGACCGATTTTAGCGGCGAAGCCGACATGCACGCGCTGCGCAGCTGGTGGCGCGACAAATTCCCGACAGCAACGGCCGACCCCCTCAACACGCTGCGCGGCTGGTCGGGCGGACGCGGCATGCGCGTTTCGCCGCTGCATCTGCCCCATGCGCCGGCACAGCAACTCTGGCAGGCGATCGATAACGGCACCGCGCCTGTGATTCCGCTCCTGCAGCATCAGTGGGTAAGTGACCTGCTGGGCAACAGCCGCCGGGTATGGCTGTATGCCACCGGCGAAGCGCACGCCGCCTCACGTCCGCTGGCTATCCTGCTCGACGGGCAGTTCTGGGCCGGCGAGATGCCGGTTGCCGGGCCGCTGCAGCAGCTGACCGATGCCGGCAAGCTGCCGCCGGCGGTCTATCTGTTTATCGATATCATCGATCGCGAGCACCGCAGCCGTGAACTGCCGTGTAACCCGCAGTTCTGGCAGGCCATTCAGCAGGAGCTGCTGCCAGAGATTGCCCGGCTGATGCCCTATCGTCAGCATGCCGGGAGCACGCTCGTCGCCGGGCAGAGCTTCGGCGGCCTGGCGGCGGTGTTTGCCGCCCTGCACTTTCCGCAAACTTTTGGCAACGCGCTGAGCCTGTCTGGCTCCTTCTGGTGGCCGGAACGCGGCAACCCGCATGGCTGGCTGCTTCAGGCGCTGGATAGCGGCCTGGCGCCTGCACATCCGCTGCGTTTCTGGCTGGAAGCCGGCACGCGCGAAGGCCTGATTCTGCAGGCCAACCAACAATTACAACAACAACTTACCGCAGCCGGCTATCAGGTAAATTACCAGCCGGTGGAGGGCGGTCACGATGCGCTCTGCTGGCGCGGTGGCCTGCTCGACGGTTTGCAAGCCTTGTGGCGCAATCCCACCTCATTCATCACGCCCGACGTGAACCGGAACGACAGCGAACTCTCTGATGAACGACACTATGATTGACCAACATACCCTGCCGCTGGTCGCGGCGCAGCCCGGCATCTGGATTGCCGATCAGCTTACGCCGCACCCTAACGCTTATGCGGTCGCGCACTATATTGAACTGCGCGGCGCCATTGATAGCGCCCTGCTGGCACAGGCGATAGTCGCGGGGATGCAGGAAGCCGATACGCTGAACATGGCGTTTGGCGAGATCGACGGCGAACCCCTGCAGTGGCCGCAGCCCCAAATATTCAGCTTGCCGGATGTGGTTGATCTACGCAGCGAACACGATCCTGCCGCGACGGCGCGGGCGCTGATGCGCGACGATATGCAGGGCGATCTGCGCGTACTGAGCGGTGCGCCGCTGTGGCATCATTGTCTCTTCCGCCTCGGTGAGCAGCACTGGTTCTGGTATCAACGCTATCACCATCTGGTGGTTGATGGTTTTAGCTTCACCGCGCTCACGCGCCGCATCGCTAACCTCTACAGCGCGGCAGTACAGCAGCAGGAAGCCGAACCCACGCCGTTTATTCCGTTCAGCGAAGTGGTGGAGGAGTATCAGCGCTACCGGGACTCCACCGCCTGGACGCGTGACGGTGAATTCTGGCGCGCAAAAGGGCAGACCCTGCCGCCACCGGCCTCGCTCTCTCCGCTGCCGCTGGCCGGACAGAGCGCCAGCACCGACCTGCTGCGCCACAGCGTGACGCTCGATCACAGCACCTTCCGGCAGCTGGTGAGCCAGCATCCGCAATCCAGTGCCGCCGATCTGGCCTTTGCGCTGGTAGCACTGTGGCTGGCACGCCTCAGCGGGCAGAACGCCTTCGCTGCAGGCTTTATCTTCATGCGCCGCATCGGCTCCGCTGCGCTGTGCGCCACCGGTCCGGTGATCAACGTGCTGCCTATGGCGGTCGAATACGATCCGGCTCAGCCACTCAGTGTGCTGGCGGCGCAGCTGGCGGGCGAAGTGAAGAGGATGCGCCGCCATCAGCGTTATGACGCTGAGCAGGTGCAGCGCGACCTCGGCCGCCTCGGCGATGGCGATCCGCTCTATGGCCCGGTCATCAATCTTAAGATGTTTGATTACCAGCTGGATTTTGCCGGTATTGAGGGCATTACCCACCAGCTGGCGTCCGGCCCGGTGCGCGACCTGGAGATAGCCATCTATATCAGTGAGCAGGGCGAGCTGACGCTGGAGCTGCTGGCTAACGCCGCCCGCTATAGCGAAGCCACGCTGCTGTGCCACGCCAGCCGCTTCGCCCTGCTGCTGGACCAGCTTGCCGCACAGCCGCAGCGTGCGCTGGGCGAGCTGGATCTGCTGACGCCGCAGGAGCATCAGCAGCTGGCGGCCATCAACCATACTGCGCATCCGGTTCCGGCAGAAACGCTGGCCTCGCTGCTGGCACAGCAGGTGGCGCGTACGCCCGATGCGCCAGCGCTGGCGGACAGCACACATCAGTTAAGCTATCGGCAGATGCAACAGCAAGTGTTCGCACTGGCTGCCGATCTCAGTGCCGCAGGTGTGCAGCGTGGCGATATCGTTGCCGTGGCGCTGCCGCGCTCGGTGCAGCTGTCGCTGGCGCTACAGGCGATTGTGACGCTGGGTGCCGCCTGGCTGCCGCTTGATACCGGCTATCCCAATGACCGCTTACAGCTGATGTTGGATGATGCCGCACCAAAAACGCTGATCACCGCCGCCCGGCTGAGCGACCGTTTCCGCGCCATTACGGCGGTAAACCAGCTGCACCTTGATGCCCTTTATACCCACACGGATGCTCCGCAGCCTGCCAGTGCGCCGACGCCGCAGGATGCGGCCTACATTATCTATACCTCCGGCTCGACCGGCCGGCCGAAAGGGGTACTGGTGGGCCATGAAGCGATCGTTAACCGCCTGCTGTGGATGCAGGATCGCTATCCGCTGCAGGCTGATGATGTGGTGCTGCAGAAAACCCCGAGCAGCTTTGATGTCTCGGTCTGGGAGTTCTTCTGGCCGCTGCTGGTCGGTGCCCGGCTGGTGATGGCGCCGCCGGAGGCGCACCGCGATCCTGAAGCGCTGCAGCACCTGTTTGCGCGCTTTAAAGTGACGACCACGCACTTTGTCCCCTCCATGCTGGCGGCCTTTGTGGCAGCGCTGGATAGCCCGGCGACCATCGCCAGCTGTAGCAGCCTGCGCAACGTCTTCTGCAGCGGCGAGGCGCTGCCAACCGATCTGTCACGGGAATGGGAAAAACTGACCCGGGTGCCGCTGCACAATCTCTATGGTCCGACCGAGGCTGCGGTGGATGTCAGCTGGTATCCGGCGTTTGGCGCAGCGCTGGTAGCGGTTGAAGGGCCAAGTGTGCCAATTGGTTTCCCGGTGTGGAACACCGGTCTGCGCATTCTGGATGCGCAGATGCAGCCGGTGCCGCCTGGCGTGGCGGGCGACCTTTATCTGACCGGCATTCAGCTGGCGCACGGCTATCTGCACCGCCCGGAGCTGACCGCCAGCCGGTTTATCGCCGACCCGTATGCCCCCGGCGAACGCATGTATCTCACCGGCGACGTAGCGCGCTGGCTGGATAATGGCGCGGTCGAATACCTTGGCCGCAGTGACGATCAGCTGAAGATTCGTGGCCAGCGTATTGAGCTGAACGAAATCGATCATGTGCTGTGCGCACAGCCCGGCATTGAGCAGGCGGTGACGCACGCGGTGGTGCTGGGGGATGCAACGACGCAGGGCGATGCCCGTCAGCTGGTGGGCTACGTGGTTGCGCAACAGCCGGTAGAGAGCGAAGCGCTGCGCGCGGCGCTGGCACAGCGCCTGCCGGCCCATATGGTGCCGGTCGCCATCGTTCAGCTTGACGCCTTCCCGTTGAGCAGCAACGGCAAGCTGGATCGCAAGGCGCTGCCCGTACCGCAGACGCACGGCGCCAGCTGCGGACGCGCACCGCATCCGGGACTGGAGAGCCAGCTGGCTGCGGCGTTTTGCCGCCTGCTGGCACGCGACACCCTCAGCGCGCAGGATGACTTTTTCGCCCTCGGCGGCCATTCGCTGCTGGCGATGCGTTTAGCGGCGCAGCTGCGTCGTGAATTACAGCAGCCGGTCTCGGTCGGGCAAATTATGGTGGCCTCGACGGTAGAGAAGCTGGCGGCGCTGCTTGGCGACGCGCAGGCCCATCAGCAGGCCGGATTTGAAGCGCTGCTGCCACTGCGTCAGGGCAGCGGCCCAACGCTGTTCTGCTTCCATCCGGCCTCCGGCTTTGCCTGGCAGTTCAGCACACTGCAGCGTTATCTTGATGCCCGCTGGTCGCTGATAGGGATTCAGTCACCTGATACGCAGGGCCCGCTGAACCAGAGCCAGCATCTGGATGAGGTGTGCGACGCACATCTGCGCACGCTGCGCGAGGTTCAGCCGCACGGCCCTTACTACTTCCTCGGCTATTCGCTCGGCGGTACGCTGGCACAGGGCATCGCCGCACGGCTGGAAGCGGCCGGCGAAACAGTGGCGTTTCTTGGCCTGCTGGATACCTGGCCACCGGAGACCCAGAACTGGGATGAGAAGCGCGGCGAGAACGTCCTCGATCCGGCCGTACTGGATGAGGTAAATCGTGAGCGCGAGCAGTTTATCGCGGCTCAGCGCCATCAGGCCGGTGAAGAGATGCAGGCGATGTTCGACAGCATTGAAGCCAACTACGCCAGTTCGGTGCGTTTGCTGGCCACTGCACGCAGCGCGCATTTTTCGGGGCGCGCCACGCTGTTCCTTGCGCAGCAGACGCAGCAGCCGGGCCAGGATGCACGCCGCGCCTGGGCGCCCTGGGTGGGCGAGCTGGAGGTCTACCCGCTGGACTGCGCGCACGTGGAGATTATTTCACCGCGAATGTTTGAGCAGATCGGTCCGCTGTTACGGCAGATTCTGGGGTGAGTTTCGCCGGCGGTCCCTCCTCTGCGGGGGCCGCCGCGCACTATCCTTACTGACCGCGACCGAGCGGCACAATCATCGGCGTATGCGCCACCGGATCCTCCACAATTACGCAGCGCAAACCGTACACCTGCTCAATCAGGGCCGGCGTGACAATCTCCGACGGCTTGCCTTCCGCAATGATTTTTCCGTGACGCATCGCAATCAGGTGTGAAGCGTAGCGACAGGCGTGATTGAGATCGTGCAGCACCACCACCAGCGTGCGTCCGTGCTGCTGATTCAACGTCTGCATTAACTCCAGCAGCTCAATCTGGTGGCTGATATCCAGCCATGTCGTGGGTTCATCCAGCAGCAGCAGCGGCGTTTGCTGGGCCAGTACCATCGCGATCCAGACACGCTGCCGCTGCCCGCCGGAGAGCGTATCCACCGACTGCCGGGCCAGATCGGCAACGCCGGTGGCCTGCATCGCCTGCTGTACAGCGGCTTCATCCTCTGTGCGCCAGCGCCCAAACAGCGACTGATGTGGATAGCGCCCGCGCGCCACCAGTTCCGACACGCTGATGCCCGCCGGTGCGTGAGAACTTTGCGGCAGCAGGCCCAGACGGCGTGCCACCTCTTTGGTGGGATAGCGGGCTATTGCCTCGCCATCCAGCAGGACGTCGCCTTTCAGCGGCGTATGCAGGCGGCTGAGCGTACGCAGGAGCGTCGATTTACCGCAGGCGTTCGGCCCGATAATCACCGTCAGCTCACCTTCCGGGATCGTCACGGAGAGATTCTCCGCCACCACTTTTTTGTCGTAGCCCAGCGTCAGGCCCGTGCCAGAGAGCCGTGAAGGAATATCGGTCATTGGCGTCGCGCCTCCCGCACCAGTAAGGCAATAAGATAGAGACCACCGAGGCTGACGGTAATCACGCCAACCGGTAATTGATAAGGCAGGAAGAGATGCTGCGCCGCATAGTCCGCAGCGGTCAGTAACAGCGCTCCGCACAGGGCCGCCAGCCACAGCGCGCCCTTCTCGCCACCGCCCAGCCGTCGGGCAATCTGCGGTGCCAGCAATGCCACAAAGGAGACAGGCCCCACCAGCGCAGTCGATGCCGCCGTCAGCAGCACGCCCAGCAGCATCAGCCATAGCCGGCTGCGCTCCACCGGGATGCCCAGCGCGCAGGAGGTGTCGTCACCCATCTCCAGCAGGCGCATGCGACGCGCCAGCAGCCCTGTCAGCAGCAGCGATGCCAACAGTACCGCTACCACCGGCGGCGTTTTCGCCCAGGTAATGCCGTTGAGCGAACCGGCGCTCCAGAGCCCGGCGCTGAGCGCAGACTCCAGCGACGCGCTGATAATCAGCCAGCTATTCAGCGCCATCAGCAGCGCACGCACGCTGATACCGACGATGATCAGGCGGAAGGTCTCTACGCCGTTGCGCCAGGCAAACGCATAGACCAGCGCAGCGGTGGCAATGCCGCCCAGCAGCGCGGCCCCGGTCATCGCCGTGATGCTTTGATTGAACAGCACCAGTGCCACCAGCACGCCGCTGTAGGCGCCGGTATTAAAGCCAAGAATATCGGGGCTGCCGAGCGGATTACGCAGCAGCGACTGGAAAATGGCGCCGCTCACGCCGAGCGCCGCGCCAATCAGCAGTGCCATCAGCAGGCGCGGCAGCCGCCACTGCACGACGATCAGCTGGATATTGGCCGCGCCCTGGCCGCGCAGCGCCTGCCATATCTGTTCTCCACCGATCGGTAAGGCACCGCGCGTCAGCGCCAGCCATGCCAGCAGCGCGCACGCCAGCACCAGCCAGCAGCCATGAAGCCAGGCACGCCGCGTCATAGCGCACCTCGCCCGAGCTTACGGCGCACCAGCACAATCAACATCGGCGCGCCCAGAATCGCGGTAACGATAGACACGCGTAGCTCGCCTGCCACCATCACACGCCCCAGAATATCTGCCGCCAGCAGCAGGATCGGCGTAATCAGCGCCGTAGCCGGCAGCAGCCAGCGGTGATCGTTACCCACCAGCCAGCGCGCCAGGTGCGGCGTCATCAGGCCAATAAAGGCGATGGGTCCGACGGCTGCGGTGGCCGCACCGCTGAGCAGGGCAATCGCCAGCAGTCCCAGCAGTTGCGTGCGGATAACGCGCGTGCCCAGCGCAGCCGCCATATCGCCGCCCATGCTCAGGCTGTTCAGCGCCTGCGCCAGGCTGATAGCGACCGCGCCGCCGACCAGCACCGCCGGGAACAGCGTGCGCAGCGCCGCAAAATCGCGGATATCCAGCGAGCCGCTTTGCCAGAAGCGCAGGTGATCGTAGATGTCCGGATTGAGCAGCGATAAGCCCGAGGTGAGTCCTTCCAGCACGGCGGCCAGCGCCACGCCGGCCAGCGTTAAGCGCACCGGGTTAACGCGCCCGCCGCCCATCGCGCCGATTATCGTCATCAGCAGCGAGGCCAGCAGCGCGCCGCTAAAGGCCAGCGCCAGCCACGCCAGTGGAGTATCCGCACCAAACAGTGCTATACCGAGCACAATGGCGAAACCGGCCCCGGCGTTCACGCCAAGAATGCCCGGCTCCGCCAGCGGATTACGCGTCAGGCTCTGCATCAGGCGCCGGCCAGCCCCAGCGCAACGCCGGCCAGTAAACCAGCCAGCGTGCGCGGCAGGCGCGCGTCACGCACAATAATGCACTCCGCGCGGGTGCAATCGGCGGTGAGAGAGTGATAAACATCGGAAAGCGGTATGGATTTCGCCCCCAGCATCAGGCTGAGTGCGATGAGGAGCAAGAGCAGAATCCCTGAGCCTGCTAATGCACGAATCTGGCGCATAGCGTTCTAAACCTTCACTGTTCAGCGTCATTGCTGACGCAGCGTAATTTGATAATGATATTTGTTATCGTTATTACTCGCGTTTGCCTATGTTACCATGACTCGCCTCGCGGACGATGAGGAAAATTGGTGCAAAAAGGCGAACAAATGAACAAATCCTCCCATTTTATTGATCTCTCGCTGCTGAAAACGCACGCTGCGTTTCGCGCCGTGTTTATCGCACGCTTCATTTCGATTGTTGCGCTCGGCATGCTGGCCGTTGCCGTGCCGGTGCAGATTCAGCAGATGACGCACTCACCGCTGCTGGTGGGCCTGGCGGTTACGCTATCCGCCTCCGGCATGTTTATCGGCCTGCTGTTTGGCGGCGTGCTGGCGGATCGCTATGAGCGTAAAAAGCTCATCCTCTTTGCCCGCTCCACCTGCGGTCTTGGCTTCGTCGCGCTGGCGGTTAACGCCGCGCTACCGGCGCCCTCACTGACGGCCGTCTATCTGCTGGGCTTTTGGGATGGATTCTTCGGCGCAATCGGTGTTACCGCACTGCTGGCGGCCACACCCGCGCTGGTAGGCCGCGAAAATCTTATGCAGGCCGGTGCGATAACCATGCTGACGGTACGTTTTGGCTCGATCCTTTCGCCAGCGATTGCTGGTGTGATTATCGCCCATGGCGGCGTGGTGTGGAATTACGGCCTGGCGGCATTCGGTACGCTACTGACCGTGCTGACCTTACTGAAACTGCCCCTGCTGGCGCCGCCGCCGCAGCCGCGCGAACATCCGCTGAAATCGCTGGCGGCGGGCGTGCAGTTCCTGTTCGCCAGCCCGATTGTTGGCATGGTGGCGTTGATTGGCGCGCTGGTGACGCTGGCAAGCGCCGTGCGGGTACTCTATCCGGCGCTGGCGCCACACTGGTCGGTCACTGCTGACCAGCTGGGCATGATGTACGCTGCGGTACCGCTCGGTGCGGCCATCGGGGCTCTCACCAGCGGCAGACTCAAGCACGCTGCGCGTCCGGGTCAGCTGATACTTGGCAGCGCCATTGCCGCCTTTCTCGCGCTTGGCCTGTTCAGCCTGATGCCCAGCCTGCCGCTGGGGCTGCTCTGTCTGGTGGCGTTTGGCTACTTCAGCGCTATCAACAGTTTGATTCAGTACGCCATGATCCAGCAGCTGACGCCCGATCACCTGCTGGGGAGGATTAATGGCTTATGGACGGCGCAGAACGTCACCGGCGATGCTATCGGTGCCGCGCTGCTGGGCGCGATGGGATCGTGGCTGCTGCCACCGCAGGCCGCGGCCGTGTTTGGCTTTACGGCAGCGCTGCTGGGCATGCTGATGTGGCTGGTGATGCGGCGCCTGCGCAGTTATCAAACGCCGGCACCGACGCCGGCGCAGCAGCATCATGATTTAACAAAGAGCTTTTCCAGACGCGCCAGCAGATTGCTGGCGCTGTAGTAATCGAGGCGGAAGGTGTCAATGCCCAGCGCGTAGACCTGATGGTTGGTTACCGCGGCATGATGCGCCAGGAAAGGATTGCTCAGCACCGATTGCGCGGTTTTATCATCGCCGGCAAACAGCAGGAACGTTTTGCCGGTCAGGTTCGTCGCAAGGTTCTCACCTGAGAGCTGAATGATGTCCTTGCGCTGGCCCATACTGTGGCCCTGCTGCGCGTCCGCCGGCGGCAGCGCCAGCGTAAAGCCCAGCTGCTGCAGCAGCTTGCCCTGTGCCGACGCGCCGGTCCAGACATTCACCGCGCGCCCGTCGCCGTTCCAGACCATCGCCGAAACCGGCTGCGGCGGCAGCGTAATGGCTTTTTTCAGCGCGGCTTCACGCGCATCGAACGCCTGGACGCGCTGTGCGGCCTGCGCTTCATGGCCGGTCGCGCGGCCAAGCTCAGCCACCACCTCCTGCCAGCTTTTGTCGTCATAGTTGATCACCAGCGTGGGGGCGATGGCCGAAAGCTGGCTCACCAGTTTAATGGCGGAGTCGTTGCCGGTAGCACTCACGATAATCAGGTCCGGCGCTTCCGCCGCAATGGCTTCGGCGCTGGGCTCGCCAATATAAAGGCGCTTCAGATGGCGCTGCTGTGCCACCTCACTCCACTGGCGGAAAAAGCCCTGACCATCCGCAAGGTGGCTGTTGGGTGCGGTTGCGCCTGAGGCAACAACGGGCGCATCAATAGCCAGCAGCGAGCCGGTCAGCGTCACGCTGGTGGAGACAATGCGCTGTGGCGGCTGTTGCAGCGTCACCGCCCCGTTTGCCCCCTGCACGGTCCGTGGCCAGCCCTGTTCGGCACGCGCCACGCTGGTGAAAGTCTGGAAAATGAACAGCAGAGCAACCATGCCCCATAAACCGCATTTATTCATAAGTTTTGGTCCACCTTTTAGCTTAAAGCCTGGCCTGGCGTCACGCGTTTATTACGCGCAAACGCATGCAAAATCCCGCGAATGGATTGACTCTGAAATCCATTCGACGTAGGTTACAGGGCCATAATAAAAATGATAATCATTCTTAATAATCTTATCATTTATAGGTGAAAATTATGGTGGAAACCTCCACGTTTGAAAATGCCTGGCTGAAGGATTTTTCCGCGCTGTGCCGCGGCTTTCTGTTTACCTCGCCATGGCGCAGCCTGGTTACACAAGGGTGCTATACCACGATCGCTACGCCGGTTCAGGATGCGGCCCTGCTGCAGGGTGATTTTCAACAGCAGCTGCGCCAGCACTTTGCGGCGGCAAAGAAACAGGGCATTGCGAACCCGATTCTGGTTGGCGCCATCCCGTTTGATGTCAGCCAGCCTGCCGCGCTGTTCATTCCGGAATCTCATCGCACCTTTAACCGTGCCGATCTGCAGAGCGCGCTGCCCTCTTCGCTCAGCGAACTGCCGCAGGTACGCCGCCGTACCGCCGTGCCGGATCACGCTGTTTTCACCCGCATGGTGGCGGATGCGGTTGCCACGATTCAAGGCGGTGACCCCGATAAAGTGGTGCTGTCGCGCCTGATGGATATTGTGACGGAGCACCCTGTCGATACCGCTGCGCTGATACAGCGCGTGATTGCGCAAAACCCCAATAGCTACCACTTCCATGTGCCGCTGGCCGAAGGCGGCGCGCTGGTCGGCGCCAGTCCGGAGCTGATGCTGCGTAAACAGGGGCGCGATTTTAGCTCCTGCCCGCTGGCCGGATCGGCTCGGCGTCATCCGGATAGTGCCAGCGAGGATCGCGCTGCGGGTAACACGCTGATGCACTCCGGCAAAGATCGCCACGAACACCAGCTGGTGACCGATGCCATGCGCGCCACGCTGCAGCCGCGCAGCCGTTTGCTGTCGGTGCCAACGGTGCCCTCACTGATCACCACCGCCACCTTATGGCACCTTGCCACGCAGATTGACGGTGAAGTGCAGGATGAGCGTGAAAATGCCCTGTCGCTGGCCTGTCTGCTACACCCTACGCCGGCGCTGAGCGGGTTTCCGCACGCGCGCGCTCAGCAGCTGATTCAGCAGCTGGAGCCGTTCGATCGCCAGCTGTTTGGCGGTATCGTCGGCTGGTGCGACAGCGAAGGCAACGGTGAATGGGTCGTGACCATCCGCTGCGGTACGGTGCATGGCGCACGCGTACGCCTGTTTGCCGGCGCGGGCATTGTCGCCGATTCTCAACCTGAATCAGAATGGCGTGAAACCGGCGTGAAACTGGACACGATGTTGCGCGCTTTTGGACTGCAATAAAGGAACAAGCATGAGCATTCCCTATACCCGCTGGCCGGACGATTTAGCGGCGCGTTACCGTGCTAAAGGCTACTGGCTTGATGTGCCGATGACGGACATTCTCGATCGCCACCGCCACAATGACGCGATCGCCGTTATCGAAGGCGATGTGCAGCTGAGCTATCGCCAGCTGGCGCAGCGCAGTGACAATCTTGCTGCCGCGCTGCAGCGCCGTGGCCTGCAAAACGGCGATACCGCGCTGGTACAGCTTGGTAATGTGGCTGATTTTTATGTCACGGTATTTGCTATGTTTAAGCTCGGTGTGGCCCCGGTATATGCGCTGTTCAGCCATCAGCGCACCGAGCTGCTGGCCTATGCGCAGCAGATCGCGCCCAGGCTGCTGATCGCCGATCGTCAGCATGCCCTGTTTGCCACAGATGACTTCATCAATACCCTGTGTGCCGCGCAGCCCTCGCTGCAGCAGGTGATTCTGCGTAATGACCACCAGCCGGAAAACACCCTGGAAGCGCTGCAGGCGGAAGCCGCAGGGGATTTCCAGCCGACGCCAACCGCCGGCGACGAAGTGGCCTTTTTCCAGCTATCCGGTGGCAGCACCGGCACGCCAAAGCTGATTCCGCGCACGCACAACGATTACTACTACAGCATCCGCGCCAGCGATGAGATCTGCCTGATTAATGCTGATACGCGTTATCTCATCGCCCTGCCCGCGCCCCATAACTTTGCCATGAGCTCACCCGGTTCGCTTGGCGTGTTCTATGCCGGCGGCCAGGTGATTCTGGCGGCCGACCCGAGCGCCACGCTGTGCTTCCCGCTGATTGAGAAACATCAGGTGACCGATACCGGCCTGGTGCCGCCGGCGGTCAGCCTGTGGCTGCAGGCTATTCAGGAGTGGGGCAGCAACCGGCAGCTGGCCTCGCTGCAGCGCATTCAGGTGGGTGGCGCGAAGCTGGGAGAGACCCTGGCTGCAAGAATTCAGACTGAGATTGGCTGTCAGTTACAGCAGGTGTTCGGTATGGCCGAAGGTTTGGTCAACTACACCCGCTTCGGTGATGACGAACACACCGTGCTTACCACGCAGGGGCGGCCGATTTCTGAGGATGATGAAGTGTGGGTGGCGGATGAACAGGGACAGCCGCTGCCGCCGGGATCGGTGGGTCGCCTGATGACGCGCGGCCCCTATACCTTCCGCGGCTACTACAACAGCCCGGAGCATAACGCAGCCAGTTTTAACGCCGACGGTTTCTACTGTTCAGGCGATTTGATCGAGATGAATGCGCAGGGCTATATCACCGTGCAGGGCCGCGAGAAGGATCAGATCAACCGCGGGGGTGAGAAGATCGCCGCTGAAGAGATCGAAAACCTGCTGCTGCGCCATCCCGATGTGATCCATGCTGCGCTGGTCTCAATGCATGACGAGCTGATGGGGGAGAAGAGCTGCGCCTTTATCGTTGCCCGTCAGCCGGTAAAACCGGTTGCGCTGCGCCGCCATTTGCGTGAACTGGGCATCGCCGAGTTCAAATTACCAGACCGTATTACCTGCGTAGACGCCCTGCCGCTGACCCCGGTGGGCAAGGTAGATAAAAAACGTTTACGTCAACAGCTTGCCGATCAACAAGCGCAAGCCTGATTTTCCGGAGATTGTAATGGCTATTCCAAAACTGAACGCTTATGCACTGCCTGAAGCAGCCGAGTTGCCGGCCAATAAAGTGCAGTGGACCGTTGAGCCCCAGCGTGCGGCGCTGCTGATTCACGATATGCAGGCCTATTTCCTGAACTTCTGGGGTGAAAATAGCCCGCTGGTGAACCAGGTGGTGGAGAACATCGCGCGCCTGCGTGCCTGGTGTAAAGCTCAGGGGATCCCGGTGTTTTATACCGCCCAGCCGAACCAGCAGAGTGATGAAGATCGTGCGCTGCTTAATGATATGTGGGGCCCGGGCCTGAACAAGCATCCGGAGCAGCAGAAGATCGTGGCGGCGCTGGCGCCGGATCAGGACGATCAGGTACTGACCAAATGGCGCTACAGCGCGTTTGTCCGTTCGCCGCTGGAAGCGACGCTGCAGGAGATGGGACGCGACCAGCTAATCATTACCGGCGTCTATGCGCACATCGGCTGTCTGACCACGGCAACCGATGCTTTTATGCGTAATATCCAGCCGTTCATGGTGGCCGATGCGCTGGCCGACTTCTCACGCGAAGAGCACATGATGGCGCTGACTTACACCGCCGGACGCAGCGGTAAAGTGGTAATGACCGCCGACTTAATGCCGCTGCCGCTCAGCAAAGATGAGCTGCGTGCGCTGATTCTGCCGCTGCTGGAAGATGACGACGTACCGGAAGATGATGAGAACCTGATCGATTACGGCCTTGATTCGGTGCGCGTGATGGCGCTGGCCGCGCGCTGGCGCCAGGTGCACCGCGACATTGATTTTGTCAGCCTGGCGAAGAACCCCAGCATTGATGGCTGGTGGGCGCTGCTGTCTCGGGTGCCGGCCAAATGAGTGCCTCCTTCGATTTTAGCGGCAAGATTGTCTGGGTCACCGGCGCAGGTAAAGGCATCGGCTATCACACAGCCCTGGCCTTTCAGCAGGCCGGCGCGCAGGTCGTAGGCTTCGATCTGCGTTTCGATCAGGCTGACTATCCGTTTGCCACGCAGTTGCTGGATGTGGCTGATGCCGGCGCGGTAAAAAGCCTGTGCCGGCGCCTGCTCTCAGAGCAGCCGCGTCTGGATGTGCTGGTGAACGGTGCCGGTATTCTGCGCATCGGCAGCACCGATGAACTGACCTTTGCTGACTGGCAGGCGTGTCTGGCGGTCAATGCCGGCGGCGCGTTCAATATGTTCCAGCAGACGCTGCCCGTGTTCCGCCAGCAGCGCGCCGGCGCGATTGTGACTATCGCCTCTAACGCCGCACACGCACCGCGTCTGGGAATGTCGGCATATGGTGCCTCAAAAGCCGCCCTGCGCAGCCTGTGTCAGACTGTTGGACTGGAGATGGCGCCATATGGCGTGCGCTGTAATATTGTTTCGCCGGGTTCTACGGATACCGATATGCAGCGCAGCCTGTGGCACACGCCTGAAGCCGAGCAGGAGATGATCAATGGCTTCCCGGATCAGTACAAGCTGGGGATCCCGCTGCGCAAGATCGCGAAGCCGCAGGAGATCGTGAACAACGTTCTGTTCCTTGCCTCGGATCTTGCCAGCCATGTGGTGCTGCAGGATATCGTGGTGGATGGTGGCGCAACGCTGGGAGCCTGAAGCATGGCAATCTGGAAACGGTCAGTTGATCTTGAGACGCTCAACAGGATGGGCGATAACTCACTGGTCGCTCACGTTGGCATTGTCTTCACCGCGATCGGTGAGGATTATCTGGAAGCCACCATGCCGGTGGATGCACGTACCCAACAACCCTTCGGATTGCTGCACGGCGGCGCATCGGTGGTGCTGGCTGAGTCGATGGGATCGATCGCGGGTTACCTCAGTGTTGATGAAGGCAAAAGCGTGGTCGGCATTGAGGTGAGCGCCAGCCATCATCGCGCGGTAAGCAGCGGCGAAGTGCGCGGTATCTGCCGTCCCTTGCATTTGGGGGCCCGCAATCAAAGCTGGGAGATTGAGATCCGTAACGGGCGCGATCAGTTGTGCTGTACGTCGAGGCTGACGGTGGCGGTGCTGGGGTAGTTTTACTGACGTGTTTTGTTGCAGATGGAGGTCGCATGCATGGCGACCTTAGGGCTGGATGTGCATTTATGTGCCGCTGTCAGAGATTAACCCAGGGTGCGCACTCATGCGCACCCTCAACGGCTCAGATAAACGACATTAGCGCTGATAAATGATTTCGACGCCTTCGTCGTCCTCATCATCCCAGTCTTCATCCCAGTCATCGTCCTCTTCGGCTTCCTGCGCGGTTTCCAGGGCTTCACGGTGATAGTCATCCCACATGAAGGCCACTTTCTCCGGCTCTTTCGCTTCTTCTTCGGCTTCTTTCGGGTTCTCGATGATAAAGGTCATCACGTCCCAGCAGAGATCTTTCACGCCATCATGGCTGGCCGCAGAGATCAGATAGTACTTCTCTTCCCAGCCCAACGCTTCTACCACCGCTTTGGCGCGACGTTCCGCCTCTTCACGGTCCAGCAGATCACATTTGTTAAACACCAGCCAGCGCGGCTTGCGGAACAGCTTCTCACTGTATTTCTCCAGCTCACCCAGAATGATGCGGGCGTTCTCAACCGGATCAGACTCATCGATAGGCGCAAGGTCAATCAGGTGCAGCAGTACGCGGCAGCGCTCAAGGTGCTTCAGGAAGCGAATACCCAGACCGGCGCCATCTGCTGCGCCCTCAATCAGGCCCGGGATATCCGCCACCACAAAGCTCTTCTCGCTGTCCATACGGACCACGCCAAGGCTCGGCACTAAGGTGGTGAACGGATAATCCGCCACTTTTGGCTTCGCCGCAGAGACCGAACGGATAAAGGTCGATTTGCCGGCATTTGGCAGGCCAAGCATCCCCACATCCGCCAGCAGCATCAGCTCCAGCTGCAGGTCACGTTTCTCACCCGGCGTACCCATGGTTTTCTGACGCGGCGTACGGTTAACAGACGATTTAAAACGCGTGTTGCCCAGGCCATGCCAGCCGCCTTTTGCCACCATCAGCTTCTGCTCGTGGCGCGTCATATCGCCCAGCGTTTCGCCCGTGCCCTGGTCAATTACACGGGTGCCCACTGGCACTTTAATCGTTACGTCTTTCCCACGCTTGCCGGTGCAATCACGGCTCTGGCCGTTCTGGCCACGCTCGGCGCGGAAAGCTTTCTCAAAGCGATAATCGATCAGGGTGTTAAGGTTTTCATCCGCCAGCAGATAGACGTCACCGCCGTCGCCACCGTCGCCACCGTCCGGGCCACCTTTCGGAATATATTTTTCACGGCGGAAGCTTACGCAACCATTACCGCCATCACCCGCGACCACAAGGATCGTCGCTTCATCAACAAACTTCATTTTTAATCTCCGTCACACTGTCGTTTGCGCCAGCCTGCAGGCGGCAAACGGGTCCGCCAGGGTCTTCTGCGCTGACCGGCGGCGGATAATACAGGATTGGCAATGCCATATGTACATTAATTGTACAGCAAACAGTGCCGCAAGATCAGAACGTGTTCCGTAACCTGCGGCAGAATGTAAAAAGCCCCGCAAAGCTGCGGGGCCTTCCATTCGTGTATTCAGACGGTTAACGTCTGCGGCACGACAACCTTACTCAGCAACGATGCTGATGTATTTACGGTTGTTCGGACCTTTAACTTCGAATTTAACTTTGCCGTCTGCGGTAGCAAACAGGGTGTGGTCACGACCACAGCCTACGTTGTTACCGGCGTGGAATTTGGTACCACGCTGACGAACGATGATGCTACCTGCCAGAACAGATTCACCACCGAAACGCTTAACACCCAGACGTTTTGCGTTGGAGTCGCGACCGTTACGAGTCGAGCCACCAGCCTTTTTATGTGCCATTTGTCAGATCTCCTCTTACGCGCTGATCACAGTGATTTTCACATCAGTGAACCACTGACGGTGACCAGCTTGCTTACGGTAGTGTTTACGACGACGAAACTTAACGATTTTAATTTTCTCGCCACGACCGTGAGCAACAACTTCTGCTTTGATCACACCGCCTGAAACCAGTGGCGCGCCGATTTTCACGTCTTCGCCATTTGCAATCATCAGAACCTGGTCAAACTCGATGGTTTCACCGGTTGCGATGTCCAGCTTTTCCAGGCGAACGGTCTGACCTTCGCTTACTCGGTGTTGTTTACCACCACTTTGGAAAACCGCGTACATATAAAACTCCGCTTCTGCGCATGCCTTTCTGTTCATCAGGCGGCGCGATAAATATTCACAATAGGGCGCGAATTCTACGCAAATCCCCGGTAGAAAACAAGTGCACTTTGCACTCCTTTGCAGAAAAAAAGCGCAGAGCGAATGCAAACGTTTCTCAACCCAATTTTTCAAGTACAATCAGTAACAGATTACCTGAACTCACGCTGGGTAAAAGCGCTTACCATGCAAAAAACGAGTCAAAGCTGAACAGACGAATGAACTTAGAACAGATAAACGAATTAACCGCGCAGGACATGGCGGCCGTCAACCAGACCATCCTCGACCAGCTGAATTCAGATGTCTCACTGATTAACCAGCTGGGCTACTACATCATCAGCGGCGGGGGCAAACGTATCCGGCCAATGATCGCGGTGCTGTCAGCACGTGCGCTCAATTATCAGGGGTCGCTGCACGTTACCAATGCGGCGCTGATCGAATTTATCCATACGGCGACGCTGCTGCACGATGATGTGGTGGATGAATCCGATATGCGCCGTGGTAAAGCCACCGCTAACGCGGCGTTCGGCAATGCTGCCAGCGTGCTGGTGGGCGATTTTATCTACACTCGCGCCTTCCAGATGATGACCAGTATGGGATCGTTAAAGATCCTTGCGCTGATGTCGGAAGCGGTAAACGTGATCGCCGAGGGTGAAGTACTTCAACTGATGAACGTGAACGATCCGGACATCACCGAAGAGAGCTACATGCGGGTGATTTACAGCAAAACAGCCCGCCTGTTTGAAGCCGCATCGCAGGCGTCTGCAATCCTCGCTGAAGCCTCGCCTGAACAGGAAAAAGCGCTGCAGGATTACGGTCGCTACCTCGGCACGGCTTTCCAGTTAATTGATGATTTACTGGATTACAGTGCCGATGGCGAAACGCTGGGAAAAAACACCGGTGATGATCTCAGCGAGGGTAAACCGACCCTGCCGCTGCTGCATGCCATGCATAACGGCACGCCAGAGCAGGCGCAGATGATTCGTCAGGCCATTGAAGAGGGCAATGGACGTCATCTGCTGGAGCCGGTACTGGCTGCGATGCAGCAAACCGGTTCACTGGCCTGGACGCGTCAGCGTGCTGAAGAGGAGGCAGATAAAGCGATCGCGGCGCTACAGGCCCTGCCTGAAACCCCCTGGCGCAGTGCGCTGGAAGCGCTGGCACATATGTCAGTGCAGCGCGACTTCTGATCTCACACGGGGCCTGCGGGCCCCGTTCGCTTTCCCCTCCCCCCCACTTGCTTACATCCGTTTGCAGCTTTTTTGCGAAAAGCGACGCAGTTTCGTGCGCTGGTAAAACAATTACTGGAAACTTATGGAAATTATTTGCTATAAAAATCCGGATTTTTCCAGTTGTCTCTGCGCCGCCCTGGCGCTGACACAACAGCGAGGCAGTAATAACACGGACACGGAGAAGAGAGTTATGTATGCAAGGAGAGAGGATTGGCACCCGGCGGATATCATTGCCGCCCTGCGCAAACGTGGGACATCCATGGCTGCGCTATCGCGCCAATCGGGTTTAAGTTCATCGACCTTAGCGAACGCGCTGAGCCGTCCCTGGCCGAAAGGAGAGTGGCTGATCGCCAATGCACTCAATGTGCACCCTTCCGAGATCTGGCCCAGCCGCTATTTTGATCCTGTCACCTCACGGCTGCTGGATCGTAAGAAGCGCATTCGATCGCCGCAGGATCTGAAAAAGATCAAAGCGCGTCGCTAAGATGAAAAAAAACCAGCCACGTTATCGTGTCTGGTTTTCTGCCTGCACAAGCCGCCAGATTATTCGCCGCTTACGCGTTCGATATTGGCGCCCAGCGCTTTCAGCTTATCTTCGATGTGCTCGTAACCACGATCGATATGGTAGATGCGATCCACCACCGTGGTACCTTCCGCAATGCAACCCGCCAGCACCAGACTCGCTGATGCGCGCAGATCGGTCGCCATCACCTGCGCACCCGACAGCGTTTCTACGCCGTGGCAGATGGCCGTGTTGCTTTCGATCTCCGCGTGCGCGCCCATACGGATCAGCTCCGGAATGTGCATGAAGCGGTTTTCGAAAATGGTCTCGGTAATCACACCGGTCCCTTCTGCAACCAGGTTAAGCAGGGTGAACTGGGCCTGCATATCGGTCGGGAAACCCGGGTGCGGCGCTGTACGCACGTTAACAGCTTTAGGCCGCTTACCGTGCATATCCAGGCTGACCCAATCCTCGCCCACTTCAATCTCTGCACCGGCGTCACGCAGCTTCGCCAGTACTGCATCCAGCGTATCCGGCTGAGCATTGCGGCACACCACTTTACCACGTGAAATCGCACCGGCGACCAGGAATGTACCGGTTTCAATGCGGTCCGGTAGCACGCGGTAAACACCGCCGCCCAGGCGCTCAACGCCTTCAATGGTGATTTTGTCAGTACCGGCACCGCTGATTTTCGCGCCCAGCGTGTTGAGGAAGTTTGCCGTATCGACAATCTCTGGCTCGCGCGCGGCGTTTTCAATGATGGTTGTGCCGGTAGCGAGCGTCGCGGCGCTCATGATGGTCACGGTCGCGCCAACGCTGACTTTATCCATCACGATGTGCGCGCCCTTCAGACGGCCCTTCACGGAAGCTTTAACGTAGCCCTCTTCCAGCTTGATCTCCGCACCCAGCTGCTCAAGACCGGTGATGTGCAGATCAACCGGACGTGCACCGATGGCGCAGCCGCCCGGCAGCGACACCTGGCCCTGGCCAAAACGTGCCACCAGCGGGCCCAGCGCCCAAATTGATGCACGCATGGTTTTCACCAGGTCGTACGGCGCGCTGAAAACATTAACTTCGCGAGCATCAACGTGAACCGCACCATTACGCTCAACGCGTGCGCCCAGCAGGCTCAGCAGCTTCATGGTGGTATCGATATCACGCAGCTTCGGCACGTTCTGAATCTCTACCGGCTCTTCAGCCAGCAGGGCAGCAAACAGAATCGGCAGCGCAGCATTTTTCGCCCCGGAAATGGTCACTTCACCACTTAAACGGGTGGGGCCTTGCACACGAAATTTGTCCATTAACACGGCTCTCAATAATCAATCAATAAAACAGCCAGTGCGGCACTCAGAAACCGTTGAGTTTACGGTCGCGCGCCCACTCGGCTGGGGTATAGGTCTTGATGGAAACCGCATGAATACGGTTATCCGCAATGTATTCCATCAGCGGCGCGTACACAGCCTGCTGCTTCTTCACGCGGCTCAGTTCGCCAAACATGTCGCCAACCGCGATAACCTGGAAATGGCTGCCGTCGTTGCTGAGTACGTGTACTTCTTCTAATGGCAGCGCCTGCATCAGCACGGCCTGAACTTCACTATTTTCCATTGCTCATTGCTTCACTTGATAATAATAAGAGGGGTATCTTAGAGGAAAGCGCCAGACTCTTAAATACGCAAAAGCCCCTGAAAAAATCAGGGGCTTAGCAGAGCCAGCGGGCAATCAGGCGATTTTTTCCGCAGAAACAATAATCTGCTGCAGATTGTATAGCGTGATCAGCGACTGGAGCTTATCGGTAATACCGGTGAAAAGCGGCGTGCTGCCCTGGGCGCGTGCAATTTCGCGCAGATGCACCAGCAGCGCCAGCCCGGCAGAATCCACCCTCTCCAGCGCCGCAACATCGATGGTCGTGATACCGGCCATCGCCGTATCACGATCCTGCCACAGCGCCAGCAGCGTGTCCCGATCCAGCTTACCGCTCAAAGCCAGCGTGCTGGCCGTGCGCTGCCAGCGTAAAGGTTCGCTCATTATTGCTGCTTATCCAGGGTAATCGGCTGTGCGGCGTAGGTTTTCAGCTGCGCGGTGAGGCCATCAATGCCTTTGGTACGCAGCAGATCGCTCCACTCATTCTGCTTGGTGGTAATCATGCTGATCCCTTCAGCCACCATGTCATACGCCTGCCAGTTACCGGTCTGGCTGTTTTTACGCCACTGGAAATCCAGGCGCACCGGCGGACGACCATTCGGGTCAAGGATGGTGACACGGATGGCGACAATATTGGCATCGCCAATCGGTTTCTCTGGCTGAATCTGATACGTCTGGCCATGGTAGAGCGCCAGCGCCTGGCCATATGCCTGGGCCAGATAATCACCAAATGCGGCAAAGTAAGCGTCACGCTGTGCAGGCGTGGCTTCACGGTAGTAACGGCCCAGCACCAGCGCACCGGCGTATTTAATCTGCACATAGGGCAGCAGCTCTTCACGTACGATCTGGCGCAGGTAGTTCGGGTCCTGCTTGATCTTCGGCTGTTCGTTCTTCAGACGCGTAAAGGTTTTTTCCGCCGCTTCATTCATCATCTTGTACGGGTTGCTCTGGTCCGTACCGGCTGCATTCGCCGCCACGGGCGCAATGGCCAGCAGGGCAATCATCAGAAAACGTTTAAACATCGTGTTCATCCTCTCTGGGTTATTCCGTTGTGGCAGGTGCTGCAGGTGCAGGCGCGCTCTCCGCCCCCGCTGATTTATTCTCGTCTTTATTATCGCCGCTCTTGTAGAGGAATTGACCGATAAGATCCTCCAGCACCAGCGCAGATTTGGTATCACGCAGTGTACCGCCATCTTTCAGCATCGCAGAGCCGAGATCGGGATCGTCAAAGCCTAAATTGAGCGCAAGGAACTGCTCGCCCAGCAATCCCTGGGTGCGAATGGCCAGCGAGCTGGTATCCGGGATCTTGTCGGCATATTGATCGCTAATCGCCATGGTTACGCGCGGCGACAGTGATTTGTCATCCAGCGAAATGTCCGTTACGCGTCCAATTACTACGCCGCCAATCTTCACCGGTGAACTGATTTTCAGGCCACCAATGTTATCGAAGGTCGCGTAGAGCTTCCATGTCGGCTCGGTTCCGAGCGATTTGAGATCGGCGACGCGCAGGCTGAGGAACAGCAGCGCCACCAGCGCGGCCAGCATAAATACGCCAACCCAGATTTCGTTTTTCTTGCTTTGCATTGCATCAATTCCCAAACATCAGTGCTGTCAGCACAAAATCCAATCCGAGTACCGCCAGTGAAGCATGTACTACGGTACGCGTCGTTGCCCGACTGATCCCTTCCGAGGTCGGAATAGCATCATAGCCATTGAACAGCGCAATCCAGGTTACCGTGACGGCAAAGACCGCGCTTTTGATAATGCAGTTGAGCACGTCAGTACGGAAATCGACCGCACTCTGCATGGCTGACCAGAAGAAGCCGGGATCGATACCCTTCCAGCCAACGCCCACCAGCGCCCCACCGGCAATACCCACTGCGGTGAAGATAAGCGCCAGCAGCGGCATGCTGATAAAACCGGCCCAGAAGCGTGGTGATACCACGCGACGCAGCGGATCCACCGCCATCATCTCCATGCTGGAGAGCTGCTCGGTGGCTTTCATCAGGCCGATCTCCGCCGTTAACGCTGACCCGGCACGCCCGGCAAACAGCAGCGCAGTGACCACCGGCCCCAGCTCACGTAACAGTGAAAGTGCCACCAGCATGCCAAGGCTGGTTTCCGCGCTGTAGGTGGTCAGCACCAGATAGCCCTGCAGGCCCAGCACCATCCCGATAAACAGCCCGGACACCACGATGATCAACAGCGACAGCACCCCAACGCTGTATAGCTGCTTCACCAGCAGTGGCGTATGCTTACGAAACGCGGGCTTACCCACCAGCGCATGAAACAGCATCAGGCCCGCACGGCCAAACGACGCACATGTGTTAATTCCCTGACGGCCAAATGCCGCCAGTGCCTGTAGCAACATCAGTTTAGGTTCTCCCTGCGCGGGTCAAATCGTCGAGGTAATCCCCGGCGGCGAAACGGAACGGTACCGGACCATCCGCATGACCCTCAATAAACTGGCGCACGCGCGGATCGGGATTCTCCCGCAGCTGCGGCGCACTGCCCTGAGCAATTATCTTTTGCCCGGCAACAATATAGGCATGATCGGCAATGCTCAATACCTCAGGCACATCGTGCGAAACCACAATGCAGGTGACGCCTAAGGAGTGATTGAGTTCATCGATCAGCTTGACCAACACCCCCATGGTGATTGGATCCTGGCCCACAAAGGGTTCATCAAACATAATCAGCTCTGGCTCAAGGGCAATCGCCCGCGCCAGCGCAGCACGCCGCGCCATGCCTCCAGAGAGCTCAGCGGGCATCAGCTTAGCTGCGCCACGCAGACCTACCGCTTCCAGCTTCATCATCACCGTGCTGTGCAGCAGCTCCGGCGGCAAGCGGGTATGCTCCCGCAGCGGCCAGGCGACATTTTCATAGACGTTCAGATCGGTAAACAGCGCGCCTGACTGGAACAGCATGCTCATCTTTTTGCGCACTTCATACAATTTACGGCGCGACAGCGTCGGGATGTTCTGATCGCGGAACCAGATCTCGCCCTTATCCGGCTGCAGCTGGCCGCCAATCAGGCGCAGCAGCGTGGTTTTACCAATGCCGGACGGCCCCATGATGGCGGTGACTTTGCCCGCCGGGACCGTCAGGGAGATATCGTCGAAGATGGTGCGATCGCCGCGTGTAAAACTGACGCCACGAACCTCAACCAGATTCGTTTGCTGCTGGATCATCATTACCTCGTTATGCGGACCGGGCATTATTAACGTCGTGGATGGTAGC
The DNA here is from genome assembly GCF_002095485.1 of Pantoea wallisii. Taxonomy (GTDB): domain Bacteria; phylum Pseudomonadota; class Gammaproteobacteria; order Enterobacterales; family Enterobacteriaceae; genus Pantoea; species Pantoea wallisii. Next base: position 39,663 of record NZ_MLFS01000015.1, on the reverse strand, counting down.
CTGGTAAACCCCAATGCACGATAGTTTTACAGAAACTTACCCGTCCGGTGTGGCGAAAACGGCCTTAAAATTTACTTTTGCCTCTCAGACAGTCAAAATCAGCGGCTGTTTCCGCGCGCGCAACGTTTTTCCCTGTCGGACAAGGTTTGCCGGCACCGTTATCCATCAAGGATTTTTCATGTTCGTAGCCACTGCCCTGCTGTTTATCGGATTGATTTTACTGGCTTACGGCGCCGATCGTCTGGTATTCAGCGCCGCGATCCTGTGTCGATCCTTCGGCATACCGCCGCTGATCATCGGAATGACAGTGGTGAGTATCGGCACATCGTTACCCGAACTGATTGTCTCTTTTTCTGCGGCGCAGCATGGGCAGATGGATTTGGCCGTAGGCACCGCGCTGGGATCAAACATTACCAACATCCTGCTGATTCTTGGCTGCGCAGCGTTATTGCACCCCTTAACCGTACACTCCAGACTGATTCGGCGCGAACTCCCGTTAATGCTGCTGGTCTCACTGCTGAGCGGCATTGTGCTGTTTGACAACTTTCTCAGCCGGCTGGATGGCGTCGCGCTGTTATTGCTCGCCGCGGGCTACGTGGTGGCAGTGATCCATATTGCCCGCCGCGCCGAGCGCGACAATAACGACACCTTAACCCGTGAGCAACTGGCCGAACTGCCGCGCGATGAAACCGGCAATACGGTGGCGTTTCTGTGGCTGGCGGTCGCGCTGATTATTCTGCCTATGTCGACACATATGGTGATCGACAACGCGACAGTGTTTGCGGACTACTTCGGCGTGAGCGAGCTGGTGATGGGCCTGACGCTGATCGCGGTGGGCACCAGCCTGCCCGAGCTGGCCACCGTGCTGGCGGGCGCACTGAAGGGCGAAGACGATATCGCCATCGGCAATCTGATCGGTGCTAACATTTTTAACCTGGCGATCGTGCTCGGCCTGCCTGCACTGATTCATCCTGGCGAAATAGATACGCACGTCTTTGCCCGTGACTACTGGATTATGCTGGGCGTGAGCGTGCTCTTTGCCCTGCTCTGCCTGCTGCGCAAACGGCGCATTGGCCGCGTAGCGGGCACATTGTTATTAGGTGGATTTATTGTGTGGGTGCTGTGGCTTTGGCTCGGCCCTGCGCTTATCGCAAGCTATTAAGGACGGACTGACCATGCTACAGCAGCAAGCGGATTTCGACTTTCAACAGGCAGGAAAAGCGGTACTGCGCATCGAGCGTGAAGGGCTGGAGCAGCTCGACCAGTATATTAATGCCGACTTCAACCGCGCCTGCGAAATGATTTTTGCCTGCCGCGGCAAAGTGGTGGTGATGGGCATGGGAAAATCCGGCCACATCGGCAAGAAGATGGCCGCAACCTTTGCCAGTACCGGCACGCCGGCGTTTTTTGTGCATCCTGGCGAAGCCAGCCACGGCGATCTCGGCATGGTCAGCACCAATGATGTGGTGATTGCGATCTCTAACAGCGGTGAATCCAGTGAAATTCTCGCCCTGATTCCGGTACTTAAGCGCCAGAAAGTGCAGCTGATCTGCCTGACCAGCCGCCCGGAGAGCGCCATGGGCCGGGCGGCCGATGTGCATCTGTGCGTGAAGGTCCCGCAGGAAGCCTGCCCGCTTGGTCTGGCACCGACCACCAGCACCACCGCCACGTTAGTGATGGGCGATGCGCTCGCCGTGGCGCTGCTGGAAGCGCGCGGTTTTACGCAGGAAGATTTTGCGCTGTCGCATCCTGGCGGCGCGCTGGGCCGCAAACTGCTGCTGCACGTCAGCGACATCATGCACAGCGGTGATGAGATTCCGCACGTAACGCGTGAAGCCTCGCTGCGCGATGCGCTGCTGGAGATCACCCGCAAAAATCTTGGCCTGACGGTGATTGTGGATGATCTGATGAAAATTGAAGGCATCTTTACGGACGGGGATTTGCGTCGTGTCTTTGACATGGGCGTCGATTTCCAGGCGGCGAGCATTCAGGATGTCATGACGCGCGGCGGCATTCGCGTCCGGCCAAATATGCTGGCGGTAGACGCCCTTAATCTGATGCAAAACAAAAACATTACCGCGCTGCTGGTGGCCGATGACGATCGCCTGCTCGGTGTGGTACATATGCATGACATGCTGCGCGCTGGCGTGGTCTGAACGGGAAAACATAATGAGTGCTGAATCCACCCTGGTCGAAACCTGCTACGGTCCGGTCAGTGCGGCTGTGATGGCTCGCGCCGCGAAAATCCGTCTGCTGATTTGCGACGTTGATGGCGTGATGTCTGATGGCCTGATCTACATGGGCAACAGCGGTGAAGAGCTGAAAGCCTTTAACGTGCGCGATGGGTATGGCGTACGTTGCCTGCTGACCTCCGACATCGAAGTGGCTATCATTACAGGCCGGCGCGCGAAACTGCTGGAAGATCGCTGTAAGACGCTCGGCATTACGCATCTTTACCAGGGACAATCGGATAAGCTTTTGGCCTGGCGCGAACTCCTGGATAAACTGTCACTGTCTGCCGAACAGGTCGCCTATATCGGCGACGACCTGATCGACTGGCCGGTAATGGCTGAGGCTGGCCTGAGCGTCGCGGTGGCGGATGCACATCCGGTGTTACTGCCGCGCGCGCACTATGTCACGCGCATCGCGGGCGGGCGCGGCGCAGTTCGCGAACTGTGCGACCTGATTTTAATGGCGCAGAATAAATTTGAGGATGCCAAAGGGCAATCGGTATGAGTAAAAGCAGGCGTTGGATAACGCTGATTCTGGCCCTGATCGCGCTGGTATTGATCGGCTGGAATCTGACCAATCAGGATGACAGCAAAACGCCGGTGGCGACCAACGAGCAGGAGCCCACGTACACCAGCGCCAACTCAAACTCCGTGGTGTATAACCCCACCGGTGCGCTGGCCTATAAGCTGATTTCCGATAAGGTGACCTATTTTTCGGCCGATGAAGTGAGTTGGTTCGATAACCCGATCATGACCACCTTTGACGAAAACAAAGTGCCGACATGGTCAGTACGTGCCGATAAAGCAAAGCTGACGAAAGATCGTATGCTTTATCTTTACGGCCACGTAGAAGTACGCACTTTGACACAGGATTCTCAGCTTGAACGCATTATCACCGATAATGCTCAGGTAAATCTGGTCACCCAGGATGTGACGTCTGACGATCAGGTCACCCTTTTTGGCCGCAGTTTTAACTCCACCGGCATGAAGATGCGCGGCAACTTACGGACAAAAAATGCCGAGTTGCTTGAAAAGGTCAAAACTTCCTATGAAATTCAAAATGAACAAAAGCAGCCTTAAGTTATTGCTGGTGAGTGCCCTGCTGGCGACCAGCCTGCCTGCGCTGGCGTTAACCGGCGACTCGGATAAGCCGGTTAACATTGATTCGGTTAACCAGGCGCTGGATCTGCAGGGCAATGTGGCGACCTTTACCGGCAATGTCATCGTGACGCAGGGCACCATTAAAATCACCGCGGATAAAGTGGTGGTAACGCGTCCGGGCGGCGACAGCAACAAAACCATCGTTGATGCTTATGGCAATCCGGCTACCTTCTACCAGATGCAGGACAACGGCAAGCCGGTTAAGGGCCACGCCGCCAAACTGCATTACGAACTGGCCAACGATTTTGTAGAGTTGACCGGTAACGCGTTTATCGAACAGCAGGACAGCAATATCACTGGCGATCGCATCACTTATCTGGTGAAAGAGCAGAAAATGCAGGCCTACAGTCAGGGCCAGAGCAAGCGCGTGACCACCGTGCTGGTGCCGTCACAGCTGCAGGATAAAAACGGTTCCTCTGCGAGCCCAAAAAAGAGTAACTGATAGCCATGGCCACATTAATCGCTGAAAACCTGGCGAAAGCCTACAAAGGCCGCCGCGTGGTAGAAGATGTTAGCCTGCAGGTGAAGTCCGGCGAAATTGTCGGGCTGCTGGGGCCAAACGGTGCCGGCAAAACCACTACCTTCTACATGGTGGTGGGTATTGTGCCGCGTGATGCCGGCCGTATCGTTATTGACGAAGAGGATATCAGCATCCTGCCGCTGCATGCGCGCGCGCGTCGCGGCATCGGTTATCTGCCGCAGGAGGCATCGATTTTCCGTCGTCTGAGCGTCTATGACAACCTGATGGCGGTTCTGCAGATACGTGACGATTTGACGGAAGAGCAGCGTCAGGATCGCGCTAATGAGCTGATGGAAGAGTTCCACATTGAGCATCTGCGTGACAGCATGGGGCAGGCGCTGTCGGGCGGTGAACGCCGTCGCGTTGAGATCGCCCGTGCGCTGGCCGCGAATCCAAAGTTTATCCTGCTGGATGAACCCTTTGCCGGCGTCGACCCAATCTCCGTTATCGACATTAAAAAGATCATTGAGCACCTGCGTGACAGTGGTCTCGGCGTACTGATTACTGACCACAACGTGCGCGAAACGCTGGCGGTATGTGAACGTGCCTATATCGTAAGCCAGGGCAACCTTATTGCCCACGGTACGCCGGATGAAATTCTTGCAGATGAGCAGGTTAAGCGGGTTTATTTGGGCGAAGAGTTCAGACTCTGATAAGGTGTCGTTATACCCGACATCTGCTTAGGAAATTCAAGCCGGATTATGAAGCAAGGTTTGCAACTCAGGCTCAGCCAACAGCTGGCGATGACTCCCCAGTTGCAGCAGGCAATCCGCTTGCTGCAACTCTCAACGCTTGAACTCCAGCAGGAGCTGCAACTGGCGCTGGAGAGCAACCCACTGCTTGAACAAACCGATCTGCATGAAGAGATCGATACGCGTGAGCTCCAGGAGAGTGAAGCGCTGGATACACGTGAAGCCCTTGAGCAGAAAGAGATGCCTGATGAGCTGCCGCTTGATGCCACCTGGGACGAGATCTACACCGCAGGCACGCCTTCCGGCACCGGCACCGATTATCAGGATGACGAGCTGCCGGTTTATCAGGGTGAAACCACCCAGTCACTGCAGGATTACCTGATGTGGCAGGTGGAGCTGACGCCGTTCACGGATACCGATCGCGCCATTGCGACCTCGATTGTCGATGCCATTGATGATACCGGCTACCTCACGGTGAGCTTACAGGACATTTATGACAGTATTGGTGACGAAGAGCTGACGCTGGAAGAGGTGGAAGCGGTACTGAAACGCGTGCAGCGTTTCGATCCCGTCGGCGTTGGCGCGCGCGATCTGCGCGATTGCCTGCTGGTGCAGCTTTCGCAGTATGCGGCCGATGCGCCGATGCTGGCGGAAGCGCGTTTGATTGTCAGCGAGCATCTCGACCTGCTGGCGAACCACGATTTCCGCAGCCTGATGCGCGTCACGCGGCTGAAAGAGGATGTTCTGAAAGAGGCGATGCTGCTGATTCAGTCGCTCGACCCGCGTCCCGGCCAGTCTGTAAACACCAGCGAACCTGAGTATGTGATTCCTGATGTGCTGGTGCGTAAAACCGCCACGCGCTGGACGGTTGAACTCAACGCTGATAGCCTGCCGCGCCTCAAAATTAATCAGCAGTATGCGGCGATGGGTGGCTCAGCGCGTAATGACAGCGACAGCCAGTTCATCCGCAGCAATCTGCAGGAAGCGCGCTGGCTGATTAAAAGTCTGGAGAGCCGAAACGATACGCTGTTAAAAGTAACGCGCTGCATCGTCGAGCAGCAGCAGGCGTTTTTCGAACAGGGCGAAGAGTATATGCGCCCCATGGTGCTGGCCGATATTGCGCAGGCCGTGGATATGCATGAATCCACGATCTCCCGCGTTACCACGCAAAAGTATCTGCACAGCCCGCGAGGCATCTTTGAACTGAAGTATTTTTTCTCCAGTCACGTCAGCACCGAGGGCGGCGGCGAGGCCTCTTCTACGGCGATTCGTGCGCTGGTGAAGAAGTTAATCTCTGCGGAAAATCCCGCAAAACCCTTGAGCGACAGCAAACTCACCTCCATGTTATCTGAACAGGGCATCATGGTGGCGCGACGTACGGTTGCGAAGTATCGCGAGTCTTTATCTATACCGCCATCAAACCAGCGTAAACAGCTGGTTTGACCGAACGAAGAAGGAAGACCTATGCAGCTTAATCTTACCGGACTTAATGTTGAAATCACTGACCCACTGCGCGAGTTTGTAAATAGCAAATTTGCCAAACTGGAACACTATTTTGATCGTATCAATCAGGTTTATATTGTTCTGAAAGTGGAGAAGGTTACGCAGATTGCAGAAGCAACGCTGCACGTTAACGGTGGAGAGCTGCACGCCACAGGGGAAGCGGAAGATATGTACGCGGCCATTGACGGGCTGATTGATAAGCTGGCCCGCCAGCTGACCAAACACAAAGACAAACTGAAAAAACACTAACCTTCACGCTTGCAGAGTGCTGATTGGTTCAGCACTCAGAGAGGAAACGGGGCGAGTCACCGCCCCGTTTTGTTATCTGCGCAAGCGCCAGCAGGTAACCTGCCCGCCCGCTCGCGGCGTTAAGGCACGTTGTCTGTGGCTCTGTGAACACGCAAGTGAAACGATGATGAATAACGATCTGACACTGGAATTGAGCTCGGTCCTTTCGCTGGACTGCACCCGTAGCGGTGTACACTGCCAAAGTAAAAAACGCGCGCTGGAGATCATCAGCGAGCTGGCCGCAAAGCAGCTCAATCTGCCGCACCAGACGCTTTTCGAAGCGATCCTGACCCGTGAGCGCATGGGCAGTACCGGCATAGGCAACGGTATAGCCATCCCGCATGGCAAGCTGGAGGAGGACACCCTGCGCGCCGTTGGCGTGTTTATCAGCTCGATCAGCCCATCGCGTTTGACGCGGTGGATAACCAGCCGGTTGACCTGCTGTTTGCGCTGCTGGTGCCTGCTGACCAGTGTAAAACCCATCTGCACACGCTGTCGCTGGTGGCGAAACGCCTGGCGGATAAAACCGTCTGCCGCCGTCTGCGCGCGGCACAGAGCAACGAAGAGCTCTACGCCATCATTACAGAAGCTCAGGAAGAACACTCGTAAGCGTTACATACCTTTACCGGCCTGCGCGCCGGTTTAAAACGGGAGATAGGTAATGGTGCTGATGATCGTTAGCGGTCGGTCAGGCTCAGGAAAATCCGTCGCGCTGCGTGCGCTTGAAGACATGGGCTTCTACTGTGTCGACAACCTGCCGGTGGTGCTGCTGCCGGAGCTGGCAAACACCTTAGCCGAGCGCAACATATCGGCAGCGGTCAGCATTGATGTGCGTAATATGCCGGAGTCCCCGGAGATTTTTGAGCATGCGCTGAATAATCTGCCGGCATCCTTTTCGCCCCAGCTGCTGTTTCTTGACACCGATCGCAATACGCTGATTCGCCGTTATAGCGATACGCGCCGTCTGCATCCCCTCTCCAGCAAAAACTTGTCGCTGGAGAGCGCGATCGATGAAGAGAACGACCTGCTGGAGCCGCTGCGCTCGCGCGCTGACCTGATCATCGATACGTCGGAGATGTCGGTGCATGAACTGGCCGAGATGCTGCGTACGCGCCTGCTGGGCAAGCGCGAGCGCGAGCTGACGATGGTGTTTGAATCCTTTGGCTTCAAGCACGGCATTCCGATTGACGCAGATTACGTGTTCGATGTGCGTTTTCTGCCAAACCCTCACTGGGATCCCAAATTGCGTCCGATGACCGGTCTGGATCGTCCGGTCGCCGCCTTCCTCGATCGCCATACCGAAGTGCACAACTTTATCTATCAGACGCGCAGTTACCTTGAGCTGTGGCTGCCCATGCTGGAGACCAACAACCGCAGCTATCTGACGGTGGCAATTGGCTGTACCGGGGGCAAACACCGTTCAGTTTACATTGCCGAGCAGCTGGCGGACTATTTCCGATCGCGCGGCAAAAATGTGCAGTCGCGCCATCGCACTCTGGAAAAACGTAAATCATGACCGTGAAGCAAACCGTTGAGATCCGCAACAAGCTGGGCATGCACGCTCGCCCGGCCATGAAGCTGTTTGAACTGGTGCAGAGTTTTGATGCTGAAGTCCTGCTACGCAACGAAGCGGGCACCGAGGCCGAAGCCAGCAGCGTGATTGCTCTGCTGATGCTCGACTCAGCAAAAGGTGGCCACATTGAGATAGAAGCCAGCGGCCCGCAGGAGGTGCAGGCGCTGGCTGCGGTCATCGAACTGTTTGAAGCCGGCTTTGATGAGGATTAAGCGGCTCAGTGCAGTTGGTAGCGGTTCAGGAAGCCCTCGCCGCCCAACTGACGCATCTGCCGCATTATCCACTGCTGTCGTTGTCGGGTGTAGCCGGAAGGCGCATCGGCACGAAAACGGATCGGGTTGGGTAACACAGCCGCCAGCAGTGCCGCTTCCGACATAGTCAGGCGGCTGGCTGGCTTGTGAAAATAGCGCTGCGCCGCCTCTTCTACGCCAAATACGCCGTTGCCGAACTCGGCGATGTTCAGATACACCGTCAGGATGCGACGCTTAGTCCAGACGGTTTCAATGCCGACGGTGAGACCCGCCTCCAGACCTTTACGCACCCAGCTGCGCCATCCCATAAAAACAGGTTCTTGGCTGTCTGCTGCGACAACGTTGAAGCCCCGCGCATGCGCTCGCCTCCGTCGTTATCCAGCACTTGCTGAATTGCATGTACGTCAAAACCCCAGTGCTCGGGGAATTTTTGATCCTCTGAGGCAATCACCGCCAGCGCCATCCACGGTGAAATCTCATCCATACCAACCCAATCAGAGTGTGCTACATAATCGAAACGGCCACTGAACCAGGCCCCAAGCTGACGCTCTACCATCACAGCTGAAAAGGGCACCGGCACAAAAGCGAACAGTAAAATGCCGGCCAGCCAGATGCCCAGCCACGCCAGCACAATTTTTGCTATCAGCAGCCTGATGCGGCGCGCCCCTTTTCCTTTACTCTTACTCATCAAATGTTCTCTCACCTGTTCCCTGTGTTTATCAATCACTAAAGTCATGATTGCGAATAGTTGTCATGCAAAGGGAAATTTTATCTCAGAAGCGTAACCGCGGCTGGAAAAAGTGATTGTCCGGACACTCACTGTTCCTCTATTAGAGCCATTTACATCAAGCACTTCCATCATTCAGGAATCGGTTCCATGGTGAAAAACCGTGCAAAGCGCCTCACATTAAATACTTTACCTGGCGTGATGAAGCTCACAAATAAAGTTTCACGCTGCTTAACAATGGATGTTGCCATCATCGGCTCTGCTTCATTAATAACTGAGACCAGTCTTAAAATTGCGTGTGAAATGCCGGCCAGCAGGCAATAACCGCGTGATTATGTTGTAAAGCATTTTAGCTGTCATTTAGTTTACGTTTCTCATATGAAGCGTAAACTGGAACTTTCAGCAGAGGGTTTCCAAAACGTTTTGGATAACCTGCCTTCACAACCCTTTATCGCTTTACAAATCATACACTTATTCCTAAAAATCACTGACTTTGCTTCAGCGACCCCGTTTCGTCGTAACTAACGGGTAATTCTCACATTGGTCTGTGTTAAAACCAGGCAAAAAGGCCTTTTTATGGTTAAAAATAGAGCAATACGGCAAAGAAATTGATTCCTTACTTGACTGTGTCAGCAAATTAATGTTTTCTGTATTTAAACGCTGCTCAACATCACACAATTTAATGAATCTTGTCACAAGCGGTGACGAATTTGCTAAGGTGATTTTAAAGCGTTAACCAATACCACGCTGTTGCTTTTATATTCGACTTCTAACGATAGCAACAGCGCCCATTTCCCTGGTGTTGGCGCAGTATTCGCGCACCCCGGTTTCGACTGGGGTCATTTTTTTCCAGCGTTCGCTACTTTTCCCGCTCCGCCACCCACGCGCGCAATACGTTTACGTCGTGCTGCCACTCCTGTTTTAGCTCGTCAACCCACTCCTGTACGTTATCCCACCACGCCGGCAGTTCCGGTGACTGAATCTGTTTCGCCAGCTTTTGCAGATGCAGCAAGCCAACCGATCCCGCAGCACCTTTGATTTTGTGGCCCTCTTCGGCAATGCCTTTTTGATCTCGCGCCATCATGTTGGAATCCAGCACGTCGAGATAGCCCGGCATCATCTTCTCGAACATCGTCAGGCTCTGCGTAATCAACCCCGGGCCCACCAGTTCGATATACTGCTCCAGCATTGCCACATCTAACAGCGAGCGTGACTGCTCGTCCGATGAGTCGCTGAGCGTGGTTTCCGGCTCCGCCTGATAGTCCCAGAACCGTTTAATCACTGCGGTGAGTGCCGGCACGGCCAGCGGCTTACTCAGCACATCATCCATTCCGGCATCGAGATACTCTTTTTTATCTTTGAGAACATTTGCCGTCAGCGCCACCAGCGGCGGCAGCGTCACGCCAGCGTGCTGCTGGTGAATCGCGCGCGATACGTCAAGGCCGGTCATATCCGGTAGCTGAATATCCAGCAGCACCAGATCAAACTCCTGCGGGTCAAACATCGCCAGCGCGTCGCTGCCGGTCATCGCCACTTCCACGCTGCAGCCCAGCTTCTCCAGTACCGAACGGGCAACAATCACATTGAGTTCAATATCTTCAACCAGCAGCACGTGCAGCGCCGGCAGCGGCATACTGTCGTCCGGACTTTCATCCTCGACTTCATCGGCCACACGCGGTGCATTGATCTCAACAACAAAGCACGATCCCTGCCCCGGCGCGCTGCTGACGGTTATGTCACCGCCCATCGCCTGCGCCAGCCGACGTGAGACCGCCAGCCCGATGCCGGTGCCGGTCGCAGGTTTCCCGCCGTGCTGATCTTTCACCTGATAATACATGGCGAAGATCTTGTCCTGCTCCTCCTGCGGAATGCCCATGCCCGAATCCTGCACCTCAAAGCGCAGCGTCTCATTCTGTTGATAAGCCACGCGCACAACGATTTCACCCTGCTGGGTAAACTTCACGGCGTTGCCGATGAGGTTCCAGAGAATCTGGCGCAGACGCGTTCCGTCCGCGATGATCTTATGCGGCAGCGGCAGCGCGGGCGCCATAACAAATTTCAGCCCTTTTGGCTGCGCCAGCAGGCCGGAGAGGTTCTCTAAATCGGCCAGGAAGCCGGTGAAATCCAGCGGCTGATTGTCGAGCTGCACTTTACGCCGTTCGATCTTGTCCACTTCAATCACATCGTTAAAGATGTTACCGAGTGTGATAGCTGAGACATGAATGGTTTTCAGGTATTTGAGCTGCTCTTGATTGAGATCGGTATCCAGCAGAATACGGCTCAGCCCGACAATACCGTTCAGCGGCGTGCGCAGCTCGTGGCTGATGGTAGAGATAAAGGTAGTTTTTTCGCGGCTGGCGCTCTCCAGCGCATCCTGATAACGCTTACGCTCGGTGATATCGCGCCCAAAGCCCATCAGACCGCTGCGTTTGCCGACGCGATCGTAATACGGCACTTTGCGGATCTCGAAGCAGGCTTTGCGGCCGTCCGGATACTGCAGCCACTGTTCGTATGTCAGGGAGACATTGTGGCGGAACACCTTCTCGTCGGTTTCCAGCACCTTAGTGGCGGCATCCTCGTCATAGATATCCCGCGGCGTCAGGCCAATCAGCTGCTTCTCGCTCATGCCGGTCAGCAGCTCCATTGCCCGGTTACAGCCGGAGAACTGTTTATCAATGTTGCGGTAGAAAACCAGGTCCGGTGAGGCATCAAGGAACGAACGCAGAAACGAAGATTGCTGCTCCAGCTCGATCTGCGCCTGCTCGCGGCGCGTCATCTCTTCACGCAGCTTATCCATCACCTGCTCACGCGCCTGCTCAGCTTTTATACGATCGCTAATCTCCTGATTGAGCTGGTTGATGGTCTCTTTCATCTGCTGATTGAGCTCAAGATCGCGCGTGCGCATCTCCTCCAGTTTATCCACCAGCTTCGACAGACGCTGGCGTGACTCTTCCAGCTGATCAACCACCACCGAAAGAAAATAGACCGCCCAGGGCGTAATCAACAGGCCGAAGAATATCGATCGCACCATATCAATACTTTCGACATGGCCGCGCAGTACCATGGTGACGGCCATCTGGACGATCATTGCCAGCACCACCAGCGCAGAGGCCAGCAGCAGCGAGAAGCGTACCAGCCCAAGCTTGACCATTAAATCAACGTAGTACTGCGCTAAAAGACGAATTTGTTTCATTACGGGCTCCCTGAACGAATCAGGCTCATGATAGCGTAATTATCACCCTGCTGCGCCGCTTCAGAGGGTCAAAACGCAGCGGTTTTGCTCTGTTATGGTGCAGCTCACGGGGATTTCGGCGACGTTCCCCCCTTTATGCGCAAAGCGCTTGACTAATTCTGCCAACTGAATAATCTGAAAGGCCGCCTTTTTTGCGGTCATCTATGAGCACCTGCTGCTTATCTGCTTCTTTCAGCAGCCATTTATCACAATGGTTGCGCCTCGTTATTGCATATCCATTCAAATTAAGCGCTATTTTAATCACCTTCCTGCTGATTAATTTTACTAATGGTTACCCCATTTTGATTCAAATATAGCGCCATAAGAAAAACAGATACATGCTGTGCACGAAACGGTCCGAATAGAATTTTATACTGTGATCACTGCATTAATTAGCATTGTTTAGATATCGGCAGCCGTATGCATAGTGAGACGGCTCACATTTCACCCTGCAATGGGAATGCTCAGATTGACATATATTTACGTAACTAAACCTTAAAAATCATATAATTAAGTGCAAAAAGGGCGTATTAACCGCAATAAAGCTGGCGATTTGACCTGAGTACGCTTTCCCGATAAGTTGGAACTCCGCTGGATGCTTTCCAGTCGGGACTGTGTCTCGGCATATCTATGCAGCAAGAAGACTCCCTCTGGATGCAAGTTATCTCCCGTTAGAGACCGGAATTTATGAGCAGCTCATCAAGGACGTGACAACAGTGTCCTGAGAGCCTTTGCTCGGTGTTGCGACGTCCGCGATAAAGCGCGTGAAAACAAACAGATACAGCACGCAGTAGCGCTCTGTGCCTGAAATAATGCAGGTAATGTCTAAAGCAGTTTAAGGAGACCCTCAATGTCCACTCAAAAACCGAATCCCTGGGGTTTGTATGATCCATCAGCAGGAAGCGACAGCTGTGGTGTAGGGTTTATTACCCGTAAGGACGGCGAGCAGACCCATGAAATTCTGCAGATGGCGCACAGCGCACTGTGCACGGTACCGCATCGTGGCGGTATGTCTGCCGAGGGCGTTGGCGATGGTGCTGGCGTTAACGTTGACCTCTCCCTGAACTTTTTCCGTAAAGTTACCGGCCAGCCGCTGGAAGCCGGTCGCTTTGGCGTGGGTAACTTCTTCGTACCGAAAGATGCTGAGCAGCGCGCTAACGCCGAGCGTCTGGTAGAAGAGACCCTTGCCGCGTATAACTTCCCGATTCTGGTCAGGCGCGATATGCCGCTGGACAGCAGCGTAACCCGCCCGGCGGCGCAGCCCTTCCAGCTGCCGATTGTGCAGTGGGTATTTGCGGCGCCACAGGGTATCAGCGACCAAAACGAATTCGAACGTCACATTTACCGTGCGCTGCTGGATATTGAGGCGCGCGCCTTTACCGAAAGTGAATTTGGCGGCCTCTATCCGCTGTCGCTCTCGTCGCGCACACAGGTGTTTAAAGCGCGCCTGAACTCCAACGAAGTGATTCCTTACTTCAAAGATTTAACCGATGCCGATCACCAGGTACGCGGGCTGTTCTTCCATACCCGTTTCTCGACCAATACCGATCCGCACACCACTATGGCCCAGCCGTTCCGCCTGATGGCGCACAACGGCGAGCTGAACACCGATCGTAAAAACCGCATCGCGGAAGCCGCACTGATGCTGGCGCGCGGCAAGAAAATCGTGCGGCCGAAAGGCCAGTCCGATAGCTCGCGCCTCGACCAGAGCATCCATAGCCGCCTGATGGAAGATAACCTCGACCTGATCAACGCCGTGGTCTCCATGATGCCGCCGGCGTGGGAGAATGATACGTCGCTGTCAGACGATGTGCGCGCCATGCTGGAGTACTTCTCACTGTATGAAGAGAAGAATGATGGCCCGGCGGCGCTGATCTTCGGCAACGGCGAGGTTATCGGTGCACGCCTGGATCGTCTTGGCCTGCGTCCGCTGCGCTCAGTGGAGACCGCTGAGTATATCGGTGCCATGTCGGAAGCCGGTCAGATCGCCTTCCCCCCAGAGAGCGTATTGCGTCGCGGCCGTATCGAAGCGGGTGGCATGCTCTATTACGATCACAAAGAGAAGCGCTCTTACACCACGGTAGAAGCGCTGGAGAAGCTGGCGGCAGAGAAAGATTATCAGGCACTGGTGAAAGCGGCGCGCGTCGAACTGCAGGAGCTGCCGGAAGTACAGGCGGAACAGCTCGGTTCACCGCTGCGCTATCGGGGTGACCTCAAAACCTATCAGCGTTTTGTGGCTTACTACTACAACCAGGAGAGCTTCAAATTCATGATGGACCCGATGCTGCAAACCGGCGCTGAGAAGATCTCAGCCATGGGTTACGGCAACGCCATCAATGGCCTGTCCGACCACGAAGGCGGCATGGCGCACTACTTCTCGCAGCGTTTTGCGCAGGTCACTAACCCACCGCTCGACTCCATCCGTGAAGCGGACGGAATGACGCTGCGTGTGGCACTGGGTGCCAAACCGCACCTTGGCCGCAGTAAAGGCCAGCAGATCATTGTGCCAAGCCCGATCCTGACGCACCTGGACATGCTGCGCCTGCGTGAGCAGAACGTTGCCCCTTATGCGCGTTTCGAGATGCTGTATGAGCCGGTGATCGGTAAAGATATCGTCAGCCGTGCGGCCAATGCTGCCGCGCTGGAGCGCGCCATCGACGATCTGGCTCAGCAGGTGGTGGATTTCGCGCGTGAGCAGGGCGGTATTGCGGTCATTACCGATCGCCATATCTCCTCAACCCACGCGGCGATCCCTATGCTGCTGGTGGTCTCCGCCATCAACCAGCGTCTGGTGCAGGAGGGTCTGCGTCTGGATGTGTCGCTGGTCGTTGAGAGCGGCCAGAGCATCTCCTCCCACCACATCGCCGCCACCTTAGGCTTCGGCGCCTCTGCGGTCTATCCGCTGGGCGTACAGATGCGCGCAGAAGAGAAGTTTGGTGAAGGTGAAGAGGGCAATAAAGCGTTCAAACGCTACGCCAAAGCAGCTGAAAAAGCGCTGATGAAAACCATGGGCAAAGTGGGCCTGTGTACCGTTGAGAGCTATAGCTGCGGCGAGTTCTTTGAACCGAACTTCCTTGATACCGAAGATCCGGTACTGAAGAAGTACTTCCCGAACATTAAAACGCCGGTGGGCGGCGCGGGCTTCCCGGCCATTGCCCAGATGGCGGTGGACTGGCATCAAAGCGCGCTGAAAATCCAGGGCGAAGCGGAAGTCCCGCTGCTCGGCCTGTTTAAAGAGCGCTCCGAAGGCGCGGGTCACTCATACGGCACCATCGCGGTACGTACCTTTATTGATATGACGGAGCAGCCAATTCGCTTCGCTGATAAAGCGCGTGAAGAGGATAACTTTATCCGTCTGATGACGCTGGCCAAACTGGAGAATGCGTTCAGCATCAAAGCGGACGCCTTCAAGGACAGCAGCTTTGAGCGCATCCCGAATGCCGTGATCGATACCTTTGCTATCACGCCGGATTACCGCCAGTTCTCCAGCCTGATGCACGCCGAGCGTAAGCGTCGTCCGGCCGCCCTGCGCGACATTCTCGCGCTGCCGTGTGATTTAACGCACGTGGATAGCGAAGCTGAGTTCGGCCGCAAGCTGGGCCGCTATTCGCTCACCAACAATGGATTTGCCACACGTGGCCTGAAGTGTGAAGCGGTAAACGGCAGCATGAACCAGTTCGAACTGCGTCTGGTGGATGCGATTGATGGCCTGAAGCCGGAGAGCGAGCGTCTGGCAGCACTGGCGCGCGCGCTGAAAACCCGCTTCAGTGATGAGATCGAGAGCAGCAGCGTGGCCGATGGCGCCCTGCAGATCACCGCGTATGGTAAAGCCGCTGACTATCTGTCGAAGATCTTCACTGCACTGCCTTCGCTGCCGCTGGAGGAGATCCAGCCTGCACACGAAATTACCCGTACCTTTGCCTCGGGCGCCATGAGCCACGGTGCGCTGGTCGCTCCGGCACATGAAGCGGTAGCACACGGCACCAATATGGTCGGCGGCATGAGCAACTGTGGTGAAGGTGGCGAGCACTACTCGCGTCACGGCACCATTCGTGCGTCACGCATCAAGCAGCTGGCATCCGGCCGTTTCGGCGTATGGGCGGCCTATCTCGCCGATCCAATGCTGGAAGAGCTGGAGATCAAAATTGGTCAGGGGGCGAAACCGGGTGAAGGCGGTCAGCTGCCGGCGCCGAAAGTCACCGTTGAGATTGCGGCTGCCCGTGGCGGTACGCCAGGCGTGGAGCTGGTCTCACCGCCGCCGCACCACGATACCTATTCGATCGAGGATCTGGCGCAGCTGATTCACGACTGTAAAGCCGCGCGCGTGCGCGTCATCGTAAAACTGGTCTCCTCTGAGGGCATCGGCACCATCGCCGTGGGCGTGGCGAAAGCGGGCGCAGATGTGATCAACGTGGCGGGTAACACTGGCGGTACCGGTGCGGCTTCCGTCACCAGCCTGAAATATACCGGCCGCGTGGCGGAAATCGGTATTGCTGAGGTGCACCAGGCGCTGTGTGCCAATGGCCTGCGTGACAAAGTCCAGCTGCGCTGCTCCGGCGCGCAGCAAACCGGCAGCGACGTGATTAAATCCGCCCTGCTTGGCGGCGACAGCTTTGAGTTCGGTACCACCGCGCTGATGATGCTGAAGTGCGTAATGGCGAAAAACTGTAACGTTAAGTGCCCGGCCGGCCTGACGACCAACGCCGAAGCCTTTGATGGCGATCCGCGTCAGCTGGCGCAGTACTTCATCAACGTTGCGCAGGAGGTGCGTGAGTTCCTGGCACGTCTTGGCCTGCGCTCCCTGCGCGAAGCGCGCGGCCGTGCGGATCTGCTGCACCTGATGGACCATCCGCTGGAGGTGGGCAAGCTCGATCTGCGCGCCATGCTGACGGTTGTCCCGGAGCAGAAGATCGCCAAGCCGGTTTACCTGGAAAAAGATTTCGAGCTGGACGATGGCTGGGTTGAGGCGCTGAAAACGCAGCTGATCGGTGCTGCAAGCCGCGAGATTGCTCTTGGTGCAGGCATCACCCTGAATAACCGTAACAAGAGCGTCGGCGGCCAGCTGGCCATCGACATCGAACGTATGCTGAACCACGAGTTGTCAGCACAACAGCTGGCTGCGATGCCTGCAGTTCTGAAAGACGATCGCGGCCGCCGCTACCTGGCACCGCGCACCGTGCAGATTCACACCAGTGGCTCAGCCGGCCAGTCGTTCGGCGCATTCTGTAACGACGGCATGCAGATGAAACACTACGGCACCTGTAACGATGGCGTCGGGAAAGGTCAGTGCGGCGGCGAGCTGGTAGTGATGTCACCGGGCGGCGGCGCGCAGGACAGTGACGGCAACGTGCTGATTGGTAACTTCGCGCTGTTTGGCGCCACCGGTGGTCGTCTGTTCGTGCAGGGTCAGGCCGGTGACCGCTTTGCGGTACGTAACTCCGGTGCCACGGCAGTGGTGGAAGGCGTGGGCGACTTCTGCTGTGAATATATGACGAACGGCGCGATTCTTAACCTCGGGACCTTTGGTAAAGGCTTCGGCAACGGTATGAGCGGCGGCTTTGCCTACCAGTACGATCCGTACGGTGCGCTTGCGGCGCATGCTGCAGGTGATTCGGTACTGTTTGGCTCCATCGCCGATGCGGATGAAATGGCGCAGGTGCACAAACAGGCGGTGCTGGCGATGCTGAACTGGCATCTGGAAGCGACGCAATCCCCGCGTGCCGCATGGCTGCTGGAGAACTGGGAAACGGAGTGTCAGCACTTCGTCTACGTGATGCCGCGTTCACTGCTGCTGTATCAGGATGGCGGTGAGATCCTGAAAGCGAAATCGCGCAAAGATCTGCTGGAAGAGCTGTCGACATCGCTGGCGGCGCATCAGGTCGCGAAATTTAAGTCCGCCTGGCGCGCCGGGAAAACCATCGCGGATGGTGCCGTGCCGGCTTACGGCGCGACGGACACGCAAGAGATGTTTGTGCTGCTGAACAACTACACCGTACTGAGCTTCGCGCAGCAGCTGGCACTGGGCAAACTGCCTAAAGGCACGGCGGTGAAGATGCGGCAGTTGAGAAAGCGGTGCGTAACCTGCTGATGACCGAAGATTTCGCGCTGGTCAGTAAGCTGCAGCGCCACGCCCGCGCGGCAATTGAGAGCTACAGCGATGATGAGCTGGCCAGCCTGATCGGGGCGAAACGTATGGCGGATTACAAAGCGGCGCTGACGCAGCGTAACATTCGCTCCATGGATAGCCTGGCGACCTACGGCTGGATCATTTACCAGGATGCCTGCAACCGCGAGGTGCTCGGTCATCTGCCTGATTTTGAAGAGCTGTTTGCGCGTGCTGCACTGCCAGAAATCGCTGCTGCGGTCGGGAAACTCTCCTGATCGCTGTACTGAAGAATATTGATGACGAAACGGGTTTGAGTACTGATAGCCATGAAGATTCCTTACATTCCTGAAGATGCGCCGTTTAACGGCGAGCAGAAATACTGGCTGGCGGGTTTTCTCGCCGGTCTCCACTCGCGTCTGTTGGTATTAGAAGATAAGCAGACCGCACCGGCTGCCGGTGCGGGCGCCAGCGCCCAGCTGCACATTCTGTTCGGTTCACAGACCGGTAACGCAGAAGCGCTGGCGCAGAGCGCAGCGAAAGCGGCACGCGCCAAAGGTTTGGTGCCGGTGGTTCAGGCACTGGGCGAAGTCGATCTGGATGTGTTCGCCACCATGCGCCACGTTCTGATTGTCACCTCCACGTACGGCGAAGGTGAGATGCCGGACAACGCTCAGCTGTTCTGGCAGGCGCTCTCTGCCAGCACTGCACCGCGTCTGGAACAGATGCACTTCGCCATCCTGGCCATTGGCGATACCGGCTACGATGGTTTCTGCCAGGCCGGCAAATTCTTTGATATGCGTCTGGAGCAGCTGGGCGCGAAACGCGTATTCGATCGTATCGACTGCGATATCGATTTTGAAGAGCCCTCCAGCGAATGGATTGGTAACGCCATGCCGCAGTTTGCCGCCAGCGCGGGCAGCAGTGGCACGGTGTTAGAGAGCGCACCAGAGGCGCCGGTGATTCCGGGTAGCAACAAACAGAACCCGTACGCCGCCGCTCTGGCAACAAACAAACGCCTGTCGGGCGAGCAGTCGGCCAAAGATATCCGTCACTTTGAGTTCGACCTGACCGACAGCGGCCTGAAATACGAAGCGGGCGATGCGCTGGGTATCATCCCGGTCAACGATGCAGAGCTGGTTAGCCTGCTGCTGAACGAGCTAAAAGCCGACTACGAAACGCCGGTGCCTGGTTTCGATCGCAATCTGGGCGATTTACTGACGCATCAGTTTGAGATCTCTGAGCCGTCACGTAAGTTGATTGAGTGGGTGGGCCAGCACACGTCGAACCAGGAGCTGCTGCACGTGCTCCAGCATGATGATAAAGACACGCTGGCTAACTGGCTGTGGGGCAAAGATACGCTGGATCTGCTGCAGCTCGAGCTGAAGCGCAGCCTGTCAGTACCGGAATTCGTGGCGATGCTGCGCCCGCTGCAGCACCGCGCGTACTCTATCTCCTCCAGTTCGAAAGCACATCCTAATCAGGTGCACCTGACGATTGCTTCTGTGCGCTATCACAGCGGCGGACGTGAGCGTAAAGGCGTGTGCTCAACCTATCTTGCCGAGCGCGTGCGCCGCGGTGAGAAACCGGCTATTTTCATCTCGCCGAACAAAGCCTTCCGCGTGCCGCAGAACAACAGTGCGCCGTTGATTATGGTGGGACCGGGCACCGGTATTGCACCGTTCCGCGCCTTCCTGCAAGAGCGTCAGGCAACCGGCGCAGAGGGCAAAAACTGGCTCTTCTTTGGCGATCAGCATCAGGAGCACGACTACATCTACGCGGATGAACTGGCTGGCTGGCAGCAGAGTGGCCTGCTCACAAATCTTGATCTGGCCTTCTCACGCGATCAGGAAGAGAAGATTTACGTGCAGAACCGCATGCTGGAGAAAGGCGCTGAGCTGTACGCCTGGCTGCAGGAAGGTGCGTACTTCTACGTGTGTGGTGACGCTTCCCGCATGGCGAAGGATGTCGATGCCGCGCTGTATGAAGTGGTGCGTCAGTTTGGTGGCCTCTCCAGCGAGCGTGCGGCCGCGTATATTGACCAGCTGAAGAAAGATAAGCGTTATCTGCGCGACGTTTACTGAGGCGCGCAGCCATAAAAAAACGGGCCCTGATGGCCCGTTTTTTATTATGCATGAACTATTTCACGACGCGCAGTGAAGGTCGTCCTCCACGCGGCGGGGGTTCATCATCCGGCGAGTGATCGTCGTCGGTCGCATCGTCAGGGCGATCGCCATCAATTACCGACATCACGGTCTCTTCCTGACCACCCTCTTGCTCATCCCCTGCCAGCTCGTAGGCCGGCTCCGGTTCGAACATGGTCCCTGCGCCGTTTTCACGCGCATAGATGGCCAGCACTGCCGCCATCGGTACAGAAACCTGACGCGGTACGCCGCCGAAGCGTGCGTTGAAGCGCACTTCATCATTGGCGAGGTCGAGGTTGCCGACCGCACGCGGCGCGATGTTCAGAACGATCTGCCCATCACGCGCATACTCCAGCGGCACCTGCACACCGGCAGATTGATATCGACCACCAGATGCGGCGTTAACTGGTTATCCAGCAACCAGTCATAAAATGCACGCAGCAGATAGGGACGACGAGCCGTAAGTTGCGACATTTCCATAGATTAGCCTCGGGCTTGCAGGCGCATTTCACGTTCTGCTTCAGTCAATGAAGCGAGGAAAGAGTCACGCTCAAATACGCGCGTCATGTAGCCTTTCAGCTCTTTTGAACCGGCACCGGAGAGATCCACGCCAAGCTGCGGCAGACGCCACAACAGCGGGGCCAGGTAGCAATCCACCAGGCTGAACTCCTCGCTCATGAAGAACGGGGTACGTGCGAACAGAGGCGCAATCGCCAGCAGCTCTTCACGCAGCTGTTTGCGCGCCGCATCGGCATCGGCACCGCTACTGGTTTCCACGGTACGCATCAGACTATACCAATCCTGCTCAATGCGGTGCATCATCAGGCGGCTTTCGCCACGCGCAACCGGATAGACCGGCATCAGCGGTGGGTGCGGGAAGCGCTCATCAAGGTACTCCATGATGATGCGGGATTCGTAAAGGGTCAGTTCACGGTCGACCAGCGTTGGCACAGTGCGGTACGGGTTGAGGTCAATCAGATCCTGCGGCAGATTATCCGTTTCAACCTGCTCGATCTCCACGCTGACGCCCTTCTCAGCCAGCACAATACGTACCTGATGGCTGAAAATGTCAGTCGGACCAGAAAACAGCGTCATTACCGAACGTTTGTTGGCAGCGACAGCCATGAAAACCTCCAAGTTTGTTCACAAAAAAATACTGCGAATAGCCCACCACGCGGCGACTCACCTGCTTATCAGATTCGCACACAGCCGGGCGTGCAGTGCTGTGTCCGGTCTTCCCGACAGGAACGACAGGCACAACGCAGCGGCTCGCGGGCGCAAAGTGTCAGTGAGTTTACCAGATTTTAAGCAGCTTGTGGGGCGGGGTTGATCATTTGCAGGCAAAATGCGGGGAAAGCTCGCGTTTTTAGCCTGAAATATCGCGCATTCAGGCAATAAAAAACCCGCCGAAGCGGGTTTTTTGAGCCAATTGTAACTGCCGAAGCAGCAAACAATTAACGCTTGGAGAACTGCGGACGACGACGTGCTTTACGCAGGCCGACTTTCTTACGTTCAACCTGACGTGCATCACGGGTAACGAAGCCCGCTTTACGCAGTTCAGAACGCAGAGACTCGTCGTATTCCATCAGAGCGCGGGTGATACCGTGACGGATCGCACCAGCCTGACCAGAAATACCACCACCTTTAACGGTGATGTACAGGTCCAGTTTACCAACCATATCAACCAGCTCCAGCGGCTGACGCACGACCATGCGTGCAGTCTCGCGACCGAAGTACTGCTCCAGAGAGCGCTGGTTAATTACGATGTTACCGCTACCCGGCTTGATGAAGACGCGAGCGGCAGAGCTTTTGCGGCGACCAGTGCCGTAGTTTTGAGTTTCAGCCATTGCCTATAATCCCGATTAAATGTCAAGAACTTGCGGTTGCTGCGCCGCGTGGTTGTGCTCGTTACCTGCGTAAACTTTCAGTTTACGGTACATAGCACGACCCAGTGGGCCTTTTGGCAGCATGCCTTTAACCGCGATTTCAATCACACGCTCAGGACGGCGTTCGATCATCTCTGCAAAGGTCGCTTGCTTGATACCACCGATGTGGCCAGTGTGGTGATAATAGATCTTGTCGTTACGCTTGTTGCCGGTTACAGCAACTTTCTCAGCGTTCAGAACGATGATGTAATCACCGGTATCAACGTGCGGAGTGTATTCCGCTTTGTGCTTACCACGCAGACGGCGCGCCAGTTCAGTCGCTAGGCGACCCAGGGTTTTGCCAGTTGCGTCAACAACATACCAGTCACGCTGTACGGTTTCTGGTTTAGCTGTAAAAGTTTTCATTGAAAAGCTTACCCAAATAAAAGTTACACGTTGGTGAAATCCCAAACGCTAAGTTAACGATTGAGGCTCACACGACCATTTCGCCCAGCAAGCCCACCCCCTCAGGTAGAGTTACCGGATCACATAGCTTTCCGGGAAAAGAAAATCTATGCCGTAACGTGGGGTCGCAAGATTATAGAGAAGTCGAACTCAAAGATCGAACCTTTTTACAGCTAATTCGACGATTCCTGCTCATTATCAGGGCAGGTGCGGCAGACGCAAATACTCCTCGCTCTGCATCTCCTGCAGGCGCGACAGGCAGCGCTGGTACTCGAATTTCAGGCGCGTGCCCTGATAAATCTCAAACAGCGACGTTTCAGCGGCGACCACCAGTTTGACGTGGCGCTCATAGAACTCATCCACCAGCGCAAGGAAACGGCGCGCCTGGTCTTCGGTTTTGTAAATCATGACCGGCACATCATACAGCAGCACGCTGTGGAAGCGGCGCGACAGTTCAATATAGTCATGCTGGCTACGCCCTTCGCCGCACAGCGTCAGGAAGTTAATCGCCAGTACGCCTTCATGCACGCCCAGCGTGGGCATCTGCCGGTGGTTAATCTCCAGTACCGGCGCCTCTTCACGCGATTTGCCGGAGAGCGCACGGAACATGCGCTCCATCTCGGCGTGCGTGGCGTCACTGAGCGGGAAGTTCCATAAGTGCGCCGACGTCAGCGTGCGCAGGCGGTAATCAATTCCGGCATCCACATTCATCACATCGCAATGCTGCTTTATCTGTTCGATCGCGGGCAGGAAGCGCGCACGCTGCAGGCCGTTGCGGTAGAGCTCATCCGGTGGAATATTTGACGTAGCGACCAGTGAAATGCCGCGGGCAAACAGCGCTTCCATTAGCGTGCCGAGCAGCATCGCATCGGTGATGTCCGACACAAAAAACTCATCGAAACAGAGAATGTCAGTTTCGGCTTTAAAGCGGTCAGCCACAATCAGCAGCGGGTCGCTGTGGCCCTGCAGCTGCGTCAGCTCCTGATGGACACGCAGCATAAAGCGGTGAAAATGCAGACGCAGTTTGCGATCGCCAGGAATAGACTGAAAAAACAGATCCATCACCCAGGTTTTTCCCCGTCCGACGCCGCCCCACATGTACAGGCCACGCACCGGCGCTTCGCTGCTGCTTCTCTCTTTATTCATCAGCTTTGACAGGCGTCCCAACAGCCCTTTCGCGGCCGGCTCCTGGCTGCCCGCACGGGCAATCAATCCTTGCTGGATGCGATCTAAACGGGTAATTGCTGCACGTTGTACATCGTCCGGACGAAACTCGCCCTGCGACAGCGCCTGCTCATAGCGCGCAAGCGGAGATGAGGTTTGCATGGTTCTTCCAGAATCCCTGAATAAGTCCGATCCACGTGTCGGTTGTCGAAAATTAGGCCGCTCTACACTAAGCGATACAGCCTGAGAGTTCCACTTCCAATAGATTAACGGGTATAGTGGCTACTATTGAAGTTGAAACAGAAGCAATGCCCTACGAAGCAACGGAAATTACACGGGAGTTATTATGACCTGGGAATACGGGCTGATTGGTTTAGTGATTGGCATTATTGTCGGCGCTGTAGCAGTGCGTTTTGGCAACAAAAAGCTGCGTGAGCAGCGCAGCATGCAGTACGAACTGGAAAAATCGAGGCCGAGCTGGCAGATTATCGCGAAGAGCTCACCAACCACTTTGCACGCAGTGCAGAGCTGCTGGACAACATGGCGCGTGATTATCGCCAGCTGTATCAGCACATGGCGAAAGGGTCGAATGACCTGCTGCCCGATCTGCCGGGTGAAAAGAACCCGTTTGCCTACCAGCTGACGGAAGCCGAAGCTGATAACGATCAGGCGCCGGTGCAGATCCCGCGCGACTACTCTGAAGGCGCATCCGGTTTACTGCGCGGTGGCGAACGTACTCCACGCAACTAATCCTTTTGGGGCACAGCATCGCTGTGCCCTTTTTGTTTTCCGAACACTTATTACAAACAACTGTCACACTTCTTTTATCCCCCTTTTCGCAGCGAGAGCGTTGTAGCAATGAAAAAACAAGTAAACCTGTTAAGCGCATTAGCCTTGAGCATTGGGATGAGTCTGGCGGCAGCACCGGCTGCAATGGCGACGCTGCCCGCACAAATTCAGGGACAGGATCTGCCAAGCCTGGCACCGATGCTGGAAAAAGTGCTGCCGGCCGTGGTCAGCGTGCACGTGGAAGGCACCGACAGCGGCCAGCAGGCGCAGGACATTCCTGAACCGCTGAAGCGCTTCTTCGGTCAGGCGCCGGGTCAGGCGCAGCCGCAGCCGTTCGAAGGGCTGGGCTCCGGCGTCATTATTGATGCCGCGAAAGGCTATATCCTCACAAATAACCACGTGGTCAACGGTGCAGACAAAATCAGCGTGCAGATGAGCGATGGCAATGAGTACGATGCCAAACTGATCGGTCACGATGAGCAAACTGATATTGCGCTGATTCAGGTTGAAGGGGCGAAAAACCTGACGCAGGTGAAAATTGCTGACTCCGATGCGCTGAAAGTCGGCGACTTTGCCGTGGCGATCGGTAACCCATTTGGCCTGGGTCAGACGGCAACCTCCGGGATTATCTCGGCGCTGGGCCGCAGTGGCCTGAACCTTGAGGGGCTGGAGAACTTTATCCAGACCGATGCAGCGATCAACCGCGGCAACTCCGGCGGCGCGCTGGTTAACCTCAACGGCGAGCTTATTGGTATTAATACCGCGATTCTTGCCTCCAGCGGCGGCAATATCGGCATCGGCTTCGCTATTCCCGGTAACATGGCGATGAACCTTGCACAGCAGCTGATTCAGTTCGGCGAAGTGAAGCGCGGCCAGCTCGGTATCAAAGGTACTGAGATGACCGCCGATATCGCCAAAGCATTTAACGTTGATGCCCAGCGCGGTGCATTTGTTTCTGAAGTGCTGCCAAAATCCGCGGCGGAGAAAGCTGGCATTAAAGCGGGCGATATTATTACCGCGATTAACGATAAACCGATTACCAGCTTTGCGGAGCTGCGCGTGAAAGTGGGCACCACGCCGCCGGGCCAGCAGGTGAAAATTGGTCTGCTGCGCGAAGGTAAGCCGGTGACTGTGACCGTCACGCTGGAACAGAGCGCGCAATCTACGGCCAGCGCACAGCTGATGTCACCGGCCCTGCAGGGCGCAACGCTGAGCGATGGCACCACCAAAACCGGTGATAAAGGCGTGAAGGTCGATACCCTTGAAAAAGGCACGCCTGCAGAACAGGTTGGCCTGCAGAAGGATGACGTGATCATCGGCGTTAACCGCACTCGCGTGCAAAACCTCGCTGAAATGCGCAAGGTGCTGGAGGGTAAACCGCCGGTGCTGGCTCTTAACGTGGTACGCGGCGACGAGACGATCTACCTGCTTCTGCGATAATCCTCGCATCAGGCGGACAAGCAGGTGTTTGTCCGCCTTTCTCGTGCTATTCTGCCCTGCGATCTCACCTGGCTTGAAATAACACCATGTTTCTTAAACTTTTGCGTTCAGTGGTGATGGGCCTGATCGTGGCGGGTTTACTACTTGTCGCGATCCCTGCGCTGCGAATGGGCAGCAACGTCACTTTCGAGCATGACAGCAGCGCCGATGAAGCGCCCTTCAGTTTTAATCAGGGCGTGCGCCGTGCCGTTCCTGCGGTCGTCAACGTCTATAACCGTAGCGCCCACGGTAACAATAACCGCGGCATCACCACGCTGGGCTCCGGCGTGATCATGAACGTAAAAGGCTACATCCTTACCAATAAGCACGTCATTAATAACGCCGATCAGATCATTGTCGCCTTACAGGACGGACGCTTCTTTGAAGCCACGCTGGTAGCTCCGACGCCATGACCGATCTGGCCGTGCTGAAGATCAATGCCACCAACCTGCCGGTGATCCCCATAAATTCGAAGCGGGCAGCGCATATTGGCGATGTGGTGATGGCGATTGGTAACCCTTACAACCTGGGGCAAACCGTTACGCAGGGCATTATCAGTGCCACCGGGCGTATCGGGCTCAGCTCCTCTGGCCGGCAAAACTTCCTGCAGACCGATGCCTCTATCAACCAGGGTAACTCCGGCGGTGCGCTGATCAACTCGCTCGGCGAGCTGATGGGCATCAATACCCTGACCTTTGATAAAAGCAATGACGGCGAAACGCCAGAGGGCATCGGCTTTGCCATTCCCACCGCGCTGGCGAGCAAAATTATGGATAAGCTGATTCGTGATGGCCGCGTCATTCGCGGTTATATCGGGATCACCGGCCGTGAACTGCCGCCGCTGCACGGCCAGGGCAGTAATCTGGATCGGGTTCAGGGCATTATCGTCAGCGATGTGGCGCCCGGCGGGCCCGCCGATCGCGCCGGCCTGCAGGCCAACGACGTGCTGTTGCAGGTGAACGGCAAACCGGCGCTCTCGGCGCAGGAGACCATGGATCAGGTTGCGGAGATTCGTCCGGGCTCGGTGATTGATGTGCAGATACTGCGTAATGAACAGAAAATGACGCTGCCGGTGACCATTCAGGAGT
The DNA here is from genome assembly GCF_002095485.1 of Pantoea wallisii. Classification (GTDB taxonomy): domain Bacteria; phylum Pseudomonadota; class Gammaproteobacteria; order Enterobacterales; family Enterobacteriaceae; genus Pantoea; species Pantoea wallisii. The sequence continues at coordinate 12,388 of NZ_MLFS01000015.1, read as the reverse complement.
TTCCGGAAGCCACAAACACGCCGTCACAGTAACTTTATGGGAAGCGGCGCCAGCCTTATGTCACCGCTTCCCATGATGCATTGCGCTGCAAAGGGCCTTAACTGCGGTCCACCGGGAAGGCGATGACATCACTCAACGCTTCCGCTCTGAGCGCCAGCATAATCAAGCGATCAACGCCCAGCGCGACACCGGAACAGGCTGGCATGCCGTGCGCCAGCGCATCCAGCAGATAGGTATCGATTGGATGCTGTGGCAGGCCCCGCGCGGCGCGGCGGCGGTTATCCTGCTCAAAACGCTGACGCTGCTCGCGGCTGTCGGTCAGCTCGCGGAACCCGTTCGCCAGCTCAACCCCTTTGTAATAGACCTCAAATCGCTCTGCAACGCGGTGATCTTCAGTGCTGATCTCCGCCAGCGCTGCCTGACTGGCCGGGAAGTGGTAAACGAAGCACGGCTTATCGTTACCGATCTTCGGCTCTACGCCCAGCATAAATAGCAGCTGCAGCAGCGTATCGCGATCCTCTTCGCGATTCGCCAGCTCACCCTCGCCCAGCTTCTCCGCCGCTTCACGCAGCTGCGCTTTATCCGCCGACAGCGGATCGAGCTCAAGGTGACGAATAAAGGCCTGCTGATAGGAGAGTGATTCGGCGCTGTCGCACTCCAGCACCTGTTGCAGCAAATCGTCGACTTCATTCATCAGGCGGTACATATCGTAATGTGGACGGTACCACTCCAGCATGGTGAATTCCGGATTGTGGTGACGTCCCGCTTCCTCATTACGGAAGCAGCGGCCCATCTGGTAGATTGGGCCACTGCCCGCCGCCAGCAGGCGCTTCATATGGTACTCCGGACTGGTCATCAGCCACAGATCGCGCCCTTCCGCTGCGCCTGGCCCGACAAAGCGGGTCTGAAACGGCACCAGATGGATATCGGTGATGGTTGCCTGGCTCATGGCCGGGGTATCCACTTCCAGTACGCCGCGATCGGCAAAGAAACGACGGATCTCCGCAATGATCGCGGCGCGTTTCAACAAATTGGCAATGGGTGCGCTCGGCTGCCAGCTTGCCGTTTCGCTCATGTTGATGACTCCTCATACAGATAAGGGGTGGAAGTCTACCCGTATTGACGATGGCAAACAACGACGCGGCACGTGCACTGCGCAGTTTCAGAAACGGCAGGCCGGAGAAGAGAGTGAAGCGGAAAAAAGCCGGTACGAAAGCCTGTTTCGTACCGGTGGGTGTTATTGCGTGGTGCGCTGAATTGCCTGGCCGCCGGCTTCCACATCTTCCCCTACGCCACGCGTGGTGTTGCAGGCAGAGAGCAGCGAGGAGAGCACCAGTACCGAGAAAATTGCGACAATACTTTTCTTGAACATAGCCATATCCTTGTTGGTTGCAGTAAAAGTACAGCTTTTAAAGCATAGACCGGATACGCGAGGCTGGCGGTTAACGCGCTGAAAAAAGACGGGGTCTGGCAGGCGAGCAGAAAAAAGGCGCATCATTGATGCGCCTGATGTGACGATTATTTTACGCGGGAGACGTATTCGCCAGAGCGGGTGTCAACTTTAACCACTTCGCCAATCTGCACGAAGAGTGGAACTTTGATCACTGCGCCCGTAGAGAGCGTAGCAGGCTTGCCGCCGGTACCTGCGGTATCACCCTTCAGGCCCGGGTCGGTTTCAGTCACTTCGGCTTCGATAAAGTTCGGTGGCTGAACCGCGATCGCTTTGTCGTTCCACAGGGTAACGATACAATCGGCGTTATCCTGCAGCCACTTGGTCACGTCATCCAGCACTTTGGCTTCGATCTGATACTGCTCGAAAGACTCAGGGTGCATGAAGTAGTAGAAGTCGCCGTCGTTGTAAGAGTATTGCAGCGTCATATCACGAACGTCTGCGCCTTCGGCAGAGTCAGTAGATTTGAAGGTTTTCTCAACGCGAGAACCGGTCAGCAGACGACGCATTTTAACGCGTGCGAATGCCTGGCCTTTACCCGGCTTAACGAACTCACTGGCTTCGATGGCATAAGGTTCGCCTTCGAACATGATTTTAAGACCGGGACGGAAATCGTTGCTAAGATAAGTCGCCATAAAGGCCCTCTGTAAATATTGAACTGGTAATAGCCAAAAAAATGGCACACATTGTAACCCTAAATTCCCCTGTCAGAGAAGATTGGTTGCAGCAACTTGCTGATGTTGTCACCGATCCTGCTGAATTACTGCAACTTTTATCCCTTGAACAGCATGCGGATTTGGCCGCAGGCCACGACGCGCGCCGGCTTTTTGCCCTGCGCGTGCCCCGGGCCTTTATCCGGCGCATGCGGCCGGGCAATGCGCAGGACCCGCTGCTGCTGCAGGTCATCACCCGCCATCAGGAGTTTCAGGATGCGCCGGGTTACAGCACCGATCCGCTCGACGAGCAGAGCAGCGTGGTGCCGGGTTTACTGCACAAGTATAGGAACCGCGCGCTGCTGCTGGTCAAGGGCGGCTGCGCGGTCAACTGTCGCTACTGTTTCCGCCGCCATTTTCCGTATCAGGATAATCAGGGCAATAAACGTAACTGGCAGATCGCGCTTGATTACATTGCCGCACATCCGGAGCTGGACGAGATTATTTTCTCCGGTGGCGATCCGCTGATGGCGAAAGATCACGAGCTGACCTGGCTGGTGGGCGAGCTGCAAAAAATCCCGCACCTGAAGCGTCTGCGTATTCACAGTCGCCTGCCGGTGGTGATTCCGGCGCGCATTACGGAAGGGCTGTGCCAGACTCTGGCGGAAACGCGGCTGCAGGTGCTGCTGGTAAGCCACATCAATCACGCGCAGGAGATTGACGAGGAGCTGCGCGAGCGTATGCAGATGCTGAAACGCGCCGGCGTGACGCTGCTCAACCAGAGCGTGCTGCTGCGCGGCGTAAATGATAGCGCGCAGACGCTGGCAAATCTCAGCAATGCGCTGTTTGATGCCGGCATTCTGCCCTATTACCTGCACGTGCTGGATAAGGTCCAGGGCGCAGCGCACTTTTTTGTCTCTGATGATGAAGCCCGTGCGCTGATGCGACAGCTGCTGAGCATGGTGTCTGGCTATATGGTGCCGAAACTGGCGCGAGAGATTGGCGGTGAGCCAAGCAAGACGCCGCTGGATCTGCAGCTGCGGCAGGCATAACCTTTTGCGCCCCTACCCGGTGCGCATTAATGCGCACCCTACAAACAGACATCCCACGATTGATGCGTGCCCGGCGCGCTTATGTAGGGTCGCCATTAATGGCGACCACAGCGGCTCGTAATCCCCCCACATCCCGCCGCAAATAAAAAAAGCCGCAGGCGCGGCTTTTTTTATTTCTGCTATGCCATTACGGGCACTTATACACCTGACCAGACATTTTGCTGTCCAGCGGGGCGAAAGCAGAGAGCAGATTCTGCGTCGGGCTGGTGGCACCGTAAATGACGTTACCGCCCATCTCAGCCGCGCGGTTGCGCAGGTCATTCGCCGCGCCGCGCAGTGAACTGCCTTCACCGCCAGAACCACTCAGCCAGTTGCTCTGTGAGCCGGTCAGGTTGCCCAGCAGCTGACATTGGCTGCCTGGCTGTTGATCAACGAAGGTGACACGTTCGCCAGCGGCACTCAGTTGGTTAGAGGTGCTACAGCCCGCCAGCAGCAAAACGCCGACTGCCAGTCCAGGCAAGAGGTTAATCCGCATTATAATCCCCATTTATTATCATCAGTGTCGGGCGGCAGCGTAGCAGAAAAGCGCATATTTTTTCTGAACATTCATTGCCTTATACCCTAAATAGTTCAAGGTGCAGAAAGGCGGCAAGGGCATGAATACCCAGGCGCTTACTCCAGTAAGTGACTGGGGTGAATGCACGCAGCCAACGCATCTGCAATTTGAAATATGACGGGTATAAACCCGCAGAGCCGAAGTAGTGCGCTCATACTTATACCTTGTTCGCCGCCAAAAGAAAAACCCCCGACCGTTTCCGATCGGGGGTTTCTCAGCGAACTAAGCGTTCAGGGCAATTACATCATGCCGCCCATACCGCCCATGCCACCCATACCGCCAGCGCCAGCACCTAAATCAGGCGCGTCGCCTTTCGGCAGGTCGGTCACCATCGCTTCGGTGGTGATCATCAGACCTGCAACAGAGGATGCGTACTGCAGCGCAGAACGGGTCACTTTGGTTGGGTCCAGGATACCGAAGTCGATCATGTTGCCGTACTCTTCAGTCTGCGCGTTGTAACCGTAGTTACCGTCGCCCGCTTTCACGTTGTTAGCCACAACAGATGGCTCTTCACCGGCGTTAGAGACGATCTGACGCAGTGGCGCTTCCATCGCGCGCAGCGCAACTTTGATACCGACGTTCTGATCTTCGTTCTGACCTTTCAGACCAGAAGCAGCGATCTTCGCCGCAACGCGAACCAGCGCTACACCGCCACCCGCAACCACGCCCTCTTCAACCGCAGCACGGGTTGCGTGCAGGGCATCTTCAACGCGCGCTTTCTTCTCTTTCATTTCAACTTCAGTAGCTGCGCCCACTTTCAGAACGGCAACACCGCCTGCCAGTTTCGCGACACGCTCCTGCAGCTTCTCTTTATCGTAATCAGAGGTTGCTTCTTCAATCTGCTGACGAATCTGCGCTACGCGGCCAGAGATAGCACCCTGATCGCCCACGCCATCGATGATGGTGGTGGTATCTTTGTTGATCACCACGCGCTTCGCCTGGCCCAGATCTTCCAGCGTTGCTTTTTCCAGCTCCATACCGATCTCTTCAGAGATCACGGTACCGCCGGTCAGGATCGCGATATCCTGCAGCATCGCTTTACGACGGTCGCCGAAGCCTGGCGCTTTCACCGCAGCCACTTTCACGATGCCGCGCATGGTGTTGACCACCAGCGTTGCCAGCGCTTCGCCTTCCACATCTTCAGCGATGATCAGCAGTGGTTTGCCGGCTTTCGCCACGGCTTCCAGTACTGGCAGCATTTCGCGGATGTTAGAGATTTTCTTGTCAGCCAGCAGGATGAATGGGCTTTCCAGCTCCACCGCACCGGTTTCTGGCTTGTTGATGAAGTAAGGAGAGAGGTAGCCGCGGTCAAACTGCATACCTTCAACCACATCCAGCTCGTCCTGCAGGCCGGTGCCCTCTTCAACCGTGATCACGCCCTCTTTACCCACTTTATCCATCGCCTGGGCGATCAGGGTGCCGACGCTCTCATCAGAGTTAGCAGAGATGGTACCAACCTGGGCGATAGCGCGTGAATCCTGGCAAGGTACAGACAGGGTTTTCAGCTCTTCAACTGCTGCTGCAACCGCTTTATCGATACCGCGCTTCAGATCCATCGGGTTCATGCCCGCTGCAACGGCTTTCAGACCTTCATTAACGATAGACTGTGCCAGAACGGTTGCGGTGGTGGTGCCGTCGCCTGCTGCGTCATTCGCTTTAGAGGCAACTTCTTTCACCATCTGCGCACCCATGTTTTCGAACTTGTCTTCCAGCTCGATTTCACGTGCCACAGAAACACCATCTTTAGTGATGGTCGGTGCACCAAAAGATTTATCCAGAACCACGTTACGGCCTTTCGGGCCCAGGGTAACTTTTACTGCATCTGCCAGTACGTTTACGCCACGCAGCATTTTTACGCGTGCGTCATTACCGAATTTTACGTCTTTAGCTGCCATTTCAAATATCCCTTAAATTCGTTTCGTTCAGTGAATTACGCGTAATTACGCTTCGACAATCGCCAGGATGTCGCTTTCAGAGATGATCAGAACTTCTTCGTTGTCGATTTTCTCGGTTTTTGCACCGTAGCCTTCGCTGAAAATCACCAGATCACCCACTTTCACGTCCAGCGGCTTAACCTCACCGTTTTCCAGGATGCGGCCATTGCCGACAGCCAGAACTTCACCACGGGTTGATTTGCCTGCTGCGGAACCGGTCAGGACAATACCGCCAGCCGATTTTGCTTCAACTTCTTTACGCTTGACGATAACGCGATCGTGCAACGGACGAATTTTCATGTGATAGCTCTCCTTTGAGAAGTCCAATCATTCAGTTTTTGGGTTGAACACCGGGCTGCATGGCTTCCGGCCTCGTGGTGGAAGAGATAGGGATGAGCAGAGAGGCTTTCAAGGGCAAAAAAATAAAAAATTTTCGTTTCTGTAACAGCTGGCGAAAAAGCCAGCAAAAAGGCGGCTTCCGCCGCCTCGTTAACCTTTATCGATCTTTATCCTGTTCGATACGGTCCTGATCTTTGCGCTCGAACTCGCCATCCATGGTGAAACCACTGTCCGGCCCCTGGCCTGGCCCACGCCAGACGCGCAGGTGCGGCATCAGTTTCAGCGTCAGGTGCTTCTGCACCGGCGGCAGCAGCAGCAGCAAACCGAGGAAATCAGTAAAGAAGCCAGGCAGCAGCAGCAGGAAGCCGGCAATGATCAGCGAAACGCTTTTGATCATCTCCGCCGCCGGGCTCTCATTACGCGCCAGCTTCTCCTGCATCAGCATGAAGTTCTTCATGCCCTGATTCTTAACCAGCGACACGCCAATGCAAGAGGTAAAGATCACCAGCAGCATGGTGAGCAGCACGCCCAGCGCATGCGCAACCTGGATGAAGAGTGAGATCTCAATCCAGGCCAGAACAAAAAAAATCACAAACGGTAACCAGCGCACCGATATCTCCTGTGTGTTGGGCCGTCACGCAGCGTGCGCAGCGGCAAAATGGGGCGGTCAGCATGGACCTCAACTGTTGAAGTGGGCGCTATGCCGGGCAAATTCAACCTGTCGGGTTAAATTTTTACTGGCGACTTAAAAATGCGAACTACATCACATATCGTTATTACCGACGGGCCAGCAAATGCCCGTAAAGTGATCTGTGCACAAACAATTTTGTAACAACAGAATATGATCGTGCTCGCCAGCCCGAAGATGGATAAAATGTCGGCACTGGTATTCCACGACAATATAATTGCTTCACCTGCACGTTATTTGCCGCCCGTCCATCCCGGCCGGCCAGGCAGTAACCCGCAGAAATAATAAGAAGGTAATCATGGCGAACAACATTCGTATCGAAGAAGACCTGTTAGGCATGCGCGAAGTTCCGGCAGACGCTTACTACGGTGTTCATACTCTGCGTGCGATTGAGAACTTTTATATCAGTAGCAGTAAAATCAGTGACATACCTGAATTCGTTCGCGGTATGGTGATGGTAAAGAAAGCAGCCGCGCTCGCCAACAAAGAGCTGCAGACCATCCCGCGTAATATCGCGAATACCATCATTCAGGCCTGTGATGAAGTACTGAATAACGGTAAATGCATGGATCAGTTCCCGGTGGACGTCTATCAGGGCGGCGCCGGCACCTCGGTCAATATGAACACCAATGAGGTGCTGGCCAACATCGGTCTGGAACTGATGGGCCATCAGAAAGGTGAGTATCAGTACCTCAACCCTAACGATCACGTGAATAAGTGTCAGTCCACTAACGATGCTTATCCCACCGGTTTCCGCATTGCGGTTTACGCCTCCATTCTGAAGCTGCTGGATGCCATCAGCCAGCTGAGCGAAGGGTTCCAGCGTAAAGCCGTAGAGTTTGAAAACATTCTGAAGATGGGCCGTACCCAGCTGCAGGATGCGGTGCCTATGTCACTCGGTCAGGAGTTCCACGCGTTCAACGTGTTACTGAACGAAGAGACGCGCAGTATTCTGCGTACGGCGGAGCTGCTGCTGGAAGTGAACCTCGGGGCGACCGCGATCGGTACGCGCCTGAATACACCGGATGGCTATCAGCAGCTGGCAGTACAGCGTCTGGCGGAAGTGAGTAATCTGCCAGTCGTGCCGGCAGAGGACCTGATTGAAGCGACCTCCGATTGCGGTGCCTATGTGATGGTGCACTCGGCGCTGAAACGTCTGGCGGTGAAACTGTCGAAGATCTGTAACGACCTGCGCCTGCTCTCCTCCGGCCCGCGTGCTGGCCTGAATGAGATCAACCTGCCGGAACTGCAGGCGGGCTCGTCCATTATGCCAGCCAAGGTTAACCCGGTGGTGCCGGAAGTCGTCAACCAGGTGTGCTTCAAAGTGATCGGCAACGATATCACTGTGACCATGGCCTCCGAAGCGGGTCAGCTGCAGCTGAACGTGATGGAGCCGGTTATCGGTCAGGCGCTGTTTGAATCCATCAGTATTCTGACTAACGCCTGCTACAACCTGCTGGAGAAATGCGTCAACGGCATCACCGCCAACAAAGCGGTGTGTGAAGCTTACGTATTTAACTCCATTGGTATCGTGACTTACCTCAACCCGTACATCGGCCACCATAACGGTGATATTGTTGGCAAAATCTGTGCGGAGACCGGTAAGAGCGTGCGTGAAGTGGTGCTGGAGCGTGGCCTGCTGACCGAAGCCGAGCTGGATGATATTTTCTCCATTCAGAACCTGATGCATCCTGCCTATAAAGCCAAACGCTACACCGACGAAAACGAACAATAATCTACGCCGGATCAAGTCGTTCAAAGCACGCCTGTATACAATACGGCGTGCTTTTTTTATTTTGACGGCTACAACTTTAAGAGCCGGACGTCTCCGGCTCAGGGGTGAAAACGCATGGTAATCGTGGAATTGGTGGTGGTTCTGCTGGCGATCTGGCTGGGGGCCCGGCTGGGCGGTATTGGCATCGGCTTTGCCGGCGGGCTGGGCGTGCTGGTGCTGACGCTGTTTTGCGGCATGAAGCCCGGCGTTATCCCGTTTGATGTGATTGAAATTATTATGGCGGTGATCGCGGCAATCGCCGCGATGCAGGTTGCGGGCGGCATGGATTATCTGGTCGGGCTGGCGGAACGCCTGCTGCGCCGTCATCCACGCTACGTTACCTTTCTCGCGCCGCTGGTGACCTATCTGATGACGCTGCTGGCCGGCACCGGCCATACGGCATTCTCCACGCTGCCGGTGATTGCTGAAGTGGCAAAAGAGCAAGGCGTACGTCCATCGCGCCCGCTCTCTATTGCCGTGGTCGCCTCACAAATCGCCATCACCGCGTCACCGCTCTCTGCTGCCGTGGTGTTTTTTGCCTCTCTTCTTGAACCGCGCGGCGTGAGTTATCTGGCGCTGCTCGGCGTCGCGCTGCCCTCGACGATGGCAGCCATCTTCTGCGCAGCCATCATTACCAATTTCCTCGGCAAAGAGTTGAAGGATGATGAGGTCTATCAGGCGCGCCTGGCGAAAGGTGAAGTGACGCTGCGCGGCGAGCAGGTTTATCAGATCAAACCCGGCGCGAAGCGTGCTGTGCTGCTGTTCCTGATCGGTATCATCGCGGTTGTGCTGTACGCCACCGCCATCAGCGACAGCGTGGGATTGATCGCCAACCCGCTGCTGCCGCGCAATGAGGCAATCGTGGTGTTTATGCTTACCGTGGCCACGCTGATCTGCCTGACCTGCAAAATCGATACCGGTGAGATCCTGAGCGCCAGCACTTTTAAATCTGGTATGAGCGCCTGTATTTGCGTCATGGGCGTGGCATGGCTGGGCGATACCTTTGTGAAGGCCCACCTGAACGAGATCCAGACTCTGGCCGGCGATATGCTGCAGAGCTACCCGTGGATGCTGGCGCTGGTGCTGTTCTTCGCTGCAACCCTGCTCTATTCGCAGGCGGCGACCACCAAAGCGCTGATGCCCGCAGCGCTGATGCTGGGCGTGTCACCGCTGGCGGCCGTGGCCTCTTTTGCTGCCGTTTCCGCCCTGTTCGTGCTGCCAACCTATCCTACGCTGCTGGCGGCGGTCGAAATGGACGACACCGGCTCAACCCGAATCGGCAAGTTTGTCTTTAACCACTCCTTTATTATTCCCGGCGTACTGGCAATTGCCTTCTCGGTGGCGTTCGGCTTCCTGTTTGGTAGCCTAATCCTGTAGCGCCGTTACATCCTGAAAACCTCGTGGCGAAGCGGCCGTGTTATGATCGCGGCCCCTTCGCCACCGGAGCTGATTAATTCGTTATGGCCGTCCGATTCTCCCGCCTGATGGCTTTGTGCCTGGCACTGCTGTTCTGCTTCTCCGCGCAGGCCAGCCTCTTTTCCCCCCAAAACAGCAGCCGCTTTGTGCCGGTCGATCAGGCTTTTGCTTTCGATTTTAGCCAGCACGACAATCAGCTGGAACTGAGCTGGCGAGTCAAAGAGGGTTACTATCTTTATCGCCAGCAGCTGCATATTACGCCGCAAAAGGCACAGCTTGCCCCGCTCGCTCTGCCGCCCGGCCAGCCGCACGAAGATGAGTTTTATGGCAAAAGCGAAATCTACCCGCAGGATGTGCAGGTACCGGTATCGATACAGCAGGCCGGAGACGGCGCATCCGTAACCGTGACTTATCAGGCTGTGCCGCCGCCGGGTTCTGCTATCCGCCGGAGACCCGCACCGTACCGCTCAGCGCGGTGAGCGCCACCCGCGATGCGCCTGCCGCTCAGCCTCATCCCACGCCGCTGCCCTTTTCACCGCTCTGGGCGCTGCTGATTGGGATTGGCGTAGCCTTTACACCGTGCGTCCTGCCGATGTATCCGCTGATCTCCAGCCTCATCCTCGGGGGATCGCGCCGCTACTCGCCAGGCCGGCTGTTCGCGCTGGCGATGGTCTACGTACAGGGCATGGCGCTAACCTACACGCTGCTTGGCGTGGTTGTCGCTGCTGCCGGTCTCCGCTTTCAGGCTGCGCTGCAGCACCCTTACGTTCTGATCGCGCTGTCTGCCCTGTTTGTGACGTTGGCGCTGTCGATGTTTGGCCTGTTCCCGCTGCAGCTGCCCACCAGCGTACAAACGCGGCTGGCGCTCTGGAGCAACCGTCAGCAGGGCGGATCGCTGCCCGGCGTGTTTTTCATGGGCGCGCTGGCCGGTTTAATCTGCTCGCCCTGCACCACCGCGCCACTCAGCGCCATCCTGCTCTATATCGCGCAGAGCGGTAATCTGTGGGCCGGCGCGGGCACGCTCTGGCTGTACGCCTTCGGTATGGGGCTGCCGCTGATCGCTATCACCCTGTTCGGGAACAGGCTGCTGCCGAAAAGCGGGCCGTGGATGCAGAGCGTTAAAGAGGGCTTTGGCTTCGTGATTCTGGCGCTGCCGGTGTTTCTGCTGGAGCGGATCATCGGTGATGTCTGGGGGCTGCGCTTATGGAGCCTGCTCGGCGTGGCGTTCTTTGCCTGGGGCTTTAGCCTCAGCCTGCGCGCAGGCGGCGCGTGGCGCCTGATGCAAATCCTGATGCTGGCTGCCGCGCTGGTCGTGGCGCGTCCGTTACAGGATTGGGCCTTTGGCACCAGCCATAGCGCCTCCGCGGTCGCGCACCTGCCCTTCACGCGCATCGCCAGCAGCGAGCAGCTCGACAGTGCGCTGCAACAGGCGCAAGGCCGTATCACGATGGTCGATCTCTATGCCGACTGGTGTGTCGCCTGCAAGGAGTTCGAAAAGTACACCTTCAGTGATGACGGCGTGCGCAGCGCACTGAGCAACGTGCAGTTGCTACAGGCCAACGTCACCGCCAACAGCGCGCAGGACAATGCGCTATTGCAGCATTTACAGGTTCTGGGGCTGCCTACCATCCTGTTTTTCAATGCCCGGGGTGAAGAGATCCCTGGTTCACGCATTACCGGTTTCCTTAACGCGACGGATTTTCAGACGCATTTGCACAATCTGCCGCGTTAAACGACACTGGTTGCAGGACACTGCCCGCTCGCCAGCGAGCGGGCTCGCATTCCAGAGGAGAGCCACTTGCAACGCGAACAAATTCTTGACCATGCGCTGAATGTACTCGAACAGCGCGGGCTTGCTGCCACCACCTCCCTCCAGCAGCTGGCGGGAGAAACCGGCCTGACAACAGAGCAGCTGGCACGTTACTGGCCCGATCGCGATGCTCTGCTGTATGACGCGCTGCGCTATCACGCGCAGCAAATTGATAGCTGGCGCCGCCAGGTGCAGCTCGACGACCAGCTCAGCGCTGAACAGAAACTGCTGGCGCGCTACGAAGTGCTGACTGAGTATGTCAGCAAAGGCCGTTTTCCCGGCTGCCTGTTTATCGCTGCCTGCAGCTTCTATCCCCAGCCAGATCAGCCGGTGCACCAACTTGCAGAGCAGCAGAAGCGCAGCTCATGGCAATTTACCCATGAAATTCTGGTTGAGCTGGCGCTGGATAACCCGACAATGGTCGCTGACCAGATGGAGCTGATCCTGGAAGGGTGCCTGAGTAAGCTGCTGGTTAAGCGCAACGTTATGGATGTGGCGACCGCGCGCGGGCTGGCGGAGGATGTACTGGGCATCGCGCTGTGCCGCAAAAATGGCGCCCTGGCGTAGGCTTTTTGCGCAGCCTGTCTGAAAAGCAGGCAGTCAGTCACGAATGCTACGCTTTTTTTACGAAACCCGTTGACGACTTTCCGCCATTA
>NZ_MLFS01000014.1 GCF_002095485.1 Pantoea wallisii | reverse complement strand
CCGCGCAGCGGCGGGGGATCCGCCGGCGCTGCGGGTGCGGGCTGGCAACATAAAGAGCCCGGTTACCGCGCGCGTGAAGGTGCCGCTTATCAGCAGCTAATGAAAACGCCGGCAGCGGAAACCGCACGCAAGCCTGAACCGGCACCGGCACCCGCCACATCCCCGGCCCGGCAGCCGGAAACCCGGGAAGCACCGCTTGCCGCGCACGCACAAAGTTTTGGCCGCGTACTCAGCGTTATTCAGGATCGCTATGCGCTGCTGGAGCGCGGTAGCAGTTTGCAGCTGCTGTCACTGCCGGTGGCGGCGCGCTGGCTGAAACAGGCCCAGCTGCAACCCGGAGACGAAGGTCTAAAACCGCAGCCGCTGCTGATCCCGGTACGGCTGAAAATTGCTAAAGAGGAGCTGGCCGTTATAGAGGCGCAGGCTGCGCTGTTAAGCCAGATGGGCATTGATTTACAACGGGAAGGGCAGCATGTGACCCTGCGCGCGGTGCCTTTACCGTTACGCACACAAAATTTACAAATCTTGATTCCAGACCTGTTAGGCTATCTCGCCCGGCAGCAAGAGGTTTCTGCTGTTGCACTGGCCCGGTGGCTGGCGCAGCGTGAAGAGGCAGAAGCCCCTCACTGGAATCACTCGCAGGCGATTACCCTGCTGGCTGAGCTCGAACGGCTCTGTCCGCAACTGTTGAAATCGCCGCCTTCAGGTCTGTTACAGACCCTTGAGATTGAGAGCGCCATTAACGCGTTGAAGCATGAGTGAACTGAACCAGGCTGGCCGGCCAAAGGCAATTTTTTTGATGGGGCCAACCGCCTCCGGTAAGACAGCATTAGCAATCGCACTGCGTCAGCAACTGCCGGTTGAACTTATCAGCGTTGACTCTGCCTTAATCTATCGCGGGATGGATATTGGCACGGCGAAACCGTCGGCAGCAGAGTTAGCGCAGGCACCCCATCGTTTGCTGGACATTCGCGATCCCTCTGAGGCGTACTCTGCCGCAGAGTTTCGTCGCGATGCGCTGGCTGAAATGGCGGATATTACCCAAAAAGGTAAAATTCCGCTGCTTGTTGGTGGAACCATGCTCTACTTCAAGGCGTTGCTTGAAGGATTGTCGCCGCTGCCCTCGGCCGATCCGGATGTGCGTCAGCGAATAGAGCAAATGGCGGCGGAAAAAGGGTGGGAAGCCCTGCACCGCCAGCTGTGTGAAATCGATCCGGTCGCCGGTAGTCGTATTCATCCGAATGATCCGCAGAGACTTTCGCGAGCACTGGAAGTTTTTTTTATTTCGGGTAAAACTTTAACGGAACTGACAAAAACGTCCGGTGAAGCGTTACCCTACGACGTGTACCAGTTTGCTATCGCTCCGGCGAGCCGTGAACTGCTACATCAACGCATCGCGTTGCGTTACGACCAGATGTTAGCGTCAGGCTTTGAAGCGGAGGCTCGTGCCCTGTTTGCGCGAGGTGATTTGCATACGGATATGCCTTCCATTCGCTGTGTAGGTTATCGTCAGATGTGGTCATATTTATCTGGCGAGATTGATTACGACGAAATGGTTTATCGGGGAATTTGCGCCACCCGGCAGCTCGCTAAACGCCAGATGACCTGGTTACGCGGCTGGCAGAACGTCCACTGGTTAGACAGTGACGAGCCAGCGTTAGCGCGTGATGCGGTACTTCAGGTAGTTAGTGCTAAGCAGGGATGATTGTGTACAATTGGTCCGTTATCGTGCGCAAATTTTTTACGCAGTTTTTCTGAACCACGGTTCTTAAAGTAATAAACAACAAGCATATAAGGAAAAGATAGAATGGCTAAGGGGCAATCATTACAAGACCCGTTTTTGAACGCATTGCGTCGTGAACGTGTACCGGTTTCGATTTATTTGGTGAATGGCATTAAGCTGCAGGGACAAATTGAATCCTTCGATCAGTTCGTCATTCTGTTAAAAAACACGGTAAGCCAGATGGTGTATAAGCACGCCATCTCAACAGTGGTTCCTTCTCGTCCGGTTTCGCACCATAGCAACAATGCGGGCGGCAGCGGTGGCAGCAACTATCACCACGGCGGAAGCAATCAGGCGCTCAGTCGCAGCCACAACAAGACGGCGATAACGCAGAATAATTTTGTGTTGCCGTAAAGCCAGGGCTGGGGGGCGATGACGTTTTCCCGTCCTGGTTATTTTATTTTAGCGAGGTTATAGCTTGTTTGACCGTTATGATGCCGGTGAGCAGGCCGTACTGGTACACATCTGGTTCTCCCAAGACAAAGAGCTGGAGGATTTGCAGGAGTTTGAAACTCTTGTCTCTTCCGCGGGCGTCGAAGCGCTGCAAGTTATTACCGGCAGCCGTAAAGCGCCACATCCTAAATATTTTGTCGGTGAAGGAAAGGCAGTTGAAATTGCCGATGCGGTAAAAGCGAGTGGAGCATCGGTCGTATTATTCGATCATGCCTTATCTCCTGCTCAGGAACGAAATCTTGAGCGGCTGTGCGAATGTCGTGTTATCGATCGCACCGGCTTAATTCTCGATATATTCGCCCAGCGCGCCCGCACCCATGAAGGGAAACTGCAGGTCGAGCTGGCACAACTACGTCATCTGGCTACCCGTCTGGTTCGCGGCTGGACTCACCTTGAGCGTCAGAAAGGCGGTATCGGCCTGCGTGGCCCGGGTGAAACGCAGCTGGAGACCGACCGTCGCTTACTGCGTGGTCGTATCAGCCAGATTCTCTCCCGCCTTGAGCGCGTGGAAAAACAGCGCGAACAGGGGCGCCAGGCGCGTGCAAAAGCCGATGTCCCCACGGTTTCGCTGGTGGGCTACACCAACGCCGGTAAATCTACCTGTTTAATGCCATCACCTCTGCCAACGTCTACGCAGCGGATCAGCTGTTCGCTACGCTGGACCCGACCTTACGCCGGCTGAACGTGGCAGACGTGGGTGAAGTGGTGCTGGCCGATACGGTCGGGTTTATCCGCCACCTGCCGCATGATTTAGTGGCAGCTTTTAAAGCCACGCTGCAGGAGACGCGGCAGGCAAGCTTGCTGCTGCATGTGATTGATGCCGCCGATCTGCGCGTCAATGACAACATCGACGCGGTAAACGAAGTGCTGGCAGAGATTGAGGCCGATGAGATTCCCTCGCTGCTGGTGATGAATAAAATCGATATGCTGGATGGGTTTGAGCCGCGTATCGATCGTGATGAAGAGAATCGCCCGACGCGCGTGTGGTTATCCGCACAAAGCGGCGTAGGTTTGCCGTTGCTGTGGCAGGCACTCTCTGAGCGTTTAGCCGGTGAAGTTGCGCAGTACGATTTGCGTCTGCCGCCGGAAGCGGGCCGCTTGCGCAGCCGCTTCTATCAGCTGCATGCGATTGAAAAAGAGTGGAATGAAGAAGATGGCTGTGTAGGTTTGCACGTGCGTATGCCTATCGTTGACTGGCGTCGTTTGTGTAAGCAGGAGCCGTCGCTAGCCAGTTATATTGTTTGACCGTTGCCCAACTCATTTACCCGAAAACGTGCCCGGCACGTGGCAGGGTAAACTTATATACAATAAATGGAGTAGAGACATGGCGTGGAATCAGCCCGGAAATAACGGACAGGACCGCGACCCGTGGGGAAGCAGCAATAACCAAGGCGGCAACTCTGGGGGAAATAAAGGAGGTCGCGATCAGGGACCTCCTGATCTGGATGATATCTTCCGTAAGCTGAGTAAGAAACTCGGCGGACTGGGCGGTGGCAAACAGAGCGACAACGGCCAGCGCAGCGGCGGCAGCGGTGGCAAAATTGTTGGCATTGTAGCCGTCGCGGCAGTCGTCATCTGGGCGGCCAGCGGTTTCTACACCATCAAAGAAGCCGAGCGCGGTGTGGTTACGCGTTTCGGGAAATTCAGCCATCTGGTTGAGCCTGGCCTCAACTGGAAACCCACCTTTATCGATCAGGTGCGTGCCGTGAACGTTGAAGCGGTGCGTGAGCTGGCGGCGTCCGGCGTTATGCTGACTTCGGATGAGAATGTGGTACGCGTGGAGATGAACGTGCAGTATCGCGTCACCGATCCGGAGCGCTATCTGTACGCTGTCACCAGCGCGGATGACAGTCTGCGTCAGGCAACCGACAGCGCACTGCGCGGCGTGATTGGTCGCTCCACCATGGACCGCATTCTGACGGAAGGCCGTACCGTGGTGCGTAGCGATACCCAGCGCGAAATCGATGAGACGATTCGTCCATACAACATGGGGATCACGCTGCTTGACGTTAACTTCCAGGCGGCGCGTCCACCGGAAGAGGTAAAAGCGTCATTTGATGATGCGATTGCCGCGCGTGAGAACCGTGAGCAGTACGTACGTGAAGCGGAAGCTTACGCAAACGAAGTGCAGCCGCGTGCTAATGGCCAGGCGCAGCGTATCCTGGAAGAGGCGCGTGCTTACAAAGAGCGTACCGTGCTGGAAGCGCAGGGTGAAGTGGCGCGTTTTGCCCGCCTGCTGCCGGAATACAAAGCCGCGCCGCAGATCACCAAAGAGCGTCTGTATATCGAGACCATGGAGCGCGTGCTTAGCCATACCCGTAAAGTGCTGGTTAACGATCGCAGCAACAGCCTGATGGTGCTGCCGCTGGATCAACTGCTGCGCAGCGGTCAGGCCGGCGGTCAGAGTGGTCAGAACAACAGTAATCTGATGAAGTTACCGTCCTCGCCGGGCAACAATGCCAGCCGCAGCGACTCTTCATCTTACAATCCGGACAGCATCATGGATCAGCGTCGCGCTAATGCGCTGCGCAACGATACCCAGCGCGAAGGGAGGGAGTAATCGATGCGTAAGCCAATCATCGCCGTAATTATTGTAGTGCTGGTGGTGCTGTACGCGTCACTGTTCGTGGTGCAGGAAGGCCAGCGTGGCATTGTGCTGCGTTTTGGTAAGGTTCTGCGTGATGACGAGAACAAACCGCAGGTGTACGCGCCGGGTCTGCACTTCAAGATTCCATTTATTGAGACCGTAAAGTCGCTTGATGCCCGCATCCAGACCATGGATAACCAGGCGGATCGCTTCGTAACGAAAGAGAAGAAAGATCTGATCGTTGACTCTTACATTAAGTGGCGCATCAGCGACTTCAGCCGTTACTACCTGGCAACCGGTGGTGGCGATATCTCTCAGGCAGAAGTGCTGCTGAAACGTAAGTTCAGCGACCGCCTGCGTTCGGAGATGGGGCGTCTGGATGTGAAAGATATCGTCACGGACTCCCGCGGCCGTCTGACCACTGACGTACGCGATGCCCTGAACACCGGCAGCGCGGGCAGCGATGACGAAGTACAGACGCCAGCTGCAGATGATGCGATCGCCAGCGCGGCAGCCCGCGTCGAGCGTGAGACCAACAGCAGCGAGCCTGCACCAAATCCGAACAGTATGGCGGCACTGGGTATTCAGGTAGTTGATGTACGCATCAAGCAGATCAACCTGCCAACTGAAGTCTCTGACGCGATCTACAACCGTATGCGCGCTGAGCGTGAAGCGGTAGCGCGTAGCCAGCGTTCACAAGGTCAGGAAGAGGCAGAAAAACTGCGCGCCCAGGCCGATTACCAGGTGACCCGTACCCTGGCTGAAGCACAGCGTACGGCGCTGATTACCCGTGGTGAGGGTGATGGTGAAGCAGCGAAACTGTTTGCTGACGCGTTCAGTCAGGATCCGGATTTCTACGCCTTTATCCGCAGCCTGCGCGCGTATGAGAGCAGCTTTGCTGACAATCAGGATGTGATGGTGTTAAGTCCGGATAGCGATTTCTTCCGCTATATGAAAGCGCCGACTAACACTGCGCGTTAAGAACTGATATAACCTTGAGGCCGACACTGTTGTCGGCCTTTTTTTTGGGAAAATCCTAATGAACACAACCATCTGGATGGCGCTGGCCCTGGTATTGGTGCTGGAGGGCCTGGGGCCAATGCTGCTGCCGCGCATGTGGCGGCGCATGATCCTGGCGATGACTCAACTGCCGGATCGCATTCTGCACCGTTTTGGCGGGGGGCTGGTGGTTGCAGGCGTCGTGATCTACTACATGCTGAGCACCCACACAGGCGGCTGATGGCGGGATTTTTGTGCGGCTCTCCGGCTAAATTGTGTCTCGCTGTAGTCACTGCACCAACATATTGTGAGCTGAGCAAAACCCAGGCAAAAAACAGCGCAATCGTATGCTAAAAGTGCTGAAAGTGTGAAAATCCGGTGGTAGAATCCATTTTTAAGCAATCGGTGATTTTAGAAAATGGGTAAGAACGTCGTCGTACTGGGCACCCAATGGGGTGACGAAGGTAAAGGTAAGATCGTAGACCTTCTGACTGAACGCGCGAATTATGTTGTGCGTTACCAGGGTGGCCACAATGCAGGCCATACACTTGTCATCAACGGTGAAAAAACCGTCCTCCACTTAATTCCCTCTGGCATCCTGCGTGAAAACGTCACCAGCATCATTGGTAATGGTGTTGTGCTGTCGCCTGAAGCACTGATGAAAGAGATGAAAGGTCTGGAAGAGCGCGGTGTGCCGGTACGTGAACGTCTGCTGATCTCTGAAGCTTGTCCGCTGATTCTGCAATACCATGTTGCGATGGACCTGGCGCGTGAAAAAGCGCGTGGTGCCAAAGCTATCGGTACCACCGGCCGTGGTATCGGTCCGGCCTATGAAGATAAGGTTGCCCGTCGCGGTCTGCGCGTCAGCGATCTGTTCAACAAAGAAACCTTCGCCGTGAAGCTGAAAGAGATCGTAGATTTCTACAACTTCCAGCTGGTGAACTACTACAAAGAAGACGCTGTCGACTACGAAAAAGTGCTGAACGATGTGCTGGCAGTGGCCGACATCCTGACCAGCATGGTCGTAGATGTGTCTGAACTGCTGGACGGCGCACGCAAGCGTGGCGACCTGATCATGTTCGAAGGCGCGCAGGGTACGCTGCTGGATATCGACCACGGAACTTATCCGTATGTGACCTCCTCTAATACTACTGCAGGTGGCGTTGCAACCGGTTCAGGCATTGGGCCGCGCTATGTTGATTACGTGCTCGGTATCGTCAAAGCGTACTCTACCCGTGTGGGTGCCGGTCCGTTCCCGACGGAACTGTTTGATGAAACCGGTGAGTTCCTGTGCGAGAAAGGTAACGAGTTCGGTGCCACCACGGGCCGTCGTCGTCGTACCGGCTGGCTGGACGCCGTTGCTGTTCGCCGTGCAGTACAGATCAACTCGCTGTCAGGTTTCTGCATGACCAAGCTGGACGTGCTGGATGGCCTGAAAGAGGTTAAAATCTGTGTGGGCTACCGCATGCCGGATGGCCGTGAAGTGACCACCACGCCGCTGGCAGCAGAAGGCTGGGAAGGCATTGAGCCGATTTACGAATCCATGCCAGGCTGGAGTGAAAACACCTTTGGTGTTAAAACACTGGAAGGCCTGCCGCAGGCAGCACGTGACTACATCAAACGTGTTGAGGAAGTTACCGGTGTGCCGATTGACATTATTTCAACCGGCCCGGACCGTAGTGAGACCATGATTCTGCGCGATCCATTCGACGCATAACCGCTCTCCTCAGGCCGGACACTGTCCGGCCTCTGTTTATCTGCTCTTTGGTCCACTCACTCTATTTTTTCTTGCAGATTTCGATACTTGCTGGAAAAAAGCGCTCCGGGTTCTCCACACTGGTTTATCATCAATGTTAATCGAAGCGCAGGATATTGGCGCGATAACAACAATATCGATGATTAACTGAGGTACATGTGCAGCTTACGAGTTTTACCGATTATGGCCTGCGTGCGCTGATCTATATGGCGACACTGCCGGAAGGCACGCAGACCAACATTACCGAAGTCACCGATACCTACGGGGTGTCGCGTAACCATATGGTTAAAATCATCAATCAACTTAGCCGGGCTGGCTTTATTGCCGCGACACGCGGTAAAAACGGCGGAATTCGTTTAGGCATGGACCCGGAACAGATCGTTATTGGCGATGTGGTGAGAAAAATGGAACCCTTACAGTTAGTTAACTGTGAAGAGTGTGCAATTACCCCCGCCTGTCGCTTGCGAAGCGCGCTGAACAGCGCCGTTCAGTTATTCCTTAAAGAGCTGGATAACTACACGCTGGCCGACCTGGTGCGCAATAACGATTCGCTTTACCACATTTTATTGTCCGAACCGCCGGTGGCAATCCAAAAATAAATGACATCGGAGGAACCGCAATGTCAAAAGATCCTTATCAGGACAGAGAAGCAGAAAAGTACGATAACCCAATTCCCAGCCGCGAGTTTATTCTGGCGCTGTTAGAACAACGCGAAAAACCGGCGAACCGTGAAGAGATCGCTGAAGCACTTAAAATCACCAGTGAAGATCAGCTGGAAGCGTTGCGTCGCCGCCTGCGCGCCATGGAGCGCGACGGCCAGTTAGTGTTTACCCGCCGTCAATGTTATGCCCTGCCGGAACGCCTGGACCTGCTGCGAGGCAAAGTCATCGGCCATCGTGATGGCTATGGCTTCCTGCGCGTCGACGGGCAGAAAGATGATTTCTACCTCTCGGCTGAACAGATGAAGTTCTGCCTGCATGGTGACGTCATCCTGGCCCAGCCTGGCGGTGCCGATCGTAAAGGCCGTCGTGAAGCGCGCGTGGTACGCGTGCTTGAGCCGCGCAACAGCCAGATTGTTGGCCGCTACTTTACCGATGCCGGCACCGGCTTTGTAGTACCGGACGACAGCCGCCTGAGTTTCGATATCCTGATCCCGCAGGAAGATACGCTGGGTGCACGCATGGGCTCAGTGGTGGTGGTGGAGATTGTCCAGCGCTCAACTCGCCGCAGTAAAGCCATTGGTAAAGTCACTGAAATCCTCGGCGACAACATGGGCACCGGCCTGGCCGTCGATATGGCGCTGCGCACCCATGAGATTCCGCACTTCTGGCCGGAAGAGGTGGAGAAAGAGATTTCGCAGCTGAAAGAGCAGGTGCCGGAAGCAGCGAAAAAAGGGCGTGTCGATCTGCGTCAGCTGCCGCTGGTCACCATTGATGGTGAAGATGCGCGCGATTTTGATGATGCCGTCTACTGCGAGAAAAAGCGCGGAGGTGGCTGGCGCTTATGGGTCGCCATCGCAGACGTCAGCTACTACGTGCGCCCCGGCACGGCGCTGGATAACGAAGCGCACCAGCGCGGCACGTCGGTGTACTTCCCCTCGCAGGTGGTGCCGATGCTGCCGGAGATCCTCTCCAACGGTCTGTGCTCCCTGAACCCGCAGGTCGATCGCCTGTGTATGGTATGCGAGATGACCATCTCCTCCAGCGGCAAACTCACCGGTTATAAGCACTACGAAGCGGTGATGAACTCACACGCCCGTCTGACTTACACCAAAGTGTGGAACATTCTGCAGGGTAACCCGGAGCTGCGCGAGCAGTATGCGGCGCAGGTGAAGCACCTTGAAGAGCTGCACAGCATGTATGAGGCGCTGGAAACGGCGCGTGAGCAGCGTGGCGGGATCTCTTTTGAGACCGAAGAGGCGAAGTTCATCTTTAACGCGGATCGCCGTATTGAGCGCGTGGAGCGCACGGTACGCAACGACGCGCACAAGCTGATTGAGGAGTGCATGATCCTTGCGAACATCGCCTCGGCGCGCTTTGTGGAGAAGAATCAGGAGCCCGCGCTATTCCGCGATCATGACCGTCCGAGTGAAGACAGCATTACCAGTTTCCGCACCGTACTGAGTGAACTGGGCCTGAGCCTGCCCGGCGGCACGAAACCGCAGCCGGTGGATTACGCCGATCTGCTGAAGCAGATTGCCGACCGTCCGGATGCCGAGATGCTGCAAACCATGCTGCTGCGCTCGATGAAACAGGCGGTGTATGACCCGGAAAACCGCGGCCACTTCGGCCTGGCGCTGGCCTCCTATGCGCACTTTACTTCACCGATTCGCCGCTATCCGGATCTGCTGCTGCATCGCGCCATCAAATATCTGCTGGCGAAAGAGCAGGGCACGCTGAAAGGTAACACCACGCCAAACGGCGGTTACCACTACGATATGCAGCAGATGCTGCAGCTGGGTCAGCACTGCTCCATGACCGAGCGCCGTGCAGATGAAGCGACCCGCGATGTTGCCGACTGGCTGAAGTGTGACTTCATGCAGGATCAGGTTGGTAATGTCTTTAACGGGGTGATCTCCAGCGTAACCGGTTTTGGTTTCTTTGTGCGTCTAAGCGATCTGTTCATTGATGGCCTGGTGCACGTCTCCACGCTGGATAACGACTACTACCGCTTCGATGCGGTAGGCCAGCGCCTGATTGGTGAGTCCGGTGGCCGCACCTATCGCCTCGGTGATGCGGTAGAAGTGCGCGTTGATGCGGTGCATATGGATGAGCGCAAAATCGACTTCGCCCTGATCTCCAGCAAGCGCGTGCCGCGCGGTGAGGGTAAAACCGCCCGCGAGCGTGAGCAGCGCGGTGGCAAGCCACCGGCTAAGCGTCGTCGTGATGCCGGTAAGAAGGGTAATTTTGAGCCTGACGCGGCTTTCCGCAGCGAGCAGAAAAAGCCGGCTGAGAAGAAAACCGAGAAAAAAGGCAAAAAAGTTTCAGAGAAAACCCGTAAAATCGCCGCCGCAACGAAAGGCAAGCGGGCAGCGAAGAAGAACACCAGCGAAGGCTGATTGTCTGGCCGCTCTGCCGGGCGGCCAGAGACATGATCAACACACTGTAAGGCGCGCATTGCTGTGCGCCTTAATTAATGATTTTGATATCCACCGACAGACATCCAACCTTGAGCAACGTAATGAGCGAAATAATTTTTGGCATCCATGCCGTGCAGGCGCTGCTGGAGCGCGATCCACAGCGTTTTCAGGAAGTTTTCATCCTTAAAGGGCGTGACGACCGTCGCCTGCAGCCGCTGATTGCCGCACTGGAAGCTCAGGGGATTGTGATTCAGCTGGCGAACCGTCAGTGGCTGGATGGCCAGGTTGAAGGCGGTGTGCACCAGGGCATCGTGGCGCGCGTAAAACCGGGTAAAAACTACCAGGAGGGCGACCTGCCGGATCTGCTGCAATCGCTGGAGAAGCCGTTCCTGCTGATCCTGGATGGCGTAACCGATCCGCACAATCTCGGCGCCTGCCTGCGCAGCGCAGATGCGGCGGGCGTGCATGCTGTTATCGTGCCAAAAGATCGCTCGGCTTCGCTCAATGCCACGGCGAAGAAAGTCGCCAGCGGTGCCGCGGAAAACGTTCCGTTGATCCGCGTGACGAACCTGGCGCGCACCATGCGGTTGCTGCAGGAGTATAACGTGTGGATTGTCGGCACCGCCGGTGAAGCGGACCATACCCTGTATCAGAGCAAGATGACCGGCCCGATGGCGCTGGTGATGGGTGCTGAAGGGGAAGGGATGCGCCGCCTGACGCGTGAGCACTGCGACGAGCTGATCAGCATTCCGATGGCCGGCAGCGTCTCTTCGCTCAACGTCTCGGTGGCAACAGGCGTGTGCCTGTTTGAAGCAGTACGTCAGCGCCAGGCGTGATCCGCACCGCAAAACGATTTCGGTGCCAGGCATAACGGCCTATTCTCTTCATACTTATATCCGTCATTGCGCGGATATCAGTAAGGGGAAGCCGTTATGGCCTGGACCACCCATCACGTATTTAATCAGCCACAGCCATTAAATAGCAGCAACCTGTTTACCCGCGATATCGCCCTGTGCGAGGCCATCACGCGTGAAGGCGCCGGCTGGGATCGCGAATGGCTGGCCTCCGTTGGCCTGCAGCTCGGCAGCGCTGAATCCCTTGAGTTAGGTCGTCTGGCGAATGCGCAGCCGCCGGAACTGCTGCGTTATGATGCGCGCGGCAACCGTATTGATGAGGTGCGCTTCCACCCGGCATGGCATCTGCTGATGCAGGGCGTATGCGCCAGCCGGCTGCATAATCTCAGCTGGCAGCCCGATGTTCCCTCTAATGGCATGGTCGCACGCGCCGCACGTTTTATTTTGCATGCTCAGGTGGAAGCCGGTTCGCTCTGTCCGGTTACGATGACCCACGCGGCGATCCCGCTATTGCAAAACCACCTGCCGGTGCCCTATGCGGACTGGCGCGAAACCCTGCTCAGCGATCGCTACGATGCGCACCACTTACCCGGCGATCAAAAACGCGGTTTGCTGATTGGCATGGGCATGACGGAAAAGCAGGGCGGCAGCGATGTGCTGAGCAACACCACCCGCGCTGAACCTGTCGGCGCGCGCGGTCCCGGTGAGGCGTACCGCATTATCGGCCATAAGTGGTTCTTCTCCGTTCCGCAAAGCGATGCCCACATCATCCTCGCGCAGACATCGCAGGGGCTGAGCTGCTTCTTCCTGCCGCGTCTGCTGCCTGACGGTACGCGCAATGCAGTCCGCCTTGAACGGCTCAAGGACAAGCTCGGCAATCGGGCCAACGCCAGTGCGGAGGCTGAGTTCCAGGATGCCATCGGCTGGCTGATGGGTGAAGAGGGCGAAGGGGTACGGCTGATCCTGAAGATGGGCGGCATGACGCGCTTCGACTGCGCGCTTGGCAGCCACGGCGTGATGCGCCGCGCCTTGTCGATAGCCCTGCACCATGCTCAGCAGCGTCAGGTAATGGGCAAGAACCTGAGCGATCAGCCGCTGATGCGTGCGGTGCTGGCGCAGCAGGCGTTGCAGCTGGAAGGTCAGACCGCCCTGCTGATGCGGCTGGCACGCGCCTGGTCTGCGCCCGCCAGTGAACATGAGCGTCTCTACGCACGCCTGCTCACGCCGGCAGCAAAGTTTGGCATCTGCAAAGCGGGTATGCCGTTTGTGGCCGAAGCGATGGAGGTGCTGGGCGGCGTCGGTTACTGCGAAGAGAGTGACCTGGCGCGCCTGTACCGGGAGATGCCGGTGAACAGTATCTGGGAGGGCTCGGGCAACGTAATGTGCCTGGATGTGCTGCGGGTGCTGAACCGGCAGCCCGAAGTACTGGCTATGCTGCACGACGAGTTTGAGGCGGTGAAGGGGTGTAACCGGCACTTTGATCGCCGCTGGCGGCAGCTGCGGCTGCAGTCGGGTCAGGTGCGTGAAGGCGTGGCGCGCGAACTTACTCAGGAGCTGTTACAGCTGGCAAGTGCAGCGATCCTGCTGACGGTGGCAGAACCCCCGCTGGCGGATGGCTGGTGTGCGCAGCAGCTGGACGATCGCGGACACCGGGCGCTGAGCGATGATCTCTGTACGCGCTTACTGCTGCGCGCCAGTGCTGCCTGACGGCGCACCATAGAGAATCGCGCTGGCGTACCACAAGCCGGGCATGGTGGTCTGATCAACCATCAAAATCTGGTAATAGACGGCACCGGCCTGATTGGCCCGCTTTGCAATCTCGCGCTGAACATCATCCGGCGATCCGCGTGAAGAGGCCGTAACGTTGCCGAGCTTGGGTAAACCAGCGCTCTGCGCACGGGTGATCTCCTGCGCCTGCGAGGTGGGCGGTGGGGGCGCTTGCGGTGTGGTGTTCAGGGCGGCACAGCCGCTGAGCAGCAGACTCAAAGCCAGAAGAAGATGGCGCATGGCAGCTCCGGAAAAAGGAAGATGGCTTTAGTGTAAGCCATCTTCCTGATGTCATCAGTCGTTGACGCGGAAAATACTCACCAGCTGGGTCAGATGATGCCCTTTCTGGCTCAGATGGTGCGCCGTGCTCTCTGACTGGCTGATCATATCGCTGCTCTGGTGCGTCGCCTGGCTGATGTGGTTCATCGCCAGATTGACCTGGCCAATCCCGGCCGCCTGCTCCTGCGCGGCTATATTGATCTCGCCCATCAGGGTCTTCACCTGCTCAATATGGTTGACGATGTGGCTCATGGCATCGCGGGTTTGCTCAGACAGCGTATGACCAGCGGCCACTTTATCGATAGAGCTGGCGATCAACCCATCAATCTCCTTCGCCGCATTGGCGCTGCGCTGCGCCAGCGCACGCACTTCCGCCGCCACAACCGCAAAGCCTTTACCGTGTTCACCCGCCCGCGCTGCCTCAACGGCGGCATTGAGCGCCAGGATGTTAGTCTGAAACGCGATGGACTCGATCACGTGCGTGATGTCCGCAATACTCTGCGAGGCGACGCGAATCTCCGACATGGTCTCTACCGAGCGCGCCACCGTACTGCCACCGTGGCTGACGGTGCTGGCCGCTTCACTCACCAGCGCCATGGCCTGACGCACGTTAGCCGCGGTTTGTGAGACGGTCGCGCCAAACTGCTCCATGCTGGCGGAAGTCTCCTCCACGCTGCTGGCCTGGCGGCCAATCTGCTCGCTGATGCTGGAGCTGCTGGCCGCGATGGTATCTGTGCCGCTGCTGATCTCACGTGCGGCGGTGCGCACCTGGCTGACTACTTTTTCCAGACCGTCGCCGATACCGTTGATGGCCGTTACCAGCTGACCAATCTCATCGCGGCGCGTGGAGTCCAGATGCGCCTGCAGATTGCCGGCGGCATACTGCTCAGCCAGGTGAATCACCTGCTGTAGCGGACGGGTAATCGCGCGGCGGCTGTAGATCACGAAGCCTGCGGCAAACGCCAGAACTAACGCCAGGCCAATCATCATGAACATATTACGGCTGTGCGTGATTGGCGCCAGCAGACTGGCGCGGCTGACTTCGCCTGCAATAATCCAGTTCCAGCCCGGCAGCTGCTGCCACGCCAGCAGTCGGGTATCGCCGTCATGCTCGATCTCCAGCAAGCCTTTAGGCTGCGTCAGCAACTGCTGCTGCACCTGCTGACTCCAGCCCGGCAGCTTGCCTTCAGCCTGGCGATCGAACAGATACTTGCCCTGGTTGCTGCCCGGCGTACCGTTAAGCACAAAGAAACTGCCGCTGTCGCCCAGACGCCGCGCCAGCACTTTGTCGCGCATCAGCGCGTACTGGCTGTCGATTTGCACCCCTACAAACAGGATTGCAATCACGGTACCGCTCTCATCCTGCACCGGCTGGTACTGCGTGATATAGCGATGGCCAAACAGCGTGCTCAGGCCGCGGTAGGTTTCACTGTTATTGACGCTGCGCCAGGCCGCGCTGGTGCGATCCAGCTTAGTGCCAATGGCGCGGCTGCCATCCTCTTTTTTCAGCGAGGTAGCGATACGGATATAATCCTCGCCATCCCGCACGAAAATAGTGGTGACGGCGCCGGTGCGATCCAGAAAATCATCGACGGCAATTTGATCGAGGTTGAGGGTTTTCAGCCCGGCACGCAGCGTGGGCGTACTGAATTCACCCACCTGAATACGGGCGCTTTCGTCACGACTAAAGCGCTTGGGCAAAAAGCTCTGGAACAGACTGGTGTAGTTGGCCACCTCTTCTGACAGGGTGGCGTTAAACAGGGTGGCCATCTCATTAATGCCGAGCACCTGATTTTGCATATCGTCGACGGCCAGCTGTTCCAGCTGCCGGCCTGCGTTATGACTCAGGGTTAACGTCAGGGCAAACAGCACAATTGCCACACTAAGAGACGTCAATACAGACAGCTTAATTCCGAGACCCATGGCGCTGAGAGAAAGACGCTTCATAAAGTACCTTTTTAGAAAGATTGGAGGGGTACAGGATCAACGGCAGAAAGCACCAAATGTTTAGTACAAAAAACATTCAGTTTAAATGTGAAGTAGCTCGCGTTTTAGCAGGCAGCGCTTACACTGTGACCAGTGATAATCATTCTCAACGGAGACGGTATGATTGAGTTGGCAACGGAACAACTGGCAGGTATTGAATGTATTCACGCGTCACCGGCCGGACAACGACAGGCGCGCTTACCGACCATCCTGTTTTATCACGGCTTTACTTCATCAAAAGAGGTCTACAGCTACTTTGCCGTGGCGCTGGCGCAGGCCGGTTTTCGCGTGGTACTGCCGGATGCCGATATGCACGGCGCGCGCTATAACGGCGATACCGATATGCGCATGACGCATTTTTGGGACATCCTCAAAAACAACATCGATGAGGTACCGCAGCTGGAGGCCGCGCTGCGGGAAAAAGATTGGGTTGCCGATACGCGTTTTGCCGTGGCGGGTGCCTCAATGGGTGGCATGACGGCGCTGGGCGCGATGGCGCGCTATCCGCACCTGCATAGCGCTGCCTGTATGATGGGATCCGGCTATTTTATGCAGCTCAGCCAGACGCTGTTTCCACCGCTGGTGGCACGCACGCCGGAGCAGAAAGCGGCGTTGAGCGCGCGGCTGGCGCCGCTGGCCCCGTACGATCCCTGTCAGCAGCTGGACGCACTGGCAAACCGCCCGCTCCTGCTCTGGCATGGTGAAGCCGACGAGGTGGTGCCCTTCGCCGAAACGGTGCGGCTGGCGCGCGCGCTGCGCGAGACGCAGCGTGACCGCCAGCTAACCTTTTTATCAGAGAAGCAGATCGGCCATAAAATCACGCCCTCTGCACTGACCGCACTGGTGAGCTTCTTTAAACATCATCTGTAAAAACCGGTCGGGCTGGCGCGTATACGACACCAGCCCATCACGACATGCCGGATTACGGTTGTGATGACAACCGATCGGTCGCGTTGGTGTGCGCACTTACGGGATTACTGCTGCCAGGCGCATCCAGCCGGTTGACATAGACGTAGCCCGAAGCCGCTTTGCTGCTGTGACTTCTCATCTGCAGCGCCTGGTCAGCGGAGCTGGCAAGAGCAGGGGTAGACAGGAAGAGACCCAGTAAAGTGGCGACAATGATCGTTTTCATAATCGACTCCTCACTTCAGGGATAACACTCTCAGGCGTGGCGATAATGCAGGCCGTTGCGCCTGTAAACAGTTTAGTTGTTCGCCAGCTTGCTGCCAGATCGTCCTGTTGAACGCCATCATCAGCAATTTTGAACAACTGCCGGTTAACCTGCTGAATCGCAATCTTTAGCACAAAACGTCTCCCCCCATGGCACGCTGAACGCAATTTGATGAATTGTGCGCTTGAGTTTCCGCATCGAGGCCAGTATGATTACGCGTCAATTTTTCAGCTGCATTCAGAGGCGTTTATCATTCATAAGATGATTTACGACCTATAACGTTCCTTGCTTCCGTGGGCCGCAGCTGACCCTGACAGGAGGCTGAATAATCCGTAAGGAGCTATCGATGCGTCATTACGAAATCGTATTTATGGTCCATCCTGACCAGAGCGAACAGGTTCCGGGCATGATCGAGCGTTACACTGGTGCTATCACTGGTGCACAGGGCACGATCCACCGTCTGGAAGACTGGGGCCGCCGTCAGCTGGCTTACCCAATCAACAAACTGCACAAAGCGCACTACGTTCTGCTGAACGTAGAAGCACCGCAGGAAGTGATTGACGAGCTGGAAACTAACTTCCGCTTCAACGACGCCGTTATCCGCAGCATGGTTATGCGCGTTAAGCACGCGGTAACTGAAGCTTCTCCGATGGTTAAAGCGAAAGACGAGCGTCGTGAGCGCCGCGAAGACTTCGCTAACGAATCGGCAGATGACTCAGATGCTGGGGATTCTGAAGAGTAATCCACAATGACGGCTAATCGACTGCGCCTGTCTGGCACTGTGTGCAAGACGCCAGTTCGAAAAATCAGTCCGTCAGGGATTCCACACTGCCAGTTCATGCTTGAGCATCGTTCTGTGCAGGAGGAAGCCGGGTTTCACCGGCAAGCCTGGTGTCAGATGCCGGTGATTATCAGCGGCAGCGCCCATCAGGCGATTACTCAACATATAACGGTCGGCACGCAACTCATGCTCGAGGTTTTATTAGCTGCCATCAGGCACGCAATGGCCAGAGCAAACTTGTGTTACATGCCGAGCAGATTGAATTGATAGATTCTGGAGACTAGCCAAATGGCACGTTATTTCCGTCGTCGCAAGTTCTGCCGTTTCACCGCGGAAGGCGTTCAAGAGATCGATTATAAAGATATCGCAACGCTGAAAAACTACATCACTGAAAGCGGCAAGATTGTTCCAAGCCGTATCACCGGTACTCGTGCAAAATACCAGCGTCAGCTGGCTCGTGCTATCAAGCGCGCGCGTTACCTGTCTCTGCTGCCATACACTGATCGTCATCAGTAATTGGCAACTGTCCATTAACGACTTTAAGAGGATAAGGTAATGCAAGTTATTCTGCTTGATAAAGTAGCAAACCTGGGCAGCCTGGGTGATCAGGTTAACGTTAAAGCGGGCTACGCTCGTAACTTCCTGGTTCCACAGGGCAAAGCTGTTCCTGCTACCAAGAAAAACGTTGAGTTCTTCGAAACACGTCGCGCTGAACTGGAAGCCAAACTGGCTGACGTTCTGGCTGCTGCTAACGCACGTGCAGAGAAAATCAGCGCACTGGGCACCGTTACTCTCGCGTCTAAAGCAGGCGACGAAGGTAAACTGTTCGGTTCCATCGGTACCCGCGACATCGCTGACGCTGTAACTGCAGCTGGCGTTGAAGTGGCTAAGAGCGAAGTTCGCCTGCCGAACGGCGTTCTGCGCACCACCGGTGAGCACGAAGTTGACTTCCAGGTTCACAGCGAAGTCTTCGCTAAACTGGTTGTGAATGTAGTTGCTGAGTAATTCCACTCTAAATAATTCAAGGTGCGGGAAGGCGGCAAGGGAATGAATCCAGGAGCTTACTTCGGTAAGTGGCTGGGATGAATGAGCGAAGCCAACGCATCTGCAACTTGAAGTATGACGAGTATACTCAGTAATGCGAAAACGCCGGCCATGTGCCGGCGTTTTTGTGTCTGGCGCTTACTGCGCGCGAATAAAGCTGCCGTCCGGCTGACGGGTAAACAGCACCGGGCCGCTGCCGCCCTCCACGGTTAAACCGGTCACCACGCCCTCTGCATTCTGACGAATCTTCACCTGCTGCCCACTCTGCAACGCGCTCAGCGGCTGGCCATCGCCCTCCACGCGCGCCATCGCGAAGACATCATTCACCGGCAGATTATTGTCACGAAACAGCTGCGCCAGCGTCTGCCCTGATGCGATGGTATAACTGTGCCACTCACCCTGCGCATCGCTTTTCGGCGTGTTATTTGTCTGCTGCTGACGGGCGTTATTATCGTAGATCTCGGCCTGCATCGGCACCTCTTTGCCCTGATCTTCAGCCGGGCGCTCTACCGGGTATTGCGGCGTACTACCGGGCCAGAGAAAGGCGATCAGCAGCACCAGCAGTGCAATCACAATACCGCGGCGGTGAAACGGCGGTAGCGGATTCAGCCAGCGCACATCGTCCAGCGCGTGCCAGAGTCGTTGCAGTGCGGCCGGCATACGGATGGTGTTTCAGAAGCCATTCGTGAATCCTCCTCGCGGGCAGCGCCGGATGTTCTTATCGGCAACCTGCGTTGTAACCTCGAAATGAGCGTACGCGGCGTGCGCGTCCTGCGGCGTCGTGGGGCAATCTGGCCCATGTTTTCTCTCTTGTTGTACAGTATGGGCAATGCAGACGGGAAGTGCCTGCCAGCATTGAAAAATTTGACCTGGATATTGTTTCTCTTTCGCCGGGAAATGTCATCTGCGGCGCGCGAGATTTTACGCCAGCCGCCGGCGCTGTTATGCTGCCGGTTCTATTTTCTCCGGGATTAAGGAATCAAGATGACGACCCCTTCATTTGACAGCGTCGAATCACAAGCAAGTTACGGTATCGGTTTACAGGTTGGTCAGCAGCTGCAAGAGTCTGGACTGCAGGGTCTGCAGCCAGAAGCGCTGTTGCGGGCCTGCGCGACGCGCTGGAAGGGAATTCGCCGGCGGTTCCGGTTGACGTGGTACACCGCGCGCTGCGTGAAGTACACGAGCGTGCAGAAGGCGTGCGCCGTGAGCGTGTTGAAGCGATGGCCGCACAGGGGCAGACATTCCTTGAGCAGAACGCGCAGCGTGAAGGCGTGAGCAGCACCGAATCCGGCCTGCAGTTCAGCGTGATTACGCAGGGCGACGGTCCGATTCCATCGCGCCAGGATCGCGTACGCGTGCATTACACCGGTAAGCTGATCGATGGTACCGTGTTTGACAGCTCTGTCGCGCGTGGCGAGCCAGCGGAGTTCCCGGTAAGCGGCGTGATCGCCGGCTGGATCGAAGCGCTGACCCTGATGCCGGTCGGCTCCAAATGGGAGCTGGCGATTCCACATAACCTCGCATACGGCGAGCGCGGTGCGGGCGCATCCATTCCGCCATTCAGCACCCTGGTGTTTGAAGTTGAGCTGCTGGAAATCCTGTAATTTCAGGTGAGCTGCTTTATCGTAGCGGCCGGCTGTGCCGCTACGATTGCCCTATGACTTATCGCTTCTGTAGATCCACCTGCCAGAGCGCAAACCCCACCTCATCACTGCCGACCGCTTTCATCGGGTAATCGGCGTACTGCCTGATAAACGCTGTCGCTTTACTGCCCGGTGCGGTCTCAAAGCGGATATCCAGCGCTGTATCGCTGTTAATCGGTGCTAAGCGCCAGTTATGATCGGCCTGCGGCTGTACGGCACCCTGCGCTTTCGTCTCACTGCTGATATAAGCGGCGACCACCGAGCGGTTCTCATCGGGTGAAGCAAACGCCACATACTTGTCGCCGGTGCCGGCAAACTTACCGCCATAAGCGCGATAGTTGTTGGTTGCCACCAGGAACATCGCCTGCGGATCGATCGGCTTACCCTGCCATGTCAGATCGCGAATGCGTGAGGCCGCTTTGTTGATCAGCGTGCACTCGCTGTCGTAACGGGCCGGCTGCGTGACGTCAATCTGGTACTGTACGCCATCAATCACATCGAAGTTATAGGTGCGGAAGTCCCAGTTGATAAGCGACTGCGGTTTACTGCTGTGTGGATCGATCTGATTAAACTGCGCTGCTGAGCACTCCAGCCACTCTTTGACCTGCGCACCGCTGACTTTCATCACCACCAGCGTATTAGGGTAAAGGTAGAGATCGGCGGCGTTGCGGAACGTCAGTTCACCTTTCTCCACTTCGACATAGCTGGCCGGATCGTTTTTACGGCCGCCGGCTTTAAATGGGGCGGCGGCCGAGAGCACCGGCAGGCGGCCCAGATCGGGATC
This sequence comes from Pantoea wallisii, assembly GCF_002095485.1. Lineage (GTDB taxonomy): Bacteria > Pseudomonadota > Gammaproteobacteria > Enterobacterales > Enterobacteriaceae > Pantoea > Pantoea wallisii. Next base: position 56,908 of record NZ_MLFS01000014.1, on the reverse strand, counting down.
GCCCTGGATAAAGTGTTCAACATAAGCGCGCTGCGCATTATTCACAATTTGTACCGTCGGGTCATCCTGCACCAGCGACAGATAGCTGTACATCACATCTGCCGATTTACCGATCGGCTTCGCGACGAATTCACGCGTGGCGCGGTGATCCTGCGCCATCACCTTCACCAGATCGGCATCTTCTGCTGCCAGCGATTTTTTTGCCACGCTGTCATAAATGGGCCGCGCTTCCGCTTTACCCTGGGTGACCTGCCATTTGCCGCCTTCGTTATTCAACACCAGATCCACCACGCGAGATGGTCTCCCCACATGCCGGGCATCACCGCCGGTACGCCGTTAAGCGTGCCCTGAGCAATATCAGCGCCCTTGATGGCGGCAAACTCTTTGCCCGGGAAGACCGCGTGCGCATGGCCAAACATAATGGCACTGATGCCGGGCACCTGACTGAGGTAGTAAACCGAGTTCTCTGCCATTGCGTGATAAGGCTCGCTGCTTAAACCCGAGTGCGGAATAGCGATGATTATTTCAGCGCCTTTTGCGCGCATTTCCGGCACATATCGCTTCGCTGTTTCCGTGATGTCATCAACGTGCACTTTGCCCTGCAGATTGTTGCGATCCCACACCATAATCTGCGGCGGCACGAAGCCGATGTAACCGATTTTCACCGTATGCGCCTGGCCATCACGGTCAGTAACCCGGGTTTCTTTGATCAGATAGGGCGTAAATAGCGGCTTTCCGCTTTTTTCATCAATGATATTGGCGTTGACGTAGGGAAAACGCGCCCCGGCCAGCGCTTTGTGCAGGTAGGGCAAACCGTAGTTGAATTCGTGATTACCCATGTTACCCACGGTGTAATCCAGTGTGTTCAGCGCCTTATAGACCGGATGAATCTCCCCCTGCTTCAGCCCTTTGGCAGCCATATAGTCGCCCAGCGGGCTACCCTGAATGATATCGCCGTTATCCACCAGTACGCTGTTTTTTGCCTCACTGCGCGCCTGCTGAATCAGGGTGGCGGTACGCACCAGACCAAATTTTTCGGTTGGCGTGTCTTTGTAGTAGTCAAAATCCATCATATTGCTGTGCAGATCGGTGGTTTCCAGAATGCGCAGATCCACGGTGGCGGCCTGGACTGAGGCGGCGCTGATGCACAGGGCCAGTAACGACATGCTCGCTTTGAACACGGCTTGCTCCTTGTTCGCTCTAATGGGCCTCTCAAAATAATGTAAAACCGTGACGAATTAACATTTCAATATGTGATGGATATCTGGCTTTTGCGCTTTTTGTCGCGCTGACGCGCATTCAGCAATGCGCCATAGCCGCCGGGAGCGAACTATGATATTGATAAAAATATCATTTACCGCTGCCGATCGTGGAGAGGCGGGCGGTCTGAGCACAACTGCTAAAATGACTGAAGATAAGTAGCTTGTGTCTGACCGGCAAAATCAGCAGAGATGAGGTGAAGCATGTTAGATAAAATTTGCCAGCTGGCGCGTGAAGCGGGTGATGCCATTATGCAGGTGTACGATGGCGCACAGCCGATGGACGTGGCGCATAAATCGGATGATTCGCCCGTCACCGCCGCCGACCTTGCAGCACATAAAGTGATTGTGCAGGGCTTAGCCGCACTGACGCCGCAGATCCCGGTGTTATCGGAAGAGGATCCGCCAGGCTGGGATGTGCGTCAGCACTGGCAGCAGTACTGGCTCGTAGATCCGCTTGATGGGACTAAAGAGTTTATTAAGCGCAACGGTGAGTTCACGGTGAACATTGCGCTGATTGAGAACGGTAAGCCGGTGCTGGGCGTGGTCTACGCGCCGGCCTTAGGCGTCATGTACTCTGCCGCTGAAGGCAAGGCATGGAAAGAGGAGGGCGGCAACAGAGCGCAAATCCAGGTGCGGGAAGCGCGTCCGCTGCTGGTGGTGGTGAGCCGCTCCCACGCGGATAAAGATGAAGAGCTGAAGGAGTACCTGACGCAGTTGGGTGAGCATCAAACCACGGCGATTGGCTCTTCGCTGAAGTTCTGCCTGGTGGCGGAGGGCAAAGCGCAGCTCTATCCACGCTTTGGGCCCACCAATATCTGGGATACCGGTGCCGGCCACGCGGTGGCGATTGCCGCCGGGGCGCACGTGCACGACTGGCAGGGTAAAACACTGGATTACGCACCACGTGAATCATTCCTTAACCCGGGCTTCCGCGTATCGCTGTTTTAACCTGTCATGTCCGCCGGGATTTTGGCGGCCTGACGGGCCGCCAGCAAGCGCTACTTATCCAGCAGTTCGTGCAGCAGCTTCATCGCCTGCTGCACCTCATCCTGCGTCAGTGGGCCATCTTTGGCGTAACGCACGTGGGCGGTTTTATCCAGCACCACAATCGCTGAACCGCCTTTCTCCAGCTGCCAGGCTTTGCGCGCGCTGCCGTTGCTATCAATAATGAACTGCGACCACGGGAACTGCTTTTTATTGCTCTCTATGCTGCTGCGCACAAACATGCCGGTGCCCGGTATGGCATCATCAGTGTTCACCACGGTGGTGGTCTGATAGCGATCGTGCGGTAACTTAGCCGCTTTAATGGCTTCAATCAGCGCCGCGTTTTGCTCTTTCGCCGATGAGCGCCCGGCAATGTGTAAGATTACGCGCACTTTGCCGCTCAGCTGCGCACTGTTCCACGGTTGATAGCTAAACTTATCCTGCTGGTATATCAGTTCGCCTCTGTCGTTAACGCCAACTGCCGGTACGCGTTCACCAACCTTAAACGCGTGCGCCGACGCGAGGCTGGGCAGCAGCAGTGCCAGGGCTATCAAAGAGTGGGCCAAACGCATGTAGAGCTCCTTAGTGATCCGACCAGTTATTCATGATTCTGCAATATTAGGCGTGGATGATGCGCCTGTCGCGATGAGTTAGCAGCTTTGTAACCCATGCCACAATTCCTTAACCAATGAAGGTTTATACTGGGTTTTGTGATCGTCATGACAGAGTTATCTGTAATGATGTGTCAATTCAGTAAAAAATCCACTTTTTCGGAACATTGGTAAGGATTCATGTTCTATAGTTATGCCTCATTTGCGCTTCATGGGCTCGTACCGAATTTGGCAACGGCGAAGCGTATTACATCTGTTCAGGAGTTAAACAGCATGAAGATCTTCCAGCGCTATAATCCGCTGCAAATTGCGAAATATGTAAAGACGCTATTTAAAGGAAGGTTGTACATCAAGGATGTTGGCGCGTTTGAGTTTGATAAGGGCAAAGTTATGTTGCCGCGCGTCAAAGATAAACAGCATCTTAGCGTGATGTCAGAAATCAATCGCCAGGTGCTGCGGCTGCAAGCCGAGTACAACTAAGCAGTAACAGAAAGGGCGCCGCTGGCGCCCTCAATGTTTATAGCAATGATATGTCAGGCCGTAACACCATCCACTAAGACGAAAGGTCCTGATCCTCTCCCGCACTCTTCGTGACATTCAGCACCGGCGGACGATCGTCAATGCGCGTCACCAGCAGCTGATCGATACGGTAGCTATCAATATCCACCACCTCAAACTTATAGCCTGAGAACTTCACGAAATCGGTGCGTTTCGGGATCTTACGCAGCATATACATCATAAAGCCGCCGATGGTCTCGTAATTGCCGGACTGCGGGAACTCATCAATATCCAGCACGCGCATCACGTCATCAATCGGCGTACCGCCCTCTACCAGCCATGAGTTCTCATCACGCGCGACAATCTGCTCCTCCTGGCCCTGACCAACCAGATCGCCCATCAGCGTGGTCATGACGTCGTTCAGGGTAATGATGCCGACCACCAGCGCATACTCATTCATGATGACCGCAAAATCTTCGCCCGCGGTTTTGAAACTCTCCAGCGCTTCGGAGAGCGTCAGCGTATCCGGTACGATCAGCGCGGCACGGATCTGCACGCCGCTGTTAAGGGTCATGCTCTGGTTGCCCAGCACGCGCAGCAGCAGCTCTTTGGAGTCAACGTAGCCGACGATGTGGTCAATATCACCGTCGCACACCAGGAATTTGGAGTGCGGATGCCGGGCGATTTTGGTCTTCAGGCTGGTTTCATCTTCATGCAGATCAAACCATACGATGTTTTCGCGTGAGGTCATTGAAGACGGCACGGTGCGCGACTCCAGCTCAAACACGTTCTCAATCAGCTCATGCTCCTGCTTGCGCAGAACGCCCGCAAGGGCCCCGGCCTCTACTACCGCGTAGATGTCGTCAGAGGTGATGTCATCTTTACGCACCATCGGCAGTTTGAAGATGCGGAAAAAGACGTTGGCCAGACCATTAAACAGCCACACCAGCGGACGCATGATCAGCAGGCAGAAACGCATCGGGTTGATGATACGCAGCGCCACCGCTTCGGGCGCAATCATCCCTACGCGCTTTGGCGTTAAATCCGCAAAGAGAATAAACAGGCTGGTAACCACCGTAAACGAGCAGATAAAGCTCAGCTGCTCAGCCAGTTCAGGCGACATAAAGCGGCTGAACAGGCTGCTGAACGCAGGCGAAAATGCGGCGTCGCCGACGATACCGCCGAGAATGGCCACGGCGTTCAGGCCAATCTGCACCACGGTGAAGAACATGCCAGGCTGCTCCTGCATTTTCAGCACGCGCTGCGCATTAATATTGCCTTCGTCAGCCAGCAGTTTGAGTTTGATCTTGCGGGCAGCCGCCAGCGAGATCTCCGAAAGAGAGAAGAATGAACTGATTACAATCAGTAAAAGAATGACAAGTAAGCTATCGAGCATAAAAGGTCCGTTGGGTTAATCACTTGTCATTTTTGGCCTGGGCAGCGCGAAGAGGGCGTACATCCGGTACTCACCAGTCAAACAGGGCTATCCGTGCCAAAAATGTCTGCGCCATATCGACAAGGTCATCATAACGTCGGGGCAGAAATGAACGCAGGCGAGGCCTGCTGGTCGCTGATTATAGCAGCAGCGCTTATCCTGCCGCCAGAGGCGCGATTTCCAGGTTCAGATTAATCTGAGTGAAACCCACCGGTGCGCAGAAGCGCGGCTTCGTTGTTGTATCGTTCAGCGCATTTATCGACAATAGCGGCTGATTTGGCTTAGTCGCCGCTTTTACGCAGCCGCTCGCAAAAAAGAGCGGCTATGCTGATGGGTACACAGGTAGTGGTGATACCCTTTACACCAGAGTTAACGCCCCTGCGGAATAGGGGCAGGCATTATTAACAGGAGTACGCGTGCCGCGATTTCATGCTTATTGTCTGGCCAGCCTGTTGCTTGCTGCGCCTGCCGTTGAGGCAGCTAAAGTGCGCCTGCAGCTGGAAGGTCTGACCGGGGATCTACAGAAAAACGTTCGGGCGCGCTTGTCCACCATCGGCAGTGACGAGGTATCTAACGATGGCCGCTTCCAGGCGCGCGTCGCTGATGCCATCAAAGAGGGTTTGCGCGCGCTCGGCTATTACGAGCCTCAGATCGATTTCGAATCGCGTCCGGCGCCGGCGCAGGGCGGGCGTCCGGTGCTGATTGCCCACGTGCAGGCGGGCGAACCGGTGAAGATAGGCGGCAGCAGCATTGTGATTGAAGGCGCCGCAAAAGACGATCCGGACTACAAAGCCTGGGTTAAGCAGGGCAGGCCGAAAGTGGGCACCCAGCTAAACCACGGCGCTTACGACAAATTTAAAAATGGCTTCTCCAGCCTGGCGCTGCGTAATGGTTACTTTGACGGTGACTTTAAGCAGAGCCAGCTTGGTGTCTCCGTCGAACGGCGTGAAGCTTCTGGGATATCGATTATGACAGCGGCCCACGCTACCGTTTTGGCGATGTCAGTTTTGAGGGATCGCAGATTAACGAAGCCTATCTGCGTAATCTCGTGCCGTTTCAAAAGGGCGATCCCTACAGTTCGCGCGATCTGGCCGAGCTGAACCGCCGCTTATCCGCCACCGGCTGGTTTAACTCGGTGGTGGTGGCACCGGAGTTCGACAAAGGGCGCGCCACTAAAGTGCTGCCACTCAGCGCCGCCGTTTCACCGCGCATTGAGAACACCATTGAAGCGGGTGTCGGCTACTCCACCGATGTAGGTCCGCGCCTGAAAGGCACGTGGAAAAAGCCCTGGATTAACGACAGCGGGCACAGCCTGACCTCCAGCGCCTATATCTCTGCGCCAGAGCAGCAGCTTGATCTCAGCTACAAAGTGCCGCTGCTGAAGAGTCCGCTGGAGCAGTATTACACCTTCTCCGGTGGCCTGAAGCGCACCGATCTCAACGACACCAAATCCGATACCACCACGCTGGGCGTATCGCGCAACTGGGATAGCAGCTCGGGCTGGCAGCGTGCGGTAAACCTCAAATGGAGCCTGGATCACTTTACCCAGGGTAGCGTCACCAACACCACCATGCTGCTCTACCCGGGCGTGAGCCTCAACCGTACCCGTTCGCGCGGCGGCCTGATGCCAACCTGGGGGGATTCGCAGCGCTACTCGGTGGATGTCTCCGATACCACCTGGGGTTCAGACGTTGATTTCCTGATCCTGCAGGCGCAAAACGTCTGGATCCGTACCCTGGCGGATAAGCACCGCTTTATCGCCCGCGGCACGCTGGCTGGATCGAAACCAATGACTTCGAAAAAGTGCCGCCCGATCTGCGCTTCTTCGCCGGGGGCGATCGCAGCATACGCGGCTACAAATACAAAGATATCTCGCCGCGTGACGACGACGGCAAGCTGACCGGCGCCTCGAAAATGGCCACCGGCTCGCTGGAGTATCAGTACAACGTCTCCGGCAAATGGTGGGGCGCAGTCTTTATCGACTCCGGTGAAGCGGTCAACGATATCAAGCAGAGCAACGTTAAAACCGGCGCGGGCATCGGCGTGCGCTGGTCCTCACCGGTAGGGCCGATCAAGTTTGATATTGCGCGCCCGATTGGCGATGACAAGGAGCACGGCGTGCAATTTTATGTAGGACTGGGGCCTGAACTATGAAGCTGTGGAAAAAGGTCCTGATTGGCATTGGTATTTTCCTGCTGCTGCTGTTGGGCAGCATCGCATTTTTGATTGGCACCACGCCTGGCCTGCATCTGGTACTGAAGGGCGCGGATCGCTGGGTGCCGGGCTTGTCCATCAGCAAAGTGGACGGCGGCTGGCGCGATTTGACGCTCAGCGGCGTGAAGTATGAGATGCCCGGCGTCAGCGTGGATGCCGGACGCTTCCATCTGGCGCTTAACCTTAATTGCTTACTGCACTCATCGGTGTGCGTGAACGATATTGCGCTGCAGGATGTCAGCGTGGTGGTCGACAGCAAAAAAATGACGCCATCTGCCGCGCCGCCGCCGGAAGAGGAGAGCGGCAGCACCAACCTCAGCACGCCGTACCCCATTACGCTCAGCAACGTGAGCCTGCATAACATCAATGTAAAAGTGGATGATACGGCTATCTCACTGCTGGATTTCACCAGCGGTCTGACGTGGCAGGAGCGTGCGCTTACCCTCAATCCAACCCATATACAAAGCCTGTTGATCGCGCTGCCGAAAGCTGCCGAGGTGGCCAATGAGCAGGTGGTTCAGCCTAAAGTGCAGCAGCCGCAGCCGGATGAGAAGCCACTGGGCGAAACGCTGCAGGCGATGTTTGCACAGCCGTTGCTGCCCGCGCTGCCGGACTTCCGGCTGCCGCTGGATATCACCGTGCAGGCGCTGCTGGGCGAGCAACTCCGGCTGACCGGTGATACCGATGTTTCGATTACACGCCTGCTGCTGAAGGCGAAAACGGCCGATCGGCATCTGCAGCTGGAGACCTTCGATATCGATTCGCCACAGGGGCAGATCAATGCCAGTGGTGACGCCACGCTTGCCGATAACTGGCCGGTAAACTTTGCCCTCAACGGCACGCTCAATGTGGATCCGATCAAAGGCGAGAAGATCCGCCTGAATCTTGGTGGCGCGATGCGCGAGGAGTTGAAGCTCGGACTGAATCTCTCCGGTCCGGTGCGGGCACAGCTTGATGCTGCCGCACAGCCTGCGGTGGCCGGTTTGCCACTGTCGCTCCGCCTGACCAGCCCACAGTTGCGCTGGCCGCTGACCGGCCCGGTGCAGTATCAGGCTGACGATCTGGATTATCAGTTCAGCGGGAAAGCGACCTATTACGTCATGTCGCTGCGTACCGCTGTTAAAGGCGAAGCGGTACCGCCCGCCACCATTGCGCTGGATGGCAAAGGCAACGTGCAGCAATTTAGCCTTGATAAACTGCGCGTTGCCGCGCTGCAGGGCCATGTCGATCTCACCGCGCTGGTGGACTGGAGCAAGGCCATCAGCTGGCGCAGTGAACTGACGTTAACCGATATCAATACCGCGAAGCAGTATCCTGACTGGCCGGCGAAGCTGGACGGTAAAATCACCACGCGCGGCAGCCTGTACGGCGGTAGCTGGCAGCTCAGCGTGCCGCAGCTGGTGCTGAAAGGTAACGTTAAGCAGAATGCGGTGAGTGCCAATGGCTCGCTGACCGGCAACAGCTACAATCAGTGGAAAATCCCCGGTATCGATATTGCCCTGGGGCGCAACCACCTGGATGTTAAAGGCGAGTTGGGCGACGCGCTCAACCTTGACGCTAATGTGGATGCACCTAATCTCGATAACGCGCTGCCGGGACTTGGCGGTGTGGTAAAAGGCACCGTTAAAGCGCGCGGGACGCTGCAGGCTCCCCAGCTGCTGGCCGATCTCACCGCCAGCGGGCTGCGCTGGCAGCAGCTGCAGATTCGCCGTGTAACACTGCAGAGCGATGTGAAATCCAGCGATCAGGTAGCCGGCAAGCTGAAGCTGCGCGTGGAGCAGCTGCAGCAGGATGCGCTGAAAGTGAACCTGCTGACGCTTAATGCGGACGGCAACGAGAAGCAGCATCAGCTGAAACTTAACGTGCAGGGCGAACCGGTTTCCGGCCAGCTGGCGCTGAGCGGCAGCTTTGATCGCCAGACGCAACGCTGGCAGGGCAATCTCAACAATACGCGCTTTGATACGCCGGTAGGCGAATGGCGCCTTACGCGCGCGATGGCTATTGATTACCTCAATAGCAAACAGACTGCGACCATCGGTCCGCACTGCTGGCAGAACCCGAACGCGCAGCTCTGCGTGCCGGAACCGATCGAAGCCGGGCCGGACGGCCACGCGCACGTGGTGCTGAACCGCTTTGATCTGGCGATGATCAAACCGTTCCTCACCGATGCCACGCAGCTCAGTGGCGTGTTCAGCGGGGATGCGCGCGTTAACTGGACCGCCGACGGCGCGCTGCCCACGGGCACTGTCTCGCTGAAAGGCAACGGCGTTAAAGTGGCGCAGGATGTGCAGGGCAATACGCTGCCAATCGCTTTCGATACGCTTAATCTTAACGCCGCGCTGCGTAACGGCCGCGCCCAGCTCGACTGGCTTATCCATATCGCTAACAACGGCCAGCTGAGCGGCAATGTGCAAATTGCCGATCCGCAAAATCGTCGCCAGCTGTCGGGCACGGTAGGCATTCGCGATATTTCACTGGCGATGCTCAACCCGGCGCTGTCGCAGGGTGAGAAGGTACAGGGCAAACTGAACAGCAATCTGCGCCTCGGCGGTTCGCTGCAGCAGCCGCAGGTGTTTGGTCAGCTGGGCCTGAGTGACGTGAACGCGCAGGCCAGCTTTATGCCGGTCACGCTGACCTCCGCCAATCTCAATCTGGTGTTTAACGGCATGAGCTCGACGCTGAATGGTCTGATTCAGACCCAGCAGGGCAATCTTACCCTCGGCGGTAACGCGGACTGGAGCCAGCTTGATAACTGGCGCGCCCGCGTGACGGCGCAGGGCAGCCGCATTCGCGTCACCGTGCCGCCCATGGTGCGGATGGATGTCTCACCTGACCTGGTGTTCGACGCCACGCCAGCGGCCTTCAATCTGGATGGCAAAGTGGACATTCCGTGGGCGCGCATCACGGTACAGGAAGTGCCGGAGAGCGCGACCGGCGTGTCATCGGATGAGGTCATGCTGGACGAGAACCTGAAGCCGATTCAGCCTAAAACCGCGGCGGTGCCGATCAACAGTAACCTGGTGATCCATGTCGGGAACGATGTGCGCCTCTCGGCCTTTGGCCTCAAAGCGCGTCTGAACGGTGATCTCAAACTGGTGCAGGATAAGACCGGGCTTGGCTTAAACGGCCAAATCAATATCCCTTCTGGCCGCTTCCACGCCTATGGACAGGATTTGATCGTGCGGAAAGGCGAGCTGCAGTTCGCCGGCCCACCGGATCAACCTTATGTTAACCTCGAGGCCATCCGTAACCCGGAAGCGACAGAGGATGATGTCACCGCCGGCTTACGCGTGACCGGGCTGGCGGATGAGCCAAAGGTGGAGGTGTTCTCTGACCCGGCGATGTCGCAACAGGAGGCGCTCTCCTATCTGTTACGCGGCCAGGGACTCAGCAGCGATGGCGACAGTAACGCATTAACTTCAGCGCTTGTGGGCCTGGGGGTTGCACAAAGTGGGCAGGTTATGGGTAAAATCGGCGAGACGTTTGGCGTCAGTAACCTTGCGCTTGATACCACCGGTGTCGGCGACAGCCAGCAGGTACAGGTGAGTGGTTATGTGCTGCCGGGTCTGCAGGTAAAATACGGTGTTGGCATATTTGATTCACTGGCGACCTTAACCTTGCGTTATCGCCTGATGCCCAAACTCTATTTGGAAGCCGTGTCGGGTCTCGATCAGGCACTGGATTTGCTCTATCAGTTTGAGTTTTAGCAATGCGAATAATTGTCTACGGCACTTTACGGCGCAAACAGGGAAATAGTCACTGGATGACCAATGCGCAATGGCTCGGCGACCATCAGATTGAAGGGTTTGATCTCTACAATTTGGGTCACTATCCGGGCGTGGTTGAGGGGAGCGGCACGGTCTATTGCGAGGTCTATCGCATTGATGCCAGTACCCTTGGCGAGCTTGATGCCTTGCGCAGTAAGAACGGCGAGTATAAGCGTCAGCTTATTCAGACGCCGTATGGTAGCGCCTGGCTGTACGTGTATCAGCGCTCGATTGCTGGCCGCACCCGCATCGCGAGCGGCGACTGGCTAACGCGCGATGGCGAAACGGATGCATAAATAAAAACACCGCCCACAAGGCGGTGTTTTTATTTATGCCGTGGGATGCGCATCCGGGAGAGACAGCGGTTTGGCCGGTCTGCTCTGCGCCGCTTTTCTGACAATCCACCCGATTTGGGCAAAAAAAATGGCCGCCCCGGAGGACGGCCACGACATAAGGCGCATGCACCAAAAAAACTTATTTCTTCTGGGCGCGCTCGAAAGAGGAGATGATTTCAGCTTTGGCCGCTTCTGCGTTATCCCAGCCGTCAACCTTCACCCACTTGCCTTTTTCCAGATCTTTGTAGTGCTCAAAGAAGTGGGTGATCTGCGCTTTCAGCAGCTCTGGCAGGTCGTTCACGTCTTTGATGTGATCGTACTCTTTGCTCAGTTTGGTGTGCGGAACGGCAACCAGTTTGGCATCTTCGCCAGACTCGTCGGTCATCTTCAGCACGCCAACCGGACGGCAGCGAATCACTGAACCCGGCTGCAGCGGATACGGGGTCGGTACCAGGACGTCAACCGGGTCACCATCCAGAGACAGCGTATGGTTGATGTAACCGTAGTTGCACGGATAGAACATGGCGGTAGACATGAAACGGTCTACAAACAGGGCGCCAGACTCTTTGTCCACTTCATATTTGATCGGATCGGCATTCGCCGGGATCTCGATGACGACATAGATATCTTCTGGCAGATCTTTACCTGCAGGCACCTGGTTCAAACTCATCTGGCTTTCCTTCATTAGTCGTATGTTGAGTGACGGCTATTATAGCCAACTGACTCTGAAAGTATGCCCCCTTTTTGGCGTTTCGGAATGCTCCATGCCGCTACTTCGCGGTGACAAACAGCGATACAATCCCGGCGGCAATCAGGGGGCCGACCGGCACGCCGCGAAAGAAGGCGACGCCGATAACGGTCCCTATCAGCAATCCCCCAACCACTGACGGCTGCACGCTCATAAAATTCACCCCACGCCCGCCAAGCCACGCCACAAACACGCCCACCACAATAGCCACAATCGATTGCCAGTTAGCGAACGACTTCAGCAGCGACGAAGCCGGCAACGTACCGCTCGCCAGCGGCGCCATGACCGCCACGGTAAGAATAATGATGCCAATCTGAATACCCTGTTTTTCCACGTACGGGAAGAACTGCGCCAGCGGGGTCAGCTTGATAGCCAGCAGGATCAGAATCGAGATGGTAACGGCACTGTTGTGGACGAAATAGCTAAGAACGGCGAGGCAGACAAGAATGAGGGTTGAGGCGTAGGCAGCCATGGTTTCTCCGTTGATAATGAGCGCGCTGACCATTGTCAGCGCTAAGCGTTTTTTTTAACGCCCCCATTTATCAACAATCATCGGGATTGGCGCAACTGCCTTTATTCAGTGATTGCAGCATCAGCGCCTGGTTGCGCACCAGGCTGACGCTCTGTGCGCCAATCGACAGCGCGGCCATGCTGCCCTGCGAGCTAAGGAAGTAACTGCGGCTGGCGGCGTTCCAGCTGTCACGATAAGCCAGCCAGGCGCGCTGAGCGCTGCGTAATTTGTCTTTCGGCTCACCGGTTAATTTTTTCATCACCTGGTTGTACTGGGTGTTCATCTCTTTGTCCCAGGCTTTAGTGGCCGTTCCGTAGCATTGAGACATGCCGGTGGTGCTGGACTCCTTGTCCAGGCACTGCTGGAGCTGCTGATCGAGCGGGTTCTGCTGTGCCAGCGCCATTGAACTGGCAAAAAGGCAGGCTATGGGCAGCCATTTTTTCATCGTTTGATTCCTTCATTTTGATGTGGCGGACTTCAGTCATGCTGAAGCGTAAGCGATAGTCAGCACATTGACCATCAACGAGCGATAAAGTTTCTGCCTGTCACTGCCGATAATCTCTCCGTTTTAGGGCTACTGGATTCTCCCTTTTTTAAAAGCACACGGGAATTATCATGATCAAACAGTTATCGATACGGAATGGGATACGCGCCTTACTCGCTTTTATGACACTACTGCTGCTGCTGGTCAGCGGTATGGGAATTTATGCCATTAATGCTGGCAATCAGTCGCTGGATGCTATCAATCGCATTCAGGGTATTGAGCTCAATAAGCTGTATCAAAGCCGATCGGAGCTCATGCGTGCTCGGGCCAATGCCGCCCTGGCAGTACGCAAAATCGAGATCGGCCTGCTGGATGAGGGCTCGGCGGTGACCAAACAGGCTCAGGCCGCAGTGGACAGTTCGCACCAGTTCCTGCAGGCATTTGTCGAGGCTGGCACCGTAACGGCACAGGGTAAAGTGCTGGCGGATGCCATCGTCGCCACTTACAAGGCGTACGACCAGCAAGGCATTAAACCGATGATCGATGCGCTGCAGAAGCAGTACACCGATGAGTATTATCAGGTGCTGGAGGGCAACCAGTCGAAGCTGGCGGCTGACTATGCGAAAGCGGTTGATGATTTCAGCGCTTATGCCGATCAGGTCTCTGCTGCACGCCTGGCTGCGGCGGCCTATAACGAAGCGCTGATGAAGATTTTGATCGGCGTGGTGATGGCGCTGACGGTGCTGCTGATTGTGCTGTCGTGGCAACTGCTGCGCCGCCTGTTTATTACGCCACTGAACGATGCCATCAAACATCTGGAGCAGATCGCGGCGGGCGATCTGTCGCAGCCGCTGCCGGCGCCGGGTAAAAACGAAATCGGTCGCCTCAATCAGGCGCTTGCCAACATGCAGGCGGCACTGTGCCATTCGGTAAGCCAGGTGCGTGAAGCCAGCCTGCAAATTGACGTGGGCAGCCGTGAACTGGCTGCCGGTACGGTGCATCTGTCCCAGCGCACGGAAGAGTCTGCGGCCTCGCTGGAGCAGACCGCTGCTAGCATGGAGCAGCTCACCGCCACGGTGCGGCTCAACGCCAGCAATGCGCAGCAGGCCAACCAGCTGGCGAGCAGCGTCTCGGATACCGCCGATCGTGGCGCAGAAGTGGTGTGCTATGTGATGGAGAAGATGCGGGAGATCACCCACAGCTCCGATCGCATCGCTGATATCCTGAGCGTGATTGACGGCATCGCTTTCCAGACCAATATCCTGGCGCTGAACGCCTCAGTAGAAGCGGCGCGAGCGGGCGAGCAGGGGCGCGGTTTTGCCGTGGTGGCCAACGAGGTGCGCACGCTGGCCGGACGCAGCGCTACCGCCGCGAAAGAGATTCGCGAGCTGATTAGCGAATCGCAAATGCGGGTGAAAGAGGGCAGCAACATGGCCACGCGCGCCGGTGAAACCATGGATGAGATCTCCAGCGAAGTGATGCGCGTAACGGCGCTGATGAAGGAGATCTCCATCGCTTCCGGGGAGCAGAGCCGCGGTATTGAGCAGGTTAATCAGGCGGTAACGCAAATGGATGAAGCGGCGCAGCAAAACGCCGCGCTGGTGGAGCAGGCAAGTGCCGCCACGCAATCGCTGGAGGCACAGTCACAGCAGCTGCAGGCTTCGATGGCGCAGTTCCGCGTGGCGACAGCGTAAACAGAGGGTACAGGGTGCGCGGTCATGCGCACCCAATCTCAAACGGTAGCGTTTGTGTCATCCGGAAAGGCCAGAATCATCTCGGCCAGCCGATCGTTCTCTGCCAGAAAATAGGCGGCAGGAACGTCCAGCGCCTTTGCCAGCAGTTGCAGCGTCAGCAGATCGGGTTTATGTACGCCCAGCTCGTAACGGTTAATACGCGCGCTGGCCGAAAACTCCTCAATTCCCGCCGCAATCCCCAACCCTTTCTGCGAAAAATGCTTCGCCAGCCGCGCCTGTTTCAGGCGCCGGCAGAAGGTTTCTTGCAGGGAGGAGGTCGGTTTCATGACTACGAGAATCGTAGATTTACCGCTTGTCAGATACTACGAGTAACGTAGTATCGTTACTGGAAAGGATAAGCGGACAAAGGAGAGTTTGCGTGGATAATGTAAAACAAGACTGGCATCCTGCCGATATTATCGCCGCACTGCGTAAAAAAGGGACCTCAATGGCGGCCGTGTCGCGTCAGTCAGGATTATGCTCCACCACACTGGCCAATGCGCTGGCGCGACCCTGGCCCAAAGGCGAATGGCTGATTGCCGAAGCCATCGGTATTACGCCACAGGAGATCTGGCCGAGCCGCTACTATGCGGAGGATGGCGCGCTGATCGATCGTCAGGCCAGAATCAGAAATAAGGCAACAAAAAGCCGCACTGAGGCGGGCTGGCGATCGGGGCTGGTTCGTTATGCCTGATGATCGTCCGGATACTCACGGATAAAGCGTTCAACATCATCAACCATGCCATCGTTGCCGCAGAAGAACGGGCAGCGCTGATGCAGGGTTTCCGGTTGAATATCAAGAATCCGGTTTTTACCGTCGCTGGCTTTGCCGCCGGCCTGTTCAGCCAGGAACGCCATCGGGTTGCACTCATACAGCAGGCGCAGCTTACCTTTCGGGTGGCTGGCGGTGCTTGGATAGAGGTAGATGCCGCCTTTCAGCAGGTTACGGTGGAAGTCGGCCACCAGCGAACCGATATAGCGCGAAGTATAAGGGCGGCGGGTTGAGGCATCCTCTTCCTGGCAGAACTTCAGGTATTTCTTCACACCCTGCGGGAAGCGGATGTAGTTACCTTCGTTAATTGAGTAGGTATACCCTTTCTCCGGGAAGGTCATGCGCTCGTGGCTCAGGCAGAATACGCCGAGCGACGGATCGTAAGTGAAGGCGTGTACGCCTACGCCGGTGGTATACACCATCATGGTCGATGAGCCATATACCACATAACCGGCCGCGACCTGCTTATGGCCCGGCTGCATGAAGTCCGCTTCGGTGATTGGCGTGCCTGGCTCACTGATACGGTGGTAAATAGAGAAGATTGTTCCCACGGAAACGTTAACGTCGATGTTCGACGAACCGTCCAGCGGATCCATCAAGACAACGTACTTACCGTTCTCCGATCCCTCAAAGATTACAAATTCATCTTCTTCTTCCGAAGCAATCCCGGCGACGACACCGCGTGCCTTAAGAGCGGCTTTCAGCTTTTCGTTAGCGAACAGGTCCAGCTTCATCTGCTGCTCACCCTGCACGTTTTCCACGCCGCTGGCACCCAGAATGTCCACCAGACCCGCTTTATTGATATCGCGGTGGATAATTTTAGCGCCCAGCTTGATGGAAGAAATCAGCGCCGTCAGTTCACCTGTGGCGTGAGGAAAGTCGTGTTGCTTCTCGACGATGAATTCGCCTAACGTTTTCATAACACATTCCCTGAATCTACGATGGAGTGGCAGCAGCTGTAACAAGCTACCAACGTATGCGTACGCAGTTTAGCCGATTGAACTTTAAAAACCATAGTCCTAATCCGTTTCTTCCCTCCTGACTCGGCGTTACACTGTGCGCCGAACTTTTGAGTAATGGATCTCGTTATGCGCATTCACATCCTTGGGATTTGTGGCACTTTCATGGGCGGCCTGGCGATGCTGGCACGCTCGCTGGGGCACGAAGTGACCGGCTCAGATGCCAATGTCTACCCGCCAATGAGTACTTTGCTGGAACAGCAAGGTATTGAATTAACAGAAGGTTACGACGCAAGCCAGCTTGAGCCGCAGCCGGACCTGGTGATCATCGGCAACGCCATGACGCGCGGCAACCCGTGCGTGGAAGCGGTGCTGGAACGGAACATTCCCTATCTTTCCGGGCCGCAGTGGCTGCACGATTTCGTGCTGCGCGACCGCTGGGTGCTGGCAGTGGCAGGAACCCACGGCAAAACCACCACAGCCGGCATGGCAGCGTGGATTCTGGAGGCTTGCGGCCTCGAACCGGGCTTCATTATTGGTGGTGTGCCAGGAAACTTTGCGGTATCGGCAAAATTAGGAAAAAGTCCATTCTTCGTGATTGAAGCGGATGAGTACGACTGCGCGTTCTTCGATAAGCGCTCCAAGTTTGTGCACTACTGCCCGCGCACGCTGATCCTCAACAACCTTGAGTTCGATCATGCAGACATCTTTGACGATCTGCGCGCGATCCAGAAGCAGTTCCACCACTTGATCCGCATCGTACCCGGTCAGGGCAAGATCCTGCTGCCTGAACACGATCATAACCTGAAGCAGGTGATGGCGATGGGCTGCTGGAGCGAGCAGGAGACGGTCGGGGATAACGGTCACTGGCAGGCGAAAAAGCTGACGCCGGACGCCTCGCACTGGGAGATCTGGCTCGACGGCGAAAAAGCGGGTGAGGTGAAGTGGGCGCTGGTTGGCGAGCACAACATGCACAACGGCCTGATGGCCATTGCGGCGGCGCGTCACGTTGGCGTGAAGCCGGCGGATGCTGGCGAAGCGCTGAGCAGCTTTATCAATGCGCGTCGTCGTCTTGAGCTGCGTGGCGAGGTCAACCGCATCAAAGTTTATGACGATTTTGCTCACCACCCGACGGCTATTCACGCCACGCTGGCAGCGCTGCGCAGCAAAGTGGGCGGCACCGCGCGTATTCTGGCGGTACTGGAGCCGCGCTCCAACACCATGAAAATGGGCGTCAGCAAAAACGATCTGGCACCGTCGCTTGGCCGGGCTGATGAGGTGTTCCTGTTCCAGCCGCACCACATTCCGTGGCAGGTCTCCGATGTTGCCGAAGCCTGTATTCAGCCGGCGCACTGCAGCGCGGATATCGATACGCTGGTAGAGATGGTGGCAAAAGCCGCTCAGCCAGGCGATTCGATTCTGGTGATGAGTAACGGTGGGTTTGGTGGTATTCACCAGAAACTGCTGGATCGGTTAGGGCGTTAACGCAGGCGCGTGCTCGCTGCACCTCCCAACTTCCCCCGCAAGCGGGGGACAGCGGGCACGATCTCAGGCTTCAGCCAGCTCGCGCAGATACTGGAAAATCACGCGCGCGGATTTTGGCGGCTTATTGGTCGCTTTCTCTTTCTGCGCATTGCGGATCATGCTACGCAGCTGCTGACGATCGGCGTGCGGATAAAGATTAATCACATCCTCAATCGCCTCATCGCCTTTATCAATCAAACGATCGCGTAATTGCTCCAGCTTGTGGAACAGGGCAACCTGCTGGTTATGGCGGTTTTTCAGCTTATCCAGCGCCTGACGAATTGGATCTTCATCGCGCTGACGCAGCATTTTACCAATCAGCTGCAGCTGACGGCGGCGGCCCTCTTTCTTAATGCGCTGCGCCAGTTCAATGGCGGCACGCAGATCTTCATCGAGCGGAATCTTGTCCAGAGAGTTTTTCCCCAGATCCACCAGCTCGGCACCGAGGCGTTTCAGCTCTTCAGCATCACGCTTAATTTCACTTTTACTGACCCAGATAATCTCTTCATCTTCTTCTTCGTGATTATCCGGCACATCGTCGAGCCAGTCTTCAGGCTGCTTCGTCATCTCTTGGCTCCCTAAAAAAAGAGGCTAATCCTACCAGTTTATCGGGCGACTGCGAAATTGTTCTCTGAGTCTGATAGACTCACTAAATTCATACTTAAGATTAGACGGCAGGTCGATGAACGTATCTACTCAGGTTGCAGAACAACGTAAAGTGTTAGAACAGGCTGTCGCGCAGGCACTGGAACTGGCAAAAGCCAGCACCGATGGAGCAGAGGTGGCGGTCACCAAAACCACCGGCATTGGTGTCAGTACCCGCTACGGCGAAGTGGAAAACGTCGAATTCAACAGCGATGGTGCGCTCGGCATCACCGTCTATCATCAAAACCGCAAAGGCAGCGCCTCGTCGACCGATCTCAGCCCGGATGCCATCAAACGCACCGTGCAGGCGGCGATCGATATTGCCCGCTATACCTCGCCCGATCCCTATGCCGCGCCTGCCGATCGCGAGCTGCTGGCCTTTGACGCGCCGGATCTCGATCTCTATCACCCATGGGAGATCGACGCCGATCGCGCCATCGAACTGGCCGCGCAAGCCGAGCAGGCTTCGCTGCAGGCGGACAAGCGCATTACCAACACCGAAGGTGGCAGCTTCAACAGCCACGTGGGCATTAAAGTGTTTGGTAACAGCCACGGCATGCTGCAGAGCTACTGCTCCAGCCGGCATTCGCTCTCCAGCTGCGTGATTGCCGAGCAGGATGGCAACATGGAGCGCGATTACGCCTATACCATCGGCCGCTCAATCGATGAGCTGCAAAGCGCCGACTGGGTGGGTGCCGAGTGTGCACGTCGCGTTCTGGCGCGCCTGGCCCCGCGCAAGCTGCCCACCATGAAAGCGCCGGTGCTGTTTGCACCGGAAGTCGCCACCGGCCTGTTTGGCCACCTGGTGGGCATGATTGCCGGCAGCAGCGTCTATCGCAAATCCACCTTCCTGCTGGATGCGCTCGGCACTCAGATCTTCCCGTCATGGCTGACCATTGAAGAGAAGCCGCACCTGCTGAAAGGGCTGGCCTCGACGCCGTTCGACAGCGAAGGCGTACGCACCGAAGCGCGTGAGATCATCAAAGATGGCGTACTGCAAAACTGGCTGCTGACCAGCTATTCGGCGCGCAAGCTGGGTCTGCAAAGCACCGGTCATGCCGGTGGCATTCATAACTGGCGCATCGCGGGCCAGGGCCACAGCTTTGACGACCTGGTGAAACAGATGGGGCGTGGATTGATCGTAACGGAGCTGATGGGTTCCAGCGTCAGCGCCATGACCGGTGACTACTCGCGTGGTGCCGCCGGTTTCTGGGTGGAAAACGGCGAAATTCAATATCCTGTGAGCGAGATCACAATTGCCGGTAACCTTAAAGATATGTGGCTCAATATGGTAACGGTTGGTAACGACATTGAAACGCGCAGCAATATACAATGCGGTTCGGTGCTGCTGCCGGAGATGAAAATCGCCGGACAATAAAAGACATCGCTTCCTGAAAGCAGCCCACAAGGCTGCTTTTTTTATGCCCACAATAATTATAGGAAAACTCAATGCGTAAGCATCTGATTGCAATGTTGTCTCTGTCGTTGTTGTTCTCCTCGGCCAGCGTATTTGCTGCTGACCTGGAACAGGATATGGATACCCTTAAGGATGGTCTGAGCGTGGTGAAGAAAACGTCCGACGCGCAGGAGATGCAAACTGCCCTCGGCAAAATGCGCGCCGCAGCGGAAGATGCCAAAAAATCGACGCCGGAAAAACTGGAAGGTAAAGCGGCTGATAGCGCGGAGATCAAAGATTACCACGCCGGTCTGAATTCGCTGATTGCGCAGATTGAGGTTGTCGACCAGCTGGCGAAGGCCAACAAACTGGACGCAGCGAAATCGGAAGCGAAGAAGCTGGAAGATATCCGTAATACCAACCATAAGAAATTCCGCTGATAGTCAGGGCCAGCGACAGTGCTGGCCTTGTTTCCCCCGCGCCCGCCGCACACTTCGCCGCCTGATAAGCCTTATCGCCCTCATAACCTGCATTTTGTGATTGGTTTCGCATACTTCGTGCATGCTGCGATCTGGCGCACACTCACCCGCACGATTTCCACTTCGAGGTGGAAAAGATGCGTCTCCACACCCGCCAGCGGAAAGCGTAATTTCTTTTCAACGCGAATTATCTGTATTTGTCCGCTGTAAACAGGAGTACCAGGGTGAGGAGTGATGCTGTCCCGCTGAAACCAAGCACGCCGGAAGCGATTCAGGCGCTGGCGGATAACGTAATGAACCAGATCGCGGCCATCTATGCCGCACACCATATCGAAGCCAATGCGGTGCAGCAGCAGATGCTGGCCTCGCATGTCCGGGCCATGGCGGCACGCTCCCTGACCGGAGAAGCACTGCCGGATGTGGAGGCTGAGCTGTTTGACGATATCCCGCCAGAGACCATGGCGCTGGCACGACAGGTGGTGGATCTGTTTGGCAACCTGCCCATCGAAGAGGCCTGGCTGCTGTCAGTGCATATCGAAGTGGCGAAATCGAACGAAGCATGAATTGAGAGAGGAAACGAGCATGGTAACAGTAGTGATTGGCGATCGCCTGGGTAAAGGGCAGAAAGTGGCTGCGGGTATTGAGAAAGCGGGCGGCCGTGCGGTAGTGGTGCCGGGCGTTGCCGCAGATATGAAGCTGGGCGACGTGATGAAAGCGGAGAACGCTGACTTCGGGATCTCGTTCTGCGGCAGCGGCGGGGCAGGTGCTATCACCGCACAGAACAAGTATGGCTACAAAGCCAAACACGGTATGCGCTCGGTTGATGAGGGCGTAACGGCCATCAATGAAGGTGCCACCGTGCTGGGCTTTGGCTTTATGGATAAAGAGGAGCTGGGCGAGCGTCTGGTGCAGGCCTGGAATAAGAAGCACGGCAGCTAAGCATGAAACAGCAATATGAGACGCAGGTAACGGTGCAGGGCAAAGGCGACAGCAAAGCAAAAGCCTTCGCCGATGCGCTCAGTAAGGTGCAGCAGCAGGTGCTGCGCACCAGCCAGAAAATTCTGCTGCGCATTGAACCGCTGGATGTGCGGGTGCTGCGCGCACAGGAGAGCGTACGAAAGGAGAAGTTTCTGTTCTTCTTTCTCGCGCGTGAACGACGGAACTACAGCGTTGAGCTGGAGATTACCGTCAGCGTCACCGTCATTGACACAGAGAGCGTCGAATTTACGGCGACACCATAAAGTAGCCCGGCTAGCCGGTTAATAAGACGATAACAAAAGGTACAACAATATGTTTTTAATCATTTTGTTTAAGTCGTTAATCATCGGTGGATTAGTTGGCGTGGGTGTCGGAGCGGGCGCGGCGCGCATGTTCCATGCCCCGACCACGCAGGGCATGGGCGCGTTCCGTACGCTGGGCGAACTCAACTCCTGCGAGGGCGATCCCGCTTCGCACTTCTCCTTTGGTCTCGGCTTCTTCTTTAACGCCTGGGCATCTTCCGTCGCTGCGGGCTCCTTCACGCAGGACGTCGACCACCGCATTCTGCCTAACTGGGGCGCCGCGGCACTGATGGTGAAAAACCGCAATGTCGCAGAGACCTTACACAACCCGAAGCGCATGGCGATTGCCTGCGGCATCATCGGCATGATTGTGGTGGCGTTCCTGAACAGCACCGCATCCGCCGTGCCTGCTGCTTTGCAGGTCACGGCGGTGAAAGTGCTGGTGCCGGCAGCCAACCTGCTGGTGAACACCGTTATGCCGGTGATCTTCTGGCTGGCCGCGATTGACGCCGGTAAAAAATCGGGCTTCTGGGCCACCATCTTCGGCGGTCTGGCCCAGCTGATCATGGGCAACGCAGTGCCGGGCCTGGTGCTGGGGATCCTGATCGGTAAAGGCGTAGAGGAGAGCGGCTGGAACAGAGTCACCAAAGTGATGATGTTCGCCATTGTGCTGCTGTTTGTGCTGAGCGGCTTCTTCCGCGGCTTTGACATGAAACTGCTGCAATCCTTCCAGCTTGGCATTCCTGGCTGGCTCGACATGATTCACAACAGCCTGAGCGGCAAATAAGGAGCCTTGCGCATGAACGAGAACGAAAACAAGGGGTTCTGGTACGCCGACTGGTCCTTCCCGATTTTTGTCGGCCTGCTCTCTTCGGGCGTGTTCGCCGGTACGCACATGTACTACCTGTATGGCATCGGTGCGTTTAACGAAGTGGCGTTTGTTTCGATGCTGCGTTCCGGCATGGAAACTGGCGTGTATGGCGCGGTAGCGGCCTTTGGTGCCAGCTTCCTGTTTGCCCGCATCATTGAGGGATCGCTGGTAGGGATTCTTGATATCGGCGGCGCGATTCAGACCGGCGTCGGCCTGGGCGTGCCGGCGCTGCTGCTGGGTGCCGGCATTGTCTTCCCGGTGGCAAACTTTGCCGCCTCACTGGCGACGGGCCTGGTGATTGGCGTGGCCATTGGCTACGTGATTATTCTGGCGCGTAAGTTCACCATCAATCAGAGCGACTCCACCTACGGTGCTGACGTGATGATGGGCGCCGGTAACGCCTCTGGCCGCTTCCTCGGGCCGTTGATTATCCTCTCTGCGATGGCAGCGTCGATTCCGATCGGGCTCGGCTCGCTGCTCGGTGCGCTGCTGTTTTATCTCTGGAATAAGCCGATCACCGGCGGTGCCATCCTCGGCGCCATGGTGCTGGGCGCGATGTTCCCGATTTCGCTGTAACAGAGCGGTCGCCATTAATGGCGACCCTACAACGGCATGGTGTGTTTTGTCGGGTGCGTATCAATGGCGGTACAACAACAGCGCCATGCGTTTTGTAGGGTGCGCATTTATGCGCACCTGGCAACGGCACCATGTGTTTTGTCGGATACGTATTCATGGCGATCCAACAACAGCGCCATGTGTTTTGTAGGGGGCGCATTTATGCGCACCTGGCAACGGCACGATATGTTCTGTCGGGTGCGCATTATACGCACTCAACAAACGCAGTAAGGAGTAAGCATGTTTGACCTGATTCTGCGCCGCGCGCGTCTGTGCGATGAACAGCGGGTGGATATCGCCATCCGTGACGGCAAAATTGCCGCCGTCGGTGAGGTGAACGGCCCGGCACAGCAGGAGCGCGATCTGGGCGGACGCTTTTACGTCAGCGCCGGCTGGATTGACAGCCACGTGCACTGCTATCCCAAATCACCCATTTACCACGACGAAGCCGATGCGATTGGCGTGGCACAGGGCGTCACCACGGTGGTGGATGCGGGCAGCACCGGTGCCGATCATATCGACGACTTTTATCAACTCACCCGCCCGGCGACCACCAACGTGCGTGCGCTTATTAACATCTCGCGCACCGGCATCGTCACGCAGAACGAGCTGGCCGACATGGCGCAGATCGACGGCGAGGCGGTGGTGCAGGCGGTTAAACGTCGGCCTGACTTTATCGTCGGCCTGAAGGCGCGCATGAGCAGCAGCGTCGTGGGGAATAACGGTATTCAGCCGCTGGTCCGCGCGAAAGCTATTCAGCAGGCTGCCGGTAATCTGCCGCTGATGGTGCACATTGGCAACAATCCGCCGGTGCTGGAGGAGATTGCCGATCTGCTGACCTCCGGCGACATCATCACCCACTGCTTTAACGGCAAGCCGAACCGTATCCTTTCACCGCAGGGTGAGCTCAAAGCGGCGGTGAAAAACGCTATCGCGCGCGGCGTCAAGCTGGATATCGGCCACGGTAGCGCCAGTTTTAGTTTTGAAGTCGCACGTCAGGCGATTGCGCAGGGCATTCTGCCCGAAACCATCAGCTCTGATATCTACTGCCGTAATCGCCTCAATGGCCCGGTGCACAGCCTGGCGCACGTGATGTCGAAATTTTTCAGCATCGGCATGACGCTGCCGCAGGTGATCGACTGCGTGACTCACAAGGCTGCGGCTGGCCTGCGCCTGACAGGCAAAGGGCGTCTGAGCGAAGGCTACGACGCTGACCTGACTATTTTTACCGTCAAAGAGGAAGCCCGCCCGTTCGTCGATGCTGAAGGCGAACAGGTGACGGGTGAGCAACATGTGCTGCCGCTGGCCGTGGTTATCGCGGGTCAGTGGCATCTGACCGATGAAGGGAAAGCCAATCATGTCTTCGATTTATGAAAAATATGACCTGAAACAGGTCATCAACGCCTCCGGTCGCATGACCATTCTGGGCGTCTCTACGCCGTCAGCCGATGTGGTGGATACCGTCAGCTACGGCCTGAATCACTACTTTGAAATGAAAGATCTGGTCAATAAAACCGGCGCTTACATTGCAAAGTTGCTGGAGGTGGAGAGTGCGGTGGTGGTCTCCTGCGCCTCAGCAGGCATCGCGCAGAGCGTGGCGGCGGTGATCGTTAAAGACAACGACTGGCTGCTGGAGAACCTGCACGCTGCGCCGCTGGCCGTACCGCACGATATCGTGGTGCCTAAAGGCCACAACGTAAACTTTGGTGCACCGGTCGGCACCATGGTGGCGCTGGGCGGCGGACGCCTGGTGGAAGCGGGTTACAGCAACGAATGCTCGCCCGAGCAGTTGGCTGCGGCGATTACGCCCACCACGGCAGCGCTGATGTACATCAAATCGCACCACTGCGTGCAGAAAAGCCATCTCAGCGTCGAGCAGGCAGCCGTGGTAGCGCGTAAACACGGGCTGCCGCTGATTGTCGATGCGGCAGCGGAAGAGGATCTGCAGTGCTACTACCAGATGGGCGCAGACCTGGTGATCTACAGCGGGGCCAAAGCCATTGAAGGGCCTACAAGCGGGCTGGTTATCGGGCGCACGCAATATGTTGAGTGGGTGAAACGCCAGAGCAACGGCATTGGCCGTGCCATGAAAGTGGGTAAAGAGGGCATTCTGGGCCTGACGCAGGCGATTGAAAACTACCTGATCATCGCCAAAACCACCGGCGCGGAGATGGTGGCTAACATGACGCCCTTTATCGACAACCTGAACACGCTTAACGGCGTAACGGCGCGCGTGGTGTGGGATGCCGCAGGCCGGGATATCGCCCGTGCTGAGATTAAGTTTGACGAAGCGGTCACCGGCTGGCCGACGGGCGAGCTGGTGCAGGCGCTGAAAACTGGTGCTATCGCGATCTACTTCCGCGGCTACAAAGCCAATGAAGGCATTATCGAAGCCGATGTGCGCAGCGTCAGCGCCGATCAGCTGCATATCATCTTTAGCCGTATCCAGGCGTTAATCAGCGGAGGAGAACGCGCATGAGTCTGAACCCAAACTTTTATCAGGATCGTCTGTGCCTTAACGTGCTGGCCGGTTCGAAGCAGAACGCGCAGGCGATCTGGCAGGCAGCGGAGGGACACGTGCTGGTGGGCGTGCTGTCAAAAAACTACGCCAGCAATGAGGCGGCGATTGCCGATATGCGCGAGTACGCGGCGCTGATTGATAACGCGCTGTCAGTCGGGCTGGGCGCAGGCGATCCCAATCAGTCGGCAATGGTGAGTGAAATCGCCGCCGTGCTGCAGCCGCAGCACGTTAATCAGGTCTTTACCGGCGTGGCCACCAGCCGCGCGCTGCTCGGCCAGCCGCATACGGTGGTCAACGGTCTGGTGTCGCCAACCGGCACGCCGGGAAAAGTGAAAATCTCCACCGGCCCGCGCAGCGCCCAGGCTGATGACGCGATTGTGCCGATCGATACCGCCATCGCCATGCTGCAGGACATGGGCGGCAGTTCGGTGAAATATTTCCCCATGGGCGGCCTGAAAGCGGTGGACGAGTACCGTGCGGTGGCGGAAGCCTGCGCGCGCCGTGACTTCTGGCTGGAGCCAACCGGCGGTATTGACCTCGCTAATTTCGAGGAGATCGTGCGTATCGCGCTGGATGCGGGCGTCAGTAAAATCATTCCGCACGTGTACAGCTCGATCATCGACAGCGCCAGCGGTGATACGCGCATTGACGACGTGCGTCAGCTTCTGGCAACGTGCAAGAAACTGCTGTAACAAATGAGTAACAGGTGAGGCTCCGTGAGATTTCCCAACCAGCGTCTGGCTCAACTTTTCGCTGCGCTGCAAAACGAAACGCTGCCGCAGGATGAGCTGGCGCGGCGTTTTTCTGTTTCAACGCGCACGGTGCGTACCGATATCACGGCGCTGAACGCCCTGCTGGCGCAACATGGCGCCCGGTTTGTGCTGGCGCGCGGCGCAGGGTATCAGCTGAAAGTGGACGATGCGGCGCGCTTTGACCGGCTGCAGGAGGAGAGCGCCGCGCCGCTGCGGGTACCGCGCACGTCGCAGGATCGCGTGCGCTATCTGCTGTGCCGCTTCCTTACCGCTGCCTGGTCGCTCAAGCTGGAGGATCTCTCGGAGGAGTGGTTTGTCAGCCGCGCCACCCTGCAAAGCGACATGGCAGAGGTGCGCGAGTGGCTGGGCCGCTATCACCTGAATATTGAAACCAAACCGCGCTACGGCATGAAGCTGTTTGGCAGTGAAGCGGCAATTCGCACCTGCCTGACCGATCTGCTGTGGCAAATCGATCAGGAGACGCCGGAGAGCCCGCTGCTGAGCGTCGAGGCGCTGCACAGCGGCATGCTGCAGCAGCTGCAACCGCTGCTGCAGCACTGTTTCGCCCGCCACGCGATCCGCCTGAGCGACGAAGGCGAGCGCTATCTGCACATCTACTGTGCGGTGGCGGTGCGGCGCATCAGCGAAGGGTTTCCGCTTAACGATCCTGGCGCTGAAGATGTCGGGGAAGAGGTACGCGAGGCGGCGCACGATCTGGTCAACCTGCTGCGGCCACTGGTGGGCAAAGCAGTGTCACAGGCGGAGGAGAACTGGCTGCGCGTCAATATCGCCGCGCGTCAGATTCAGGTGCTGGCCCCCAGCACCATCAACGCCGATGACGCCGATGCGCTGGTGGATTACCTGCTGAATTACATCAACATGCACTACAACTACCGGCTGCAGCAGGATGAGCAGCTGCGCGCCGATCTGCTCACCCATATCAAAACCATGATTACCCGGGTGCGCTACCAGATACATATTCCCAATCCGTTACTGAGCAACATCAAGCAGCACTATCCGATGGCGTATGACGTAACGCTGGCTGCGGTGACCAGCTGGGGTAAATATACGCCCTATACCATCAGCGAGAACGAGATCGGTTTTCTGGTGCTGCATATCGGCGTCGGGCTGGAGCGGCATTACGATGTCGGTTATCAGCGCC
Organism: Pantoea wallisii; assembly: GCF_002095485.1. Taxonomy (GTDB): domain Bacteria; phylum Pseudomonadota; class Gammaproteobacteria; order Enterobacterales; family Enterobacteriaceae; genus Pantoea; species Pantoea wallisii. The sequence continues at coordinate 29,350 of NZ_MLFS01000014.1, read as the reverse complement.
ATCCCCGGGTGTTGCTGGTGTGCGACAGCGGCAACTCTACCCTGCGCATGATTGAAGCGCTGCTGCTGCGCAAATACCCACAGCTGGTGGTGACGGCGCGCCTGTCGCAGCGCGACTACGAGATGCGGGAACAGATCGATGAAGATTTCGTGATCTCCACCGTGCGTCTGAGCGAGAAAAACACCCCGGTGGTTGTGATGTCGCCGTTCCCTTCTGGCTTCCAGCTGGAGCAGCTTGGCAAGCTGGTGCTGGTGGATCGCACGCGGCCCTACATGCTGGAGAAGTACTTTGACGCGCAGCACTTCCTGGTGCTTGACCAGCCGATCAGCCAGTCGGCGCTGTTTCAGCGCTTGTGCGATCAGCTACAGGCGGAAGGCTATGTCGAGGGGGATTTTTACCCCTCCGTGGAGGAGCGCGAAGCGATCGTGAGCACCCTGCTGGGCGAAGGCATCGCGCTGCCGCACTCGCTGGGTTTGCTGGCAAAGAGAACCGTGGTCTATACGGTGCTGGCGCCCCATGGCGTAAGCTGGGGAGATGAGACCGCGTCGGTGATTTTCCTGCTGGCCATCAGCAAGAGCGAATATGAAGAGGCGATGGCGATTTACGATCTGTTCGTGACGTTTTTACGCGAGCGGGCGATGACGCGCCTGCGCGACTGCACTGACTTTGTCAGCTTTAAAGCGGTAGCGATGGATTGCCTGAGCCGGATGTGATCGGTGCTGTCTGGCCCCCAGGCATCCTCATCAGGCTGCGGTCGCCATGAGCGGCGGCCCTACAGTTGCAAACCTGATTTTCGTAGGGTACGCATTTATGCGCACCTGGCATTCTCAACCTAACCACGCTTTGCCAGCAGCTTAGGGATCTCGCGCAGGCACCAGGCTTTCGCTTCGCCCATGCTGTCGCGGCGCCACGCCATGATAATATCCACCTCGCGCGTGTACTCGGCGCTGACTACGCGCAGGCGCCCTTCAGCAATGTCCTTCTCCACCATCGGGTAGGGCATTGTTGCCACGCCAAGCCCGGCCAGCAGCGCGCGGCGCTTGTCATCCATGCTGCTCACCGTCAACCGCTGCTGTTTATCCAGCAGCTGCACCGTCAGCACCGGACGCTCGCGTGCGGTATCGGCCACCGCAATGCCGCGATATTTCACGCGCGTCACTTCGGATAACGGCTCCGCTTCCTGATGAATGGGATGATCCGGGCTGGCAACGTAGACGCTCATGACGCTATACAGTTTGCGCGTATTGATCTCGGTAGAGGCGCGGAAGTGCATATCCGGCGCAATCACGATATCGGCGCGCCCCTGCTCCAGCCGCTCCCAGGCACCGGCCAGCACTTCCGTGACCAGCGAAATCTGCGTATTGGCTTTCTCTGACAGTTTTCCCACCAGCGGAAAGAGCAGGTCGGTGGGAATCAGCGCTTCGGCAACGATGGTGAGATGGGTCTCCCAGCCGCGCGCCAGCGCTTCGGCATCGGTCGTAAGCTTATCGGCCGCCTCCAGCAGTACGCGGCCCCGCTCCAGCAGCATACGGCCGACGTTGGTGAACTTGGTGCGGTGGCCGGAGCGGTCGAACAGCACCACATCCAGCTCCTCTTCCAGCTTCTGCATGGTGTAGCTCAGGGCCGAAGGAACACGACCCAGTTCATCAGCCGCAGCGGCAAAGCTGCCGCGCCGGTCGATAGCATCCATCACACGTAAAGCTTCTAACGTTAACGCGCGCTCTTTTGCCATGCCGCTTCTCTGTCAGTAAATTTGAATATGCCAGGCAGATTAACTGGCTAACAATCCGGCGTCCAGCCTTTTACCATTGACGTATAAAGCCTGTGGTCGATTCTCACCACAGTGCGTCGGAGGTAAAGCATGATGACAACCCGCTGCGCGTCCGCATGTGGCCAGGCCGATTTCGGTTGGTTGCAGGCGCGTTATAGCTTCTCATTTGGCCACTATTTTGATCCTGAACTGATGGGCTACGCCTCGCTGCGCGTGCTCAATCAGGAAGTGCTGGCGCCCGGTGCCGCCTTCCAGCCGCGTAGCTATCCGCCGGTGGATGTGCTTAATCTGGTGCTGCAGGGTGAAGCAGAGTATCGCGATAGCGAGGGGAATCACCTGATCGCCCGCGCCGGCGAAGCGATGCTGCTTTCAGCGCGTCAGGGCGTCACTTACAGTGAACTCAATATCAGCAAAGATCGTCCGTTAACGCGGATGCAGCTGTGGCTGGCCGCCTGTCCGGAGCGTGAAAATCCGCTGCTGCAGAGAGTCGCACTGCCGGAGCAGACGCATCTGCTGCTGGCTTCGCCAGACGGTGCAGATGGCAGCATGCAGCTGCGCCAGCAGGTGTGGGTGCATCAGGTGACGCTGCAACCGGGTGAGCAGCATAGCGTGCAGCTGCACGGTCCGCGCGCCTATCTGCAATCGATTCACGGTTCCCTGGATGTGCAGGCGAGCAGCGCCAGCCAGGAGAAGCTGAGCTGCGGTGACGGTGCGTTTTTGAGTGAAGAGAATCAGATCACCCTGCAGGCGAAAACGCCGCTGCGGGCGCTGGTGATTGATCTGCCGCAGTAATACGCAGTGGGTTGCGGTCACCATTAATGGCGACCCTACAGGGATGCAGTAATACCCGGCAAACCCGAAGCCATATCGGGTGCGCATTTATGCGCACCTGCCAATCCCGAAGCCGTTTGTAGGGTGCGCATTCATGCGCACCAGGTCAATCCCGAGGCCGTTTGTAGGGTGCGCATTTATGCGCACCTGCCAAAGCCACCTCGTTCAGGTTATTTGAGCAGCGTAAACGCTGTCGTAACGTGTTTCACGCCGCTCACCCGGCTGGCAATATCGGCGGCTGCGGTGGCTTCCTGCTGCGTAACCAGACCCAGCAGGAACACTTCACCATTTTCCGTGGTCACTTTCACGTTCGAGGATTTCACCTGATCGCTGCCCAGCAGCTGTGAGCGGATTTTGGTGGTGATCCAGGTATCGGAGGATGACGTGCCCAGGCTCACTTTCTGCCCGGTACGGATCTCGTTATACACTTCGGTCGCGCCATCCACGCCCATGGCGATCTGCTTCGCGCGGCTGGCGAGGTCAGCTGATGGCGACTGGCCGGTCAGCAGCACTTTGCCCTGATAAGCGGTCACGACAACGCGCGCCTGACTCTTAAGTTGTTCATCTTTTGCCAGCGCATTGGTCACGCGCAGCTCCAGCGTACCGTCATCCACCTGGGTACCAACGGTGCGCGGATCGGTCGCGGTTTTCGTGGCAACGGCGGCGCCGCCGGCCACCACCGCAACGCAGCCTTGCAGCAGCAGGGCCGTACACAGAATGGCGATAGCGTTCAATGCTTTCATTTGAGCTCCTTCAGTCATTCCTGGTGTGGGAACAAGGTGTTATCAATCAAATCACACAGGCAGTTCAGCGTCAGCATGTGCATCTCCTGAATGCGTGCACTGCGATGTGATGGAATGCGAATTTCCACGTCGTGTGGGCCCAGCAGGCCCGCCAGTTCACCGCCATCATGGCCGGTCAGCGCAACGATAGTCATATCGCGGGTAACCGCAGCTTCCACCGCTTTGACAATATCGCGGGTGTTGCCGCGGGTAGAGATAGCCAGCAAAACATCGCCAGCCTGACCAAGCGCACGTACCTGCTTGGCGTAAATCTCGTCATGCAGACGATCGTTACTGATCGCTGTCAGCATCACGTTATCCGCGCTCAGCGCCAGCGCCGGCAGGCTGGGGCGTTCGGTCTCGAAACGATTAATCATGCTGGCGGCAAAGTGCTGCGCATTGGCGGCTGAAGCGCCGTTACCGCAGCTGAGAATTTTGTTCCCGTTCAGCAGCGACTGCACCAGCGTCATCGCGGCGCGGGAAATGGCATCCGGCAGCGCTTCGGCTGCGGCAATTTGCGTCTGAATACTCTCAGTAAAACACGCTTTAATTCTGTCCTGCACAAGACCACCTGGTTCTATCCATCGGCATTAAAGGCATCGGGCAGCCACTCCAGCTCGTGCCCGGTAATGGCAATGATGTCAAAACGGCAATTCACCGTATCAAAACTGCCGCCGCGTGCCAGCAACCACAATGCGGCGGCACGCAGCAGCTTTTGCTGTTTCTGGCGCGTCACACTGGCGGCAGCACCGCCGTAGCGCGCATCGCGCCGATAGCGCACTTCAACAAAGACCCAGCAATCGGCGTCGCGCATGATCAGGTCAATCTCTCCGCCACGGCACCGCACATTACTGGCGACCCACTGTAGCCCGGCGCGCTCCAGATAGCGACGCGCCTGCTGCTCCTGTTCAGCGCCAATGCGCTGACGGTTTATTGCACCGGAACGATCTGTCCCTGACGATACTGGTTCCACGTCAACTTCCTGTTGATTACGCAATCCGTGTCGGCGCTCAGTTTGCCGGTGTTGCCATCAATGGCAAAGCCAGGCACCTGGCGCATCTGGTTAAACTGATTCGCCAGCGTCCAGGCATCAATGCCCATCGCGTAGAGGCGCACCAGCGAATAGTCGTTATTAAACGACCGCGCCGCCTGCTGCATCAGGCCCGGATTAGCCCCGGACAGTAGCGGGATATCGCTGAACTGCAGGCCATCCATCTCCAGACGGAAGTCCGGACCGGCACCCGCTTGCGCGCTGCGTGAACTGGCGTACAGCGCCGTGTTATTGCGGCTGCTGGTGCGCATGGCAATCATCGGTTTGATCAGCTGCAGCTCATCCTGCTCGCCACAATATAGACCGCGTCCACACTGCCGCTGCTGGCTTCTGCCGCCGGTGCCGGCGCGCTGGTCTGCGGTGCCGGAATCGTCAGGCCGGCCACCGCCACGCTCTGTGCGGGATCTGCCTGCACCACCAGCGGCGTACCGCTCAGCGCAATACCGGCGCCGCTGTTGATACCCTGCTTCAGTTCGGACACGCCGCCGAAGCGCTGCTGCAGCACGGTAGCGCCGCCCAGCTTCTGCCACTCCAGCGCGAACGCCTTACCGATGCGATCGCCATAGCTGTTGCGTGGAATCAGCAGCAGCGGCTGGCGTTTGCCCTGATCCCAGATATGGTGCGCGGCATCGCGCGCTTCGTCTTCAGGAGAAAGCGCAAAATAGCAAATATTCGGATGGTTCTGGATCTGCTCCGGCTCGTTAAGCGCCAGCACATTAAGCGGCGTCTGGCTGTTAGCCACCTCCTCAACGTGATTTTTCAGCAGTGGGCCGACGACCAGCGTCGCGCCATCCTGCTGCGCCTGCTGCATCACCTGCGCGATGGGCTGGCTGCTGGTGTCATACACTTTTACCTGCGCGCTACTGTTGGGCTGAGCGGCGGCGGGTTGAGGGGGCGGGCTGCGGCTGCTCTGTCTGAGCGGGCGTGTTCGCGGCGGCTGCCGGACTGACCACTGCGTTGGCTTCGGCATCCGGTTGCGGCGCGCTGCCATCGGTGGCGGCCGGTGCTGGCGTAGCGGGCTGAGGCGCGGGCGCATTCAGCACACCGTTTTTGGCATCGTTAAAGCCTTTCTGGATAGCGTTCGCAAACACCTGTGCCTGACCGTTGAGCGGCAGCAGCAGCGCAATGGTGTTGGTAGAGGCCGCGCTGAAATTTTTCACCTGGCTGAGTTGCGTCGGCAGGTTTTTCGCGCCGGGGTTCTGCGGATAGCGCGTCTGCCAGTCGGCGATAGCGGCTTTCAGCATCTGCGGATCCTGGCTATTCGCGTGCCAGGTATTCAGCAGATCGAGCCAGCCCTGTAGCGTATTCTCGTCCGCATTGATCACCAGGCTGTTTAACTGGTCCTGCGTCAGTTGCGTCAGCGCCTGCCAGGTCGCATCAATATTGCTCTGGTGATCGGCGCCTTTCAGCAGCGGTTCCTGAGCGATATAGGCGCGTAACAGCGCGAGCGAAGGGCGATTTTGTGCAGCGGCGATCTGCAGCGCGTAATAGCGCACCTGCTGATCCTGCGACAAGCCATCACGCTTAATCTGCTCCAGCAACTGCTGTGCACCATTGAAATCCTGCTGCGCGATCTGCATCTGCGCCCGCAGTAATAGCAGCTCCTGCTGTTGCGTATCCGTCAGCTGCTGCGGCAGCTGAGTCACCTGATTTTGCGCCTGCGGATACTTTCCTTCCTTCAGCAGGGCACGGATGGCAAGTAATTGCCAGTCGGTCTTGCTATCATCGCTGCTTTGCTGCACCTGTTGCAGATAATAGTCAGACCGGCCCGTTGCAGGACCCTGAATATTGACGTTAGAGGTTTGCTGCGGTCCCTGACCGCTACAGGCGGCTAAAATCAGCCCAGCGAGAAGAACAGGTACAAAGCGTCCTGCTTTATGACGTACGACTTTTGAAGGAAGCATACTGTATCCAGTGATGTTTTTTTCAAGATGCTCAATATTAAATCGGCAATTCGGATGAAACAATGAAACAACTCGATCGGGCAGAGATTTCTGCCAGCACGCTCTATATCGTTCCTACCCCGATCGGTAACCTGGGTGACATCACGCAACGTGCGCTGACGGTGCTTGCCAGCGTCGATCTGGTCGCAGCGGAAGATACACGTCATACCGGGCTGTTGCTACAACATTTCGCCATCAATGCGCGGCTGTTCGCACTTCACGACCATAACGAGCAGCAGAAAGCCGATGTGCTGTTAGCGAAGCTCCAGGAGGGCCAGAGCATTGCGCTGGTCTCGGATGCGGGCACGCCGTTAATCAACGATCCGGGCTATCATCTGGTGCGTCGCTGCCGTGAAGCCGGCGTGCGCGTAGTGCCGTTACCAGGCGCCTGCGCAGCGATTACAGCATTAAGCGCGGCGGGGTTACCGTCCGATCGTTTCTGTTACGAAGGGTTTCTGCCTGCCAAAAGCAAAGGGCGCTGCGATGCGCTGCGGGCGTTGAGCGAGGAGCCGCGTACCCTGATTTTTTACGAATCTACCCACCGCGTGCTCGATACCCTGCAGGATATGGTGAGCGTGTGGGGTACCGAGCGCTACGTGGTGCTGGCACGCGAGCTGACTAAAACCTGGGAGTCGCTGCATGGCGCACCGGTCGGCGAGCTACTGGCGTGGGTGCAGGAGGATGAAAACCGCCGCAAGGGGGAGATGGCGCTGATCGTCGAAGGGCATAAAGCCGATGAAGAGGCCCTGCCGGCGGAGGCGCTGCGCACGCTGGCGCTGCTGCAGGCCGAACTGCCCCTGAAAAAGGCGGCGGCGCTGACAGCAGAAATTCATAGCGTGAAGAAGAATGCGCTCTACAAGTATGCGCTGGAGCAGCAAGAGGCGTGACAAATGGCGGCGGATCGCCTATTATCCCGCGCCGAAGCTGACCAGACAGTCGCCGCTTTGTCGTCGTCCCTTTCGGGGGAGACAGGCAGAGGGGAGGAAAGTCCGGGCTCCATAGGGCAGGGTGCCAGGTAACGCCTGGGGGGCGCAAGCCTACGACCAGTGCAACAGAGAGCAAACCGCCGATGGCCCAGTAATGGGATCAGGTAAGGGTGAAAGGGTGCGGTAAGAGCGCACCGCGCGGCTGGCAACAGTTCGTGGCACGGTAAACTCCACCCGGAGCAAGGCCAAATAGGGGTTCACAAGGTACGGCCCGTACTGAACCCGGGTAGGCTGCTTGAGCCAGTGAGCGATTGCTGGCCTAGATGAATGACTGTCCACGACAGAACCCGGCTTATCGGTCAGTTTCGACTTATTACCAACAAACCCCGCTCCGGCGGGGTTTTGTTTTTTAACGGCGATGAATGACTGTCCACTCCACTCTCTATGAAAAGAACGCGGCTTACCGGTCAGTGTCGACTTATTACCAACAAACCCCGCTCCGGCGGGGTTTTGTTTTTCATCTTATTTTTTACAAACACCATTCCTACCTTTTTTTGACTTCTTAATTACAAACCTCTCTGAATAGTTTATTTTCAGGTCAGGTATCGCGCGCGCCGGAATTATTACCAGCGTAAAGAAACGCAAATTCCCGCTAATGGGGCGGCCCTTATGCCAGAATAAGCGCGTGTTTAACTTCTGAGGACAATTTTTCATCCACACCGGGAAAAGCAACAGCGTGGATAAGTTGTAAATTTATGGACAAACGCTTCGCCGCTATGCGGTTTTTACCCTCTCCAGACTTCCGTCACGCCTCCTGTTCCGTCCGCGATCGGCACTGGCGCTTCGCGCTGTAGATTCTCTCTCCTTTTTTACGCACTTTTTCCCGACCAGCACGCCTGTTACGCGTGGGTCGCACCTGTTTCTCATTAAGGAGAGAAATCATGCTGTATTGGATTTTATTAGCGCTTGCTATCCTTGCTGAAATAACCGGCACCATCTCCATGAAATGGGCCAGCGTTAATGGCGATAACAGCGGTTATTTACTGATGCTGTTTATGATCGCGCTGTCCTATATTTTCTTGTCATTTGCCGTAAAACGTATCGCACTCGGCGTGGCTTACGCAATGTGGGAAGGTATCGGTATTCTGTTTATTACGCTATTCAGCGTAATGTTATTTGATGAAGTACTTTCACCGATGAAAGTGGCTGGCTTATTGACGCTGATAACCGGCATTGTCCTGATCAAAACCGGTACCCGCTGCCGCAGGGAGTTGCGTCATGACAACGTTTAACTGGCTGCACTTTGGCTGGCTGGCGCTGGCGATTGTGCTGGAGATTGTGGCAAATATCTTTCTCAAATACACTAACGGCTTTCGCCGGCCGCTCTTCGGCGTGCTGTCGCTGGCGGCGGTGCTGGCTGCGTTCAGCGCTCTGGCTCAGGCGGTGAAAGGTATCGATCTCTCGGTCGCTTACGCGCTATGGGGCGGATTTGGTTTAGTGGCAACGGTTGCTGCAGGCTGGATCTTATTTGATCAACGTCTGAGCCGCCGTGGCTGGCTGGGCGTAGTGGTGCTGCTGACGGGAATGGTGCTGATTAAATTTGCCTGACAGGCCAGTAACAAAAGGGACCTTCTTCCTCTGCGGGAAGAAGGTCAGTAAGACCATCAGCCACGACCGTGCGGCTCGTCCCAGTCAAAAGCCGGCCCGAGTGAAATCACGCCGTTGGGGTTGATGGTTTTATGGCTGCCGTAGTAGTGATGACGAATGTGCGGCAGATTGACCGTCTCTGCGATACCGGGCATCTGATAGATATCACGCAGGAAGCCATTCAGGTTGCGATAATCGCTGATGCGATGACGGTCGCATTTAAAATGCGTTACATAGACGGGATCAAAGCGTACCAGCGTCGTCCACAGGCGCAGATCGGCTTCGGTCAGGCGATCGCCGGTCAGGTAGCGATGCTGGCCCAGAATCTGCTCCAGCCGCGCCAAAGAATGGAACAGTGCCGTCACGGACTCATCGTACGCGGCCTGCGAGGTCGCAAAACCGCTCTTGTACACGCCGTTATTTACCGTGTCGTAAATCCAGCCGTTCAGCTCATCAATTTTTTCACGCAGATCCGGCGGATAGTAGTCTCCGGCGCGTGCACCCTGCGCGTCAAAGGCGCTATTGAGCATGCGCATGATATCCGCTGACTCATTGCTCACAATGGTGTGCCGGGTTTTATCCCATAGCACCGGTACGGTAACGCGGCCGGTGTACTGGGGATCGGCATGCAGATAGAGCTGATAGAGAAACTCATTCTGATACAGCGAGTCGCCGGTAGCAGCGGGGAAGTCATCACCAAAGGTCCAGCCATTCTCCAGCATCAGCGGATGCACCACCGAAACGGAGATCATCTCTTCCAGTCCTTTCAGCTGGCGCATCAACAGCGTGCGATGTGCCCACGGACAGGCCAGCGAAACATATAAGTGGTAGCGATCGCGCTCTGCGGCAAAGCCTGCTTTACCGGTCGGCCCGGCGCTGCCATCGGCGGTCACCCAGTTGCGCCACACTGCTTCTGTGCGTTTGAAGCGGCCACCGGTTGACTTCGTATCGTACCAGGTGTCATGCCAGACACCGTCAATCAGTTGTCCCATAAGCCCCCCATAAAAAAAGAGGGCGAGGAAAATCCCCGCCCCTGCTATTCAGTATATGTGCTGTTGCACGGCTCGTGTGCTTAGCGTGCGGTTGCCGGCGCAAGACGCTGACGAATCAGGCGGTCAATACTGTATGCCCCCGGTCCTACCAGACCCAGCACCAGGAAACCACCGGCAATAGAGAGGTTCTTCATGAACATCAGCTGGTTAACACCTTCTGCAAAGTTACTGTGGAACAGGAAAGCGGTCAGCAGCGTGAAGCCAGCGGTGAACAGCGCAGTAAAACGGGTCAGGAAGCCAAACAGAATGGCCAGGCCACCGCCCAGTTCCAGCAGAATCACCAGCGGCAGCAGGAAGCCCGGCACGCCCATCGCCTGCATATATTGTGCGGTACCGGCATAACCGGTGACTTTACCCCAGCCCGCCGTAATGAACAGGATTGTCATCAATACGCGTGCCAGCAGCAGGCCTGAGTCTTCGAATTTTTTCATCATCTACTCCAACAAGGTTTTTCTTGCAGGTTGTTGGCCTGCGCGGTTTATATCCCGTTGAACAGTGATAAACGTTCGCCGGGCTGATGGAGGAAGATAATAATCGCGGCTTCGCGCAGTTGTAAGCGAGATAAACTGTCGAAGTTGTTCAGGAATATTGATAGATAAAAACCGGATCGATTAGATCCGGTTTATTATGAAGGGATTAACGTGTTGCCAGCGTGGATTTAATCATGCGCCAGGTGCTCCACAGGCCAAAGCCGCGTTTCGCCCAGCGCATAATGCGGTTCGGACTGCGGATAGACCAGATAGCCAGCGCGCTGCTGCCAATCGCCAGATAGCGGCGCATGCTGAGCAGCGTTAGCCAGCCGCGATCGTAATGCGCTGTTCCGGTCAGCCAGTCGCGACGCGCAGCGCTGAGATCCAGCCGCTGCTGTTGCACCTGGTTTAGCAGCTCGTGAATACGCGCTTCACGTTCGCGATTGCTCATGAATGGTGCTCCTCCAGCAGCTTGCGATCCGAATCCAGCTCTTTACGCGTATGGCGCAACAGCGTGGATTGCCGCGATTTGCGCAGCGTCCAGAGGCCAAAAATCAGCGCCAGCGCGAACAGCACGCCGGTGGTAATGGCAATTGCCATCAGCCGGTATTGCGCATCGACCGCCCAGATAATCAGCACCATCAGGCTCATTAAACCGAAAGCGGTAAACAGCATGGTCAGGCCTACCATAATCAGCATCTGAATCAGGTTGGCTTTTTCCTCTTCCAGCTCTACAACTGCAAGCCGGACGCGGGTTTCGACCATACTGACCAGCGTGGTGACGACGCGCTGTCCAATGTTGAAGACCCCTTTGCCTGGGCCGTGGCTCTGACTATCACTCATATCAGCGACGCGAAATCAGGATGCCGATCAACACACCCACGGCTGCACCGATACCGACGCCGTGCCATGGATTCTCGCGTACATAATCATCCGCTTTCTCTGCGGCTTCACGCGTGGTCTGCGCGATGCGCTCACCGGAATCGCCCAGACGCTCACGAGAGCTCTCAAGCGCACCGCGTGCTTTGTGACGCAGCTTATCAAGCTCAGATTTCGATTTGTCAGCGGAGCTGCTCAGCACTTCTTCCAGGGTGTCAGCAAGGTTTTTCAGTTCTGCGCGCAGATGTTCAGATGTGGTGTCTTTAGCCATGAAGTTCTCCATTACATCAATTAATTACGTCCGATTAGTAAGGCTCAGTTTCCAGCTTTTTCAGCTCATGCTGCGCCTCTTCCAGCTTACGCTCGCGCTTTTCGATCTTATCTTTATCGCCATCCTGGCGCTCCTCCTGCAGCTCCCGCTTCCGCTCAGCCACTTTGTGCTTCTGCGATTCGATGCGGTCAGCATGGGCGGTTTTCAGTTTCTCATCAGTACAGCCGGCGCGAACTTCGGTCAGCGCGCGCTCAAGGCCCGTTACCCGGCGCTGATTGTCATGCTGTTTTGCCATATCAATTTCGCGCTGAATATCCTGCTCTTTTTGCTGGCACAAAGATTCCGCAGCCAGCAGCGAACCAGAGAGAGAGAAAAGAATCGCACCAAGCAGTAATTGTTGTTTCATCAGGTATTTACCTTCCATTGTTGATGACCTGCCGCAAACCGGACAGGAGGGGCTTCCCAGCTCGCGCTATCTTTAAGGATAGACAGCCGTCGAAAAAATTCAAAGAAGACGCGGAGATAGCGGGGTAAAGAGAGGCCGCCCGGTTACTTTCCAGGCGGCAAGCGTTAGCTGTATGTCGGGCGATTGGCGTCCGCAACCTGCTGTGAAGCCTGCGGGCCCGTGGCTACCACGAAGCCCTGAGGCAGCAGGCGGCGCAGTACCTTCTGAGCGGCAAGACTCTGTTCTTCATTTTCGAAATGAATGACCAGCGCATCGCCCGCCGGCGTAATGCTCTTAATATGCACGCCCTGAGCAGAGAGCTGCTGATAGAGATAGAAGCCATCCGGCAGATTGGTGCCGCTGTGTGCGACGCGAATCTTGACCACGGTTTCATGCTGCATCAGTTCAGGCACCACGCTGATGGCGAGAAGCGCCAGCATGCCGGCACCCAGCCAGGGAAGTAAACGCCTGGGAAAACCACGAAGTTTGGTCATCACTGTGATTTCCCATCCTGTCCGGCCTGACGTTTACGCCACAACACTACCAGCGATCCCACCAGGCCCACCACCAGCAACACCAGCGGTAGCAGCATCAGGCAGAACATCAGTTCATCTTCATAGCGGCGGAAAATCGGCGTCTTGCCCAGCGCAAAACCGATGACGGTCAGTATCAGCACCCACAGGAAGCCACTGATCCAGTTAAAGAACTGGAAGCGGGCGTTATTCAGGCCGGAAAGGCCGGCGATGGTGGGCAGCAGCGTACGGACAAAAGCGATAAAACGCCCAATCAGCAGAGCGGATAAACCATGGCGATGGAACAGGCTGTGGGCGCGCTGATGATACTGCGCAGGCAGATGCGACAGCCATTTCTGTACCGTCGGCGTATTTCCCAGCCACCGTCCCTGGATATAACTGACCCAGCAACCGAGGCTGGCGCCGGTGGTCAGGATGAATAGCGTCATCGGAAAACTCAGGGTGCCTTTGGCAATCAGTACGCCAACCAGAATCAGCAGGCTATCGCCCGGTAAAAAGGCGGCAGGAAGCAGACCATTCTCCAGAAACAGAATCATGAACAGCATGCCGTAAATGGCCCACACCAGCGTGGGGTCGGAGAGCATTTCGTAATCCTGCTGCCACAGGGCGTGCAGCAGTGCTTTCAAAATATCCATCAATCATTCCCGAACATCATTGTTAAACGTGCCCGTAAGGGCTGAAGCGCAGGCTAAGGTGAGTTATACATTTTAGGTTTGCCGCCTGAGCAGGATTTTCCGGTTCCATCCGGAAGTGAACGTTAAATCAGCGACTTTTTAATGCCCTGTCGCAAAGGGTAAGAAAAGGGCGATAACTGTAACAAAAATCATGGGATTCAGACAGTGTAAAGTCACTGGCGCACAGGAGTTTTACCTTTTGACGCAGAGGGGCCAAAGGAGCTTTACACGAGCTGACACTATTGCAGATTAACTGACTTATTTGCCTGAAAAGCGCGCGCTTAAGGCAGGATGACCGGATTTTCGGCAAACATGTAACGGTCCACGTTAAATTCGAAATCATCCGCGGTCGCATCAAACAGCATCTGTTTAGTATTTTCCAGATGCTGCCACATTGCCAGCTTACTGGCGGCAGGATCTTTACGCATCAGCGCTTTGAGGATCTGATCGTGGTCATCGCACCAGCTGGTGATATGGCGATCATCAATGTGCTCGTGCAGCTTAAGCCAGTAGGGGTTGTGCAGCCGGTGCTGCCACATTTTTTCCACTATCTCCGCCAGCACGCTGTTTTGCGTGGACTGCGCAATGCGCACGTGGAACTCCATGTCCCAGGCCGAATCACGTGAATGGTCTTCGTGGCGTGCGCGCGCCTGGATCGCCATCAGCGCCACGATATCCTGCGGGGTGACCTGCGTGGCAGCGAACTCCGCCACGTTGCTTTCAATCAGCTGGCGCGCCTGTAGCAGCTCAAAGGGACCGTAGCTGGCAAACTCCAGCTGAGCCGGCGCGGATATCTGGCGCTGCGGCTGGCGGCTGATCACGTGAATGCCCGATCCCTTGCGCACTTCAACGTAGCCCTCCACTTCCAGCATGATAATGGCTTCGCGTACCACCGTGCGGCTCACCTGGCGCTCCTCCGCGATCAAACGCTCTGCCGGAAGTTTATCGCCCACGGCAAAACTGCCCGCTTCAATACGGCTTTTCAGTTCGCTGGCGAGCTGTTGATACAGGCGGCTTGATTCGGTCAGGTCCATGTTGCTGTTCATATTTTCTGGAAGATGAGTTGTTATACCACTTTGTGTGTGATGTGGCAAAGTACCCACCTTGTTATACCACTTTACAGCGTGTAAACCACAATTTGCGTTGTGCGTAAGTGCATTTTATCATTTTAAAACAATTATTTGTTTTGTGTTCACCTTTGTTACTGCCTACCGCTGCGCGACAGTAATTATCAATATTGTGATCTGAACAGCAAATAAACTCCTCTTCTTGCTGAATTGGTATGATAACTTTTGCAGGGTGTTCAGGCATGGATAAAAAGGAAGCAGCATGTTGCGACTTAACCGCCGCGATTTTCCCGGCGCGCACTACAGCGAACGCGTCATCCAGTTTGGCGAGGGAAATTTTTTACGCGCCTTCATCGACTGGCAGCTCGACTGGCTGAACCAGCATCAACATACGGACGCCGGCGTGGTGGTGGTGCGGCCACGCAATCGCGAGGTCGCCGATTCGCTCAATCAGCAGGATGGGCTCTACACCACGCTGATTCGGGGGCTGGATACAGCAGGGCAACGGGTAAGCGAAACCCGGTTAATCCGCAGCGTTAATCGCGAAATCCAGCCTTACCAGCAGTTTGACGCGTTTCTGGCGCTGGCGCGGTCACCGCAGATGCGCTTTGTGTTCTCAAATACCACTGAAGCCGGCATCGCTTTCACCGCCGAAGATTGGCAGGAGAATCAGCCCGCGGCGTCGTTTCCGGGCAAGCTGACGCAGCTGCTGTGGGCGCGCTTCCAGTGCTTTGCCGGCGCGGCGGATAAAGGCTGGCTGATCGTGCCGTGCGAACTGATCGATCATAACGGCGATCGCCTGCGCGAGCTGGTTTTGCGCTACATCCGGCACTGGCAGCTGCCGGCAGCGTTTGCCCAATGGGTAACGCAAAACTGTGCTTTCTACAACACGCTGGTGGATCGCATCGTCACCGGCTATCCCGACGACGGCGCGGCGATTACGGCACAGCTGGGTTATGAAGACCGCTATCTGGTTGCCGGGGAAGTCTACTACCAGTTTGTACTGCAGGGTCCGGAGGCGCTGATGCAGGAGCTGCAGCTTGCTGCGCTTGCTCCGGCAGTCAAACGGGTGGCAGATATCACGCCGTATAAAGCGCAAAAGGTCGCCATTCTCAACGGTGCACATACCGCGCTGGTACCGGTGGCCTTTCTGGCCGGATTAGAGAGTGTGGGCGAGGCGATGGATGATGCCGAAATGGCAGCCTTTATTGATGCCCTGCTGCGCAACGAGATTATCCCGACGCTGGATCTGCCGCGCGACGAGCTGGAGGCTTTCACCGCCGCGGTTATCTGCCGCTTCCGTAACCCATTTATTCGTCATGCACTGCTCTCTATCGCGCTGAATGGCATGACCAAATTTCGCACCCGACTCCTGCCGCCGCTGCTACAGGCGCAGCAGCAAACCGGCCACTGGCCAGCGCATCTGACCTTTGCGCTGGCGGCGCTGCTGGCCTTTTATCGTGGTGAACAGGGCGATCGCCGCTGGCCGCTGCAGGATGACGAAAGCTGGCTACAGCGCTTTGCCCGGCTATGGCCACAGGTTATGGCGCAGCAGAAAACGCCTGAACAGCTGGTGCACGCGGTATTAAGCGAGGCGCAGCACTGGGGCGAAGATTTAACCCAACGGCCCGGACTGGTCGCGGCTGTCAGTGAGCATCTGAATAACATCCTTGTCCACGGTATGCGGACGGCGCTAAACGCACTGAGGTAACGCTATGCAAAATGCGATAAAGATCCACTCGCGCGATAATGTGGCCGTTGCGCTGCATGATTTAGCCGCTGACACGCGAGTCACGGTGGGCGAGCACGAGATTGTCCTGTTACAGGCGATTGAGCGCGGGCATAAATTTGCCCTGCAGCCGCTGGCTCCGCAGGCGTTGGTGATCAAATACGGTCTGCCCATCGGCCATGCCACGCAGGCCATTGCCGCCGGAGAGGTGATCCACTCCAGCAACGCCCGCACCAATCTGAACGACGTCGATGATTATGAATACCAGCCAGACTTTATTGATATCCCGCCGCAGGCGGGCGATCGTGAGGTGCAGATCTATCGCCGCGCCAGTGGCGAAGTGGGTATCCGCAATGAGTTGTGGATCTTGCCTACCGTCGGCTGCGTTAACGGTATTGCGCGTCAGATCGTGTCGCGCTTTATGAAAGAGACCCGCGAAGCGGAGGGCATTGACGGCGTGCACCTGTTCAGCCATCCGTTTGGCTGTTCGCAGCTGGGCCAGGATCATGAAAACACCCGCACCATGCTGCAAAACATGGTGCGTCATCCCAACGCCGGCGCCGTACTGGTGATTGGTCTGGGCTGTGAGAACAATCAGGTAGATACGTTCCGCACGACGCTGGGCGAGTTTGACAGCCAGCGCGTGCAGTTTATGGAGTGTCAGAAGCAGGATGATGAGGTTGAAGCCGGTGTGGCCCGGCTGCATGCGCTGTACCACGTGATGCGCGGCGATCGCCGCCAGCCGGGCACGTTAAGCGAGCTGAAGTTTGGTCTGGAGTGTGGCGGATCTGATGGTTTCTCCGGCATCACGGCGAACCCGCTGCTGGGCTGTTTTTCCGATCAGATGATCGCCAACGGCGGCACAACGGTGCTGACCGAAGTGCCCGAGATGTTCGGTGCCGAGCGTATTCTGATGAGTCGCTGCCGGGATGAGGCCACGTTCGCGAAAACCGTAGCGATGATCAACGACTTCAAGCGTTACTTTATCGATCATCAGCAGCCAATTTATGAGAATCCTTCCCCGGGGAATAAAGCGGGCGGCATCACCACGCTGGAGGAGAAGTCGCTGGGCTGCACGCAGAAAGCCGGGCAGAGCCAGGTTGTGGATGTGCTGAAGTACGGTGAGCGGCTGGCGTTGCCGGGCCTGAACCTGCTGAGCGCGCCAGGCAATGACGCAGTAGCCACCAGCGCGCTGGCGGGCGCCGGCTGCCATATGGTGCTGTTCACCACCGGACGCGGTACGCCCTACGGCGGTTTTGTCCCCACGGTAAAGATCGCCACCAATACGCCGCTGGCGGAGAAGAAGCCGCACTGGATTGATTTTAATGCCGGACGTTTGCTGGAGGGCATGAGCATGGAAGCGATGCTGGCAGATTTTGTGGATCTGATTGTGGCGATCGCTAACGGCCAGCCCGCGCGCAACGAAGCCAATGATTTTCGCGAGTTAGCGATATTTAAAAGCGGGGTAACGCTGTAGATTCTCTGCGCCCGCATGCCAGGCGGGCCGCCAACAGCGGATGTCACCTGGTTTTGTATGGCGACCCGTCAGGCCGCCAGAAACGCAGGAATTACTCCGCTACCGTACGCGGTTGCCGTTCGGCCTCGGCCTGACACACGGCTGCGGTAAACAGAATATCGGTAGAGGAGTTCAGCGCCGTTTCGGCGGAGTCCTGCAGCACACCGATGATAAAGCCCACCGCCACAACCTGCATGGCCAAATCGTTTGGAATGCCAAACATGTTACAGGCCACCGGAATCAGCAGAAGCGAGCCACCGGCCACACCAGAAGCCCCGCAGGCGCACAGCGATGCCACCAGGCTCAGCAGAATGGCGGTCGGCACATCCACAGAGATACCGAGGGTATGAACAGCCGCCAGCGTCAGCACGGTAATGGTGATCGACGCGCCCGCCATACTGATGGTGGCGCCCAGCGGAATCGAAACCGAATAGGTGTCCTCATCCAGATTCAGGCGTTTTGCCAGCGCCATATTCACCGGGATATTGGCGGCTGAACTGCGGGTAAAGAAGGCGGTTACGCCGCTTTCGCGCAGGCAGGTAAACACCAGCGGATAGGGATTACGGCGGATTTTCTGGAACACCAGCATCGGGTTGATCACCAGTGCCATGATCAGCATGCAGCCAATCAGCAGTGCCAGCAGATTGCCATACTCCCACAGCGCGTCGAAGCCGGTTGAGGCGAGAATCGAGGCCACCAGACCAAAAATCCCCAGCGGCGCACAGCGAATGACACAGCGAACAACCCAGGTTGCCGCATTCGACGCATCGTTCAGAAACGCTTTGCTGCTTGGGCTGGCGTGACGAAACGCCAGGCCCAGGCCCAGCGCCCATACCAGAATGCCGATGTAGTTGGCGTTCATCAGCGCATCAATCGGGTTAGAGACCATGCTCATCAGCAGGCCGTGCAGCACCTCGGTGATGCCCGATGGCGGGGTAATCTGCGTTGCGCCGACGTTCATTGATAATGTCTGCGGGAACAGATGGCTGAAAATCACCGCCACGACGGCCGCGAAGAAGGTGCTGAGCAGGTACAGCATGATAATGGGACGGATATTGGTCTTCTGCCCCTGCTGATGGTTAGCGATGGACGAGATCACCAGCACCAGCACCAGCAGCGGCGCTACGGCTTTCAGTGCACGCACGAACAGCTCGCCGAGCAAGCCTACCGCCAATGCGGCATCACGCGAAAACCACGCCAGCGCTACGCCGGCGATCAGGCCGATCATGATTTGTTTTACCAGGCTGCCTGCAAGCAGAGAACCCAGACGTCGGGAAAGGTTGTTTTGCATAGTACGGTCTTTTTATGGCGGTCAGGAGTGTTGTGCGCGGTTGCTCCGCGCCAAACGGTTTGCCCGGCGGAGTATAAGGAAAAGCGTTAGCGAGAAAAGAGATAATTCTGTCCGTGCGCGCCGGATCGGTTTTTTGATCTGCTAATGATGGGAAGTGTGACAGACATATGAAAGGCGAAGATTGCAACTGGCAAAACAAAGCAGGGGCGATTAGCGCCCCTGCAGAAGATTATTGTGAGATGCCTTTCTGGTCGTTTCTGTGGTTAACCCAGGCGTTAATCAGCAGCGTACCGCCGAGGATCACGCCCACCACCGTCAGCGAAATCCCTACCGGAATGTGGTAGAACTCGACGATCAGCATCTTAATACCGATAAACACCAGCACCACCGCGAGGCCATATTTCAGCATCGAGAAACGCTCCGCCACGTTCGCCAGCAGGAAGTACATGGCGCGCAGACCCAGAATAGCAAACAGGTTTGAGGTCAGAACGATGAACGGATCGGTGGTCACGGCAAAGATAGCCGGAATGCTGTCCACGGCGAAAATCACGTCGCTCAGCTCTACCATAATCAGCACCAGCAGCAGCGGGGTGGCGAACAGCACGCCGTTTTTGCGGGTAAAGAACTTTTCGCCGTCGAGGTCATCGGTCATGCGCAGATGCTTACGCAGCCAGCGCACCACCGGCTTATCACCTGGCGTTGCGTCATCGCCCTCTTTAGCAAAGGCCATTTTGATACCGGTGAACAGCAGGAACGCGCCAAAGACGTACAGAATCCAGCTGAACTGCGTCACCAGGTAGCTGCCGGCGAAGATCATGATCGTACGCAGTACGATCGCGCCCAGCACGCCGTAAATCAGCACGCGGCGCTGCAGGTTAGCGGGAATGGCGAAATAGCTGAACAGCATCAGCCAGACGAAGACGTTATCCACGGCCAGGGCTTTCTCCAGCACATAGCCGGTGAGGAACGCGAGCGTCTGCGCCGTGGCGACTTCACGCCCCACGTTGGTATCGAGATACCACCAGAAAGCGGCGGCAAACATTAATGAAACGGAGACCCAAACCAGCGACCAGACGGCAGCCTGTTTGAATGACATGGTTTGTGCGCCGCGTCGCCCCTGTAATAAGAGGTCAATCGCGAGCATGATGAGCACAACGACAGCGAAGCTGCCCCAGAGTAGTGGTGTGCCTACAGAGTGCATAGTCGTATCCTGTCCGGAAAATAAAAAACGGCTAAGTCAGAAGACGTTAGCCGCTTTATTGAGCTGCAAGCAAACCTCGCCTTCCGGCAAGGTCTCACTTACAACTCAGAATCGATTCCGGGTTGCCTGACGACCGGATGCAGCACGCATCGTAATGACGATCAATCAGCTTACAAGTTACTCCCCTTTGCAGTCGCCAAAATACGTGCAATCACGCAGCGATTCAACTGGCGCACCGAAATATTTTGCAATATTTACACTTTAGACTGGTCCGCCGGGAAGACCACACCCGTCTGACGGCGGATCTCTGTCAGTAACTGCGCGGTGATCCGTGAAACGTCCAGCGCCGGATGTGAGATATGGCGCGCTTCAACCAGCTGCGCAAAGGCTCCCGCTTCGTAAAGCATCGTATTGATATGCTGGGGCTGCGTCAGGTTCTGGCTCTCCCCGCCGCGTGGCACCAGGCGCAGCTGCTGGCACTCGGAAATTTTTTCAATCACCAGCGAACCCGCTTCGCCCTGAATCTCACTCGGAATCAGTGAGTCACTCACCTTAGAGTGCAGCAGCGTAACGTC
Source organism: Pantoea wallisii (assembly GCF_002095485.1). GTDB lineage: Bacteria > Pseudomonadota > Gammaproteobacteria > Enterobacterales > Enterobacteriaceae > Pantoea > Pantoea wallisii. The sequence goes on along the minus strand of NZ_MLFS01000014.1, from coordinate 8,696 downwards.
AAAGTCGCCGTAGCTCAGCACTACCACGCCATGCGCATCCACGCCGCTCGCCAGCAGGGAAGCCGATGCACTTACCTGCTGTGGTGCGCCCCACAGGGTTACGGCAGCGGCAAGACAGTAAAAGCCGATGTCCATGATGGAGCCGTTCGACCAGCGTGGGTTGAACGTGTTGGGATTCTCCCCGTCCAGATAGCGTTGATAGCGCGAAGAGTACTGACAGTAGTTGATCAGCGCCTTACGCAGTTTGCCAATCTGAGGCAGCGACTTTTGCAGTTGCAGAAAAGTCGGCAGCGTGGCCGTTTTAAACGCTTCAAACAGCACCACCTGATGCTGCAGCGCGCAGGCGATCATCGCTTCCGCCTCCTGCAGGTTAGATGCCATCGGCTTTTCGCATATCACGTGTTTGCCATGTGACATAAACAGCAGCGCCTGCTCACAGTGCAGCGCGTTCGGGCTGGCAATGTACACGGCGTCAATATCCTGGCTCTCAGCCATCGCCTGCAGGGAGGTGAAGATCAGCGGGCAGGGGTAGTCGCTGACAAAGCTTTCAGCCTGCTCCTGACTGCGCGAATAGACCGCGCTCAGCTTCATTTTGCCGCTCTCGTGCGCGGCATCGATAAACTGACGGGTTATCCAGTTGGTTCCCACAATGGCAAAACGAATCACGGCTGCTCTCCTGCAATCTGAAAGCGGCAGATTAACATGTTCATTTGACGGGAAGGCGGGCGATATTAGATCCTGCGATCCATATTCCAATATGATGATGCGACACACATTTTTTAACCGACACGCGGGGACGCCAGGTGAGCGCAAGCAAACACGCATTGAACTGGACAACATTGCTGATCGCCATTCCGGTGGGGCTGGTGGCCTCGCTGGTCACGCTGGCGTTTCGCGGCGCTATCGAGCTGATTAACCATGTGCTGTTTCAAAGCGACAACGAGATCACCGTCGCGATGCATGTGTGGCCTTGGGTATTCTGGCCGTTGCTGGTGGGAGCGGGCGGTGTGCTGGCCGGTTGGTTCCTGCGTTATGCCGTCGCCATTGAACAGCAGGAGACAGTCAAAACCGACTATCTGGAAGTGATCAACGCGCGGCTGGATGCGGTGCCCACCAAAACCTCGCTGTTCCGCGCTTTATCCTCCATCGCCAGTATCGGTAGCGGCGCGTCGATTGGTAAAGAGGGGCCGATGGTGCAGCTCTCGGCGCTGAGCGGGAGCCTGCTCGGGCGCTGGCTGCCGAAAAGCCTCAACATGCGCAACAGCGATATCGTGGCAATGGCCGCCGCGGCGGGATTGTCATCGGTGTACCATGCACCGCTGGCGTCAGCGATTTTTGTCGCGGAGATCGCCTTTGGTATTTCAGCCCTGCAGCGGCTGATTCCGCTGATTGTCTCCTCGGCGGTGGCGGTCATGACCATGTGGACGCTGGGCTATCGCAGCGCGCTCTATCCGCTCTCCGAAGCACTGTTCCGGATGGATATCACCAGCCTGCTGATGACGGTGATCATTGGCTTTGCCTCTGGCGTTGCAGGCTGGCTGCTCATTAAGCTGATCGCCCGCAGCAAAATGTTGTTTAGCCGCGTGCGTTCGCTGCCGCTGCGGCTGGGTGCCGGTGGCTTCGCGGTGGGCTTACTGGCGCTGATCTCCACCGATATTTTGGGTAACGGCTATGAAGTGATCGTCAAAATCATTGACGGACACTATGTTATGGCCGGGCTGCTGGGGTTGCTGGTCCTGAAAACGCTGGCGACAACTTTGTCGGTGGGTTCCAATGCCGTCGGCGGGCTGTTCACCCCCTCGCTGTTGATTGGCGCACTACTCGGCGTGGTGCTGGCGCAGGTGGGCGCGGCGCTGCATCTGCCGGTTGGTGATACGCTGCTGTATGCGGCGATCGGCATGGCTGCCGTGCTGGCGGCGGTGAGTCAGGCGCCGCTGATGGCGATGCTGATGGTACTGGAGATGACGCTCAACAGCAGCCTGCTTTTCCCGCTGATGATTGCCTCCGTGCTGGCCTCAATGCTGGTGTATCGCCTGCAGTCCGTCAGTACCTATCCGGTAGTGAGCAATCACTTTAGCCGCTCAGAAGCCAAATACGATTTCGATAACATGCGCGTTGACCAGCTAATTATTCCCGGTGCCGCCCTGCAGCCAGAAGAGTCGGTGGGCCAGGCGCTGGCTGTCAGTTCACTCAAGCGGGAGCGCTACGTTTACGTGATCAACGGCAGCGGACAATTTCTGGGCGTGGTATCGATTCACGATATCTCACGCAAAGTGCTGGCGCAGGAGATTACGCTGGATTCACCGGTCAGCAGCGTCATGGATGACAACTTCCCGTGCATCTTTCAGAACCAGAGCATGCGTGAAGGCTGGGAGGCATTTGCGCGGGTGACGCTGGAGCGCCTGCCGGTGCTGAACAACCCCGTGGAGCGCCGGTTTATGGGTGCCCTGACCAAAACCAGCCTGATTCAGAAAGCGCAGGAGTTCCTTTAAGCCGCGTTGCCGCGCAGCGCCTGGTCGGTCATCCACAGGCGCGCATCGAACTCCAGCTGATGGTAGTCCGGCTCCATATGGCAGCACAGCTGATAGAACGCTTTGCTGTGCTCTTTCTCTTTCAGGTGGGCCAGCTCGTGCACCACAATCATGCGCAAAAACGGCTCCGGCGCGTGGCGGAAAAATGTGGAGACGCGGATCTCCGCTTTGGCTTTCAGGTTACCGCCCTGCACACGGGAGATGGCGGTATGCAGGCCAAGCGCATGCTTCATCACCTTGATTTTGTTATCCCAAATCACTTTGCTGATCGGCGGTGCGCTGCGCATAAAGCGGTTTTTGAACGCCAGCGTGTAGTCATACAGCGCTTTGTCGCTCAGCACCTGATGCGCATCAGGATAACGCTGTTGCAGCACTTCTCCCAGGCGCTGCTGATCGATCAGCGTCCGGACCTGCGCCAGCAGGTGTTCAGGGTAACCCTGCAGATAGATTAATGACATTGGGATTCCCGGCGAAAGACAGTATACTGCGCCCCCTTTTTAGGGCGAAAATCGCGCAAAGTGTACCACGCCGGAGATTCCATGAGCCAACTTGAACTGACCGAACGCACGCTAACGCTGCACCGCTTTCCGCCAATGCGTGAAGAGAGCCCGCTGCAGGCGTGGGATGCCGCTGACGAATATTTGCTGCAGCAGACGCTGCCGGCAGGCCCGGTGCTGGTGTTCAATGACAGCTTTGGCGCATTGACCTGCGGCCTGAATGGTCGTGAAATCTGGCACGTCAGTGACTCATGGCTCAGCCAGCAGGCGGCGAAGCAGAACCTGCGTCTCAACGGCTTCGATGAAGATCAGGTGCACTTTCTGGATAGCCTGGCCGATCTGCCCGCGGCACCGGCTGCGGTGTTAATCAAGTTGCCGAAAGCGCTGGCGCTGCTGGAGCATCAGCTGCGCGCCCTGCGCAAAGTTGCCACGCCAGAGACGCTGATTATCGCCGCCGGTAAAGCCAAAGATATTCATAACTCCACGCTGCAGCTGTTTGAGCGCATTCTGGGCGAGAGCAAAACCTCGCTGGCCTGGAAAAAAGCGCGTCTGATCTACAGCCATTTCACTGCGCCAAAGCTTGCCGATGCGGCGGAGACCACCGTATGGCCGCTGGATGACACCGCTTACCAGATTCACAACCACGCGAATGTCTTTTCACGCACCTCGCTGGATATCGGCGCGCGTTTGTTCATGCAGCATCTGCCGCAAAACATTGACGGCGAGATCCTCGATCTTGGCTGCGGTAATGGCGTCATTGGTCTGGTGGCGCTGGAGCAGAATCCACATGCTGAGGTGCTGTTCTATGACGAGTCCTACATGGCGGTGGCGTCCAGCCAGCGCAACGTCGAAGTGAACCGCCCGCAGGATCTGGCGCGCTGCCAGTTTCGCGTCAATAACGTGCTCAGCGGCTTCCCATCCGATCGGCTGCATGCAGTGCTGTGTAACCCGCCGTTCCACCAGCAGCATGCCGTGACCGATCACCTGGCGTGGCAGATGCTGCGCGATGCAAAACGCTGTCTGCAGTATGGCGGCGAGCTGCGCATTGTCGGCAACCGCCACCTCGGTTATCACCAGAAGATGAAGAAGCTGTTTGGCAACTGCGAACTGGTGGCCTCTAACGCTAAGTTTGTGGTGCTGCGTTCGGTGAAACTGCGCTAATTACAGGCTAAGCGCCAGTTCGGTTGCCTGCGCGATAGCGCGACGGGCATCCAGCTCCTGCGCCACATCTGCACCGCCAATCAGCCGCACGATCTTACCCCGTGCGGCCAGTTCATCGGCCAGCGTACGCAGCGGCTCCTGGCCAGCGCAAATCACGATGTTATCAACGGCCAGCGTCACCGCTTCGCCTGATGACGCAGGTGCAGGCCGCGATCGTCAATCTGCAGATACTCCACGTCACCCCACATCGTTACGCCGTGCGCCTGTAAGCTGGCGCGATGGATCCAGCCCGTGGTTTTCGCCAGCCCGGCGCCGGGTTTTCCGGACTTGCGCTGCAGCAGCCAGATTTGCCGATCGGCAGGCCGTGGCTGCGCGGGTTGAAGCCCGCCGCGCGCCTGCAGCGTGCGATCAATGCCCCAGCTCTGGTAGAAATCCTCGTGCTGGCCGGTGTGATGCAGCAGATACTCAGCGGTGTCAAAGCCGATACCGCCCGCACCAATAATCGCCACACGCTGTCCGACCGGTTTTTTATCACGAATGACCTCAAGGTAGCTCAGGACGCTGGGATGATGGATACCGGGAATGCTCAGCTGGCGTGGCGCAATCCCGGTGGCGATGATCACCTCGGCGGCGTCTTCCAGCTCGCTGGCACAGACGCGATGGTTAAGCCGCATCTCCACGCCTGCTGCCGTCAGCTGGTGCTGAAAATAGCGCAGGGTCTCGCGGAACTCCTCTTTGCCCGGGATCTGACGGGCGATAGAGAACTGCCCGCCAATCTGTTCATCCGCCTCATACAGCGTGACCCGATGGCCGCGCTGTGCGGCCTGTAGCGCAAACGCCATACCTGCGGGACCGGCACCGATCACGACCAGCTGCCTGGGCTGCTCCGCCGGGAGCACCGGCATCAGCGTTTCATGGCAGGCGCGCGGATTGACCAGGCACGAGGTTACCTTGCCCGCGAAAATCTGATCCAGACAGGCCTGATTGCAGGCAATACAGGTATTGATGGCGTCTGGCTGCCCGGCCTGAGCTTTACTGACAAAGGCCGCATCGGCAAGGAACGGGCGCGCCATCGAGACCATATCGGCAGTGCCATCGCGCAGGATCTCTTCGGCTACCTGCGGATGGTTGATGCGGTTAGTGGCGATCACTGGCACCTTTACATGCGCGCGCAGCTGCTGCGTTACCCAGGCAAAACCACCGCGGGGAACACAGGTCGCGATGGTCGGAATACGCGCCTCATGCCAGCCAATACCGCTGTTAAACAGCGTTACGCCGCTCTGCTCCAGCGCTTTGGCCAGCGCCAGCGTCTCCTCCAGCGTGCTGCCGTTGTTCACCAGATCAAGCAGCGACAGGCGGAAGATAATAATGAACGCGTCGCCAGTTGCCGCGCGCACGGCCTGAGTAACCTCCAGCGCAAAGCGCTGTCGGCGGGTCACATCGCCGCCCCAGCTATCGGTACGCTGATTCGTATGCGCGACCAGGAATTGGTTAATCAGGTAACCTTCGGAACCCATGATCTCAACGCCGTCATAGCCCGCCTGCTGCGCCAGCTGCGCGCAGCGAGCAAAATCGGCGATGGTTTGCTGAATCTCCGCCTCGCTTAGGGCATGCGGTGTGAAAGGGTTAATAGGGGCCTGAAGAGCCGAGGGGGCAACCAGATTGTGCTGATAGCTGTAACGGCCGGCGTGCAAAATTTGCAGCGCAATTTTGCCGCCGTGCTGGTGGACGGCATCCGTCAAAGTGCGATGCCACTGACACTGGCTCTCTTCAGTGAGCATTGCGCCGCCCTGTGCTACCACGCCTTGCGGGTTGGGCGCGATGCCGCCGGTGACGATAAGCGCCACGCCTTCACGCGCGCGCTCAGCGTAAAAGGCCGCCAGACGCTGCGCGCCGTCAGCATGTTCTTCCAGCCCGGTGTGCATTGATCCCATCAAAAAGCGGTTTTTCAGCCGGGTGAAGCCCAGATCCAGCGGGGCGAACAGGTGGGGATAGTGCTCAGTCATGATCACTTACTCAATGAGTGGTCGGATGAGTGAACTCTAGCGGGAAAATGTCCGGATGGAAATGTGCGGCGTTCAGCCTGTGAGAAGCATCAAAAAAAGCAGGGCGGCAAGTCGCAGACGAAAGTATCGGACTTCTTTCGCCAGGCACGGGAAGAAACCTGCGCGCCCTGTAATGGCATGAAGATTAGGGCTAATAAATTAGCTCTGTGGTTATGAATGACAGAGAGACTCAATCTTGGTAATACCATCCTGGTGAGGACGAGAGGGATAATGTCACATCTGATCCGATTTCAGCCGCAAGACTGGTCTTAATTTTTCAGCATGCGCCATTCCGTCGTGCCAGCTCAATGATATCGACCAGATTTTTCGACTCGAGCTTCTGAAAAATTTTAGTTTTATATGTACTGATGGTCTTGTTATTTAATCCTAATTCGCAGGCAATAATTTTATTCGATTTTCCCTGCGCAAGCTGGCGCAGAATTAACGTTTCGCGTTCGGTTAATCGTGAAAGCATATCCTGTTCATTTACGTAACGCTGACGACGATCGAGAATATCGCCGGGCAGATAGTTGACGTTGTTGAATACGCAGCCAATGGCCGCAATGAGCGTCTGGATAGGATCATACTTTGAGACGAACCCATTAGTGCCCTGACTAAGCGATTGTATTAAAAGATGGTTGTTACTGCTCTGACTCAGCAGGATAACTTTCATCCAGGTTTTAGACTTAACAATATCGCGTAAAAAAGCGATGCCGTTTTTCTCTTTGAAATCAGGATCTAATATCAGGATGTCGATGTGATGATGAATAACATCGTCAATGCCCTCATTAATTGTGTTCGCCGTTGTAACACAATTAAATCCATTCATTAATAATAAAGCCTGCACGCCGGCTGCAACCAGGCGATGCTCATCAACGATGAGTATTTTTGCATTAAACATATCTCTCCCTTTTACGACACCGAAATGATGGCGCTGGCAGATATTATGTCCGGCGTCTTATTTCAGTGAACCGAGAAATGTCTTGATAAGCTTATGTTTCTGTCAGCTCAGCTGATTTTTAAGCCGATGCTGCGCAAAGGTCACTAAGGCACTATTCAGGCTATTTATCTCCTGCGTAATATCAGCAATTAATGCCTGCGTATTGTGTGCATCCTGCCGATGCCGTTCCAGTTTGCGCCCCAGTTCAACCAGCCCGGCGGCATTCAGGATGGCCGCCCCCCCTTTGATTTTATGCCCGAGCTGGGACAGCGCATCGGCGTCTGTCGTACTCGCCAGCGCCGCAAGCAGCTGCTCATGGCTATCGTGAATGCTGACCAGTAACGACGCGCAACTCACAGGATCGCTGTCAGCAAGCTGGATCAGCAGTGGCGAAGCGATGGGCGTAGCCGTTTCCGCCTGAACATCGGACACGACATCCTCTGTGCTGCGCCGCGTACAGTGCGTGATCTGCGCCAGCAGCGTATCAAGATTCAGAGGTTTAAACAGGCAGTCATCCATACCGGCCTGCAGACAACGTTGCATCGTATGCTGCTCAGCGGATGCGGTCAGGCCGTAGAGTTTAATGGGCGGAAGCTGATGTTCGCGCTCATGCAGCCGGAGCGCTTCGGCAAACTGGAAGCCGTTCATGCCCGGCATGTTGCAGTCGGTGATGATCAGGTCAAACCGCAGCGGGTCCTGCTGCCACAACGACAGCGCTTCAGATGCGCTTTCAGTGACCACGACCTGATGGCCTGCCAGCTCCAGCTGTTTGCCCAGCAGCAAACGGTTAGGCGCATGGTCGTCGATCACCAGTACTGAGAGTTTGTCGCGCAACACCGGTGCAGAGAGATGCGGCTGCGTTTGATCGCACGGCTCGCCTGGCGGCGCGCGGAAATAGAAGGAGAACACCGAGCCTTCGCCCGGCGTACTTTCGACAATCAGCTCGCCATCCAGCAGCTGTGCCAGGTTACGGCAGATACTCAAACCCAAACCGGTGCCGATCTGCTGCTGCTGGCGCTCGCCCACCTGCACAAACGGCTCGAAGATCGCCTGCTGCTGCTCTTCAGTCATGCCGCAGCCCTCATCGCTCACCTCGATGACGAATTCGCAGCCTTCGGCTTCCTGCGCAATGCCTTGCATCAGCACCACGGTAACGCTGCCGCGATCGGTAAATTTGATGGCGTTACTGAGCAGGTTCGAGAGGATCTGATTGATCATCAGCGGATCGGTCTGTACCCAGTACGCTGCAATATCCATCTCAACATGCAGCGCAATCCCTTTGCTCTCGGCTTTGTTGCGGAACAGCGTAACGGCCTGATCGATAACGTCAGGCAGATAAACGCTCTCCGGCGTGGGCTGATACAGGCCGGACTCGATCTTTGACAGGTCGAGAATATCGCCAATCAGCGAGAGTAGCGCGCGGGCGGAGCCGTACGCGACGCGAAGGTTCTCAGAGAGTGTTTCACACGGCTGCGAGCGGGTCTCCAGCTCCAGCAAACCAATAATGGCGTGGAGCGGGGTG
>NZ_MLFS01000013.1 GCF_002095485.1 Pantoea wallisii | reverse complement strand
CTGGCCTGAATCTTTATGCCTGAAAGCGGGGCGCATCATACCAAATGCGCTAAGCCTGTAAAGCACCCATTTTTAAAATGTGAATCGTTTGCCCACTTTTTACGCGTGGCGCTGAAGAGTTAAACAATTCAGCGCCCTGGCCGTTACAAAATAATGGTGCGATTACCGTAAACAAACACACGCTGACCCAGCACCTTATACAGGGCGCGGCTCAATACGTTCTTTTCAACGTCACGCCCGGCACGCATCATCTCTTCTGCGGTGTAGCTGTGATCGACGTTGATAACGTCCTGCATAATGATTGGGCCCTCATCCAGATTATCATTCACATAGTGCGCGGTTGCGCCGATGATCTTCACGCCACGCTCATAGGCCTGATGGTAAGGGCGCGCGCCAATAAAGGCTGGCAGGAACGAGTGGTGAATATTGATGATCTGATTCGGGTAGCGCTGGACAAAGGCGGGCGTCAGCACGCGCATGTACTTAGCCAGTACCACATAATCCGGCTGATAGCGGTCAATTTCATCCGCCATACGATTGTCATGCTCTTCGCGCGTATGACCCTCATGGCTCACCAGCACGAAAGGAATATCAAAACGTTCAACCAGCGAACGCAGCGTATCGTGATTACCAATAACCGCCGCAATCTCCATATCGAGACCGCCAAACGCGCTTTTCATTAGCAGGTCGCCCAGGCAGTGCGCCTCTTTGGTGACCAGAATCACCACGCGACGCCGGCCAGCGCTGTGCAGCTCACGAACAGAACCCGCCGGCAGTGCGCTATCAAGATCGGCGAGCAATGTGTTGTCGTTAAAAATACCTTCCAGCTCTGTGCGCATGAAGAAGCGCCCGGTACGGTGATCGACGAACTCATTGTTCTGCACAATGTTGAGTTCATGCTTGTAGCAAATATTGGTGATCTTGGCGATCAGACCCTTTGCATCGGGGCAAATGGTCCGTAAAACTTTTCGTTGCATGGTTTGCGCTTGCATCTCGATCAGAGTCCTGTCAAAGCGATGAATAGTAAAGCCGTTGGGCACCTGTCCGGCTTAGCCACAACATTTTTTGTATTTTTTATCGGAGCCACAAGGGCAGCGATCGTTACGCCCTAACGCCGGCGTTGTTCCGTCAACATAGTACCAGCGTTGATCCTCGCGAAGAAAGCGTGAACATTCATACAGGGAGGAAGTGCGTGCTTTTTCGAGGTAACGCGCAAAAAAAGTCACAAAGGCCTCATTCTCATGGCTTCCGTGATTACAACGGGTTACATTCAGCCCCAGCCATTCTGTACCGGCAAAACTTTCGGATAAAAGCGTCTCCATTCCGTCCCCCCGTTTACTGGGGTGCCAGGTTTGCGTCAGATATGCCGCGTTGTGTTTCACATACGCTGAGTAGCGCGAGCGCATTAATTGTTCGGCGCTGGCGGGGATCGCCTCACCGTTCAGAAAGGGCTGGCAACATAAGCTATACTGCTTTCCGCTGCAGCAGGGGCACGTTTCCGACACGTTATCTCCTGAGAGTGATAAAAGTGAATAACAGCGTGCGCTATGGTAGCCGACTGTCAGGTGTGATGCTACGTATCTGGCTAAGCACGAGGTGCGATGAGAAAGGTAAAAATCGGGCTGGCATTAGGCTCGGGAGCCGCGAAAGGCTGGGCGCATATTGGTGTGATCAATGCGCTTGAGCGGGCAGGTGTTGAAATTGATGTGGTGGCCGGTTGCTCGGTTGGGGCACTGGTGGGTTCAGCTTACGTTAACGGTCATCTGGGTATCATGGAGAAGTGGGTCAGCGCATTTCGTTACTGGGACGTGATCCGCCTCATGGATCTGTCGTGGCAGCGTGGCGGCCTGCTGCGCGGCGACAGGGTGTTTAGCCACATTCGCCAGCTTATTCCTGATGAACGTATTGAAGGGTGTGACAAGCCGTTTGGTGTCGTGGCGACCAACCTCAGTACCGGACGTGAACTCTGGCTTACAGAGGGCGATTTGCATCAGGCTGTGCGCGCTTCCTGTAGTATGCCAGGCTTATTGCCTCCCGTTGGCTACAATGGTTATTGGCTGGTGGATGGCGCGGTGGTCAATCCGGTACCGATTTCGCTTACTCGGGCGCTGGGCGCGGACATCGTTATTGCGGTCGATCTGCAACACGATGCGCATCTGATGCAGCAGGATCTGCTGTCCGTCACGCCACAGAGTGGCGAAGAGGCCGCCGCAGCAGAAGCCCTGAGCTGGGGTAAAAAATTGCGTCAGCGTTTACTTGGGCTGACGCATCGCCGGGCAAACCAGTCGCCGGGTGCGATGGAGATTATGTCAACATCGATCCAGGTTTTAGAAAATCGCCTGAAGCGCAACCGTATGGCGGGCGATCCACCGGATGTGCTGATTCAGCCCTTTTGTCCGCAGATTTCCACGCTGGACTTTCATCGTGCTGAAGAAGCCATTGCGGCAGGCAAGGCCGCCGTTGAGAAAAAAATGGATGAACTATTACCGCTGGTCCGTAACAGATAATCAGTTGTTCATTCACCGGGGTTGTGACTTCGGCTAATTCTGAAAGGCACAACTGAGCTTTATGAACCACTATTGAAATATCTGGTACGCAGGGGGAGAGAATGGAAAAACCACTACTCGGCAAAAAGATACTCATTGTCGAAGATGAGGTCGTTTTCCGTTCATTGTTAGACAATTTGTTGAGTGGCCTTGGCGCCACCACGCTGGAAGCGGGTGACGGTCAGGACGGGCTGACCTCGCTTTCAGCACAGGCTGTGGATCTGGTGATTTGCGATCTGGAGATGCCGCGTATGGGCGGTATTCAGTTTGTTGAGCACATCCGCAGCCGCGGCAACAGTGTGCCGATCCTGATAATTTCTGCCACGCAGAACATGGCGGATATCGCCCATGTGCTACGTTTGGGCGTACAGGATGTGCTGCTGAAGCCCTTGAAGAACCTGGAACGTTTCCGCGAGGCGGTATTCGAATGCCTCTATCCGTCGATGTTCACCTCCAAAGTGGAGGAGGATGAGCAGCTATTTCAGGACTGGGACGCGCTGGTCCGCGATCCGCTGGCGGCAGCCAAATTGCTTAAGCAACTGCAGCCGCCGGTACAACAAACTATTGCTAACTGCCGCATCAACTATCGCCAGCTTACCATGCAGAACAGCCCGGGCTGGTGCTGGATATCGCCGCACTCTCTGACAAAGATCTCGCCTTTTACTGTCTGGATGTCACGCGCGCCGGGGATAACGGTGTGCTGGCAGCGCTGCTGTTACGGGCTCTGTTTAACGGCCTGCTTCAGGAGCAGCTCTCGGGTCAAAAACAGCGGTTGCCTGAACTGAATGGCTTATTGCGTCAGGTTAATATGCTGCTGCGCCAGGCTAATCTGCAGGGGCAATTCCCTCTGCTGGTCGGTTATTACCATCGCCAGTTAAATAACCTGATTCTGGTTTCTGCGGGATTAAACGCCACGCTGCACATTAACAGCAATCAAATTCAGCTCAGCAATGGCGTACCACTGGGAACGATGGGCAGTACACATCTCAATCAGATCAGTCAGCGGGCTGACGCCTGGCAGTGCCATGTCTGGGGTGCCGGAGGCAGGCTCCGCCTGATGTTATCGACGGAAGAATAAGCACGCATATTTATCTTTGGTGCGGTTTGAAGACAGGGCCAGGGCTGAGCTTTACACTTGGGTAATAGTCTTAAATTCCGTGGATTAACTTCATCCAGGATAAATCCGTCCGACACTAACTGATATACTCATTTCGTTTTTTAAACCGACATATCAAGTATTAACTTGAACGGCCTATTAAGAGAGGTATTTGATGTCTGCCTATAAGTCTAAAGTAAAAAAAGCGGTAATCCCGGTTGCAGGTCTGGGTACGCGTATGCTGCCTGCCACCAAAGCTATTCCAAAAGAGATGTTGCCGCTGGTCGACAAGCCGCTGATTCAATATGTCGTAAACGAGTGTATTGCTGCCGGTATCAACGAAATTGTGCTGGTGACTCACTCATCCAAAAACGCTATTGAAAACCATTTTGATACCAGCTTTGAGCTGGAATCTATGCTGGAAAAACGCGTTAAGCGCCAGCTGCTGGATGAGATCCAGTCCATCTGCCCACCGCACGTTACCATCATGCAGGTACGTCAGGGTATCGCGAAGGGCCTGGGTCACGCTGTCATGTGCGCCCATCCGCTGGTAGGTGACGAGCCTGTCGCGGTTATTCTGCCGGACGTGATCATCGATGAGTACGAATCTAACCCAACCAAAGACAACCTGGCAGAGATGCTGGCGCGCTTCGAAGAGAGCGGCCGTAGCCAGATTATGGTTGAGCCGGTGGCAGATGTCACAGCTTACGGTGTAGTGGATTGTCAGGGTGCTGAACTGGCACCAGGCCAGAGCGCACCGATGGTCGGTGTGGTTGAGAAGCCTAAAGCGGCTGAAGCGCCATCAAACCTGGCGGTTGTCGGTCGTTATGTGCTTTCTGCAGATATCTGGCCACTGCTGGCAAAAACCCCTCCGGGCGCAGGTGGTGAAGTACAGCTGACTGACTCAATCGCGATGCTGATGGAAAAAGAGACCGTAGAGGCGTATCACCTGACCGGTGTCAGCCATGACTGCGGTAACAAACTGGGTTATATGCAAGCTTTCGTTGAATACGGTGTGCGTCATCCGGTGCTGGGCAAAGATTTCGCTCAGTGGCTCGACGGTGCAGTAGGCGACAAAAAGTAATTCATTAAGCACAGGATAATTCAATGAAAGTCACTGTATTTGGTATCGGCTATGTCGGTCTGGTTCAGGCTGCGGTGTTGGCCGAAGTCGGACATGACGTTCTCTGTATTGATGTCGACGCGCAAAAAGTCGAAAACCTGAAAAAAGGTATCATCCCGATTTTCGAACCTGGTCTGACGCCGCTGGTCATGTCTAACTACGAAGCGGGTCGCCTGAAATTCAGCACCAATGCGGAAGAAGGCGTTAACCATGGTGTGATGCAATTTATTGCAGTGGGTACGCCGCCGGATGAAGATGGTTCTGCCGATCTGAAGTATGTGACTGCGGTTGCGCGCACGATTGCGCAGCACATGAACGATCATAAAGTGGTTATCGACAAGTCTACCGTACCGGTAGGCACCGCTGACCGCGTACGCTCTGTGATGCTGGAAACGCTCAAGCAGCGCGATGCCAGCATTGCCTTTGACGTGGTATCAAACCCGGAATTCCTGAAAGAGGGTGCAGCCGTTAACGACTGTATGCGTCCGGAGCGCATCGTTGTCGGTACCGACAATGATGAAGTGGTAGAACTGCTGCGTGAACTGTACGAGCCGTTCAACCGCAATCACGATCGCATGATTCTGATGGATATTCGCAGCGCAGAGCTGACCAAGTACGCCGCAAACTGCATGCTGGCGACTAAAATCAGCTTCATGAATGAAATCTCTAACCTGGCAGAACGTCTGGGAGCCGACGTTGAGAAAGTGCGTCAGGGGATTGGTTCAGATTCGCGTATCGGTTATCACTTCATCTACCCTGGCTGCGGCTACGGTGGATCGTGCTTCCCGAAAGATGTGCAGGCGCTGATTCGCACCGCTGAATCGATCGGTTATACGCCTCGCCTGTTACAGGCCGTTGAAGACGTTAACGACTCACAGAAAAATAAGCTGCCGACGTTTATTAAGCGTCACTTTGGCGACGACTTACGCGGTAAAACTTTCGCGCTGTGGGGCCTGGCGTTTAAACCGAACACGGATGACATGCGTGAAGCATCAAGCCGTGTTCTGATGGAAGCCTTATGGCAGGCAGGGGCTACTGTTCAGGCGTTTGACCCCGAAGCGATGGAAGAAGCCCAGCGCATCTATGGTCACCGCGACGATCTGAAGCTGACCGGGACCAAAGAAGCGGCGCTGCAGGGCGCCGATGGCCTGGTAATTTGCACCGAGTGGCAGAATTTCCGTGCACCAGATTTCGATGTCATTAAATCGGCGTTAAAAGAACCCGTGATTTTTGATGGTCGTAACCTGTATGATCCGGAACGTATCAGCAAACGCGGTTTCGTTTATTATGCAATCGGCCGCGGAGCGTCTATTAAAATTGCGTAATAAATGAGGGATGTATGAACTTTCTGGTTACCGGCGCAGCAGGGTTTATTGGTTTTCATGTGAGTCAGCGCTTGCTGGCGGCCGGTCACCAGGTTGTCGGTATCGACAACCTGAATGACTATTATGATGTCAGCCTTAAACAGGCTCGCCTCGATCAGATTGAACAACATCCTGCGTTTACTTTTTTGAAAATGGACCTGGCAGATCGCCAGGCCATTTCTTCTCTGTTTAGTCAGCATCAGTTTGAGCGCGTTATTCATTTAGGTGCTCAGGCAGGCGTACGTTATTCCATCGATAATCCACACGTCTACGCAGACGCGAACTTAGTAGGCCATCTCAATATTCTCGAAGGATGCCGTCATCATAAGATTGGCCATCTTCTCTATGCTTCCTCCAGCTCTGTTTATGGCCTGAATCGTAAAATGCCTTTTTCAACGGCAGATTCAGTTGACCATCCGGTTTCGTTGTATGCGGCAACCAAAAAAGCCAACGAATTAATGTCGCACACCTATTCTCATCTGTATCAAATACCCACGACCGGCTTACGATTCTTTACTGTCTATGGCCCATGGGGTCGACCAGATATGGCGCTCTTTAAATTCACCCGCGCCATGCTGGCAGGCGAAGCGATAGATGTTTATAACCGTGGCGAAATGACGCGCGACTTCACCTATATTGACGACATTGCGGAAGCGATTGTCCGGTTACAGGATGTCATCCCGCAACCTGATGAAAACTGGACGCCTGAAGAGGGTTCACCGGCCACCAGTTCTGCGCCATATCGGGTTTATAATATAGGCAACAGCCAGCCAACCAGCCTGATGACCTATATTGAAGCGCTGGAAAAAGCACTGGGAATTGAAGCAAAGAAAAATATGCTGCCGCTGCAGCCGGGCGATGTGTTAGGCACCAGCGCTGATACCCAACCGCTGTATGAGGCGATTAACTTCCGTCCGCAAACCAGCGTAGAGCAGGGCGTAAAGCAATTTGTTACGTGGTATCGCAGGTTCTATTCGCAATAACAGCACAAAAAAAAGGAAGCTTTACGCTTCCTTTTTTCTTACCTGGTGTAAATCAAAACTTAGCATGAGATTGCTAACTGTTCGAAGCACTGGCACCTTACAGCAGGAAATCGTCCAGTTGTTTACCTTGTTCTTCAATCGCTTTTTTAATGACTGCTGGTGTACGGCCCTGGCCTGTCCAGGTGCGGTTCTCACCGTTCTCATCAACGTACGAATATTTGGCCGGGCGTGCAGCACGTCGGGCCTTACCCGGTGCTTTACTTTCTGACAATGCAGAGAGTAATTCATTAGGATCAATTCCGTCAGCCAGCAGCATTTCGCGGTATTGTTCCAGCTTACGCGTGCGCTCAGCGTTTTCAGCCTGTGCGTGCGTATCTTCTTCACGACGTTCATTCACCACAACTTCGAGTTTTTCCAGCATCTCTTCCAGTGTTTCCAGAGAGCATTCCCGAGCCTGCGCGCGCAATGTACGGATATTATTAAGAATTTTAAGTGCTTCGCTCATTGTCCTAATCTCAAAATATAATAAGTGGGAGTTGTTCTGCCGACTCATAATAGTGTTGGAAAAAAATAACTGCAATAGCCAGATTTAAATGCAAAAGGTAAAGTTAAAGTTATGAGAGCGATTCAACCAGCATTATATTTACGGCTTGCTTAATTTTCGCATTGATATGTTTGTATACCAACAGTAATCAACTCACCAATCTTTACCGGGTAATTAAGCTGAATAAGCACGCTATGTGGCAAACACTTTGACATAATGTGCTGCATAAGCGAGAGGGCATCCACGTTTGCGGTGGCGTTAATTTGAGCAAATGATAAAAATTATGCATCGTAGCAGCACGGCCTCTTTATGGTAAACTCACGCGCAACGGATTTATGCTGTGATGAGATTTGCATATGGCTCAACTCTATTTTTATTACTCGGCGATGAACGCGGGCAAATCGACTGCGCTGTTACAATCGTCCTACAATTACCAGGAGCGCGGCATGCGTACGCTGGTGTATACCGCAGAAATTGATGACCGCTTCGGCTCAGGTAAAGTCAGCTCGCGAATTGGTCTTTCGTCTCCCGCTTTTTTATATAACGTTGAGACTCAGCTACACGACGAAATAGCCGCGCAGCATGCGCAACAGCCGGTGCACTGTGTGCTAGTCGATGAGAGCCAATTTCTTACCCGTGAACAAGTCCGTGCGCTATCTGATGTCGTCGACAATATGGATATTCCGGTGCTCTGTTATGGCTTACGCACTGATTTCCGGGGGGAGCTGTTTGTCGGCAGTCAATATTTATTGGCGTGGGCAGATAAACTGGTGGAACTGAAA
This sequence comes from Pantoea wallisii, assembly GCF_002095485.1. GTDB lineage: Bacteria > Pseudomonadota > Gammaproteobacteria > Enterobacterales > Enterobacteriaceae > Pantoea > Pantoea wallisii. The sequence goes on along the minus strand of NZ_MLFS01000013.1, from coordinate 78,433 downwards.
ACCATCTGTCACTGTGGGCGTAAAGCAGCATGGTGTTGCGTCTGGATGCCCATGGTAAACCTTTCAGTGAAGGTGAGCAGGTGGTGATTGGCGGCAACGAGCGCTACATCTCGGTATGCCGTAAGCACTATAAACAGGCGATAGACGAAGGATCGCTGAAGGCGATTTACGGTACGCAGACGCCGCACGGTTAAATTCTCCCGTTATAAAAAAACCCGCCGAAGCGGGTTTTTTGTTTCAGGCCGTTATGCCTTCTTCATCTTCTTTTCGGCTTTCACCGCTTTAGGCTCGGTCGCCGTGACCAGTGCATCACCGGCTTCTGAAAACTCCCGGCCGTAGTAGGTATCCAGCATGATCTGTTTCAGTTCGGCAATCAGCGGATAGCGTGGGTTAGCGCCGGTACACTGATCGTCAAACGCATCATCAGCCAGCTTGTCTACCTTCGCCAGGAAGTCGGCTTCCTGCACGCCGGCTTCACGGATGGATGTTGGAATACCCAACTGGGTTTTCATCTCTTCCAGCCATGCCAGCAGTTTCTCAATTTTCTGCGCCGTACGGTCACCGGCGGCACTCAGACCCAGATGATCCGCAATCTCAGCGTAGCGACGACGTGCCTGAGGGCGGTCGTACTGGCTGAAAGCTGTCTGCTTGGTCGGATTATCATTGGCGTTATAGCGAATGACGTTACAGATCAACAGTGCGTTAGCCAGGCCGTGCGGAATATGGAACTCCGATCCTAATTTGTGGGCCATAGAGTGGCACACACCCAGGAACGCATTAGCAAATGCGATACCGGCGATAGTTGCCGCATTATGCACACGTTCACGCGCCACCGGATTTTTGGCGCCTTCACGGTAGCTGGCTGGCAAATTCTCTTTCAACAGCTTCAGCGCCTGCAGCGCCTGGCCATCTGAGTACTCATTCGCCAGTACAGAGACATACGCTTCCAGTGAGTGGGTCACCGCATCCAGGCCGCCGAACGCGCACAGTGAGCGCGGCATATCCATCACCAGGTTCGCATCGACAATCGCCATGTCTGGCGTCAGCGCATAGTCAGCCAGCGGATACTTCTGACCGGTAGCATCATCGGTGACCACTGCAAACGGTGTCACTTCTGAACCGGTTCCTGAGGTAGTGGTAATCGCCACCATGCGCGCCTTCACGCCCATTTTCGGGAATTTGTAGATACGTTTACGGATATCCATAAAGCGCAGCGCCAGCTCTTCGAAGTGCGTTTCCGGATGTTCATACATCACCCACATGATTTTCGCCGCATCCATTGGCGAGCCGCCGCCCAGAGCGATGATCACATCGGGTTTAAAGCTGTTCATCTGCTCGGCGCCTTTGCGCACGATGCTCAGGGTAGGGTCTGCTTCCACCTCAAAGAACACTTCAGTTTCGATACCGTGTGATTTGAGTACACGCGTTACCTGGTCGGCATAGCCGTTATTGAACAGGAAGCGGTCAGTCACGATAAAGGCACGTTTGGCGCCGTCGGTAGCCACCTCTTCCAGCGCGATAGGCAGTGAGCCGCGACGGAAGTAGATGGATTTTGGAAGTTTATGCCACAACATATTTTCAGCTCGCTTGGCGACGGTTTTCTTATTGATAAGATGTTTAGGTCCGACGTTTTCCGAAATTGAGTTACCGCCCCAGGAGCCGCAGCCCAGCGTCAGGGAAGGTGCCAGCTTAAAGTTATACAGGTCGCCAATACCGCCCTGTGAAGCCGGCGTGTTAATCAAAATACGGGCGGTTTTCATCTTGTCGCCAAAGTAGTGCACGCGTTCGCGCTGGTTATCCTGGTCGGTATACAGACAAGAGGTATGGCCGATACCGCCCATCGCCACCAGCTTCTCGGCTTTATCAACGGCATCGTAGTAGTCAGTCGCACGGTACATCGCCAGAGTTGGGGAGAGTTTTTCATGCGCGAAGGGTTCGGACTCATCTACCAGCTGCACTTCGCCAATAAGGATTTTGGTGTTAACCGGCACGCTGATGCCCGCCAGTTCAGCAATTTTATATGCCGGCTGGCCCACAATCGCTGCGTTCAGCGCGCCGTTCTTCAGAATGATATCCTGCACCGCTTTCAGCTCCGCGCCCTGCAGCAGGTAGCCGCCATGGCTGGCGAAGCGTTCACGTACTGCGTCATAGGCTGAATCAACCACAATCACGGATTGCTCAGAGGCGCAGATTACGCCGTTATCAAAAGTCTTGGACATCAGGATAGAGGCGACCGCACGTTTAATGTCGGCGGTTTCATCGATGACAACCGGCGTATTACCGGCACCCACGCCAATGGCGGGTTTACCTGAACTATAGGCCGCTTTCACCATGCCGGGGCCGCCTGTGGCCAGAATCAGGTTGATATCCGGGTGGTGCATCAGCTGATTGGACAACTCAACGGAAGGGGCATCAATCCAGCCGATAATATCTTTCGGTGCACCTGCGGCAATGGCGGCCTGCAGGACAATATCTGCCGCTTTATTGGTGGCATCTTTAGCGCGGGGATGCGGTGAGAAGATGATGCCGTTGCGGGTTTTCAGGCTAATCAGTGCCTTAAAGATGGCGGTTGAGGTTGGGTTTGTGGTGGGCACGATGCCGCAAATCAGACCGATTGGTTCGGCAATGGTGATGGTACCAAAGGTGTCATCGGTGGCGAGGACGCCACAGGTTTTTTCATCTTTATAGGCATTATAAATATATTCAGAGGCGAAGTGGTTTTTGATGACTTTGTCTTCAACAATCCCCATGCCGGATTCGGCAACCGCCATTTTAGCGAGAGGGATGCGGGCATCGGCGGCAGCCAGTGCGGCAGCACGGAAAATCGTATCAACTTGTTCCTGACTAAAATTGGCGTATTCGCGCTGTGCCTGTTTAACACGCTCAACCAGGGCGTTAAGCTCGGCAACATTAGTAACGGCCATAATTCTCTCCTAAGGAAGTTAAACTCTTTTAGTAAACAAGCCTGAACTCAGAAGTATAGGCACGTCGCGCTTAAATTTTGCGCAGAACGGCATTTTGCCGTTGCTTACTAAAAGGGTTTTTATCGGAAAGCGGCTTAATCAGTTTGAATTCGATGGGGTAAGATTACCCCTGATGAGGTAGGCTGATTTTGATGCAGATCAAATCACAGCCGCGCTGACACCATTCAGCAGTGACTTTTGCAAGTAAAGTTAGCCGGATCGTGCATAACATCTCTTCTGCGGCTGGCTACGCTGCATCTTAAGCGAGTGTAAGTGCGTTAAACTGCTTAAGGGCAGTTCAGGCAGCAGATATTTCTGCCTTTGCCACTGGTTTTCCATTCGGTATATGCACTACATTAAGCGCGTTTTCTTCGCCCTCATCTGGAGCCCACTTTGACCCCTGTGCTACTTGATCTCTCCGGCTATATAAAATTCTTTGTCGGGCTGTTTGCGCTGGTTAACCCGGTTGGCATTATTCCGGTCTTTATCAGCATGACCCGCTATCAGGCCGTAGCTGAGCGCAATAAAACTAACCTTACGGCAAACCTGGCCGTGGCCATTATTCTCTGGACTTCACTGTTCCTCGGCGATGGCATTCTGCATCTGTTTGGTATCTCCATTGATTCGTTCCGTATTGCGGGCGGCATTCTGGTGGTCACTATCGCAATGTCGATGATCAGCGGCAAACTGGGCGAAGATAAACAGAATAAGCAGGAGAAATCAGAAACGGCCATTCGTGAAAGTATCGGTGTGGTACCGCTGGCTTTACCGTTAATGGCCGGGCCAGGGGCGATAAGTTCTACCATTGTCTGGAGTTCACGCTACCACAGCTGGCCTAATCTGCTCGGCTTTACCGTAGCCGTCGCGCTTTTCGCTTTCTGCTGCTGGCTGTTATTCCGTGCTGCGCCGCTGATGGTAAGAGTGTTAGGGCAGACCGGCATTAACGTTATTACCCGTATCATGGGCTTACTGCTTATGGCATTGGGCATTGAATTTGTTGTTACCGGTATGAAAGCCATTTTTCCTGGCTTACTGAATTAACGACAAGTTATTTTTCAGCGGAAACGCCCTTCCGATCCAAAATGGTGCAAATAAGTGTTTTATTGCACCATTTAAGGGATTTTATTCAGCGTGCTTAATATCGTGCACGTGATATCACTTTTGCTACTCACTGCGCTTACTCTCGCTCTTAAACCCTAAAAAGGTGTGATAATTGTCACAGCTTATCGCACTGGTGGAGTGCGCAATGACAGCATTAAACTGTCCTTTTATGCACTGAAGTAAGTAATCATCACGCTTTTTTAAGCCATAGCAGTGATATTTGTAAATATTATAAGATTAGTTGATTAACGAATAATTAACGTGCAAATTATGCCTTTAATTCATTATTATCAATAATTTAAGTAATATTTTTGCTTAATAATTAACACTTTTCCTGCGCAGCCTGACGTGATAAAAGAGAATTAGCTAACATTTTTGCGGTTTAGCTTTGGCGTCCAGCCAACGCATCTGATAATTTTCGGCTCTCCGCAAAATTTTTATCTGTTAGTGACAAATGTGTACGCTTCTTGCTTACTCGCTATCAGGTTAATGTTAAAGGCAGATGTTGATTGATGAAATGCATGGTAGCGAATACGGCTGCGCGCTCACTCATAGCGCTCTGCCTTGCAGGCGGGATGGCGCAAAGCCGGGCGGCTGAAATACCCGCCGGTACACAATTAGCGGATGCACAACGCATCGTCATTAATAATGGTAGCGAAGTCTCTTCCTTAGACCCGCAAAAAACGGAAGGCGTACCGGAATCCAATGTGATCCGCAATCTGCTGGAGGGTCTGGTTGAAACCGATAATAACGGTAAAACGGTGCCGGGCGTGGCAGAGAGCTGGCACAATGAACAGGGCCGAGTCTGGACCTTTATCCTGCGCGATAATGCGCGCTGGAGCAATGGGGAGCCGGTAACCGCTCAGGATTTTGTCTACAGCTGGCAACGGCTGGCTGACCCGCAAACGGCTTCGCCTTATGCCAGCTATCTGCAGGCCGCGCACTTCAGTCATATTGACGCCATTCTGGCGGGCAAAGCTGCACCCGCCGAACTGGGCGTGAAAGCGCTGGACGATCGCCATCTGCAAGTCACCTTATCTGAACCGGTTCCCTATTTTGTCGATATGCTCGCGCATGCGTCAATGAAACCGGTGTATCGCCCGGCGGTGGAGAAGTGGGGCGAGCAGTGGACACAGCCGCAGCACTACGTCGGCAATGGTGCGTTCACGCTGGCGGAGTGGGTGGTCAACGAACACATCATCGTTAAACGCAATCCACAATACTGGGATAACGCCCATACCGTACTGGATCAGGCTACCTTTCTGGCGCTCTCTTCAGAGAACAGCGACATCAACCGCTATCGCAGCGGTGGTACCGACATGACTAACAGCGTCGTGCCACCTGACATGTTCCACAAGCTGCAGCAGGCGCTGGGTGAAGAGGTGAAAGTCAGTCCACTGCTCTGCACGTTCTATTACGAAATCAACAATAAAAAAGCACCGTTCGATGATGCGCGCGTACGGACTGCCTTAAAACTGACGTTGGATCGTGACATCATCGCGCAGAAGATCATGGGGCAGGGGCAGATTCCGGCTTATGGGCTGACGCCGCCTTTTACCCAGGGCATCACGCTGGGTGAACCGGACTGGGCAAAACAGACCCAGGCGGAGCGCAATGCCGCGGCGAAACAGCTGCTTGAGCAGGCTGGCTTTGATGCGCAGCACCCTCTGCGTTTTACGCTGCTCTATAACACCTCGGAGCAGAATAAGCGCCAGGCGATTGCGGCGGCTTCCATGTGGCAGAAAAACCTCGGCGCGCAGGTAACGCTGCAAAATCAGGAGTGGAAGACTCTGCTGGAGACGCGCCGCCAGGCACAGTATGACGTGGTACGCGCCACCTGGTGCGCCGATTACAACGAACCCTCGACGTTTCTCAATATGCTGATTAGCGGCTCATCCATCAACACGGCGTTCTATCACAGCACGGCCTTTGATGCGCTGATGGCAAAGAGCCTGAGCACAAGCGATGCCGCGCAGCGCGCAACGCTTTATCAGCAGGCAGAAGGGCAGTTAGATCGGGATTCAGCGATTGTACCGGTCTACTATCGCGTCAGCGTAAGGCTGGTGAAGCCATGGGTGGGCGGCTTCACGGGAAAAGACCCGCAGGATATGCTGGCGCTGAAATACTATTACATAAAGAAACATTGAGTAATGTGACCCACCGGCGCTACAGTCGGGCGTCACGTTACCGTGGTAACCCTGAAGGGTGGTAGTGATCTTCGTTCAGACAGGCGGAGATCTCCCGGAGGCGGGGTACGCCGGGCAGTTCGCTGACCCGGTGACGATAATAAAACTGGAGCATAATAATGAACAACATCACGAAAAAAAGTCTGATTGCCGCGGGCGTACTGGCAGCTATCGGGGCGTTCGCAGGGAATGCCGCGCTGGCAGCCACCGTGCCAGCAGGCACGGAATTGGCAGCAAAACAGGAGCTGGTGCGCGGCAATGGCGATGAAGTGCAGTCGCTGGATCCGCACAAAATTGAAGGCGTTCCGGAAAGCAACATTGCACGCGATCTGTACGAAGGTTTGATTGTCAGCGACAGTAACGGTAAGCCAGTTCCTGGCGTGGCGGAGAGCTGGGAAAACAAAGATTTCAAAGTCTGGACGTTCCACCTGCGTAAAAACGCGAAGTGGTCAAACGGCGAGCCGGTGACCGCGCAGGACTTCGTCTACAGCTGGCAGCGTCTGGTGGATCCTAAAACCGCTTCCCCTTATGCCAGCTATCCGCAATATGGCCATATTGCCAATGTTGATGAGATCATCGAAGGTAAAAAACCGACCTCTGAGTTAGGCGTTAAAGCGCTGGATGACCATACGCTGGAAGTGACGCTGAGTCAGCCCGTGCCCTATTTCTATAAGCTGCTGATCCACTCTGTGATGTCGCCAGTGTACAAACCTGCCATTGAGAAAGCGGGCGATCAGTGGACACAGCCGCAGAACTGGGTCGGCAACGGCGCATTTAAGCTGGAATCACACGTCATCAACGAACGCGTGACGCTGGTGCGTAACCCGCAGTACTGGGATAACGAGCATACCGTGCTGAACAAAGTGACCTTCCTGCCCATCAACTCAGAAGTCAGCGACGTGAACCGCTACTTCTCTGAGAACGGCAGTGACATCACCTACAACAACATGCCGATCGAGCTGTTTAAAAAGCTGCAGCGTGACAACGGCAAAGAGCTGATGGTCAAGCCGTACCTCTGCACCTACTACTACGAGATCAACAACCAGAAAGCCCCATTCACCGATCCGCGCGTACGTACCGCGCTGAAACTGGGTCTGGATCGCGACATCATGGTAAATAAGGTACTGGCACAGGGCCAGCAGCCGGCTTACAGCTTCACCCCGCCGGCCACTGACGGTATGGAACTGCTGCCGCCGGACTGGTTCAAGTGGGATCAGAACAAGCGTAACGAAGAGGCGAAAAAACTGCTGGCCGAAGCTGGCTATACCGCCGATAAGCCGCTGACCTTTAACCTGCTGTACAACACGTCCGATCTGCATAAGAAGCTGGCGATCGCCGCCTCTTCCATCTGGAAGAAAAACATTGGCGTAAACATCAAGCTGGAGAACCAGGAGTGGAAAACTTTCCTGGATACCCGTCATCAGGGCAACTTTGACGTTTCGCGCGCCGCCTGGTGTGCAGATTACAACGAACCGACCTCGTTCCTGAACATCATGCTCTCTAACAGCAGCAGTAACACCTCGCACTACAAGAGCGAAGATTTCGACAAGGTGATCCACGATGCGGTGAAAGCGGCGGATGATAAAGCACGCGTAGCGGATTATCAGAAAGCCGAGCAGATCCTGGATAAAGACAGCACGATTGTACCGGTTTACTACTACGTGAACGCCCGCCTGGTGAAACCGTACGTAGGCGGTTACACCGGTAACGATCCGCTGGATAATACCCTCGATAAAAACCTATATATCATTAAACATTAATAGCACTCAGGCTATCGACAGTGGCGGTGCTGCGGCGCCGCCTTTTTGACTTTGTGAAGCAACAGCCTGGTAGGTACGGCAATGTTAAAATTCATCCTGCGTCGGCTCCTGGAAGCCATTCCGACGCTGTTTATCCTTATTACCATCTCCTTCTTTATGATGCGCCTGGCGCCCGGTAGCCCCTTTACCGGCGAGCGTACGCTGTCGCCGGAAGTGATGGCGAACATCGAAGCCAAATACCATCTCAACGATCCGATCGGCAAACAGTACCTCAGCTACCTGGTTCAGCTGGCGCACGGCGATTTCGGTCCGTCGTTTAAATACAAAGACTACTCGGTGAACTACCTGGTGGGTCATGCGTTTCCGGTCTCGGCTAAGCTGGGGCTGGCGGCCTTCTTCCTCGCCGTAGTGCTTGGCGTGACGGCGGGCGTCATTGCAGCCTGAAGCAGAACAGCCTGTGGGATTACGCAGTGATGGGGGTCGCCATGACCGGCGTTGTGATACCCAGCTTTGTCGTGGCACCGCTGCTGGTGCTGGTTTTCGCCATTACCCTGCGCTGGCTGCCGGGCGGCGGCTGGAACGGGGGGCAGTGGAACTACATGCTGCTGCCGATGGTCGCGCTGTCGCTGGCCTACATTGCCAGCATTGCCCGTATTACCCGCGGTTCGATGATTGAAGTGATGCACTCTAACTTTATCCGTACGGCGCGCGCCAAAGGCCTGCCGCTACGTCGCATCGTACTGCGCCATGCGCTGAAACCGGCGCTGTTGCCGGTACTCTCCTACATGGGGCCGGCGTTCGTGGGCATCATTACTGGCTCCATGGTGATCGAGTCCATCTATGGCCTGCCGGGTATCGGCCAGCTGTTTGTGAACGGCGCGCTCAACCGCGACTACTCGCTGGTGATGAGTCTGACGATTCTGGTCGGCGTGCTGACCATTCTGTTCAATGCGATCGTTGACGTGCTGTATGCCGTTATCGATCCAAAAATCCGTTACTGATGGTGGAGCTCGCTCATGATGTTAAGTAAGAAAAATAGCGAAGCTCTGGATGCTTTCAGCGAGAAGCTGGAAGTAGAAGGGCGCAGCCTGTGGCAGGATGCGCGTCGTCGCTTTATTCATAACCGTGCGGCGCTGATTAGCCTGCTGGTGCTGCTGCTGATTACGCTGTTTGTCATCTTCGCGCCGATGCTGGCGCAGTTTCGCTATGACGATACCGACTGGGCGATGATGTCATCACCGCCGGACACTACATCCGGTCACTGGTTCGGTACCGACTCATCCGGGCGTGATCTGCTGGTACGCGTGGCGATTGGTGGACGTATTTCGCTGATGGTGGGCATTGCATCCGCGCTTATCGCGGTGCTGGTAGGGACGCTCTACGGTTCGCTGGCGGGCTATCTTGGCGGCAAAATTGACTCCGTGATGATGCGTATTCTGGAGATCCTTAACTCGTTCCCGTTTATGTTTTTCGTCATCCTGCTGGTGACCTTCTTCGGACGCAACATTCTGCTGATTTTCGCTGCGATCGGCATGGTGTCATGGCTGGATATGGCGCGTATCGTGCGCGGTCAGACGCTGGGACTGAAACGCAAAGAGTTTATTGAAGCCGCGCAGGTTGGCGGCGTCTCCACGGTCAGTATCGTGCTGCGGCACATTGTGCCAAACGTGCTTGGCGTAGTGGTGGTTTATGCCTCGCTGCTGGTACCGAGCATGATCCTGTTCGAATCTTTCCTCAGCTTCCTGGGGCTGGGTACGCAGGAGCCGCTGAGCAGCTGGGGTGCGCTGCTGAGTGACGGCGCTAACTCGATGGAAGTGTCGCCGTGGTTGCTGATGTTCCCGGCCGGTTTCCTGGTGGTTACGCTGTTCTGTTTTAACTTTATCGGCGATGGCCTGCGTGACGCCCTCGACCCGAAAGACCGTTAAGGAGTTTCCCGATGACTATTCATGACATTCAGCCAGCGACTGCTGCGCATGCGGGAAACAGTAACCTGCTGCTTGATGTTAAAGATCTGCGCGTTACGTTTGGCACCCATGACGGTGATGTCACCGCTGTGAACGACCTCAACTTTTCGCTGCGGGCCGGTGAAACGCTGGGCATTGTGGGTGAATCCGGCTCCGGAAAGTCGCAAACTGCGTTTGCACTGATGGGCCTGCTGGCGAAAAATGGCCGCATTGGTGGATCGGCAAAATTCAATGGCGACGAGATCCTGAATTTGCCGGAGAACAAGCTCAATAAGCTGCGCGCCGAACAGATCGCGATGATCTTCCAGGACCCGATGACCTCGCTTAATCCCTATATGCGGGTAGGTGAGCAGTTGATGGAAGTGCTGAAGCTGCATAAAGGCATGAGCAGCGCGCAGGCGTTCGAGGAGTCTGTGCGCATGCTGGATGCAGTGAAGATGCCGGAAGCGCGTAAGCGCATGAAGATGTTCCCGCATGAGTTCTCAGGCGGTATGCGTCAACGTGTGATGATCGCCATGGCGCTGCTGTGCCGGCCAAAACTGCTGATCGCTGATGAGCCTACTACCGCGCTTGATGTGACGGTTCAGGCGCAGATCATGACGCTGCTGAACGAGCTGAAGCGCGAGTTTAATACCGCCATCATCATGATCACCCACGATTTGGGTGTGGTCGCCGGTATCTGCGACAAAGTGCTGGTGATGTATGCCGGCCGCACCATGGAGTATGGCCGCGCTCGTGATGTGTTCTATCAGCCGGCTCATCCTTACTCGATTGGTCTGCTCAGCGCGGTGCCGCGCCTGGATGCAGAAGAGGGCGAGTCGCTGACGACCATTCCGGGCAACCCGCCCAATTTACTGCGTCTGCCGCAGGGGTGTCCGTTCCAGCCGCGCTGTGCATATGCGATGGAGATTTGCAGCAAATCCCCACCGCTGGAACCCTTTGCTGAAGGTCGTCTGCGTGCCTGCTTCAAGCCGGTGGAGGAGTTAGTATGAGCACCGTTGTCGAAGAGAAAAAAGTGCTGCTGGAGATCGCCGATCTCAAAGTGCATTTCGATATAAAAGATGGCCGGCAGTGGTTCTGGCAACCACCAAAAACTCTGAAAGCGGTCGATGGCGTCAGCCTGCGGCTGTACGAAGGGGAAACGCTGGGCGTGGTCGGTGAATCCGGCTGCGGTAAGTCAACGCTGGCGCGTGCCATCATTGGCCTGGTGAAAGCCACTGATGGCCGGGTTGCCTGGCTGGGACGCGATCTGCTTGGCCAGAGCCAGGAGGAGTGGCGCCAGGCGCGTAGCGATATCCAGATGATCTTTCAGGACCCGCTTGCGTCGCTGAACCCGCGTATGACGATTGGCGATATCATTGCCGAACCTCTGCGCACCTATTATCCAAAGATGGCGCGTCAGGAAGTCAGGGATAAGGTCAAGGCGATGATGATGAAGGTGGGCCTGCTGCCGAACCTCATCAACCGCTATCCGCATGAGTTCTCGGGTGGCCAGTGCCAGCGTATCGGTATTGCCCGCGCGCTGATTCTGGAACCGAAGCTGATCATCTGTGATGAGCCGGTTTCCGCGCTGGATGTGTCTATTCAGGCTCAGGTGGTCAATCTGCTGCAAAAGCTGCAGCGTGAAATGGGGCTGTCGCTGATCTTTATCGCGCACGATCTGGCGGTGGTGAAGCACATCTCCGATCGCGTGCTGGTGATGTATCTGGGCCATGCCGTTGAGCTGGGGACGTATGATGCGGTCTATAACAATCCGCAGCATCCTTATACCAGGGCGCTGATGTCGGCGGTGCCAATTCCGGATCCGGATCTGGAGAAGAATAAACAGATTCAGCTGCTGGAAGGGGAGCTGCCCTCGCCAATCAATCCGCCGTCAGGCTGCGTGTTCCGCACCCGATGCCCGATTGCGGGGCCGGAGTGCGCGAAAACGCGTCCGCTACTGGAGGGGAGCTTCCGGCATGCCGTATCGTGCCTGAGGTTGATCCCCTGTAGCGCGCAGCGCTAAAAAGAGAACGCCGGGCAGGTGCCCGGCGTTGCTATACCGTTTTTATTCACGCCACAGAATGTGGCACAGCTTGTGATCTTTCTCCCGGCACAGCAGCACACGCGCGAAGATATCAGTAATCGGTTCGCCATCGGCTTCACCCAGACCGATCACCACTTCTGCGAAGAAGTCCGGGTTGAGGTCAAAATCGACGTGCTCCTGCCAGTCCTCTGCCGGATCAAACAGTTCGGCGCCGCCGCGCTCCTCAAACTGCAGATTAAACAGAATGATGTCTGCCGGATCGAGGTTGTCGCCTGCCAGCTCCAGAAAAATATCGTAAGCCTGCTCCAGCGTCTCATCTTCGGTAAGGCGATTGTTTAAATCCATGGTCATTCCTGCTTGCCCTGAGGCGGTAATATTTTGGCTCGTTTTACAGTAAAGGGCTAAAGAAGTAAAACAGTCGTTCGACGATGCGCTGCCACCAGGCACGTTTTGCCCAGCGGGCGCCATCCAGTAAGCGCGAGCGGGCGATGTAATCATCCTGTACGGTAGCAAGATCGCTGCCGAAGCCATCATCATCCACCACCAGGGTGATCTCAAAGTTAAGCCACAGGCTGCGCATATCGAGGTTAACGGTGCCCACCAGGCTTAGCTGCCCATCCACCAGCACGCTCTTGGTGTGCAGCAGGCCATCCTCAAACTGATAAATCCTTACTCCGGCCTCCAGCAGTTCGGTGAAGAAGGCGCGGCTGGCCCAGCCGACCAGCAGAGAGTCATTATGACGCGGTACAATAATGCTCACCTCTACGCCGCGCTGCGCAGCGGTACAGATGGCATGCAACAGGTCGTCGCTGGGCACGAAGTAGGGCGTGGTCATAATCAGCTGCTCGCGTGCGGAGTAGACCGCAGTCAGCAGCGCCTGATGAATCATATCTTCGGGGAAACCCGGCCCGGAGGCGATCACCTGAATGGTGTGGCCGCTCTCCTGTTCAAACGGCATCACATTGCCGTCCGGCGCTGGGGGCAGGATGCGCTTACCGGTTTCAATCTCCCAGTCGCAGGCATAAACAATACCCATGGTCGTCGCGACCGGGCCTTCCATGCGCGCCATCAGATCGATCCACTGACCCACGCCAGCGTCCTGTTTAAAGAAGCGCGGATCGACCAGATTCATACTGCCGGTATAGGCGATGTAATTATCAATCAGCACCACTTTACGATGCTGGCGTAGATCCATGCGGCGCAGGAACACGCGCAGCAGGCTCACCTGCAACGCTTCAACCACGTCAATGCCGGCGTTACGCATCATGCTGGCCCATGGGCTGCGGAAGAAGGTCACGCTGCCGGCAGAGTCAAGCATCAGGCGGCAGTGAACGCCGCGACGCGAAGCGGCCATCAGGGATTCGGCCACCTCGTCTGCCAGCCCGCCCGGCTGCCAGATATAGAACACCATCTCAATATTGTGGCGCGCCAGCTGAATGTCACGAATCAGCGCTTTCATCACATCATCAGTACTGGTGAGCAGCTGCAGCTGATTGCCTTTTACCCCGGCGATGCCCTGGCGATGACGACAGAGATCAAACAGCGAACGGGCCACATCACTGTGTTCGGTGGCAAAGATATGTCGGCACTGTTTGAGATCGTTCAGCCACCTGGCGGTTGAGGGCCACATGGTGCGGGCACGTTCGGCGCGTCGCTTGCCAAGATGCAGTTCACCAAATGACAGATAAGCGATGATACCCACCAGCGGCAGAATATAGATAATCAGCAACCAGGCCATTGCGGAGGTCACCGCACGTCGTTTCATCAGAATACGCAGCGTGACACCCGCAATCAGCAGCCAGTAGCCAAACAGCAGCAACCAACTGACGAGGGTATAAAATGTGGTCATTAAGTGGACATCCTGTTCGCGCTTTGATGGGCAAAGTTTACGTGTTGATCTGCATCAGCGAAACCTTTAATCGTTCATGACGCTTCCATGAAGGTTTCGATTTGGCATTTTATTTGAGATCTCTATAATGCCTGGCGAGTTTAGTCTGTCTGAGAGGATGTAATGAGACGAAGCAGAAATGAAGTGGCGCGCTGGAGAATGTTACGTCAGGTGCACCGACGCCGTGCGCGCTGGCTGGAAGGGCAGTCACGGCGCTACAAACGCATTCATGCCATTCGTCATCAGGTGGCACAGCAGCATCGCCGTTCCATTCTGTTTATCACGCAGATTGTCTGATCGGTAACCGCGTGTCACTGGCCGCGTAATACCAGCGTGACGTTAACGATCTGCAGGGCAGCGGCCAGCACCACCATCATAACAATTTGCTGGCGCGCAGCGCGCCAGCCCTGTCGACGCCATAGCCACAGTGCTCTGCCAATCAGCAACAGCACCATCACCAGCAGCATAAGCGATTGCCACATCGATCAGAACACGCGCTTAAACGGCTTCACGGCGACTTTTTCATACACGCCAGCCGCAATGTAAGGGTCATCTTTCGCCCAGGATTCAGCCTCTTCCAGCGAAGAGAATTCGGCAACAATTGCGGAGCCGGTAAAACCAGCCGGGCCGGGATCGTTACTGTCCACAGCCGGCAGCGGACCCGCAACAATCAGGCGGCCTTCATCCTGTAACAACTGCAGCCGCGCCAGATGCGCAGGACGTACGGCGTTGCGTTTTTCCAGTGAATCCGCGGTATCTTCCGCATAAATAAGATAAAGCACGATGGGATACTCCCGTTAGACTTGCCGAAATTGCGAGACACGTTAAGTGATCGTAGATCAGAGTGCAAACGAAAGATAAAGCGAATGCGGCACAGCGCAGGCAGGGTTAAAAAGGCTTTTCTCAGCGTCACTTACACATCGGTTATTGAAACTGATTGCTATTTGCATTTAAAATCTGTGCTTCATTCAATGAACATGACTGATATGACGACGTTGACTACGCCTTTTCCAGCACGTACCCCCGTTTCGGTAATTTTGTCCGTGGTACTTCACGGCTCGGTAATCGCCGGCATTCTGTATGCATCGTTTCATCAGACCATTGAGGTTCCGAAAGCATCGCAACCCATCAGCATTAGTATGGTTGCCCCGGAAGTGCAGCCAGAACCGGCGCCGGCTGCCGTTACGCCTCCGCCGCCTCCTGAGCCTGAACCTGAACCGGAGGTCGCGCCCGAACCGCCAAAGGTTGAGCCAGTGCCGATTCCCAAGCCCGAGCCAAAACCCAAGCCGAAGCCCAAGCCGAAGCCGAAGGTAGAGAAGCGGGTTGAACCGCGGCCGAAGCAGCAGCCAAAGCCGCAGGAGAACCCGTTTAAGCAGGATGCGCCGACCACGCAGACTCGACCATCCACCGCGCCGAAGGCGAACCCTGCGCCAGCGCCGGGCGTCTCTGACGGGCCAAAAGCCATGAACGTCAGCAAACCGGCCTATCCGGCACGCGCATTTGCGCTACGCGTGGAAGGCCGCGTGCGCGTGAAGTTTGATGTCGACAGCGATGGCCGCGTCGATAACGTTGAGATTCTCTCTGCAGAGCCGCGCAACATGTTTGAACGGGAAGTGAAAACGGCCATGAAGAAATGGCGGTATCAACCGGGGCGGCCGGGGAAAGGGCTTACCATGAATATCGTGTTCCGCATTAACGGCGGCGCGAACATCGAATAACTGAGTGGAAGAGAAAAGCGGTCAACGAATTGACCGCTTTTTTTATTGTCAGCTATCGCTCAGGTTGGCTCTGCCTACCGGTAAAGGTCGGGATTGACCGTTATTATCCACTGCAACATAGACGAAAACGGCTTCGGTCGCGCAGTAGGTCTGGCCGATAGGTTCTGACGAGACCTTCTTAATCCACACTTCCACATTGATGGTCATGGAACTGTTACCGGTGCGAATGCAGCGGGCATAACAGCTCACAACATCGCCGACGGCAACCGGCTTAAGAAAGCTCATGCCATCCACTCGCACCGTAACAACGCGTCCTTCAGCGATCTCTTTCGCCATGATGGCGCCGCCCATGTCCATTTGCGACATCAGCCAGCCGCCAAAAATATCACCATTGGCGTTAGTATCCGCTGGCATCGCCAGGGTGCGCGACACCATCTCGCCTTGCGGCAATTTATGTTTATCGTTCATTGCTCAGTTCTTCTGCAGGTGAAGACAAACCCGGCAGTGAGCCGGGCGGCGTGATCTATTTTTGTTCTTGTTGCGGCATCTGACGCCAGATATAGAGGCCGCTCAGCAGGGTAAACAGCAGGGTAAGACCCGTCAGACCGAATACTTTAAAGTTAACCCAAAACGCCTGTGATAACCAAAACGCCACATAAATGTTCGCCATACCACACACGAAGAAGAACAGGGCCCAGGCAATATTCAGATTACGCCACACCGCACCCGGCAGCTGCAGCTCTTTGCCCAGCATGGTTTGAATCAGCGGCTGTTTCATGAACCACTGGCTGTACAGCAGCGCCAGCGCGAACAGCGTATAGATCACCGTGACTTTCCACTTGATAAACTCGTCGTTATGAAACACATAGGTCAGTGTGCCAAACACCGCGACCAGCACAAACGTGAAGATGGTCATCTTCTCCAGCTTGCGATAGAGCACCCAGCTGACGATCAGTGCGATACCGGTGGCCACCACCAGCACACCCGACGCCACGAAGATGTCGTACAGCTTATAAAAGATGAAGAAAACCACCAGGGGAAGAAAATCGAGTAACTGCTTCATAGCGTTTCCAGTAGAGACAGGAGCATTCAGTCAGGGCGCTCAGCAGAGCGCCGCAACGCTTAACGTAACAGCATATACAGCCGGTACAGGTAGATAATCAGAATCGCTGAAACCAGATTGCCGAGCGCATTCAGCAGCACGGAGGCGAGGGTCGCGGGCAGCACCGTCAGCGAGGAGAAGAAGAACATCAGTACAATCTTCGCCAGCAGCCACAGCACGATGGCGGGCGCAATCACCTTAATGTTCTTCCATGCCAGGCGCATACTGGCGCGCATCGCGCCCATGACGCCCATTTTCTCGCTGACCATTATCACGGGGGCCAGCGACAGCAGGATCGCCAGAATAACGCCCGGTACCATCAGGACCATAAAGCCCAGCTGGACCAGCAGCGTAATAAGGAAGGTTTGCAGCAGCAGCTTTGGCAGCAGCGGCGCGGAAGCGCCAATGGCACGCAGCGCACTGACACGCTGCCCGCTGGAGACCATCGGCAGCAGACACAGCATGCCGCCCAACAGCAGCGTATTGCCAATCAGCGCAGCAAAGGTGCCGGCAGCAGAGGCGCGCAGCAGAATGCGTTGCTGATCCGGCGACATGTTTTGCACCAGCTCAAACAGTGATGAAGCACTGTCATCGGTCTGGCTCAACAGCGATAACTGGTCCTGAGCAGGGGTAAGGGCATGGCCGACCATCACGGTAATGAATGAGGTCAGCAGCGCCATCAGCACAATGGTGGCCAGCTGATGGCGCAAAAAATTTCCTGTGTCACGGTATAACGAGCTTGCCGTGATAGACATGTACACTCCTTGAAGGAACCGGGTTAATTAACCCGGCGATTGTACATGTTCTGCGGGCGGGCTGGCACCCGCAATGCCATAACTTTCTGTCATGGAAGGTAAAGAAGGGTGAAAAAGCGCAGGCAAACCGTAGCGCGCCCGCGCTCTATCGCAGGCTTCGTTCAGCACGCCGTCTTCACCGGACATCGCAAACTCGCTGCACGGCGACGGGCGCTGCTGATAAATACCGCACGACACACAGCCGCCGACCTCGCCCTGCAGCGCAACACAGCGCGGTTCGCGTGCATTGGTGCCGCGCATATTGCGCATCAGCAGGCCTAACGGTTCAGTGAGATCAACCGGCACCACGCCGCTGGCATCGTCGGCTTCGGCCCAGTAGAAAGAGACACGGAAATAGGCGCAGCAGGCGCCGCAGGTCATACAAGGGTTAAGTGCATCGCTCATCTGATTGCCCGCCACTCCTGACGCATCGAACCAAAATCACCAAGGGAAAAAATAAAATAGTCACGGCGCGAAACGTCTGCAACGGAATTTTTATGTCTGCCTGTAACGCCAAAATTGATCTGAATCAATCCATTGTTTTTTAAGTGATTAATTTATATTGATGCAGATGATCTTTTACCAAAAAAGGGTTACACCTTGTGCCGCGATATACCGCAATACCTTACTTTTCGGCAAAGGAGTGATGATGAAACTGGCAAAATGCGCGCTGCTGATAGCACTGGCTCTTCCACAACTGGCGCTGGCCCATCAGGCCGGCGATCTCTTTATGCGTGCCGGCAGTGCCACGGTGCGCCCAACCGAAGGCTCTGACAATGTGCTGGGTATGGGCGGATTCAATGTGAGCAATGATACCCAGCTGGGACTGACCCTGACCTGGATGGCCACTGACAATATTGGCGTTGAGCTGCTGGCCGCCACGCCATTTCGTCATAAAGTGGGCCTGGGACCAACCGGAAATCTCGCCACCGTGCGTCAGTTGCCGCCTACTCTGATGGCGCAGTACTACTTCTTCGACAGTAAAAGTGTCGTGCGTCCCTATGTGGGCGTCGGCATTAACTACACCACATTCTATGATGCAAAATTCAACCAGACCGGGCAGGATGCGGGCCTCAGCGATCTCAGCGTCAAAGACTCCTGGGGCGTCGCCGGCCAGGTAGGGCTCGATTATCAAATTAATCGCGACTGGATGCTGAATGCGTCGCTGTGGTACATGGATATTGATACGGAAGTAAAATTTAAGGCGGGCGGTGAGCAGCAAAACATCAATACGCGCATCGATCCGTGGGTGTTCTTCTTTGGCGTGGGTTACCGCTTCTGAGGGTGCACCAGGAGAGCGGGCGACCAGAGGGTCGCCCGTTTACTTATTTTATCTGCATGTTGTTCACAACAGATTTCACCCCTTCCACGCTACGCGTCACCGAGACAGCGCGATTAGCCATCTGCGGCGAGCTGACAAAACCACTCAGCTGAACTTTGCCTTTAAAGGTTTCGACATTAATTTCGGTGGATTTCAGTGATTCATCATTCAGTAGCTGTGCCTTCACTTTGGTGGTAATCACCGTATCATCAATATAGCCGCCGGTACCCTCCTGGGTTGGTGTAGGTGCACAGGCACTGAGCGTAAGCGCCATAACGGCAGCCACTAAAAATCCCGCAACGACTTTGAACAATTTCATTGGTTATCTCCCTGTCATAGATGGTTTAACACCGTAACGAGACGGTGCAGTTAAGTGTGGGCTGCGCTTTGCGGTTAGGCAACTCAATGATGATGAAAAAGTTATCGGGTATAAGGTGCGTTGAACAACAATCAGAGTGGCCCTGCGCGAGGCTGCACAGGGCCGGCACGATCACGAGCGGGTCGCGGCTTTGAGGTTACTGACGAAGGTCTGCAGTTCACTCAGCAGGGTGACCGGATCGCTCTGGTTGCGCTCAATGATTTTCACAATCGCTGAACCGGAGATAGCACCCGCAGCACCGGCGGCGATCGCCTCTTTTACCTGACCGGGCTCTGAAATACCAAAACCCTGCAGCGGAGGTGCCGCATTCAGTTCACGCAGCCTTTCGATCAGATGATGCAGCGGCAGGCTGGCACGGTTCTCTGCACCGGTGACACCCGCACGCGACAGCAGATAGGTGTATCCGCGACCGTGCGCTGCGATATCACGCAGCAGCGCATCATCGGCATTAGGCGGGCAAATAAAGATTGGCGCGATAGCGTGACGCTGCGCGGCCTGACGGAAGGGCGCAGACTCTTCAACCGGCACATCCGCAACCAGCACGGAATCCACGCCCACTGCGGCACACTTTGCATAGAAGTTATCAATTCCCTGACTGAACACCAGGTTTGCGTACATCAGCAGGCCGATCGGCAGATCCGGATACTTCTGGCGGACGGTCGCAAGCATCTCAAAGCACTGGGCTACCGTGGTGCCCGCGGCAAATGCGCGCAGCGTGGCGCCCTGAATGGTCGGGCCATCAGCCAGCGGATCGGAGAACGGAATACCCAGCTCCAGCGCATCCGCACCGCCTGCAACCAGCGTATCAATGATTTTTAACGAGAGATCGGGCGTGGGATCGCCCAGGGTTACGAAGGGGACAAATGCTCCTTCCTTGTTTGCCGCCAGACGTTTAAACAGCTGACTGTAACGCTCCATCAGATCTCTCCCTTTGCTTTCAGAATATCGTGAACGGTAAAGATGTCTTTGTCGCCGCGACCGGAGAGGTTAACTACCAGCAGCTGCTCTTTTTCCGGATTATCGCGGATCATTTTCAGCGCATGGGCCAGCGCGTGCGAAGACTCCAGTGCCGGAATAATCCCTTCAGCGCGGCACAGCGTTTTGAAGGCGTCCAGCGCTTCATCATCGGTAATCGACACATACTCTGCGCGGCCAATGCTGTTGAGATGCGCATGCTGTGGGCCC
Source organism: Pantoea wallisii (assembly GCF_002095485.1). Lineage (GTDB taxonomy): Bacteria > Pseudomonadota > Gammaproteobacteria > Enterobacterales > Enterobacteriaceae > Pantoea > Pantoea wallisii. The sequence continues at coordinate 58,046 of NZ_MLFS01000013.1, read as the reverse complement.
ACAGAGGGGAAATCCAGGCCAGCGGAGATTGAATAGGACTCCTCAATCTGCCCCTCTTCGGTCTGCATCATCGGCGCTTTCATACCGAAATAGATACCGACGCGGCCATGTTTTAGCGGTGCGCCGTGTTCGCCGCTTTCAATACCGTGGCCCGCCGGCTCTACGCCAATCAGATTGACCGAGGTTTCGTCGATGAAATCGGCAAACATGCCGATGGCGTTGGAACCACCGCCCACACAGGCCAGCACGGCATCAGGCAGGCGACCCTCTTTTTCCAGAATCTGCGCTTTGGTCTCTTCACCGATCATGCGCTGGAACTCACGCACAATCGTCGGGAACGGGTGCGGACCGGCGGCGGTGCCGAGCATATAGTGTGCGGTCTCGTAGCTGCCCGACCAGTCGCGCAGCGCCTCATTACAGGCATCTTTCAGGGTGGCAGAGCCACTGTGTACCGGAATCACCTCTGCACCCATCAGGCGCATACGGAATACGTTCGGCGACTGGCGCTCCACGTCTTTCGCGCCCATATAGATACGGCACTTCATGCCGAGCAGCGCACAGGCAAGGGCGGACGCCACACCGTGCTGACCGGCGCCGGTCTCGGCGATGATCTCATTTTTGCCCATGCGTTTAGCCAGCAGCGCCTGGCCCAGAACCTGGTTGGTTTTGTGCGCGCCGCCGTGCAGCAAATCTTCACGCTTCAGGTAGAGGCGGGTTTTCGTCCCTTTAGTCAGGTTGCTGCACAGGGTCAGCGCGGTTGGGCGACCGGCATAGTTCTTCAGCAAATCGGTAAATTCAGCCTGAAACTCAGGGTCACGCTGGGCTTCGACAAACGCCGCTTCCAGCTGGCGCAGTGCCGGCATCAGGATCTGCGGCACATACTGGCCGCCAAACTCACCAAAATAAGGGTTCAATAACGTGGTCATGTTCTCATCTTCCTTATCTGCCTGCGCAGTGCAGGCAAGCGAAATTAGTAGGCGCGCAGCGTGCGGAAAACCGCTGCGACTTTAGCGGCATCTTTGATGCCTGGCGCGGACTCCACGCCGGAGTTGAAATCAAGACCGGCACAGCCGAGCTGAGCGGCTTCGACGCAATTATCGGCGCTCAGGCCACCGGCCAGCAGCACATCACTCAGATCCTGCTGCTGTAACAGCGACCAGTCAAAGCGCTGACCGCTGCCGCCCTGGCCGTTATCAAAGACGTAACGGTCTACGTGCGGCCAGTCGCGGGCCGGAAGACGATCGCTGATGCTCAGCGCCTTCCAGATCTTCACCTCAGCCGGCAGGGCATGACGCAACTCGGCGACAAATGCCTGGTCTTCATCGCCATGCAGCTGCACGGCTGCCAGCTGCAGCACCCGGGCTAACGTGACAATGTCACCAATGCTGTTGTTACGGAACACGCCAACATACTTCAGCGGGGCCGCTGCAATCACCGCCAGCGCCTGCTCACGGCTGACTTTACGCGGTGAGCCTTCGGCAAAGATAATCCCGCCATAGAGCGCGCCCGCCTCATGCGCGATACGGGCATCCTCGGGGCGCGTCAGACCACACACTTTGTTATCACCCAGCAGTACGCGGCGCACGCCGGCATCAAGATCGGCCTCCTCCATCAGTGCGGAGCCGATAAGAAAACCGTTAGCAAAATTGCTCAGTTCACGCACCTGCGCATAATTGTGAATACCGGATTCGCTGATCACGGTAACACCATGGCCCAGGCGCGGTGCCAGCTGGCGGGTGCGGTTGAGGTCAATGGAGAGATCGCGCAGATCGCGGTTATTGATGCCAACGACTTTCGCCTCCAGCGCAATAGCGCGCGCCAGCTCCTCTTCATTACTCACTTCTGTCAGCACGCCCATCTTCAGGCTGTGCGCAACGGCTGCCAGCTGACGATACTGTTCGTCATCCAGCACTGAGAGCATCAGCAGAATGGCATCGGCCTGGTAGTGGCGCGCCAGGTAAATCTGGTAGGCATCGATGATGAAATCTTTGCACAATACCGGCTGAGTAATGGCGGCACTGACAATCGGCAGGAAGGCGAAGTCACCCTGGAAGTACTTTTCATCCGTCAGCACCGATACCGCTGAGGCATGGTGACGATAAACGCCGGCGATAGTGGCGGGATCAAAATCTTCCCGAATCACGCCTTTTGATGGCGACGCCTTTTTGCACTCCAGGATGAATACGGTGCGCGTGCCACGCAGCGCATCGTAAAAGTGGCGCTCGGCCAGTTGCAGATCGGGCTGAAAGGTTGCCAGCGGCTGCTGTGCCTTACGTGCTGCTACCCAGACGGCTTTATCCTGCACGATTTTCTCTAATACGGTGCCCTTAATACTCATCTCATCCTCTCGCTGCCAGTGCTACAACGCGCTCGTACACCTGTCCGCTGCGAATGGCAGCAATGGCGCGCTGAGCGTTGTCGCGCAAATCTTCATTTCCGAATACTTTCAGCAACATTGCGACGTTCACCGCAACGGCCTGCTCGTGGGCGGGCTGGCCTTTACCCTGGAGTAAACGCGCCAGAATGTCACGATTTTCTTCCGGCGTGCCGCCCGCCAGCGCCTCTTTCGCGTGGAAGCCAAAACCAAAGTCCTCTGGCGTCAGCTGGTAACCGGTGATCTCGCCGTCCCGCAGCTCCGCTACCTGCGTCGGGCTGTGCAGGGCAACTTCATCCATACCGCCGCCGTGCACTACGGCAGCGCGCTGATAGCCGAGTACTTTCAGCGTCTGTGCAATCGGCAGTACCAGCTCCGGACTGTACACCCCGATAACGGCCAGTGGTGGGCGCGCCGGGTTAATCAATGGGCCGAGGACGTTAAACAGCGTGCGTGACTTCAGCTGCTGGCGTACCGGCATCGCATGACGGAACCCGGTGTGATACTGCGGGGCAAACAGGAAGCAGACATTCAGGTCGTCCAGCGCCTGACGGGCCCGATCGGCAGGCATGTCAAGGTTGATACCAAAGGCCGCCAGCAGATCGGAAGAGCCGGACTTGCTGGAGACGCTGCGGTTACCATGTTTTGCCACCTTCAGGCCACAGGTCGCTGCGACAAACGCACTGGCCGTTGAGATATTGATGCTGTTACTGCCGTCACCGCCTGTACCCACAATATCTGCAAAGGTATAGTCCGGGCGCGGAAACGGTTTGGCATCGGCCAGCAGCGCTGAAGCGGCACCGGCAATCTCTTCCGGGCGTTCACCGCGTACTTTCATGGCGATCAGCGCGGCCGCTAACTGCGTAGGCTCCAGCTGGCCGGTAATAATGGCGCTGAATAGCTGGTGGCTCTCCGCCTGGCTCAGCGTCTGCGCCTGATAAAGTTTTTCCAGAATAGTATGCATTTTAAGCTCCCTGATACTGCGCCAGCGCCCAGCTCAGCGTCTGCTCTAACAGACGTGCGCCCTGGGTGGTAAGGATTGATTCGGGGTGAAACTGGAAGCCGCACACGCGATCGGCATCGTGACGGACGGCCATCACCATACCGTTATAACTGGCGTTGACGGTGAGCTCCGCCGGCGTATTGCTGCCGACCAGCGAGTGATAGCGTGCAACCGGCAAGGGATTGCTCAGGCCGGCAAACATCGCTTCGCCATCATGCGTAATCGCTGAAGCTTTACCGTGCAGGATCTCGCCCGCCTGGCCCACATGGCCGCCATAGGCTTCCACAATCGCCTGATGACCGAGACAGATCCCGATAATGGGCAGACGACCGCGTAGCGTTTGCAGCAGCTGCGGCATGCAGCCGGCATCTTTTGGTGCGCCCGGGCCCGGTGAGAGCATCAGCACCGGGTTCTCCATCTGCTGTAGCCGTTCGGTCAGCACCTCTGCCGGGACGTTGTTGCGGTAGATCACCACGTTGTGGCCAAAAGTACGCAGCTGATCAACGAGGTTGTAAGTAAAGGAGTCGATATTATCGAGCAGCAGGATGTCGGCCATCAGAAGATCTCCTTGCAGTGATGGGCGGTGGCAATTGCGCGCAACACGGCGCGCGCTTTGTTGCGGCTTTCGTCCGCTTCAGCCTGGGGCTGAGAGTCCAGCACCACGCCAGCACCGGCCTGCACGGTGGCGATACCGTTTTCCACCCATGCTGAGCGGATTACGATGCAGGTATCCAGATCGCCCTGCGCGGTGAAGTAACCGACGGCCCCGCCGTAACTGCCGCGGCGCGTGCCCTCCTTTTCGGCGATCAGCTGCATGGCGCGCACCTTAGGCGCGCCGCTCAGCGTGCCCATGTTCATGCAGGCCCGATAGGCGTGCAGCACGTCGAGGTCCGCACGCAGTGTGCCCACCACGCGTGAAACCAGGTGCATCACAAAGGAGTAGCGGTCCACTTTAGTCAGGTCGGCGACATAGCGGCTACCCGGCTCACAGATACGCGCCAGATCGTTACGCGCCAGGTCGACCAGCATCAGGTGCTCGGCCAGCTCTTTATGGTCAGTGCGCATCTCCAGCTCAATTCGGCTATCGAGATCGCGATCCAGCGAGCCATCAGCGTGACGGCCACGAGGGCGCGTACCGGCGATGGGGTAGATCTCAATCTGACGCGAAGGGGCGTCATACTTCAGCGAGCTCTCAGGCGAGGCGCCAAACAGCGCGAAATCCTGATCCTGCATGAAGAACATATAGGGGCTGGGATTGCTGTTTTTCAGCGTATCGTATGCCGCCAGCGGCGAGGGACACGGCAGTGAGAAGCGGCGCGACGGCACTACCTGAAAAATTTCACCGATGCGAATGGCCTGTTGCAGTTCGCTGACGACGCTGCAGTACTCTTCGTCGCTCTGGCTGGTCCTGAGCGTCATCTGCTCCACATGCTGCACCGGCAGCGCAGGCGCAGGCTGAGTCATCTGACCGTGTAACTGCTCAATACGGCGTTGCAGACGCTGAAACTCGCTGGTTGAGGGGGCAAACAGACTGGCCTGTAATCGCGCGCTGCGCTGCTGGTGATCGATGACCAGCAGGGTTTCCGCCAGGTAGAAGCAGTAATCCGGGCAGCATTGTTCATTGCGCAGTGCCGGCAGATCTTCAAAGCCGGCCACCAGATCGTACGCAAACAGACCGCCCAGCAGCATGGCTTCACGCTCCTCGGCCGGGCTGTTGACCAGTTGCGGTATCAGTCGCAGCGCATCAAAGACGGAGAGCGCTTTCAGGCGTGAGTCCTCATCCTGCAGGTCGTGAGAGGGCGTGAAATGCAGTTCGCGGCCATCAGGGCGGACGGCAATACGTACGCTCGTGGGCAGGGCTTCATCCAGCAGCGGCAGCAGGGCGCGGCCATTTTCGGAGAGCGCCTGCAGGGTAACGACATTACCCAACGCGCTGATGCGCAGCGCGCTATCAACGATTAACAGACTCTTAAGGTTCTTTTTACTGTCGATATCCGCCGATTCAAGCAGCAGAGTGGCCGGACGTGCGCCGCACAGTTGATGAAACACTGCGGCCGGATCTTCGCGATAGGGCGCAGTACCGGTAATCAACTTCAATGTAGGTTTCGCATTTGCCATAGTGGATTCTCTGAATTTCGCCTAAAAAAAAGCCCGCTCGGTGGCGGGCTCAGGTATCTGCACAGCGGTTACGCAAATTGTGCACGACGACGTTGCCCGTGTAAGGGATCATCGCGCCACCAACCATTTAACAGCGTAACAATGTAAGCCATGATTAAATACCCGTCAGGTGTGAACTTGTGTACTAGTTAACTGGTTCAGGTGAAAAAAGTCAATACCCTTTTTCAGTTAACAACAAAATCGTTATGATGCCAGCCAGTTTTAAGCCGTTTCCGGAGTGCTCTTGTCAGATATCGCCCGTTTTCCCCTCTATGATTTACACAGCCATACTCAGGCCTCTGACGGTTTGCTCACGCCGACTGCGCTGGTGCAGCGCGCGGTTGAGATGAAGGTGGGCGTACTGGCCATCACCGATCACGATACTGTCGCCGGGGTAGCTGAAGCGCAGGCGGCAGCGCGCACATTGCCGATCAGCGTGCTGTCGGGGCTGGAAGCCTCAACGCTGTGGGAAAATCATGAGATTCATATCGCCGGACTGAATGTTGATTGTCAGCATCCGGCGCTCACTGCCTTTCTGGCGCGCCAGCATCAGTGTCGTCTGGCACGGGCGCACCTGATTGCTGAACGACTGGAGCGCGCACGTATTCCCGACGCGCTGGCCGGGGCAGAGCGCCTGGCGCAGGGCGGTGTGATCACCCGCGGCCATTTTGCCCGCTATCTGGTGGAGATTGGCAAAGCGGATAATATGGCGCAGGTGTTTAAACACTATCTGGCGCGCGGGAAAACCGGCTACGTGCCGCCGCAATGGTGTACAATTAAACAAGCCATTGATGCTATTCACGATTCTGGTGGTGTTGCCGTGCTGGCGCATCCGGGCCGCTATGGCCTTTCAGCCAAATGGTTGAAGCGCCTGATCGCCCATTTCGCGGCATCCGGCGGCGATGCAATGGAGGTGGCGCAGTGTCAGCAGGCGCCAAACGAACGCACGCAGCTGGCGAGCTATGCGCGGGATAATCAGCTGGCGGCATCGCAGGGATCGGATTTTCACCAACCCTGTCCGTGGATTGAGCTGGGGCGCAAATTGTGGCTGCCGGGTGGCGTTGAACCGGTCTGGGAACGCTTTCCTGCGCTGGCGCCTGCAACGGCTACTGCAGACAGGGAACAGGAGGTTTTATGAGTCAACTTTTTCACATTCATCCCGATAATCCGCAGCCGCGCCTGGTGAATCAGGCGGTGGATTATCTGAATAAGGGCAGTGTTATTGTCTATCCGACCGATTCCGGCTATGCGCTGGGGTGCCGGCTGGAAGAGAAAAACGCCATGGAGCGTATCTGCCGCATCCGTCAGCTGGATGGCAACCACAACTTTACGCTGATGTGCCGCGATCTGTCGGAGCTGTCTACCTATTCGCAGGTGGACAACAGCGCGTTTCGTATCCTGAAAAATAATACGCCGGGCAGTTACACCTTTATCCTGAAAGCGACCAAAGAGGTGCCGCGTCGCTTGATGAATGACAAGCGTAAAACCATCGGCCTGCGCGTGCCCTCCAATCCGGTGGCGCTGGCACTGCTGGAGCGGCTGAACGAGCCGATGATGTCAACGTCTCTGATGCTGCCGGGTAATGACTTCACCGAGTCGGATCCCGAGGAGATTCAGCACGCTATCGGCAAGCTGGTCGATCTGATCATTGACGGTGGTACGCTGGGACAGCAGCCGACCACCGTTGTCGATCTCACCAGCGATACGCCAGTGGTAGTGCGTGAAGGAGTGGGCGACACGCGCCCGTTCCTGTAATCACGCGTGGTCAGGCGCCATGCCCGGCGTCTGGCCAATATTGCGCTCCAGCCAGGTTTTAAAATCCCCGTACGGAATATAGAGTGAAACATCTTTTAAGATGACGCGCTTACTGCGCACATTTGAGATGTTATGGCTATAACCCACAATAACGCCGCCAATGGTTTGGTCTGCGTTATATACCGCGCCACCGGACATTCCCTGCACTACGCCGGCATTGGATGCCATTGCCATACAGGGCTTTTTATTCCAGCTATTGGTAATGGCCGTGCGCGCTAAATTAACGCCGCTGGATTCAACCGGCATGGCGGAAATAAAACTGTAGCCATACATTTTAATAGGCTCGCCTACGGCGCTGGTGCGGAATTTCGCCAGCGTATCCGGGCTGTTTTTATGATAGATAATGGCAACATCACAGTAGGGGTGATAAGCCTTTACGCGCTGAACGGCGGTTTTAGCCACGTGCGCCGCGGTGAGGCTATATTCCGGCGTTAAGGGAATGGTGGTGCCGAGGATGCCCAAACCCAGCACAGTCGGGATGCCGGTCACGCTCATATCTACGTGCTGCAGCGCCGTACGACTGTACTCAGTGTGGCCCACGGAACAACCGCTCAAAGCCAGCGCCGCAAGGGCAGGCCAAAGCAGAGAGGTTCTCATGATAGTAGTCTTCATTTAATGCATGTCAGTAAAATCCCTGGTGAAGACTTTCGACATGCCAATTTAACGTAATCCATGCATGAATAAACGCGTCGTATCCCGTGCGCGTCGTTTTATATTATCAGGCAGGCTACTGCTTTAATCGTTAATAACCTGTTATGAAATCGAGTATAAATAGTAAATGTAATGCTTTTAATTAATACGACACATATCTGATGTGGCTTAAATTCTACACAGTTTTTTTATCAGAACAATTAATGAAATTTAAAGTTTCACAAATAAGCCGAAAAATACAGACTTAATCCAACCTGTAGCGCCAATGCACTATTGATTTCTATTTGGGGGCATCATACTAAGGCGCTAAATATGTTCTGCAGAGTATTGTGCTGTTTATGTGTTTTTTGTTGGTTTTTATGTTTGCAAATGTTTTTTCGGGTGGCGGACTAAACTGATCGGCCGGTGGTGAGCTGCGCTAATGTGTTGAGTCATTATCGTTCAGTAAAAAACGGATGGGACGCATCTTAAACAAACTGACCGTAATTCAGCCAGTTAAGGCGACGATGTCGTGAGATGAACGGGCCAATCGATAAGCCTGGCTGCGCTGTGGATCACTTATCCGCCGTGCGGTGCCTATTCGCAGGCCCCCTATTATCGGCAGGCAAGGAAAAGGTGTTAACGAAACTTTAGCTGGTGTAAAATCGCGGGCCGTCTGCGAAGCAAGCACCGCTGCGCAGCGATTACAGATTCTGATATGGGAACTGGTAACGCCTGTATCTTACCTCTTCTTTACCACGACGCCTGGGAAGGCGACAACGAGGCAGCTCCATGAGCGAGAAATTACAGAAAGTATTAGCGCGTGCCGGACACGGTTCGCGTCGTGAAATCGAAACAATGATTTCAGCCGGACGCGTCAGCGTCGATGGCAAACTGGCGACGCTTGGCGATCGCATCGAAAATGACAAATCCCTGAAAATCCGTATCGATGGCCATCTGGTATCGATTGCTGAATCGGCAACCGAAGTATGCCGCGTGCTGGCGTATTACAAGCCAGAAGGGGAGTTGTGTACGCGTAACGATCCGGAAGGGCGTCCGACCGTCTTTGATCGCCTGCCGCGCCTGCGCGGTTCACGCTGGATTGCCGTCGGTCGTCTGGATGTGAATACCTGCGGTCTGCTGCTGTTCACCACCGATGGTGAACTGGCAAACCGCTTAATGCACCCCAGCCGCGAAGTGGAGCGTGAATACGCCGTGCGCGTATTTGGCGAAGTGGGCGACGATAAAGTGCGCCAGCTGAGTAAAGGCGTACAGCTGGAAGATGGCCCGGCCTCGTTCAAAACTATCAAGTTTGCCGGCGGTGAAGGGATCAACCAGTGGTACAATGTGACGCTGACCGAAGGGCGCAACCGCGAAGTGCGTCGTCTGTGGGAAGCAGTCGGCGTGCAGGTAAGCCGCCTGATGCGCGTGCGCTACGGTGATATCCAGTTGCCGAAAGGTCTGCCACGCGGCGGCTGGATGGAGATGGAGCTGCCTGCGGTCAACTATCTGCGCACGCTGGTTGGTATGCCGGAAGAGACGGTGACCAAAGTGGCGGTAGAGAAAGATCGTCGTCGTACTAAAGCGAACCAGATTCGCCGCGCGGTAAAACGCCACAGCACGGTGAGCAGCAACAGCCCGCGTCGTAACAGCAGCAAACGCGGTGCCTGATGCACCCCAGTGACGCCGTTTAGCGCGGCGTCACAGTCTTACCAGTCAATGCCCTGCTGCGCCTGAATGCCGGCATCAAACGCATGTTTGACCGGGCGCATTTCGGTTACCGTGTCGGCTATCTCCTGAAGCGTACGGTGACAGCCGCGACCGGTAATGATCACGCTCTGCTGGCGGGGACGCTGCTGTAGCGCGCTGACCAGTTCATCAAGGTCGAGATAGTTCATGCTCACCATGTAGGTGATCTCATCCAGAATCACCAAATCAACCTGTTCATCCGCCAGCATGCGTTTCGCATGTTGCCACACCTGCTGACAGGCCAGGGTATCAGTTTCGCGGTTTTGCGTATCCCAGGTAAAGCCGGTAGCCATAACCTGAAATTCAACACCGTGCTGCGCCAGCAGATTGCGTTCGCCATTGGCCCACTCACCTTTGATAAACTGCACGGCCGCAGCCTTTTTACCGTGCCCGCAGGCGCGCAGGGCCGTACCGAACGCCGCCGTGGTTTTGCCTTTGCCGTTGCCGGTAAACACCATCAGAATGCCGCGTGATTCAGTGGCCGCCTTGATGCGTGCATCAACCTGCTCTTTCAGGCGCTGCTGGCGCTGTTGATGGCGATCGCTCATGCGCTGGCCGGTCCGGGTTTGCGGCCGGGCTGCGCATCAAAGCTCATGCCGGTTTTCCGCCGGCTGTCGTCACCCATTAAATAGAGGTAGAGCGGCATCAGATCGGCAGGGGTTTTCAGCAGGCTGGCATCCTCTTCCGGGAAGGCGCTGGCCCGCATCTTTGTCCGCGTACCGCCCGGATTGATGCAGTTAACCCGCAACGTGCGATTTTTATACTCGTCCGCCAGCACCTGCATCATGCCTTCGGTAGCAAATTTTGAGACGGCATAGGCACCCCAGCCGGCCCGGCCGGTGCGGCCAACGCTGGAGGTGGTAAAGACCAGCGAACCGGCATCCGATTTCAGCAGCAGGGGTAGCAGCGCCTGGGTTAAATAGAGCGTGGCATCAAGGTTAATCTGCATCACCTGACGCCAGATTGCGGGATCGAGTTCCGCCAGCGGCACAATCTCACCCAGAATTCCGGCGTTATGCAGCACGCCATCAAGGCGCGGCACCAGGGCAGCAACCTGGTCGGCCAGCTGCTGGCAGCTCTCCGGCGTGGCGTGGGATAAGTCCAGCAGCAGCGAGGCGGCAGGCTGCTTATTCAGCTGATTAATGGCGGCTTCGGTCTGCTGCAGCGTCGCAGCATTACGGCCCAGCAGAATGACGCGGGCACCGTAGCGCGCATAGGTCAGCGCGGCTTCACGGCCAATGCCATCTGAAGCGCCGGTGACAAGAATGATGCGATTTTCCAGCAGATCGCTTTTCGGTTGATAATGCACAGCGATGTCCTTTGGCAGGTCAGAAGGTTTTTGGCTTTATGCCTCAATTTTCCGTCGGGCGCAATCGCCGTAACGCGCATTCTGTGCCGCCTGCAGGCAATTCAGGCGACGAATGCCGGTAAAGCGGGTAAACTCAGCGCTTATCTGTAATTTACTGTTTAATAAGGCGGCAGAATGGATTTACTCTCCAGTTATGGATTATTTCTGGCCAAGGCCATCACCGTGGTGGTGGCGATCGCAGCTATTGTTCTGATTGTGCTCAATGCCGCGCTGCGTAAACGTCAAAGCGGTGGTCAGCTGCGCTTAACGCATCTGGATGAAGAGTATCGCCAGATGAAAGAGGATTTGCAGCTGGCGAAGATGAAGCCGCATGCGCAAAAAGCGTGGCTTAAGCAGCATAAGAAAGAGGAGAAGCTCAAAGCCAAAGCGGAAAAGCGCAATGCCAAAGCCGGCGTAACGGAAGCAGAAAAGCCTACGCTCTACGTGCTGGAATTTAAAGGCAGCATGGACGCCGGTGAAGTGAGCTCACTGCGCGAAGAGATTTCAGCAGTGCTGGCAGTCGCGCAGCCGGGCGATGAAGTCTTACTGCGCCTGGAGAGCCCGGGTGGCGTGGTGCACGGTTATGGTCTGGCGGCTTCGCAGCTGCAGCGTTTACGTGATGCCGGCCTGCAGCTTACTGCGGTGGTGGATAAAGTGGCAGCCAGCGGCGGTTATATGATGGCCTGCGTGGCCGATCGCATCGTGGCGGCACCGTTCTCCATCATCGGCTCCATTGGCGTGGTCGCCCAGATTCCGAACTTCAATCGTTTACTGAAGCGCAATAATATTGACGTTGAGCTGCATACGGCCGGCCAGTATAAGCGCACGCTGACGCTGTTCGGTGAGAATACCGATGAGGGACGCGAGAAATTTCAGGAAGATCTCAACGAAACGCATCAGCTGTTCAAAGATTTTGTGCAGCAGATGCGTCCGGCACTCAACCTGGAAAAAGTCGCCACGGGTGAACACTGGTACGGTCGCCAGGCGCTGGATTTAGGACTGATTGATGAGATCGGCACCAGCGATGCGTTGATTATTCACCATATGGATCGCTTTACCGTGCTTGGCGTGCACTATGCGCGCAAGAAAAAGATGATGGATCGCTTTACGCAGAGCGCCAGCACCGCAGCAGAGCGGCTGATTCTGAAAATCTGGCAGCGGGGCGATAAGCCGCTGTTATGAAGAGACCCGGCGCTGGCCGGGTTTTTTTATGCCAGGTGATAGCGCGGCGAGAGCACCACGGCAAGGTGTTTAAACACATTGAATACCGCTGTGGTTTTCGCTGTAGGCAATCCCTGATCGTCCAGAAACCAGGGGCCGCGAAACACCAGCACATCGCCCTGCTGAATCACCTCATTTGCTTCCATACCGGAGAAATATTCATCGTGCTCGCGGATGAGCTGATTTGCCATTTCCAGTAGTGCCTCGTGTGAAATGGATTCCGTTTCTGCTGACATAAGTGACTCCTTTTTTGACAGCCTAATGCTTCCTTCTATATTACTTGCCTGAGAGTCCGTTCAGCAAATCAGCATTTGCCAGCAAAACTGGCGCAAAATTAAACAGAATGCTAATTAAGTTGCGTAACAGATTTTATCAGGTAGAGTGTGGGCGATTCAGCTTTCAGGGAGATCACACCCGGATGTGTGATACCGTCAGACGGAAAACCCGCTTCTAATCATGAAGTTGCAAATATCGATACAATCTGACCTGAGATTGCCCCCGCTGGCTTGAAAACAAAAAAGCCGGCAACAATATTAACCCGTTGGGTTTTGGGGCCTTCAATCCTCTCCCGTTTATCAGGACGTTTCAATTAGGTAAAGGTACATATGGGTAAAGCACTCGTCATCGTTGAGTCCCCGGCAAAGGCCAAAACAATCAATAAATACCTCGGTAATGACTACGTGGTGAAATCCAGCGTCGGTCATATCCGTGACTTGCCGACCAGTGGTTCAACGACCCGTAAAAGTGCCGACGGAGAAAAGGCCAAAACCGGCAAAAAAGTAAAAAAAGATGAGAAGGCCGCGCTGGTCAACCGCATGGGCGTTGATCCCTGGCACGGCTGGGAAGCGGATTACCAGATTTTGCCGGGTAAAGAGAAAGTGGTCGCCGAGCTGAAAAATCTTGCCGCCGATGCCGATCACATCTATCTCGCAACCGACCTTGACCGCGAAGGGGAAGCCATTGCCTGGCACCTGCGGGAAGTGATTGGTGGCGACGATAAACGCTTTAGCCGCGTCGTGTTTAACGAAATCACCAAAAATGCGATTCGTCAGGCGTTTGAGAAGCCGGGCGAGCTGAATATTGAGCGGGTGAATGCCCAGCAGGCGCGTCGCTTTATGGACCGTGTGGTGGGTTATATGGTTTCACCGCTGCTGTGGAAAAAGATCGCCCGCGGCCTCTCTGCAGGACGCGTGCAGTCCGTGGCGGTGCGCCTGGTGGTAGAGCGCGAGCGCGAGATCAAAGCCTTCGTACCTGAAGAGTACTGGGAAATTGATGCCGACTTCTCCACGCCGAAAGGCGATAACCTGGCGATGCGCGTCACGCATCAGCATGACAAAGCTTTCCGCCCGGTTAATCGTGAGCAAACGCAGGCTGCGGTAGCGATCCTTGAGAAAGCCCGTTATGAAGTGCTGGATCGTGAAGATAAACCGACCAGCAGCAAGCCCTCTGCACCCTTTATTACCTCGACGCTGCAGCAGGCGGCGAGTACGCGCCTCGGCTTTGGCGTGAAGAAAACCATGATGATGGCGCAGCGGCTGTACGAAGCGGGCCACATTACTTATATGCGTACCGACTCCACTAACCTGAGTCAGGATGCGGTGGCGATGGCGCGTGGCTATGTAGAGAGTAATTTCGGTAAGAAATACCTGCCGGAAGCGCCCAATACTTACGCCAGCAAAGAGAACTCTCAGGAGGCGCACGAAGCGATTCGTCCTTCTGACGTGAATATTGCCGCCGAACAGCTCAAAGATATGGAAGCAGATGCGCAGAAGCTCTATCAGCTTATCTGGCGCCAGTTTGTTGCCTGCCAGATGGTGCCGGCACAGTATGATTCGACCACGCTGACCGTCGGTGCCGCGGAGTTCAAACTGAAAGCCAAAGGCCGTACGCTGCGTTTCGACGGCTGGACGCGCGTGATGCCTGCGCTACGTAAAAATGATGAAGATCTGACGCTGCCGCCGGTAAACGTTGGCGATATGCTTGATCTGAAAGCGCTGCAGCCCGGCCAGCACTTCACTAAACCGCCTGCGCGCTTCAGTGAAGCGTCACTGGTGCGTGAGCTGGAGAAGCGCGGCATTGGCCGTCCATCGACCTATGCCTCCATCATCTCGACGATTCAGGACCGTGGTTACGTCCGGGTGGAGAACCGTCGTTTCTACGCTGAGAAGATGGGTGAGATCGTCACTGACCGCCTGGAAGAGAACTTTCGTGAGCTGATGAACTATGACTTCACCGCGCACATGGAAGATAGCCTTGACCAGGTCGCCAACAACGAAGCGGAGTGGAAAGCGGTACTGGACTCCTTCTTCAGCGACTTCAGTCAGCAGCTGGATCAGGCTGAGAAGGAGCCGGAAGAGGGCGGCATGCAGCCGAACCAGATGGTACTCACCTCTATTGATTGTCCGACCTGCGGCCGCAAGATGGGTATCCGCACCGCCAGCACCGGCGTGTTCCTCGGGTGCTCTGGCTATGCGCTGCCGCCGAAAGAGCGTTGCAAGCAGACCATCAATCTGATTCCGGAAAACGAAGTGCTCAACGTGCTGGAAGGCGATGACGCTGAAACCAACGCGCTGCGTGCACGTCGTCGCTGCCAGAAGTGCGGCACCGCCATGGACAGCTATCTGATCGATAATGGTCGTAAGCTGCATGTCTGCGGGAATAACCCGGAGTGCGATGGCTACGAAATCGAACAGGGCGAATTCCGCATTAAAGGTTACGATGGCCCGATTGTTGAGTGCGAGAAGTGTGGTTCTGAAATGCACCTGAAAATGGGGCGCTTTGGTAAATACATGGCCTGCACCAACGACGAGTGCAAAAACACCCGTAAAATTCTGCGTAACGGTGAAGTGGCGCCGCCGAAAGAGGATCCGGTTCCGCTGCCAGAGCTGCCTTGTGAAAAATCGGATGCTTACTTTGTACTGCGTGATGGCGCGGCGGGTGTTTTCCTTGCGGCGAACACCTTCCCGAAATCGCGTGAGACCCGCGCGCCGCTGGTGGAAGAGCTGCAGCGCTTTGCCGATCGTCTGCCTGAAAAGCTGAAATATCTGGCCGATGCGCCTGCTGTCGATCCGGAAGGTAACAAAACGCTAGTGCGTTTTAGCCGTAAAACCAAACAGCAGTATGTGTCGTCTGAAAAGGATGGCAAGGCAACTGGCTGGTCAGTGTTTTACATTGACGGCAAGTGGCAGGAAACCAAAAAGTAATTCCCCCCTCAAGGCCAGCATCTGCTGGCCTTTCTCTCTGCCTTATAGCTAATCGTTCTACATTCTTCCTTTAACTGATATAGTAGTTATAGATTTTTTCATCTCACTGACTCACTTTCCCAGCCAAACCTGCATATGAGGCGGAGACACGCCTGCCGGGAATACACCTCTGTCGCTATCGGGAAGATATAACTATGAAATTGCAGCAGTTGCGTTACATCGTCGAAGTGGTTAATCACAACCTGAATGTGTCCTCGACCGCAGAAGGGCTTTATACCTCTCAGCCGGGTATCAGTAAGCAGGTGCGCATGCTGGAGGATGAGCTGGGCGTACAGATTTTTGCCCGTAGCGGTAAACATCTGACGCAGGTTACGCCGGCCGGTGAAGAGATCATTCGTATTGCGCGCGAAGTGCTGTCAAAGGTCGATGCCATCAAATCCGTCGCTGGTGAGCATACCTGGCCGGATAAAGGCTCGCTTTACGTGGCGACCACCCACACCCAGGCGCGCTATGCGCTGCCAGGCGTAATCAAAGGGTTTATCGAGCGTTACCCGCGCGTCTCTCTGCATATGCATCAGGGCTCACCGACGCAAATCGCTGAAGCGGTATCCAAAGGCAACGCTGACTTTGCGATTGCGACAGAAGCGCTGCACCTTTACGACGATCTCATTATGTTACCGTGCTATCACTGGAACCGTGCCATCGTGGTGACGCCGGATCATCACTGGCGGGTAAATCGAATGTGTCGATTGAAGAGCTGGCTGACTTCCCACTGGTGACCTACACCTTTGGCTTCACCGGGCGCTCTGAGCTGGACACCGCATTTAATCGTGCAGGGCTTACGCCACGCATTGTCTTTACGGCAACAGATGCTGATGTGATTAAAACCTATGTGCGGTTGGGGCTAGGCGTAGGCGTTATCGCCAGTATGGCCGTTGACCCGGTTTCCGATCCGGACCTCGTACGCATTGAAGCATCAGAGATCTTTACCAACAGCACCACAAAAATCGGTTTCCGGCGGAGCACCTTCCTGCGTAGCTACATGTATGATTTCATTCAGCGTTTCGCTCCGCATCTGACGCGCGATGTGGTCGATGCTGCAGTGGCGTTACGTTCGAACGAAGATATCGAAGCGATGTTCCGCGACATCAAGCTGCCGTTCCGGTAAGTCTAAGTCATTATTTTCTTTGGGTGTCCAGTGGGCACCCGCTGTTTTTCTCCCCGCTTAGCGCCAGCCGTAGTTCAAAAATTCCATTCTTTTTTTGTAAATGAAACATCGGTCACATGTTTTTTTATTGTTATCTCTTAAATGCGAAACAGCACACATTTTTTACGTCGCTACTTTGCGGACTGCCAGGAATATTCCCATACTCCAGTTAAGAGTTGATGAGAAAGGCCTTTTACACTGGCCTGTTGAATTAAACTCAAATTTAAACTGGATCTAATTTTGTTTTAACGCAAATTTACAACGTCTCGATTTAATTAATAGTTTGCTGGGTTATTAAGTGTGGCTCATCTATTTTTTGCATTTTGATAAATAGCGTTAATCGTTGTGCTCAATAAAAATAACTGGATTTTTGGACTTAACAAGTTTAGGATTCGTCCTAAATCTTCATCGTTGTTATCAATCGTTTTATTGAGAGTGATTATCAAAAACTATGACTACGAGATTAACTGTACAACCGGACTTCCGGGCTAAAAGCACCAAGGTTGAGCGTTCTGGTAACATTCGTCGCAAAGCCTGGCTCACTGTCTTCGCTGCTTCAGCACTGTTCTGGGTAGTGGTGGCGTTAATGATTTGGCGTATGTGGGGTTAAGCCATGTGGGCAAATACACTCAGTCGTAAACTTCCGGTCTCAGCACGCCAGCCCAAAACGCCTGCGTGTAAAGTGAATGACGTACCGGCTACCGCACAGCAGGTGGCGATCCCCGCATCGTGGGAACTGAGTGACAAGCAGCGCAGTTTTATTGAATCATTTATGGATCCTAAATCTAAATAACGCCGATTGCGTACAGTTCTTATTAAGATAATTTCATCCCTCATTTTACCGGATTATCCGGTGGGCACCTTATAAGCCCGTCCTTTAACACTCAGCATTAAAAAACGGTGTCATCAGTACTCAAGCTGAAGACGTGGCCTTTTTATGCCCGGAATCCGGGAGGGAGTGACAAATGAACACAACAACTTTTTCATGGTTTAGCGTGTACGCGTTTTCCTTTGCGGTATGGTCTGCAGCCGTGTGGGCAGTGATGTAATCCGATAACAAAAAATTTTCACCAATGCCTTTGAATGCCCTGACAATTGTCGGGGCATTTTTGTTTGTGCATTAATGTGTCAATTCGTGTTGTTATCAAAACGTTAACGAAAATGTGGTCTATCTTTAAGCTAAACCTTTCACTCTCTAAGGCTTAGTTGAAAGGCCCATAAAAAGGAGGAGTTATGTCGTTAACGTTACGTGAGCAAAGTCAGGACGCGCTGGAAGTCGGGGCACAAAAATATCATTACTACAGCTTGCCCAAAGCCGCCCATCAGTTGGGCAATATTGATCGCTTACCCAAATCCATGAAAGTGCTGCTGGAAAACTTACTGCGCTGGCAGGATGGGGATTCAGTTACCGCCGAAGATATCCAGGCACTGGTCGACTGGCAGAAAGATGCACATGCCGACCGCGAAATCGCATACCGCCCGGCGCGCGTGCTGATGCAGGATTTTACCGGGGTACCGGCGGTGGTCGATCTGGCCGCCATGCGCGAAGCGGTGAAACGTCTCGGCGGTGATGTGGCGAAAGTTAATCCGCTGTCGCCGGTCGATCTGGTCATTGACCACTCAGTTACGGTCGATCACTTTGGTGACGATGACGCGTTTGAAGAGAACGTGCGTTTAGAGATGGAACGCAACCACGAACGCTATGTGTTTCTACGCTGGGGGCAAAAAGCGTTTAACCGTTTCCGCGTGGTGCCGCCGGGCACCGGGATCTGCCATCAGGTTAACCTCGAATATCTTGGCAAATCGATCTGGCATGAGAATCAGAACGGCCAGGAGATTGCCTATCCTGATACGCTGGTTGGTACCGATTCACACACCACTATGATCAACGCGCTGGGCGTGCTCGGCTGGGGTGTGGGCGGCATTGAAGCGGAAGCGGCAATGTTGGGACAGCCGGTTTCCATGCTTATCCCGGATGTGGTGGGCTTTAAGCTCACCGGTAAACTACGCCCGGGTATCACCGCCACTGACTTAGTGCTGACCGTGACGCAGATGCTGCGTAAACATGGCGTCGTCGGCAAATTTGTTGAGTTCTACGGTGACGGGCTGGCCGATCTGCCGCTGGCCGACCGCGCGACCATCGCCAATATGGCACCTGAATATGGCGCGACCTGCGGCTTCTTCCCGATCGATGAAGTGACGCTGAGCTACATGTCTCTGACCGGGCGTGATGAAGAGCAGGTTAAGCTGGTAGAAGCTTACGCTAAAGCGCAGGGAATGTGGCGCAATGCGGGTGATGAACCCATCTTTACCAGTATGCTGGCGCTGGACATGGCTGACGTAGAGTCGAGCATGGCGGGTCCGAAACGGCCACAGGATCGCGTCTCGCTGGGGGATGTCCCGGCTGCGTTTGATGCCAGCAATGAGCTGGAGGTGAATCAGGCGCAAAAAGCACATAAGACGGTCAGCTATCTGGATAGCACAACCGGTGAAAATCATCCGCTGGAGGAGGGCGCGGTGGTCATATCGGCCATCACTTCCTGCACCAATACCTCCAACCCCAGCGTACTGATGGCGGCCGGCCTGCTGGCAAAAAATGCTGTCGAGCGTGGCCTCACGCGCAAGCCCTGGGTAAAAGCCTCACTTGCACCGGGATCTAAAGTGGTCTCTGACTATCTTGCCGTGGCGCGCTTAACGCCTTACCTCGATGAGCTGGGCTTTAACCTGGTAGGCTACGGCTGTACCACCTGTATTGGTAATTCAGGCCCGCTGCCGGACCAGATCGAGAGCGCCATTAAAGAGGGCGATCTCACGGTGGGCGCGGTGTTATCCGGTAACCGTAACTTTGAAGGCCGTATTCATCCACTGATTAAAACCAACTGGCTTGCCTCACCGCCGCTGGTGGTTGCTTACGCGCTGGCTGGCAATATGAAGATCAATCTGCAAACCGATCCGATCGGTCAGGATCAGCAGGGCAACGATGTGTTCCTGAAAGATATCTGGCCGTCGCCGGAAGAGATTGCCGAATCAGTACAGAAAGTGACCAGTGATATGTTCCATAAAGAGTATGCCGAAGTGTTTGACGGCACGCCGGAGTGGCAGCAGATCAAGGTCAGTGAAGCCGCAACCTATGACTGGGACGAGGGCTCTACCTATATTCGTCTGTCACCCTTCTTTGATGACATGGAGAAAACGCCGAAGCCGGTGCAGGACATCAAAGGCGCGCGCGTTCTCGCCATGCTGGGGGATTCCGTAACCACCGACCACATCTCTCCGGCCGGCAGCATCAAAGCCGAGAGCCCGGCAGGACGTTATCTGCTGGCGCACGGTGTGGAGCGAAATGACTTCAACTCTTACGGCTCACGTCGTGGTAACCATGAAGTGATGATGCGTGGCACCTTTGCTAATATCCGTATCCGTAATGAGATGGTGCCAGGCGTAGAGGGCGGTTACACCAAACACTTCCCGAGTAATGAGCAGTTGTCGATTTATGATGCTGCCATGAAGTACCAGGCGGAAGGCGTACCGCTGGCTGTGATTGCAGGTAAAGAGTATGGCTCAGGTTCCAGCCGTGACTGGGCCGCCAAAGGGCCGCGACTGCAGGGGGTGCGTGTAGTGATTGCCGAATCCTTTGAGCGTATTCATCGCTCAAATTTGATCGGCATGGGCATTCTGCCGCTGGAGTTCCCGGCAGGCGTAACGCGTAAAACGCTACAGCTTACCGGTGAAGAGCGCATTGATGTGGCTGACCTGACTCAGCTGAAACCGGGATGTACCGTGAAGGTTACGCTGACACGCGCCGATGGCAGCCAGGAGACGCTGGATACGCGCTGCCGCATCGACACCGGTAATGAGCTCACCTATTACCAGAATGACGGTATTCTGCACTATGTCATCCGCAACATGCTGAACTGATTAAAAAAGCCGGGTCATAACCCGGCTCTCTTTTATGACTTAGGCAGCAGATGGCCCATTTTTTCCGCTTTAGTATCAAGGTAGTGCGCATTTTTAGGATTGCGTCCCACAATCAGCGGCACTCGCTCAACGATGTTGATACCGGCTTCACTCAGAATTTCCACTTTGCGTGGATTGTTGGTCAGCAGGCGCACTTCGTTCACGCCCAGCAGTTTGAACATATCCGCGCACAGCGTGAAATCACGCTCGTCAGCAGCAAACCCCAGTTGGTGATTCGCTTCAACCGTATCGTACCCTTTATCCTGTAACGCATAGGCACGGATCTTATTCAGCAGACCGATGTTGCGTCCTTCCTGGCGGTGATACAGCAGCACGCCGCGACCCTCTTCAGCAATCGCCGTCAGCGCCGCTTCCAGCTGGAAGCCGCAGTCGCAGCGCAGGCTGAACAGCGCATCGCCGGTGAGACACTCGGAGTGAACGCGCGCCAGCACAGGGTGGTGATCGCTAATGTCGCCATAAACCAGCGCGACGTGGTCGTGTCCGGTTGCCAGTTCTTCAAAACCAACCATCAGGAAATCTCCCCATGGCGTGGGCAGTTTGGCTTCTGCTACCCGTTTAAGCTGCATGTGACTCTCCAGAACCTTCAGAGGATGCGCTATCATCATGATAACGCACGGGCCCGGTTGGCCCGACAAAACTGACAATATTGTGCCACAACCTTTACCAGGCTCGCTAATCAGTCAGAGTGATTGTAGTGATAAAGCACAATTATCCAAGCCGCAACGGGTATGTTATTCTTTTTTCAGCTAAAGTTATGCGTCACGCATGACATCAGGCGGATTGTATAAGGGAAAAGGATGTTAAAAATTATTCAACGCACCACGCTCGGTACGATTTTGCTGCTGCTGATGCCACTGAGCGTATGGCTGTCAGGCTGGGCGTGGCAGCCCGGCGAAAGTGGACAGCTGCTGCGCATTCTCTTCTGGATCACAGAAACCGTCACCAGCCCGTGGGGCATACTCACCAGCGTGATTCTCAGCGCCTGGGTGCTATGGTGCCTGCGTTTTCGTCTCAAGCCCGCGATTCTGCTGATTATCATCATGAACGGTGCCATTCTCGCCGGCCAGTACACCAAATCCTTTATCAAAGAGCAGGTACAGGAGCCGCGCCCATATGTCGTGTGGCTGGAGCACCATCGCGGCATTGATGAAACGCAGTTCTATCAGCTCAAACGCCAGGAGCGCAGTGAGATGGTCTCCGCGCTGCTGGCTAACGATACGCAGCTGCCTCAGTGGCTGAAAAATCACTGGGCCTTTGAAACCGGTTTTGCCTTCCCCTCCGGGCATACTATGTTTGCCGCCAGCTGGGCGCTACTGGTTATTGGCCTGCTGTGGCCGCGCCGTCACTTCATTACTATTGGCGTGCTCTTTGTCTGGGCCACGCTGGTGATGGGCAGCCGTCTGGTGCTGGGCATGCACTGGCCGCGCGATCTGGTTATGGCAACGCTTATTTCCTGGCTGCTGGTAACCCTGGCCACCTGGCTGGCGCAGCGCTTTTGCGGACCGCTCAGCGTGCCGCCGCAGGAGCAGCAGGAGATTGCGCAGCGTGATGATGGATTGTAATTTTCACCTGCGCCCCCATATTATTGATTGCGCTTGCGGAAAGGGCAGTAACTGATGTGCTGAGTAGCAGCATCGGACGCGCTTTTTTGGCATACTCTACCGGATAACCTCACAACAGGACGCCTTGTGAAATATTTGCTGATTTTTCTCGTGGTATTGGTCATCTTCATCATCTCTGTGACGCTTGGCGCGCACAATGACCAAATCGTCACCTTTAATTACCTGCTGGCGCAGGGCGAGTTCCGCATCTCCACACTGCTGGCCAGCCTGTTTGGCGCGGGCTTTCTGCTGGGCTGGGCTATCTGTGGTCTGTTCTGGCTGCGTATCCGCGTTTCGCTGGCACATGCGCAGCGTAAACTGAAGCGGATGCAGGCGCAGAATGAAACCTCCACCGCGGTAACCTCATCGACTGCAGGTCGTCGGGATTAATGTTCGATGCTTGAATTGCTGTTTCTGCTTCTTCCTGTCGCGGCGGCGTATGGCTGGTATATGGGCCGGCGCAGCGCGCATCAGGATAAGCAACAGGAGGCAAATCGCCTGTCACGTGAATATGTGGCGGGGGTTAACTTTCTGCTCTCTAACCAACAGGATAAAGCGGTCGATCTGTTCCTCGATATGCTGAAAGAGGACAGCGGCACGGTTGAAGCCCACCTGACGCTGGGTAACCTGTTCCGCTCCCGTGGAGAGGTCGATCGCGCCATTCGCATTCACCAGTCTTTAATGGAGAGCGCTTCGCTCAGCTATGAACAGCGTCTGCTGGCTATCCAGCAGTTGGGACGCGACTATATGGCAGCCGGTTTATATGATCGCGCAGAAGATATGTTCAGCCAGCTGATCGATGAGACCGACTTCCGCATCGGCGCCCTGCAGCAGCTGCTGTTAATTCATCAGGCCACCAGCGACTGGCATAAAGCCATTGAGGTCGCTGAGCGGCTGGTGAAACTGGGTAAAGATAAGCAGAAGGGCGAGATTGCACATTTCTACTGTGAACTGGCGCTCCAGGCACTGAGCAGTGACGATCTGGATCGCGCCATGAGTCTGCTTAAAAAAGGGGAGTCGGCCGATCATCAAAGCGCGCGCGTCTCGATTATGATGGGCCGCATTCTGATGGAACAGGGCGAGTATGCCAAAGCGGCGCAGCGCCTGCAGCGCGTACTGGAGCAGGATAAAGAGCTGGTGAGTGAGACACTGCCGATGCTTGAAACCTGCTATCAGCGCCTGGCGGAGCCGGAGAGCTGGGCACAGTTTCTGCAGCGCTGCGTGGATGAAAATACCGGTGCCGCCGCCGAACTCTATCTCTCTGATATCCTTGAACAGCAGCAGGGCCCGGAAGCGGCGCAGCTCTATATCAATCGTCAGCTCCAGCGGCATCCCACCATGCGCGTGTTCCACCGGCTAATGGATTTCCATCTGCATGAGGCGGAAGACGGACGCGCTAAAGAGAGCCTGATGGTGCTGCGTGATATGGTTGGCGAGCAGATTCGTACCAAGCCGCGGTACCGCTGCCAGAAATGCGGCTTTACCGCCCACGCGCTCTACTGGCACTGTCCCTCCTGCCGGGCGTGGTCTTCAGTTAAACCTATCCGCGGACTGGACGGCCAGTAATGGCCGCCGTTTACTCTTTTCTGATTTCGCTTTGTAGTTACAACATACTGTTTAGTTAAAATATAACGACCAGTCAGCACTGTGCAACCATCAGTCATACAGACGGCGGAAGGCCGCTGCGTGATTGTCGTGACCGGATTGCGCGGGTAGAATGCTTGCCGTTTGTCCATCGCGCCTGCGGGTGCCAGCCTCTGAGGAAACGTTATGCCTGTAACCCCTTCACCGATTCTGGTGGCACTCGACTATCATGATCTGAATAGCGCACTGCAGTTCGTTGACCGTATTGATCCCCGCCAGTGCCGCCTGAAAGTCGGTAAAGAGATGTTCACGCTGTTTGGACCTGCGCTGGTGAAAACTCTGCAGCAGCGCGGTTTCGAGGTCTTCCTCGATCTGAAGTTTCACGATATCCCGAACACCACCGCGCATGCGGTAGCGGCCGCCGCCGATCTCGGTGTGTGGATGGTGAACGTCCACGCCAGCGGCGGGGCGCGCATGATGAGTGCCGCGCGTGAAGCGCTGATGCCGTTCGGTGATGATGCTCCCTTGCTGATTGCGGTAACGGTTCTGACCAGCATGGACGAAGAGGATCTGAAAGGTCTGGGGATTATGCTGTCGCCGGCGCAGCAGGCAGAGCGCCTGGCTAAACTGACCCGTGAGTGCGGCCTTGATGGCGTGGTCTGTTCTGCGCAGGAAGCCGCGCATTTTAAACAGACCATCGGTCAGGATTTTGCGCTGGTAACCCCAGGCATTCGTCCGGCGGGCAGTGACGCCGGCGATCAACGTCGCATCATGACGCCGCAGCAGGCGCAGCAGGCAGGCGTGGACTATATGGTGATCGGGCGTCCTATTACGCAATCTGCCGATCCGGCTGCGACGCTGCAGCAGATTCTGCACAGTTTACAGGAGGTCTAATGGCTCAGGACAATCCACTGGTTTATTCGACCGAAACCGGGCGCATTGCGCAAACGGAAGCGAAGCCACAGCGGCCAAAAGGCGATGGTATTGTACGTATTCAGCGTCAGACCAGCGGTCGCAAAGGCAAAGGCGTTTGCCTGATCAGCGGCATTGATCTGGATGACGATGCGCTCAGCAAGCTGGCTGCCGAGCTGAAAAAGAGATGCGGATGTGGCGGTGCGGTAAAAGAGGGCATAATCGAAATTCAGGGCGATAACCGGGATCTGCTCAAACAGCTGCTGGAAGCCAAAGGCATGAAGGTGAAGCTGGCGGGCGGTTAATGAGAAGCGGGCCACCTGAGTGGCCCGGAATAGTGTAGATGCGCTGCGTAGCCTGAAGCAATATTGTTATTAGTCAACCTGATGGCCGATGATACCGCCAACGGCTGCACCGCCTACAGTACCTAATCCGCTACCATTGGTGAGGATGGACCCCCCAATCGCACCGGCACCGGCACCAATCGCAGTGTTGCGGTCACGTTTTGACCAGTTTGAACAGCCGCTCAGCGCGACCACTAATGTTGTCGCCAGAACGGCAACGGTCACTCGTTTCATTGTTGTAGTCATAAACTTCTCCTTGATGGTTTACTCAGAGGCAACGTGATAAGTATAGATGTTGCGCTGCAAAGTTCTCTCCCCACAGTGGCGAATGGCTCTCTTTCCGGCAGAGATGTCCGGCACTCCGCCAGGCATCATGGGGGCCGGGTCCGATGTCGGCACCCGTGCTCCGGTCCAGCGCGGACCCTGATAAAGTTTAGGCATTGCAAAATATTACCGGAGGGAGAAAACTCTTAATTCGCGCCACATTTTAAATCTGTCAGCCACTTTCCGCAGCTTATCCAGCCATTCCCTCCATAACGTTTTTGCCGCGCGCTCCGCACAATTCAGCTATCACAGTGAGCAGGAGAAAAAATCATGCTGGAAGCGCTGAAAAAGCAAGTGCTGGAAGCCAATCTTGACCTACCGCGTTACAACCTCGTCACTTTCACCTGGGGCAATGTCAGTGCCGTAGACCGCCAACAGGGGCTGCTGGTGATTAAGCCGTCAGGGGTGAAATACAGTCAGATGCAGCGTGACGACATGGTGGTGGTTGAGCTGGAGAGCGGCAAGATTGTAGAGGGAAAAATGCGGCCCTCATCGGATACCGCCACGCATCGTGCGCTCTATCTCGCCTGGCCGGAAGTGGGCGGTATCGTCCACACCCATTCACGGCATGCCACCATCTGGGCGCAGGCGGGGCGCGATCTGCCAGCCTGGGGTACCACGCACGCCGACGACTTTTACGGCACCATCCCCTGTACGCGCGCGATGGAGCGGGAAGAGATCGAGCAGGAGTATGAGTGGCACACCGGGCAGGTCATCATTGAAACGCTGGCTCAGCGTGGGATTGCACCAGACGCGGTACCCGCCGCGCTGGTGAATTCCCACGGTCCTTTTGCCTGGGGCAAAGATGCCGATGCCGCCGTACACAGCGCTGTGGTACTGGAGGAGGTCGCTTATATGGCGCTCCATACAGAGCAGTTGCGCGCAGAGTTACCGCCGATTTCGCAAACCTTGCTGGATCTGCACTACCTGCGTAAGCATGGCAAAAATGCCTGGTATGGCCAAAAGTAGCGACAAAGGCACTATTCAGGGCACCTGCGGGTGCCCTTGTTATTTGGGGCATCGTCAACTGGTATGGCGACGCGCATCAAATAATCAAAATGAATGATCAATAAAAATAAAACAGCGTTTCATAAATACTCGTGCGATCACTTTTTTTGCGCTGCCGTGCGGTTATCTTGCCTGCCATGCCTGACGGCAAAACATCACGCACCTCCTTCTGGCTCAGTTAAGGTGATCCACATATGCATATCAAACGTGCTATCGATAAAATTCCTGGCGGTATGATGCTGATTCCGCTGTTTCTCGGCGCGCTTTGTCATACCTTTGCCCCCGGTTCAGGCAAATATTTTGGTTCATTCACTAACGGTTTGATGACGGGCACCGTGCCGATTCTGGCGGTGTGGTTCTTCTGCATGGGCGCATCGATCAAGCTCAGCGCGACGGGTACCGTGCTGCGTAAATCGGGCACGCTGGTGATCACAAAGATTGCTGTCGCCTGGGTGGTTGCCGCCATCGCCTCGCGCGTTATGCCGGAGAATGGCGTCGAGGTGGGCATGTTCGCCGGCTTATCAACGCTGGCGCTGGTGGCGGCGATGGACATGACCAACGGCGGTCTGTATGCCTCCATCATGCAACAGTACGGTTCAAAAGAGGAGGCGGGCGCCTTTGTTCTGATGTCACTGGAGTCGGGCCCGCTCATGACAATGGTGATTCTGGGCACCGCCGGCATTGCATCGTTTGAGCCGCATGTGTTTGTTGGCGCCGTGCTGCCGTTTATTGTCGGCTTCGCTCTGGGTAACCTCGACCCTGAACTGCGCGAGTTCTTCGGCAAAGCGGTGCACACGCTGATTCCCTTCTTCGCGTTTGCGCTGGGGAATACCATCAACCTGGCGGTCATTGCCGAAACCGGCATGCTCGGTGTGCTGCTGGGCGTCTCCGTCATCATTATCACCGGCATCCCGCTGATCATCGCCGATCGGTTGATTGGCGGCGGCGACGGTACCGCCGGCGTAGCCGCGTCCAGCACTGCCGGGGCGGCCGTCGCCACCCCCGTGCTGATTGCCGAGATGCTGCCCCAGTTTAAACCGGTCGCGCCAGCCGCAACTGCGCTGGTGGCCACCTCAGTGATCGTGACCTCAGTGCTGGTGCCTATTATTACTGCTGTCTACTCAAAACGCGTTAAGCGTTCTCATGTGGCGGTGGGCCAGCACGCAGCCATCAAGTAAGTGCGCTAATCTTTCCCCGACCCCCTGGTCGGGGATATCTCTGGATTTTACTTTATAAATCAAACTCTCATTTGGTCTGGACTCACTCTGGATTACGCTGATGTGGCGTTTAACGCATCATATAACCAGAGGATGAGACGATGACAGTAATTAACCAACCAACTTGCAGACTGTTCACAGAAGCCGGACAAACCACTCAGTTAGTCGCCTATTATGAGGAAGGGCGCCACACCATGTGGATGATGTTACGTGCGCAACCCCGCCCGAGTTTCAACCACGAATTAATTGAGGAGATCATGAACCTGAGCTATACCGCTCAGCGCTCCGGCCTGCCGATTGATTTTTGGGTTACCGGGTCGTTAGTGCCACAGATGTTCAATGCCGGGGGCGATTTACGCTTCTTTGTTGAGTGCATCCGTAATAACCGGCGCGAAGCGCTACGTGCCTATGCCCGTGCCTGCGTGGACTGCATTCACTCGGCGGCGCGCGGTTTTGATACCGGTGCAGTGACGCTGGCGATGATTGAGGGCAGTGCGCTGGGCGGCGGCTTCGAAGCGGCGCTGGCGCACCACTTCATTCTGGCGCAAAACAGCGCGCGCATGGGCTTCCCGGAGATCGCGTTTAACCTGTTCCCCGGCATGGGCGGCTATTCGTTAGTGGCGCGCCGCTCTGGCATGAAGCTGGCGGAAGAGCTGATCTGCGAAGGGGAGTCGCACAGCGCTGAGTGGTATGAGACCCGTGGCCTGGTGGATAAGGTGTTCCAGCCGGGCGACAGCTATCGCACAACGCGTACCTTTATCGATACGCTGCGGCCGAAACTCAATGGCGTTCGTGCCATGCTGAAGGCGCGTCAGCGCGTGCTGCAGCTGTCGCGGGCAGAGCTGATGGATATCACGGAGGACTGGGTCGATTATGCCTTCACGCTGGAACCGAAAGATATTGCCTACATGGAACGTCTGGTGCAGCTGCAAAACCGTCATAGCGCATCACTGCGTAAAGCCGGATAACAGTAAACACCAGCGTTAGACGCGGGCAGGATGCTTAGCCAGCCAATGCCCGAGCTGTTCTGCGGGCATTGGTTTGGCATAATAATAGCCCTGACGTCCATCCACACCACTGTTCAGCACAAATTTCTCTTCGGCTTTGGTTTCAATGCCCTCGGCAATCACCTGCAGATCAAGGGCCTTGGCAACCGCGACAATCGCACGCACCAGTGATTGCGCCACCGGTTGCTTATTGATATTACGCACAAAGCTTTGATCCAGCTTGATGGCATCAATGGGCACGCGCGCCAGCTGCGACAGTGAGGAGTAGCCGGTGCCGAAGTCATCAAGGTGTACCTGCGCCCCCAGCTCCTGGAACTGCTTCATGAGCTTCAGCGCCCCGGCTTCGTTTTCGATTAAGCAGCTCTCGGTCAGCTCAATATCGATCGGGCAGTCGGTGATGCCAGCTTCGCTCAGCGCCTTTTTCAGATCGCTGTAGATGCTTTCATCGATCAGCTGTTTAGCCGAGACGTTAACGGCGACGCGCAGATAGATGCCTTCGCGGCGCCACTGCACGATCTGCTGCAGCACATTGAGCATCACCCAGCGGCCAAGCGGCACAATCAGGCCGGACTCCTCGGCATAGGAGATAAAGTCCCCGGGCGGCACCAGACCGCGCTCGGGCGAATTCCAGCGGACCAGCGCTTCGGCGCTGCGCACCTCGCCATCGCGATCGAGCTTCGGCTGGTAGTGCACCACCAGATGATCCTGCTCCAGCGCTTTGCGCAGATTGGTATCGAGCCACAGATACTCAAACACGCGCTGATTCATCTCACTGGCGAACACGCAGAACTTACCGCGGCCGTTCTCTTTGGCGTGATACATCGCGGTATCGGCATTACGGATCAGGCTTTCGCGATCTTCGCCGTGCAGCGGGGCGAGGGCGATACCGATGGAACAGCCGCTGTAGACTTCGATCAGGCCAATGCGGAACGGCTGACGCAGGCGATCCAGAATGCGCGACGACATCGCTTCCAGCGATGCCTGGCTGGTGTTCTCCGCCAGCACCACAAACTCATCGCCGCCAAGACGCGCTAACGTCTGATCTTTACCGAGGCAGCTGAGGATCGCCAGTGATACCGCCTGTAGCAGCTGATCGCCAAACATATGGCCATAGGCGTCGTTAACTTTCTTAAAATTATCCAGATCGAGATAAACCACACCGGTCTGGTTGCCATTCGCCAGCTCCAGTGCCAGGCTAATTTGCTGGTGAATGGCGTTGCGGTTAGGTAATCCGGTCACCGTATCGGTGTTTGCCAGCACGCGCAGGCGCTCCTGGGCGCGTCGCTCCTCTGTGATGTCCGTTCCAGAACAGATGAGGAAAATTTCATTTTTCCCACTACCGCTGTGGACAAACTTATTACGAAACAGAAACAGTCGCTGGCCTTTTCTGGTTTTCACCCAGCGCTCCACCTCATACGAGTTGCCGTCACGGAAGAAACCGGCAATGTTGCGGCGCGATGCCTGCGCCTCCTGCTTCGTCATAAACAGCTGAAACACATTCCGGCCAATGACTTCCTGCTCTTTCAGGCCGGTATACTCTTCGCTTAAGCGGTTAAAGCGCTGAATATTGCCGCGCTGATCGAGAATCACGATCACCGAGTTGGCTTCAGAGACGACCTGTTCGGCAAAGGAGAGGCCCAGCGTTAAATCCCGCGCAACGGAGGAGGTATCACCCCATGCCGAAGCGGTGCCGGCCCAGGCGGACTGATTAACTTTGCGTCCCACAAAGTGCATGGGTACCGGCGAACCGTGCAGAGAGAGCGTCAGGTTGATGCTGGAAGTGATCACGGTCATGGCGCGTAACAGACTGGCCTGCGCAGGGGTAAGCGGAACCGCCAGGTTTGTATTGGCTTTCTCATCTTCGGCAAAATGCAGTGCATCGCTATCAGAAGTTAAACGCCAATGAGGGCTGGTGGTGCCAAACAAGGTATATAACAGCGTTTGCCCTTGTTCATCGGTCATGGAAACTTCCTCCGGGGAATGCTCTGCAGGCGGTATCTCATTATTTTAGCAACAGTATTCAACCTCCTGCTTCAGCACAAGATGCAAACGTAATATATTTTTGTTTTTAATAAAGAATGGCACGAAAAAGCCCCGAAAATCGGGGCCTGGATAGTTTAGCAGGGGCACTTTCCTATTTTCCCGGCCTGGCTGGGGAAGCGGGCGTCAAGGCAGTAACGGTGAAAGGCACGCTCGTCCATGGGCTGCTGCCCGGGATGTTTTTCACGCATATGCTTCAGATAAGTTTGATAGTCGTGCACGCCAACCATTAACCGAAAACTTTGCTGCAATCCCTGCCAGATACGCTGCCAGCGACCACGAGGCTGCACTCGGGGTGCGGAAGCGATCGGTAAGCAGCGCTGAATATGCCAGCGGCCAGACGGTTTTCTCCAGTGCAGAATGGACTCAGACATTACGCACCTCTTTACGCACTGATACCTCTGATTCATGGGTGGTCGGCACCGTACTGTGTAGCGCCCGGCGGATCACAAAGAAGGCGGCAATCAGCATGGTAACGGCTACCAGCATAAAGAAGCCGCACAGGGCCGCGTTAATCTGATTGCTAAAGACGATGGTTTGCATGTCGGCAACCGTTTTGGCCGGCGCGATGATCACACCCTCATCAATGCCTTTGCGGAATTTATTCGCCTGAGCCAGGAAGCCAATGGCCGGCTTCTCGTGAAAAATCTTCTGCCAGCCCGCCGTCATCGAGGTAATGAACAGCCAGGCGGTCGGGACGATAGTGACCCAGGCGTAGCGCTGCTTCTTCATCTTAAACAGCACCACGGTGCCGAGAATCAGCGCCATTGATGCCAGCATCTGGTTGCCGATACCAAATAGCGGCCACAGCGTATTAATGCCACCAAGCGGATCGACCACGCCCTGATACACGAAGAAGCCCAGCCAGCGACAGCTACAGTGGTGCCGGCCATATTGCCCAACCAGGAGCGGTTGTTCGCCATTGATGGCACTACGGTCCCGACCAGATCCTGCACCATAAAGCGACAGGCCCGCGTGCCGGCGTCCACCGCCGTGAGAATGAACAGCGCCTCAAACAGAATGGCGAAGTGGTACCAGAAGGCCATCATTGCCCGGCTGTTAAATACCTCCGTGATGATGTGCGCCATGCCGACCGCAAAGGTTGGCGCACCCCCGGCGCGCGAAAGGATGGTACTTTCACCCACTTCGCCGGCAATGCCGCTGAGCATCTCCGGCGTCACCACAAAGCCCCAGCCGTTGATCACCTGAGCGGCATTCTCAACCGTTGTGCCAATCAGGGCCGCCGGGGCGTTCATGGCAAAGTACACGCCCGGGTCCAGCACCGAGGCACAGATCAGCGCCATGATAGCCACAAAGGACTCCATCAGCATGGCGCCGTAGCCGATAAAGCGAATGTGGCTCTCACGCTCAATCAGCTTCGGCGTGGTGCCGCTGGAGACCAGCGCATGGAAGCCGGAGATGGCGCCGCAGGCGATCGTAATGAACAGGAACGGGAACAGCGAGCCGGAAAATACCGGGCCGGTGCCATCAATGAATTTGGTCACCGCCGGCATCTTCAGCTCCGGCATGGCGAACACAATACCCACCGCCAGACCGACAATCACCCCGATTTTTAAGAAGGTGGAGAGGTAGTCGCGCGGTGCCAGCAGCAGCCACACCGGCAGTGACGACGCCACAAAACCGTAGATCACCAGCACCCAGGTCAGCTCCGTGCCTTTCAGGGTGAAGATCGGTCCCCAGTAAGGATCGGCCGCCACATTCCCGCCGTAAATGATCGCTGCCATCATCAGAACAAAGCCAATGACCGAGACTTCCGCGATCTTACCGGGGCGCAGGAAGCGCATATAGACGCCCATGAACAGTGCGATCGGTATCGTCGCGGCGATGGTGAACAGGCCCCAGGGGCTGTTGGCCAGCGCTTTTACCACCACCAGCGCCAGCGCCGAGAGGATAATGATCATTACGCCCAGCGCGCCCAGCATCGTCACCACACCGGCGAACGAACCCAGCTCCTGGCGCGCCATCTCCCCCAGCGAGCGGCCATCGCGGCGCGTGGAGATAAACAGCACGAGAAAATCCTGTACCGCACCGGCCAGCATCACACCGACCAGAATCCAGATGGTGCCAGGCAGGAAGCCCATCTGTGCCGCCAGAATAGGTCCCACCAGCGGGCCTGCACCGGCAATGGCCGCAAAGTGATGGCCAAACAGGACCCACTTATTGGTAGGGACATAGTCCAGCCCGTCGTTAAGACGTTCCGCCGGCGTACGGCGATTGTCATCCAGCTCAAAGATACGCTTTGCGATAAACAGACTGTAGAAGCGATAAGCAATGCTGTAGCAGGCAACCGAGGCAATCACCAGCCAGACAGCATTCACATGCTCGCCACGGCTGAGGGCCAGCATGGCAAACGCCGCTGCACCAATTAACGCCACCGCTAACCAGATCAATCCGGTTTTGACGTTGTTCATGAGTTAACTCCTTGTAGGGACCGGGAAAAACAGGCGATCGAAATACAACAAGTTAAAAGTAATGTAATGGAATGTTAGCGAAAGTGAATCAGGGCAGAAGTGTGAAGCGGGAAACAAATTTAACAATTGCGGGTTCTGGCGGGGAAAAATGCGGGATAACAGCTGTTATCCGCGGGCATTCATGCTCAGGCAGCGGGGCGGGCGACCACGCTGCGGGTCTCCATGCGCACTTCGGCGAGTGTCACATCAATTATGTTCGTCACGCGGTAAGCGACTTCACCCTTGATCTGAACGGTGCCGCTCTCCTGCGAGCACACCAGTTCATCACGTACCGCGTGAATGAACGGCGCCGGGATAAAGGCTACCGCACCATTTTCCAGCAGGCGCACGCGCATGCCGCCACGCGAGACGTCGATGATCTCGGCGCTGAACTTCCGGTCGCTGCCGGCAAACGGGGCGAGGAAACGAGCATACAGCCAGTCACCCACGTCGCGCTCTGCCATACGGTTCAGACGGCGACGCTCGCCCATGGTGACGGTCACGTCATCTTTGGGACGCGCCACGCTCTCACCGCGCACGATGGCTTTCAGCAGGCGGTGATTAACCATGTCGCCAAACTTACGGATCGGCGAGGTCCAGGTGGCATACGCCTCCAGACCCAGGCCAAAGTGCGGGCCCGGCTCCGTGCTGATCTCAGCAAAACTCTGGAAGCGGCGAATACGGCTATCCAGATATTGCGTCGGCTGGGCATCCAGCTCACGGCGCAGCTGGCGGAAACCCTCCAGCGTGGTGATGGCCTGCGGATCAACGGTGATACCGTGTCCGGCCAGCACGCCAGCGGCTTGCTCAGCGTTAGCCAGATCGAATCCGGTATGCAGGTTGTAGATACCGAAGCCAAGCTTCTCCCGCAATACCTTGGCCGCACAGACGTTTGCCAGAATCATTGACTCTTCAACGATGCGGTTAGCAATACGGCGTGGCTCAGCCACGATATCCAGCACTTCGCCTTTCTCACCCAGCACAAAGCGGTAGTCAGGACGATCTTTAAAGACCAGCGCATGGGTCTGGCGCCATTCGCTGCGCACCTGACACAGGCGGTGCAGCAGACGGATTTGCTGAGCAATAGCGTCGCTGGCTGGCTGCCAGCTGCCGCTGTTTTCCAGCCAGTCAGACACTTCGTCGTAAACCAGTTTGGCTTTGGACTCAATCCACGCCGCAAAGAAGTGCACGTCATCCGCCAGGCTGCCATCAGCCAGTACGGTCACGCGGCATGCCAGCGCCGGGCGTTTGACGTCAGGGCGCAGCGAGCAGACATCGTCTGACAGCTCACGCGGCAGCATCGGGATGTTGAAGCCAGGCAGGTAGTTGGTGAAGGCACGCTGGGCAGCCAGCTTATCCAGCGCGCTGCCTTCAGCTACGTAAGCGGTCGGATCGGCGATGGCAATCGTCAGCAGCAGATTCCCGTCTGCGGTCTCTTCTGCATACAGCGCATCGTCCATATCTTCAGTGCTGGCGCTGTCGATCGTGACGAAGTTAAGCGCGGTGAGATCCTCGCGCTGCAGATGTTCGTCGAGCATCTCGCCAAAGGCGATCTGCGGCGCTTCACGCTCCAGATTATGGCGTGAAAGCGTAACCCACCACGGCGCGAGGTGATCGTCCGCGGTGACAATGAATTCGGTCAGTTCGGCATAAAAACCGCGATCGCCTTTCAGCGGATGGCGGCGCATCTCTGCAACGGCCCAGTCGCCGTTCTGGAAATCGTGCGTCAGACCACGCACCGCACGGCACTGGATGGCGTCTTTCAGCAGGGGGTGATCCGGCACAATGGAGAGGCGGTCATCTTTCTTCTGCACGCGACCAACAAAGCGCGTCAGAAACGGCTCAATCAGGCTTTCCGGCTCAGCGCTTTCGCGATCTTTATCGGTATGGATCACCGCGGAAATGCGGTCACCGTGCATCACTTTCTTCATCTGCGGTGGTGGGATGAAGTAGCTTTTCTGTGCATCAACTTCGAGGAAGCCAAAACCTTTTTCCGTGCCTTTCACTACACCTTCGGCGCGCGGAGTCTGCGCGTGAAGCTTCTCTTTCAGCTGCGCGAGCAGCGGGTTATCCTGGAACATAATATATTCAGTTTCGTGGCCTAAGAGCGGTGGACAGTTTTACGCGAATCAGGTGCGCGCGGCAAGGCCAAAACAGGTGAAAAAGCCGCTTTACGCGGCTTTGACCTTGATGTAACGCCGGGCTCAGGCGATGCGCTGTGTCGGCACTGCGGCACTCAGTGCCAGTTTAACCGGCACAGATTTTGAGGTCGGCGT
Organism: Pantoea wallisii; assembly: GCF_002095485.1. Classification (GTDB taxonomy): domain Bacteria; phylum Pseudomonadota; class Gammaproteobacteria; order Enterobacterales; family Enterobacteriaceae; genus Pantoea; species Pantoea wallisii. The sequence goes on along the minus strand of NZ_MLFS01000013.1, from coordinate 22,580 downwards.
ACCGCTGCCGTCGCCATAGCTGGAGAGCGGGACCAGCGGGTTGGTTTCCGGATAGTAGGCTGCCAGGTTACCACGCGGAATATTGTACGGCACCAGTTTAAAACCGCTGACCCGGCGCGTCAGGCCATCGTTCCACAGGGTTTCAATATCCACCAGCTGGCCTTCGCTGAAGCCAAGTGCGGACATATCCTCCGGGTGAATAAACACCACTTCGCGCTGGCCGTAAACGCCACGGTAACGGTCATCGAGGCCGTAAATCGTGGTGTTGTACTGGTCGTGCGAACGCAGGGTTTGCAGCGTAAACGGCACCTCCACATCGGCACCCAACTGCGGGAACAGCGAATCCGGCAGGGCGGCGGCGCTGAACTCGGCCTGCGCCGATGGCGTGTTGAAACGCAGTTCGGCCGCAGCATTACCCAGATAGAACCCGCCCGGCTGGTCACACTTGTTGTTGAAGTCGGCGAAGCGGGAATGGTGGCGGCGATGTGCTCGCGAATCACATTGTAGTCTGCGGCCATGCCCTGCCAGTCGATCTTATCGCTGCCCAGGGTCGCGTGAGCGATACCCGCAACAATTGCGGTTTCAGAACGCTGCGTCTCGGCCAGCGGAATGCCCACGCCTTCCGAGGCGTGAACCATGCTGAAGGAGTCCTCAACGGTAATGAACTGATTGCCGCTTGCCTGACGATCGCGCTCGGTACGGCCCAGCGTCGGCAGGATTAACCCTTCATGACCCGGCACCAGGTGGCTGCGGTTCAGTTTGGTGCTGATGTGCACCGTCAGGCCGCAGTGCTGCAGCGCCTCTTCGGTGACAGGGGAGTCCGGCGCCGCTGCGGCCAGATTGCCACCTAAGGCAATCAGCACTTTGACTTCATCACGCAGCATGGCGTTCAGCGCTTCAACCGTGTTGTGACCGTGCTCGCGCGGCGGTTCAAAACCAAAGTGGGCGCCCAGCGCATCGAGGAACGGCTTATTTGGCTTCTCATCGATACCCATCGTGCGGTTGCCCTGCACGTTACTGTGGCCGCGCACCGGGCAGAGACCCGCGCCTTTTTTACCCAACTGACCGAACAGCAGCTGCAGGTTGGTGATTTCACGCACCGTATCCACAGAGTGTTTATGCTGCGTGATGCCCATCGCCCAGGTGATGATCACACGTTCAGCGCTCTGATAAATTGCCGCAGCTTCACGAATCTGCGCTTCACTCAGGCCCGACTGGCGCACAATATCATCCCAGCGGGTGTTATCGACCGCTGCCAGATACTGCTCAACGCCCTGGGTATGCGCATCAATAAAGGCCTGATCAAAAATACCTTTCTCGCCGTTATCCAGCCGCTTGCGTTGCTCTTCCAGCAGCGCTTTCACCATACCGCGCACGGCTGCCATATCACCGCCGAGGTTCGGCTGGTAATAGGCAGAGCTGATGGTGCCTGCCATTGAGGTCACCACTTCCAGCGGCTTCTGCGGATCGGCGAAACGCTCCAGCCCGCGCTCGCGCAAAGTGTTAAAAGTGACGATCTTCGCGCCATGGTCCGCGGCGTGACGCAGGCTGTGCAGCATACGCGGATGGTTGGTTCCCGGGTTTTGACCAAAAACAAAGATCGCGTTCGCGTGGTCGAAATCGTCGAGGCGAATGGTGCCTTTACCCACGCCAATGCTGCGCTTCAGGCCGGTGCCGCTGGCTTCATGGCACATGTTGGAGCAGTCAGGGAAGTTGTTGGTGCCCATAACGCGGCCAAACAGCTGATAGAGCCAGGAGGCTTCGTTACTGGCACGGCCGGAGGTATACAGCTCCATCTGATTCGGGTGATCCATCGCCTTGAGGTGCTGTGCAATCAGCGCAAACGCCTCGTCCCAGCTGATGGGCTCATAGTGATCGGTTTCGCTGTTGTAGCGCATCGGGTGGGTCAGACGGCCCTGATACTCAAGGAAGTAGTCGCTCTGCTGATAGAGCGTGCTGACGCTGTGTTGGGCGAAAAACTCAGGCTCCACGACGCGGCGCGTCGCTTCCCATGTCACCGCTTTGGCGCCGTTTTCACAGAAACTGAAGGTACTTTTGTTGTCATCGCCCCATGCACAGCCCGGGCAGTCGAAACCGCGCGCTTTGTTCATGCGCATCAGGTTGCGCATATTTTTCAGGGCGGCTTTGCTGTCAAGAACGAAACGGGTGGTGGCTTCCAAAGAGCCCCAGCCGCCAGCGGCGGCGCGATAAGGCTGGATCTTACGTTTAAATTTCATAGTCGTTGCAGGCTTATTGTTTATGAATTGTTATCAGAATATGTCTTCTGTTGGAGGGAAGTGTGCGACTGGCGGCAAAAGTTGTCTAATTGATTGACTTAATGGTGCGATAGTTAACGTTTATCGCTGCCAGCAGTGCTGAAACGTGATGGGCTTCAAACTTTATCGGCCGCTACAGCGCTGCAACTGCATGGGTTACACATAACTGGCTAATAATTGCTCTTTCGGCCACAGAAAGGGCACGCCGCATGAAGAATCTGACCAGCCAAATTCACGCCTTCGGTAAAGCATTGATGATGCCGATCTCCGTCATCGCCGCCGCCGGGATATTCCTCGGCCTGGCAGCCGCCATGCAAAATCCAGCCGTCACCGGCGATGCCTTTGCGCATATGCAGGTGCCGCAGTTAATTATCGGCTTTATCCGTAAAGTAGCCGCCGCACTGTTTGCCAATCTGCCGGTATTTTTTGCCGTTGCCAGCGCCATCGGACTGGCAAAAGCTGAGAAGGCCACGGCGGCATTTGCGGCGATCATCGGTTATATTGCGCTGAACGTGGGCATCAGCGCCACGCTGGCGGCAAAAGGGCTGACCGCTGCGACCACCACGCCGGAGGCGCTGCAGCAGGCGGGGATGGACCAAACCACGGCGATGATGACCTCCGCGGAATATATCGAGATGCTGGGCATCTTTACCTACAACATGAGCGTGCTGGGCGGAGTGATTGCCGGGCTAATGACGGTGGTGCTGCATAACCGCTTCTATACTCAGCAGCTGCCTACGGCGATCAGTTTCTTTGGCGGTCGTCGCTTTGTACCGATTGTCACCATTCTGGTGCTGCCGCTGATCGGCGTGCTGCTGGCGCTGATCTGGCCGACCATTGGCGCTGGCATCGCTGGGTAGGTCAGATGATTGGTAAGAGCGGGCAGTACGGCGCCTTTCTGCTCGGAACGGGCGAGCGCCTGCTGATTCCTACCGGTTTACACCACATTCTGAATGAGACCGTGCGCTTCACGCCCATTGGCGGCATGGCCACCGTTGACGGGCAAACCATTGTCGGCGCGCTTAACATCTTCAACACCTCACTGACTAATCCCGGGGCCATTCCGGATGAGACCGTGCGCAGCGCCACCCAGTTTCTGGCGCAGGGTAAAATTCCGGTAATGATGTTTGGCCTGCCGGCAGCGGCCCTGGCGATGTACCACACGGCGAAGCCGGCACACAAACAGCGCGTGAAGGCGCTGGTACTGGCGGGGGCGCTAACCTCATTTACCACCGGCATCACTGAGCCGCTGGAGTTCTGTTTTATCTTCGTTTCACCGGTGCTCTATATCCTGCATGCACTGCTTACCGGGCTTTCATTCATGCTGATGTCGATGCTGCACCTGATGATCGGTAATGTGCAGGGCGGCATTATCGACCTGGTAGTATTTGGCGTGCTGGGCGGCAGCAAAACGCACTGGTGGTGGACCCTGGCGCTCGGCGTTGTCTATGCGCCGCTCTACTACTACGGTTTCCGCTATGTGATTACACGCATGAACGTAGAAACGCCGGGACGTGAGAGTGACGAAGAGGAGAAGCCGCAGCAGGTCGCTGCCGATGAGCGCACCCGGGTTATCATCAGCGGTTTGGGCGGCGAGGCCAATATAGAGGACGTCGATTGCTGCTTTACGCGTCTGCGCGTGCGCGTTAAAGAGATGAAAGAGGTGGTAGATAAGACGCTGCTCACCACCGGGGCGAATGGCGTGAACCGCGTAAGCGAGCATGACGTTCAGGTGATTTATGGCCCGCAGGTGGAGAAAATTGCCAATGAGGTGAAAAGCGCGTTAGGTGTGGCGTAACACGCCGGATCAATTTGTGCCTGGGTTTGCTAACATACCCGCGATTCAATAAGCCATGAGTGGGTGAGAAAATAGACATCAAGCAATTGATCTACCTGTGCAACCTGGAGCGTGAGCGTCATTTCGGCCGTGCAGCGGAAGCCAGTTTTGTCAGTCAGCCAACGCTGTCGATGCGGCTGAAAAACCTGGAGCGTGAGCTGGGGCTTTCGCTGATCAACCGCAGCAATAACTTCGATGGCTTTACGCCGGAGGGCGAGCGCGTGCTGACGTGGGCACGCGAAATCGTTTCGGTCTATCAGGGGCTGAAGCTGGAGGTTGAGTCGCTAAAGCACGGCGTTAACGGTACGCTGCGGCTGGGCGTCATGCCACAGTGCAGCGTGGCGCTGCCGGCCCTGCTGAAGGCGGTAGAGGCGCGCTATCCGCAGCTCGATTACCGGGTCTCAGCGATGAGTGCCGATCAGCTGCTGGAGGCGCTCAACAGCCACACCGTGGATGGCGGTATTGGCTTCTTTGAGCTTACCTCACTGCGTGAGCTGCACTTTCAGACCGCGCTGCTGAAAGATCGCGGCGTGGAGGCGGTTTTTAATCCGCACTGCTTCCCGGCATTACTGGAGAACGCAACGGTTTCTCTGCATACGCTGGCCCGCCAGCCGCTGTGCCTGGCTGAGCCGACGCGCTATTTCCGCCGCTATCTGGATGGACAGCTGCGGGAAACCGGCGTGCTGCCGCGCGTGATTGTCGAAAGCGCCTCCATCATGCAGCTTCTGCAGAGCGCGCAGGTAGGATTAGGCGTGATGGTAGCGCCCTGCGGCACCTGCTGCCGGAGATGCTGCAAACCTGGCGCGCAGGCCGATTGAGATGGCGCCCATGGGCCGCCAGGCGGCGCTGGTGATTGCCGAGCCGGGCAGGGCATCGCCGCTGGCTCAGCATTTCTTTGATGAAGCGCGCCGGCACCTGCCGGATTAGCGCGTTTCGCCCAGCGTCATCAGTAAGCGATCCTGCCAGCTGGCGAAAGCCACAGCCTGCAGCAGCGTAAACAGACGCTCGCTGCTCCAGCCAGCATTGAGGAGCGGCTGCAGGTGGGCCGCGCTAAAACGCTCCGGCAGGCGGGTGAGCTGAGCGCTGAGCGCGACGATCTGCTGCTGTGCGCGCGTGCCGGCAGTATCAATATCCTGCAACAGCGCTGCCCGCCATGTACCGGATAAGCGGTTGAACTGGCAGCGGCAGCCCAGCAGACGGGCGCTGACCGCCTGCGCCAGCCTCTCATCAGCCATAAAATGCTTATCAAGATGCTGTTTCAGCGTGGCCCAGCCATAGAGCGCCTGCGCATCGTGCACCAGCAGCCACAGGGCGTCATCAACTTCACTGATATCCTTGCAAAGGGTGATGGCCGCCAGCTGATCAGCGCTGGCATAGCGCAGCTCGACCGGCTTCAGGACCGGCTGCGCGCCAGCGTCGGCGCTAAACAGCGCGGCGCTGGCATCTGGTGGCGGCGTGACGCCGGGCACCAGCGTACCGGCAGCCCCATCATCGCCTGCAGCCCTGCGGTGACGCGCGCCTGATAGCTGACAAACCCCACCAGCTGATTGAGCGTCACAATATCCGGTTCGGTCAAACCTACGGCATCCAGCGCCTTAATGCTTTGCCGGGTAATCAACGCCGGCTGCATCGCCAGCTGGCGGGCATACTGCGTGATTTGCGTCAGGCGATTGTTGCTCTCCCGCGAGGAGTCGGGCCCCGGCAGCGGGTTGAGACGCGCCGCGTAGTGATTACACAGGCGCTGAACCCCTGCAACCTGTGCAACCGTAAGCGCGGTGCTTAGCCGATCGTACAGCGTTAACGTATGGGTGAGCGAGGTATGGACGCTATCGGGAAACAGAATCTGGCTTACATCACGTGCCGCCAGCAGTACCGGCTGAAAACTTTGGAACAGCGGCTGCAGGGCAGTGGCTTCCTGCTGCAGACCCAGCAGAAAGCGATCGTCAATATGGGCGGCTTCGGGCACCAGCGGTGCAGCAGCGGAGGCGTGCGGACGAGTCTGGCTTTCATAAAACCAGTGATCATGGCCGGGAAAACGGCGTTGTTCCATGGTCATTCCTTGCGCAAAATTCGGACTGAATCTCCGACGGGTAATTCTGAAAAGGCCGTCGTGATTCAAGGGCAAGCTTATCGTCGCTGAACCCCCGGCTGCGGCAAAAGATTGATGCGGAATAATTAATAGCGACCAGGTATAAGAGAGGTGTTGCTTATGGCGGCCCGGCGGGTGCCAATTCAGGGTATAGCAATTGAAAAACCTGAGCTTCGAAGTAAGCAGGTCAAATCAGAGAAAAGCAGAAAAGGCGCAGGGCGAGAATAAATCCGGAGAGAAGGGCGCACCGCAGTGCGCCCGGAGGCGACCAGGCGGCCGCCCTTACATCATTACTTCAGTTCCAGCTCGTTCATCGCGGCAATGCTGAAGCCGCCATCAACGTGTACCACTTCACCAGTGATACCGCCTGCCAGATCGGAGCACAGGAAGGCCGCAGAGTTACCGACGTCCTCGATGGTCACGGTGCGGCGAATCGGGGTAACGGCTTCGCAGTGGGCCAGCATCTTACGGAAATCTTTGATGCCAGACGCCGCCAGCGTACGGATTGGACCGGCGGAAACGGCGTTCACGCGCGTACCTTCCGGGCCCATTGCGTTCGCCATGTAGCGCACGTTTGCTTCCAGTGACGCTTTCGCCAGGCCCATCACGTTGTAGTTCGGGATAGCGCGCTCTGCACCCAGGTAAGAGAGGGTCAGCAGGGCTGAATTCGGGTTCAGCATCGCACGGCACTCTTTCGCCATGGCAACAAAGCTGTAGGCGCTGATATCGTGGGCAATCTTGAAGCCTTCACGGGTTACCGCGTTAACGTAATCGCCATCCAGCTGATCGCCTGGTGCGAAACCGATTGAGTGCACGAAACCGTCAAATTTTGGCCAGGTTTTTGCCAGTTCAGTGAACAGGGCGGTAATGCTCTCGTCTTCTGCCACATCGCATGGCAGAACAATGTCTGAACCCAGTTCTTTAGCGAACTCTTCCACGCGACCTTTCAGTTTGTCGTTCTGGTAGGTGAAAGCCAGTTCTGCGCCCTGTTTATGCATCGCCTGCGCAATACCGTAGGCGATGGAAAGTTTACTGGCAACGCCAGTAATCAGAATGCGCTTACCGGAAAGAAAACCCATAGCTGTAATCCTTATGGTCATTGTTGTTGGCGGTCGCAATGTTTAAAAAGTGAGCGACCGACGTTAATCGACGTGCGGATTCTAGCACGTCTGAATCAAATGCGGTAAATCGACCGCGTTTTCCGTGACGGCTGAATCTCAGCGCTCGCGCCGCCACGCTTCAGCGGTTAACGCTTCACCAAAGTGGCTGGTAATCAGGCGCTTCGTCAGATCGTGCAGAGGCGACGCCAGGACATCAGCCGTGCCGCCGCGCTCCACCACTTCGCCCTGATGCATCACTAAAACCTGATCGCTGATGTGCTTCATCATGCCGAGATGCTGGGTAACATAAATATAGGAGATACCGTGCTTCTCCTGCAGCTCCAGCATCAGATTCACCAGCTGAGAGCGCATGGTCATGTCCAGCGAGGCGAGGGCTTCATCGGCCACAATGACCTTGGGTTGCAGGATCAGCGCGCGCGCCAGCGCCAGACGCTGCTTCTGTCCGGGCGCCAGCATGTGCGGATAGTAACCGGCGTGATCGCGCAGCAGCCCGACCTGGCGCAAAGTGGCGATAATGCGTTTTTCGCGCGCCTCGTCCGCCAGATCGGTATTGAGCCGCAGCGGAAAATCAAGGATCTGACTGACGCGCTGGCGCGGATTGAGCGAGGTTGAGGGATCCTGAAAAATCATACGAATACGCTGGCTGCGATAGCCGTAATCGCCATACTCAAGCGGATGATCGTCAATCAGCATCTGTCCCTCAGTCGGCGCAACCATGCCGCTGAGCATCTTCGCCAGCGTCGATTTGCCCGAGCCGTTCTCACCGATAATCGCCAGCGTCTGTTTCTCCCGCAGGGTAAAGCTGACGTTTTTCACCGCTTCGACATGCTGACGACGAAACAGCCCGGTGCGGTAGCGGAATGTCTTGCTCAGGTTGCGCACTTCCAGCAGGGTTTCCATGATCAGTTCTCCATGTTGAGCGGGAAGTGGCAGGCGAACAGGTGCGCTTTATTACCGCTCAGGCGCGGCGTTTCAATGCATTTACGCTGCGCGTAGGGGCAGCGCGGACCCAGACGACAGCCTATTGGCAGATGCTCCAGAGAGGGAATCGCACCTGACAGCGTATTAAGGCGGCTTTTATGCGGCAGTGCGCTGCCAAAATCGGGCATCGCACGAATCAGCGCCTGGGTATAAGGGTGGTGCGGCGTCTCCATCAGGTCGTCGCTCTGCGCGGTTTCAACCGTTTGCCCGCAATACATGACGTTAATGCGATCTGCCCACTGGCTCATGGTGCGCAGGTCGTGGCTGATCAGCAGAATCGTGGTGTTGTTGTTCTGATTCAGGCGGCTCAGCAGGCGGAAAATCTGCGCCTGAGTGGTCGGTTCCATGGCGTTGGTTGGCTCATCGGCAATCAGCAGGCGTGGCTGATTGGCCAGCGCGATGGCGATCATCGCTTTCTGACACTCACCCTCCGTAAGCTCGTACGGGAAACTGCGCATAATGTCTTTGTGATCTTTTATGCCGACGCGGTGTAACAGCTCAATGGCGCGTGCTTTGCGCCAGAACCATAGACGCTGATACCAGCGGCCCTTAAACGTCCAGCGCGGGATCGCCTGCATCAGTTGGCGACCAATACTCTCCGAAGGATCCAGACACGATTGCGGTTCCTGAAAAATCATGGAGACGTTATGGCCCACGATACGCCGCCGCTCGCGCGGTGACAGGCGCAGCAGATCGATGTCATCAAATACCATACGGTCGGCGGTGACGCGCCAGTTATCTTTGGTCACGCCGCAGATGGCTTTTGCCACCAGGCTCTTGCCCGAGCCCGATTCGCCTACCAGCCCACGTATTTCGCCTTCGCTCAGCGTCAGGTTGATGCGGTCCACCGCTTTAACCGGTCCCTCTGAGGTCATAAACTCAATGGTCAGATTACGGATATCCAGTAACGGCATTATTCAGCTCCCGCTTCAACGGCGCGACGGATGCCATCGCCCAGCAGGTTAACAATCAACACGCTAACCATCAGCGCGGCGCCCGGCAGCATCACCGTCCAGGGGGCAACATAGATCAGCTCCAGCGCATCCCCCAGCATCGCACCCCACTCCGGCGAGGGCAGCTGTGCGCCCAGGTCAAGGAAACCGAGCGCGGCAATATCCAGAATGGCGATCGACAACGAGCGGGTAAACTCACTGACCAGCAGCGGCAGCACGTTCGGCAGCAACGCATTCCACAGAATGTTCAGATTACGGGCACCATCAAGCGCAGCGCCACGACATACTCTTTTTCCATCTCATCATGGACTGCCGTATAGATTTCCCGCACCAGGCGTGGAATCAACGCCAGCAGTACCGCCAGCATCGCATGCTCCAGGCGCGGCCCCAGGAACGCCACAACGATAATCGCCAGCAGCAGGGAGGGGATCGACAGCAGAGTATCGAGAACATGGTTCATCACCGCCGAACGCAGCCCGTGAGTGATGCCAGCCAGCACGCCAAGCACCAGCGCGCACAGTGCCGCAAGCAGGGTGACCAGCAGCGCAGAGCCGACCGTCGGCGCTACGCCGCTCAGCAGGCGACTCAATACATCGCGGCCCAGATCGTCTGTGCCAAGGAAAAACGAGACGTCACCGTAGCGCGACCACGAAGGCGGCAGCAGCTGATAGCCGAGGAACTGCTGGTCAATACCGTACGGCGCGAGCAGGCCACCAAACAGACACAAAAACAGCAGCATGCCAAAACCGTATAAGCCGATCATCGCGCCCGTATCACGATAAAACCGCTGCCAGCTGAGACGGAAAGCGCCTGGTAACCTTTTCTCGGCGTAAACGTTATCAAATGGCATAGGCAATCGCTGGGTGTGAGTTAAGCGTTGGCTGATAGTGTCGGTACAAAGTCTTCATATCAATGCATTGCCTTGATTATATGCGTATTCATGTGTGCTCGCTGTGACGATTGCGCAGCGGCTGGCGCTGGACCGCAGGTTGACCTGCGTGCCGGCGCCGCTCTGTAAAAGATTATCCGCCGATATCCCGTGCCCAGGCAAGGAAACGGCGTCAGCAATTTCATTTACGGGTCATGAACGGTTAAGATTGCGGCACTCGCCCCCATTGCCGGCTCAGGCACCCGGGCGCCGGTACGGTTAATTACCGGGACGCGTAATTCTTAAAGCGGGTGTTCACGATAAAACAGGCCGGTTATTCTTTTAAGGATAAGTTCAAAAAATTAATTTCTTTTATATATTGCTTTTAATTTGTCCGCGTGAGTAAATGGCTTCCCGGTCTGATAAGCAGACAGTCTCATTGTTGGTTCCCATTTATCTCTCAGCTATGTAAGCGCCGCTCTTCAGCCTTCCATTTGAGTTTTATCTCAAGTTCTGATGTGTCTCTGCATTCAGCCCTCATCGCCAAACGGCTAAAAATAAAAGGTAATAATATGTCTGGTAAAATTTCCGGTACGGTTAAATGGTTTAACAATGAAAAAGGTTTTGGCTTTATTACGCCAGAAAATGGCAGCAAGGATGTTTTCGTGCACTACTCCTCTATTCAGGGCAGCGATTTCCGCTCGCTGGATGAAGGTCAGAAAGTCGAATTTAATGTAGAGGATGGTCCTAAAGGCCCGTCAGCTACCAACGTTACAGGTCTATAAGTTATTTCAGCTATCTATTTTATGAGGTGCTCTCACTGTCAGGGCTCTCAATATCGACGCTCCGTTTTTGATATCACGCTTAAAAACCCGCTCGGCGCAAAATGTATTTTTTGTAAGTCGAATATGGTTTCAGTCACGCAATTATCAGTTAACGGCTAATGCTGCGTCTGTTGACGACATTGTGGCCGCTGCGCCATAAATGCATATTGCCAGGTCCGCAGGTGTGCGCACCTGGCAAATTCTCTCTCTTTTTCCTTAAAGTATTTGTGCCCGTCCGGGCCACTCACGCTATTTAGCGCAGGGCATACCACTCTTTATGTTTTAGCGGATTTAGCGCCGCGCCCAGAATATCCGACAGCACACTCACCAGAATGACCAGTCCGCCAACCACCATCACGCCGGCCGAGATCGCCGCGTAATCCTGCTGACGAATGGCATTAATCAGCCAGCGTCCCAATCCCGGCCAGTTAAACACCATTTCAGTGATCATCGCCAGGGTTAACATGGTTGAAAATTGCAGGCCAAGGCGCGGGATCACCGGCGGCAGGGCATTGTGCAGCACGTGACGACGAATCACGGTCAAGCGCGAAAGTCCGCGTGTGGCAGCGGCCTTAACGTAATTCTTATCCATGACCTCGCTGGTGCTGCTGCGCAACAGGCGGATCACTTCTGTGGTTGGCGCCACAGCCAGTACCAGCACCGGCAGGATCAGGTGCGTTAACGCGCTCACCAGCATTTCATGACGCCACGGCGAGGGGCTCAGCCATGCATCGATCAGGGCAAAACCGGTGACATTCTGCACCGGGTAGAGCAGGTCAAAGCGGCCCGATACCGGCAGCCAGCCGAGCGTTAGCGAGAAGAACAGGGTAAAGAGCAGCGCCAGCCAGAAGATCGGCATGGAGAAGCCCAGCAGCGCCAGCGCGCTGATGGCTTTATCCTGCCACTTCTTGCGCATTACGCCGGCGGTAATGCCCAGCGGAATGCCCACCAGCAGCGCCAGCGTAAAGGCCAGCACGCACAGCTCCAGCGTGGCGGGAAACACTTCGCGCAGTTGCAGATCGATAGACTGACCATTGGTACTGGACACCCCGAAATCGAACTGCAGCAAGCCTTTAAACCAGAACCACCAGGCATCAAACAGCGAAGCGCCCTCCAGCGGGGCGTTGGGCGTGAAGTAGCTGAGGCTGAAGCTCACCAGCGAAAGCAGAAACAGCGTGATGATCAGCAGCAGTAACCGACGTAAAAGATAGATAATCATGCTTACTCCTCGCCGTTCTCATCGCGGTAGACGCCTGCAAACGAGGCATTACCGAACGGACTCAGCACCAATCCTTTTATATCATGTCGATAAGCCTGCAGGCGCAGCGAGGATGCCAGCGGCAGTACCGGTAGCTCCTGCGCCAGAATCTGCTGGGCACGATCGTAGCTGTCGATGCGCGCGGAGAGCTGCTGTGACAGCAGGGCGCGCTGCAACGCTTCATCGAATGCCGGCGAGCACCAGTGCGCATAGTTGGTTTGCGAACGAATTGCGGCGCAGCTCAGCAGCGGACGAAAGAAGCTGTCAGGATCGTTGCTGTCCGTCGCCCAGCCGGTAAGCGTCAAATCGTGGTTCATGGCCATCAGCTGTGCCTCCTGAAAGCGACCTTCCACGGGCGCAATGGTCACGGTGACGCCCACCTGCGCCAGATCGGCCTGCAGCAGTTCGGCGGTTTTCAGCGGGCTGGGGTTCCATGACATCGAAGTGGTTGGCACCACCAGCCGCAGGTGAAGATCTTCAATGCCCAGCGCCTTAAGAGCTTCACGCGCTTTGTCCGGATTGTACTCGGTAACGCGTGCATCATTATCATAGGCCCACGACGCGCGCGGCAGGATCGACGCGGCGGTTTCTGCCGTACCGTAATAGATGGACTCCATCAGGCGCTCATTGTTGATCGCCAGCGCCAGCGCGTGGCGCACTTCCGGGCGATCCAGCGGCGCTTTGCGGGTATTGAACGCCAGATAGGCGATATTCATGCCGGGGCGCAGCGTCATGCGCAGGCGCGGGTCATCCCGCAGAATGGAGAGCTGGCTGGCCGCCGGATAGGCCAGCACATCACACTCTCCGGTCAGCAGTTTGGATAAGCGACCGGTACCGCCAACGCCCAGGTCGATCACCACCTGCTGCAGGCGCGGCACGCCACGCCAGTAGCGCGGATTGCGCGCCAGACGCAGATACTGTCCGGTGCGGTATTCGCTCAGTTGATAAGGGCCGGTGCCCACGGGCTCGCGATCCAGCTGCTCCTGCTGGCCTTTGGCGCTGAGCTGGCTGGCATACTCCTGCGACAGTACCGGCGCATAGTGGGTGGCGATATGCCACAAAAATGAGGCGTCCGGGCTGTTGAGGCGAATCTCTACCGTATCGCTATCGAGTTTTTTTACGCTCTGGACAGAGTCGGCAAACTGCAGGCTGTCGAAGTAGGGGTAGCTGCCGCCATTCACGTTATGCCAGGGATGCCGGCGATCAAACATACGTGCAAAGCTGAACACCACATCATCGGCGTTCATTTTACGGGTTGGCGTAAAAGTATTGGTGTGCTGGAAAGAGACGTTTTTACGCAGGTGGAAACGGTAGGTTGCGCCGTTATCACGCACTTCCCAGCTCTGTGCCAGATCGGGCACTAAACGATAGGTATAGGGATCAACATCCAGCAGGCGGTCATAGAGTTGCGCAGCCAGCGTATCCACCACCAGGCCGCTGCTGACCATCTGCGGATTAAAGGTGTTCACCGTACCGTTCACGCAGTAGACAAAGCCGCTCTGACGAATAGTGTCCACCGGAGCGGCGAACGCAGACGCACTCATTACGCTGAGACCAAGCAGCAGCGAAGGGAATAATTTTGGCATAGAACTCAACGATTCTCAGGCAATAGCCTGAGTGTATCGCAAAGGTTGCGCACTCCCCAAATCGGCAACGGTTCTGCCGGCATTTTAGGCAGCGAGTGCGACAGGAGAGCACAGTGTTAGTGTGGAAATGAGAAAAATTCTCAATTAGGGCTTTACAGATGATAATAAGAATGATTATTATTCTTCTGCGCTTCGACGGTGGCTCTACCGAAGAAGAGCACGACATTGCTCACATTGCTTCCAGTATTAAGTTGCCCGCCTATCTGTGCGGGCTTTTTTTTACCTGCTTCTGACTGCTGCGGTCTTAAAAAAACAATCTGCACCCTTCAAACGTCTTTCAATTCTCGTCACGCGCCTGTATACCGTGCTTCTTCATCATGGCGCGCAACTGGTGGTAGGTTACCCGCAATAACTCTGCGGCACGGCGCTGGTTGTATTTCGCCTGTTGCAGGCTCGCATCCACCAGATTGCGCTCCTGCTGGTTTTGCCACTGGCGCAGATCGAGCGGCAGGGCGGGCAGGGCGGGCAGGTCGCTGGCAGGTGCCGCTTCACTGCCCGCCGGCGCGTTGCGGCGGGCAAACGGGTTGATGATGACGTTATCCAGCGCTTCGTCACTGCTGTGATGGCGATACACCGAGCGCTCCACCACGTTTTTAAGTTCACGCACATTGCCGGGCCAGCTGTGGTTAAGCAGCGCCTGTTGTGCAGACTCCGTGAAGCCGGGAAACAGCGGCAGGCCCAGCTCACGGCACATCTGAATAGCGAAATGCTCAGCCATCACCAGAATATCGCTGCGGCGCTCGCGCAGCGGCGGCAGCTGCACAACATCAAAAGCCAGGCGATCGAGCAGGTCGGCACGGAATTTTCCGGCGGCGGCCAGCGCCGGCAGATCTTCATTGGTGGCGCATACCAGGCGCACATTCACCTGCAGCGAGTGGTTACCGCCCACGCGCTCCAGCTGGCCATACTCAATCACCCGTAGCAGCTTCTCCTGCACCAGCATCGGCGCTGTTGCCAGTTCATCAAGAAATAGCGTGCCGCCATCTGCACGTTCAAAGCGGCCAAGATGACGCTTTTGCGCGCCGGTAAAGGCGCCCGCTTCGTGACCGAACAGCTCTGAATCCAGCAGGTTTTCATTCAGCGCGGCGCAGTTAAGCGAGATAAACGGCCCTTGCCAGCGGTCAGAGAGATAGTGCAGACGGCTGGCGATCAGCTCTTTCCCTGTGCCGCGTTCACCCACCACCAGCACCGGTTTCTCCAGCGGCGCCAGTCGTGAGACCTGTTCAAGGACTTCCAGGAAGTTGTTGGATTCGCCAAGCAGGTTGTCGTTGCCATTTGCCATGATGAATTTCGCCACAGATTAATGAATTTCACTACCTTAACGGAATCCAGCCCGACTGTAAAATCGCTAAGGCCTTTAAAAACAGACAATTAAAAGTTGGCACGCGATTTGTATTAGCTAAGAGCGTACTGCGCATAAACATGACAATCAGAGGAACATCATTATGGGTATTTTTTCTCGTTTCGCCGACATCGTGAACGCCAACATCAACTCCCTGCTGGAACGCGCCGAAGATCCGCAGAAACTGGTACGCCTGATGATTCAGGAGATGGAAGACACGCTGGTTGAAGTCCGTTCCACATCCGCTCGCGCGCTGGCGGAAAAGAAACAGCTACTGCGCCGTATTGAGCAGGCTGAAATTCAGCAGGCGGAGTGGCAGGAGAAAGCCGAACTGGCCATCAGCAAAGAGAAAGAGGATTTAGCCCGCTCAGCGCTGATTGAAAAACAGAAACTTACCGATCTGATCGCGGCGCTGCATCAGGAAGCCACGCAGGTAGAAGAGACGCTGGAGCGGATGAAAGGTGAAATCGCTGAGCTGGAGAAGAAACTGAGCGAAACCCGCGCCCGTCAGCAGGCGCTGACGCTGCGTCATCAGGCGGCCTCCTCATCACGCGATGTGCGTCGTCAGCTCGACAGCGGCAAACTGGATGAAGCCATGGCGCGTTTTGAGTCGTTTGAACGTCGCATCGATCACATGGAAGCAGAAGCGGAGAGTCAGCGCTTCGGCAAGCCAAAATCGCTGGATCAGGAGTTTGCCGAGCTGAAAGCCGATGATGAGATCAGCCAGCAGCTGGCGGCCCTGAAAGCCAAAATGAACCGCAGCGAGTAATGGCACCGGGCCTGGTCACGGGCCCGCTTATAATGGGTGTTAATGATTAAGGAGAGTCAATGAGCGCACTATTTCTGTCCATACCCTTAACGATCTTCGTGCTGTTTGTCGCGCCGATCTGGTTATGGCTACACTACAGCAATAAACGTAACGGCGGGGGCGAGCTCTCTGCCAGCGACATGCAGCGTTTGCAGCAGCTCACGCAGGACGCACGCCGCATGCGTGAGCGCGTTGAAGCGCTGGAAGCCATCCTGGACGCAGAACATCCGAGCTGGAGGCAGCCATGATGAACGGTCGCAAACTGTGGCGCATCCCGCAACAGGGTAAAGTGCGCGGCGTCTGTGCCGGGCTGGCAGAGTACCTTGATATTCCGGTGCGTCTGCTGCGCGTGATTGTTGTCCTGTCGCTGTTTTTCGGCCTGTTTATGTTCACCGTCACGGCCTACTTTATCCTGGGCTACGTGCTGGATGAGAAGCCAGCCGGTGTGCCGGACGCGCACACGCCCACGGCGCGCGAACTGCTGGATGAACTGGAAAGCACGCTGAAAAGCGATGAGCGTAATGTGCGGGAGATCGAGCGTTACGTCACTTCAGAGACCTTTAGCGTACGCAGCCGCTTCCGCCAGATTTAACCTTCCCGGGCCCCGCTGCGGGTCCGCTTCCACTACCGAAGAGGCACTATGCATACTCAGCGTTTTACCGCTCTGCGCCGTCGCGCAACGCCTGCGTTGAAGTCGGCGGGGAAATTCATCATCATCAATGCCGTAACCTATGCGCCCGGCGGCCTGGCTGGCTGGGCAGTGAAATCGGTGGCGCGCCGTCCGCTGCGCCTGTTGCTGGCGGCCGCCCTGGAACCGTTGCTGAGCAAGGCGTTTAAACGTCTGTCAGCACGCTTCATCAGGGAAAACGATGAAAAGATTGCAAAATGAATTGATTGCGTTGATGAACCGCGGCGTTGATCGCCACCTGCGCCTTGCCGTTACCGGTTTGAGCCGCAGCGGCAAAACCGCGTTTATCACCTCGCTGGTTAACCAGCTACTGAATGTGCACAGCGGCGCCCGATTGCCGCTGTTCTCCGTGGTGCGTGAAGAGCGCTTGCTGGGCGTCAAACGTGTGCCGCAGCGTGAGCTGGGCACGCCGCGCTTTACCTACGATGAAGGGCTGGCGCAGCTATATGGTACGCCACCCGTGTGGCCTACGCCGACGCGTGGCGTGAGTGAAATGCGGCTGGCGCTGCGCTATCGCCCGGATGCCTCGTTGATGCGTCACTTTAAAGATACCGCGACGCTTTATCTGGAGATTGTCGACTACCCCGGCGAGTGGCTGCTCGATCTGCCAATGCTGGCGCAGGACTACTTCAGCTGGTCGCGGCAGATGGTCGGATTGCTGCAGGGCGATCGTCAGCAGTGGTCGGCGCAGTGGCGCAGCCTGTGTCAGGATCTCGATCCTTTTGCTCCCGCCGATGAGAACCGGCTGGCCGACATCGCCGCCGCCTGGACTGACTATTTGCACCAGTGTAAACGCGAAGGGCTGCACTTCATTCAACCGGGACGTTTCGTCCTGCCTGGCGACATGGCCGGCGCACCCGCGCTGCAGTTCTTTCCGTGGCCGCAAATCGATACGCTACCGGCCAGCCAGCTGGCCCAGGCGCCCGCCGGCAGCAACATTGCCATGCTGCAGCAGCGCTTCAATTACTACTGCCAGCATGTGGTTAAAGGCTTCTACAAAAATCACTTCCTGCGCTTCGATCGCCAGATTGTGCTGGTTGATTGCCTGCAGCCGTTAAACAGCGGCCCACAGGCCTTCAATGATATGCGCCTGGCGCTAACGCAGCTGATGCAAAGCTTCCATTACGGCCAGCGCACGCTGTTCCGCCGGCTGTTTTCGCCGGTTATCGATAAGCTGCTGTTTGCCGCCACGAAGGCCGACCACGTGACGGCCGATCAGCACGCCAATATGGTCTCACTGTTACAGCAGCTGGTGCAGGATGCCTGGCAGAACGCGGCATTCGAGGGCATCAGCATGGATTGCCTGGGGCTGGCTTCTGTACAGGCGACAGAGAGCGGGCTGGTCGATCATCGCGGCGAAAAAGTGCCGGCCCTGCGCGGGCATCGGCTTGACGACGGCGAACCCCTGACATTCTACCCTGGTGAAGTGCCGCCGCGCCTGCCGGGCAACAGCTTCTGGCAGCAGCAGGGCTTTCAGTTTGAAAAGTTCCGGCCGCAGCAGCTGGATGTGGATCAACCGCTGCCGCACATTCGCATGGATGCTGCGCTGGAATTTTTATTGGGAGATAAATTGCGATGAGTGACGAAACGCCCCTGAAGCCGCGAATAGATTTTGCACGGCCGCTGACGCCGGAAACCGAGAGACCGCTGCGCGCGGCCCAGACCTTTAGCGCAGAAGCTGAAAGTGCCTTTAGGGTCAGCGCGGAAGTTGAGCCGCTGGAAGAGGGCGCCGGAGAGAAAATGGTGGATGCCGCACTGCGGCCGAAGCGCAGCCTGTGGCGCAAAATGGTGGGCGCTGGCCTCGGCATTTTTGCCGTCAGCGTGGTGGCGCAGGGCGCGCAGTGGTTGCATGATGCCTGGCTGACGCGTGACTGGTTTGCGCTGGGCACGGGCGCGGCAGGGGCAATTATCATGGCGGCCGGTGCCGGCGCCTTGATCGGCGAGTGGCGGCGTCTCTGGCGTTTGCGCCAGCGTGCAGAGGAGCGCGATATCGGTCGGGAATTGCTGCACAGCCACGGCATCGGCAAAGGGCGAGCTTTTTGCGAAAAGCTGGCGCAACAGGCGCAGCTGGATCAGGCGCATCCGGCGTTACAGCGTTGGCACGCGGCGCTGCATGAAACCCATAACGATCGCGAAATCGTGACGCTCTATGCCCAGCTGGTGCAACCGGTGCTGGATCGACAGGCGCGACGTGAGATTAGCCGGCATGCGGCGGAGTCCACGCTGATGATCGCCGTCAGCCCGCTGGCGCTGGTCGACATGGCCTTTATTGCCTGGCGTAATCTGCGGTTGGTTAATCGTATCGCCGCGCTCTACGGTATTGAGCTGGGCTACTTCAGCCGTCTGCGCCTGTTCCGCCTGGTGCTGCTGAATATGGCGTTTGCCGGGGCCTCCGAACTGGTGCGGGAAGTGGGCATGGACTGGATGTCGCAGGATGTTGCAGCGCGGCTCTCTGCACGCGCCGCGCAGGGTATCGGCGCCGGTTTACTGACTGCCGCCTGGGTATTAAGGCCATGGAGCTGTGCCGCCCGCTGCCCTGGCTGGAGGAGGATAAGCCGCGGCTGGGGGATTTCCGGCGTGAACTGATTGCCCAGCTTAAAGAGTCCCTGATGAAAAGCGGGGATAAAGCAGGGCAGTCTGCTAAATAATCGGCCTTCGTTCACCTTTTACGCTGCGCAGGGCGTAAAGGGTGAAATTATCTTTGTTAAGTGTGATATTCGGCGGGATTATTGATGGCCGTTCCGCTACACTTCTCCGCGTCACCTGCCTCAGGCTGTCAACTTTTCATGACAGAACCCTTCTGAGGCGCTGCAAGTTAGCGTATTATCACCAAAATCAAAACCTGACAAAGGCTCATCGCAATGCGTTTGGAAGTTTTCTGCCAGGACCGCATCGGTCTGGCGCGCGAGTTGCTCGACCTGCTGGTTGCCCGCAACATTGATCTGCGCGGTATCGAAATTGCGCCGCTTGGCCGCATCTACCTCAACTTTTCTGCGCTGGAATTTGAACAGTTCAGCAATCTGATGGCGGAGATCCGCCGTACGCCTGGCGTGACGGATGTGCGCACCGTCGCTTACATGCCGTCTGAACGCGAGCACCGCGCCTTGAGCGCGCTGCTGGTCGCCATGCCGGAGCCGGTACTGTCCATCGATCTGAAGTGCAAAGTAGAACTCGCCAATCCGGCGGCCCAAAACCTGTTCAATTTTGACGAAGCGAAGATCCGTAACCAGAACGCCAGCACGCTGATCAGCGGTTTCAACTTCCAGCGCTGGCTGGAGAGCGAGCGCGTTGACGCGCAGGCGCAGCATGTGGTCATTCAGGGGCGGGATTTCCTGATGGAAGCGCGCCCGATCTATCTGCCCGGTGAAGAGGGGCAGAACGATCAGCCGGTGGGCGCTATGATCACGCTGAAATCCACTGCGCGTATGGGGCGCCAGCTGCAAAACCTGACCGTTACCGACGAGTCCGAATTTGACCATATCGTCGCCGTGACGCCAAAGATGCGCCAGGTGATCGATCAGGCGCGAAAACTGGCGATGCACGATGCGCCGCTGCTGATTGTGGGCGATACCGGGACCGGTAAAGATATGCTGGCGCGTGCCTGCCATCTGCGCAGCGCGCGCGGCAAGAAGCCATTTCTTGCGCTTAACTGCGGCTCCATCCCTGACGATGTCGCGGAGAGTGAGCTCTTTGGTCATGCCGCTGGCGCCTATCCCAATGCGCTGGAAGGTAAAAAAGGCTTTTTCGAGCAGGCAAACGGCGGCTCGGTGCTGCTGGATGAGATCGGCGAAATGTCGCCGCGCATGCAGACCAAACTGTTGCGTTTCCTCAACGACGGCACCTTCCGTCGCGTCGGGGAGGATCACGAAGTGCATGTGGATGTGCGCGTGATCTGCGCCACGCAGAAGAATTTGATTGAGCTGGTGCAGCGCGGTGAGTTTCGTGAGGACCTCTTCTACCGGCTCAATGTGCTGACGCTCAATCTGCCTCCGCTGCGCGAGCGTCCGCTGGATATCCTGCCGCTAACTGAAATGTTTGTCGCGCGTTTTGCTGATGAGCAGGGCTTGCCGCGTCCGCGTCTGTCGCCGCAGCTGACGCCTTTTCTGACGCGTTACAACTGGCCGGGTAACGTCAGGCAACTCCGGAACGCGCTGTACCGTGCGCTGACCCAGCTGGAAGGCTACGAGCTGCGTCCGCAGGATATTGTGTTACCGGAACAGGCGCTGGATGTCTCGCTGGGGGATGAAGCGATGGAGGGATCGCTGGATGATATCACCAGCCGCTTTGAGCGCTCGGTGCTGACGCGCCTTTATCTCTCTTATCCCAGCACCCGTAAGCTGGCGAAGCGCCTGGGCGTATCGCACACCGCGATTGCCAATAAGCTGCGTGAATATGGTTTAGGGCAGAAGCGTGGCGAAAGCGAATAGCCGCGCTGCGAATCGCCTTATCGCATGGGCATAAGCCAAAAAAAAGCCGTCTTTAATGACGGCTTTTTCTCAGGCGCAGTTACTTCAGCGCGGCGAGCGCAGCATCGTAATCCGGCTCTTCAGTGATCTCGTTCACCAGCTGGCTGTAGATCACCTTATCGTTTTCATCCAGCACCACTACCGCACGGGCGGTCAGGCCTTTCAGCGCGCCATCAGCGATCGCCACGCCATACTCCTCTTTGAACTCTGCACCGCGCAGGGTAGAGAGCGTGACCACGTTATTCACATTTTCGGCACCGCAGAAGCGTGACTGGGCAAAAGGCAGGTCAGCTGAGATGCACAGCACCACGGTATTGTCCGCGTCGCCTGAACGCTCGTTAAATTTCCGAACCGATGCGGCACAAACGCCGGTATCAATACTCGGGAAAATGTTCAGAACTTTGCGTTTGCCTGCATACTTAGAGAGCGGCACATCACTAAGATCCTTGGCAACTAACGTGAAGGGTTTAGCCTGATCGCCCATCTGCGGGAAGTGGCCTGCAACCGGTACCGGATTGCCCTGAAAGTGAACATTCTGAGACATGGGATTTCCTTATTGACGATGGAAAAGGCTGGCGTGAGCCGTGCCAGAACAGATATAGCGTTTGTTTATGACATAATTTTTAAGGGTTTACGAGCGCATTTCGCGATGAAAACCGCGCCATCTCGCATTTACGTGAAGGTTTAAAGGAGAATCAATGAGAACAGTGAAAAGTTATCCGGAAGCCTGGCCGTTACATTCGCCGTTTGTGATCTCGCGCGGCAGCCGTACCGAGGCGCATGTGGTGGTGGTGGAGATTGAGCAGGATGGTATTAAGGGCGTCGGTGAAGCGACACCATACGCACGCTATGGTGAAAGTGAAGCCTCTGTGCTGGCACAAATTGCTTCTCAGCTGAGCGCGCTGCAAAACGGCATGACCCACGCCGAATTACAGCAGGCCTTGCCCGCGGGTGCAGCGCGCAATGCCATCGACTGCGCGCTCTGGGACCTGGCGCGCCAGCAGCAGCAAATAACGCTGACCGCCCTGTGCGGCGTACAGCTGGCACCGGAAATTTTTACCGCCCATACCATCAGCATTGATACGCCTGAGGCGATGGCCAGCAGCGCGCTGGCGCTGTGGCAGCACGGCGCGCGGTTACTGAAAATCAAGCTGGACGACCACCTAATCAGTGAACGTCTGGTGGCGATTCGCAGCGCCGTACCGCAGGCGACGCTGATTGTGGACGCGAATGAATCCTGGCACGCCGAAGGGCTGGCGGCGCGCTGTCAGCTGCTGGCGGATCTGCAGGTAGCGATGCTGGAGCAACCTCTGCCGGCCGATCAGGATGCCGCGCTAAGCAACTTTATCCATCCGCTACCCATATGTGCCGACGAGAGCTGCCACACGCGTGACAGCCTGGAGGCGCTGGCCGGCCGCTACGA
>NZ_MLFS01000012.1 GCF_002095485.1 Pantoea wallisii | reverse complement strand
CCGGAGCCCGCCGCAGAATCCCCTGAAGTGGAGGCTGCTGCCTCTCCTGAACCCGCCGACCCACGCAAAGCGGCGATTGCCGCTGCGGTCGCCCGTGCCAAAGCGCGTAAAGCGCAGCAGCAGCCTTCGACGACTGAGGAATAAATGGCTTTTCGCATTGCAAGTTCGCCTTATACCCACAACCGCCGCAGCACCGGCAATATCATGCTGCTGGTGGTGCTGGCCGCGCTGCCCGGCATGGCCGCGCAGTGGTATTTCTTTGGCATTGGCTTTCTGATTCAGGTTCTGCTGGCTGCCGGCACCGCATGGGTAAGCGAAGCGGCTATTCTGCGGCTGCGTAAAACGCCGGTGGTGCCGACGCTCTCTGATAACTCCGCCCTGCTGACGGCGCTGCTGCTGGGTATCAGCCTGCCGCCGCTGGCGCCGTGGTGGCTGGTGGTGCTGGGCACGGTATTTGCCATTGTGATCGCCAAACAGCTCTACGGCGGTCTCGGCCAGAACCCGTTTAACCCGGCCATGGTCGGTTATGTGGTGCTGCTGATCTCCTTCCCGGTACAGATGACCAGCTGGATGCCGCCTGAAGCGCTGCAGGCGGTTAAACCCGGCCTGCTGGATTCGCTGAGCATGATCTTTACCAACCACACGCTGGCCGGTGAAACTATGCAGCAGCTGCAGCTGGGCGTGGATGGCGTGAGCCAGGCGACCCCGCTGGACACCTTCAAAACCGGACTGCGCGCCGGCCATAGCGCTGAGCAGCTGCTGGCGCAGCCCATTTACAGTGGCGTGCTGGCCGGTCTGGGCTGGCAGTGGGTCAACCTCGGGTATCTGCTGGGCGGCATGCTGCTGCTGGCAAAGGGGGCGATTCGCTGGCACATCCCGGTCAGCTTCCTGGCTGCGCTGGCTTTCTGCGCCACGCTGGGCTGGCTGTTTTCGCCGGAGGCTCTCAACTCGCCGCTGATTCACCTGTTCTCGGGGGCCACCATGCTTGGGGCCTTCTTTATCGCCACCGATCCGGTTACCGCCTCTACCACCAACCGCGGTCGGCTGGTATATGGCGCGCTGATTGGCTTACTGGTGTGGCTGATTCGCAGCTTTGGCGGCTATCCGGACGGTGTGGCCTTCGCCGTTATCCTGGCTAATATTTGTGTGCCGCTGATTGATTACTACACCCAGCCGCGCGTTTACGGCCATCGCAGGGATTGACAGATGCTTGATGCAATTCGTAAAAATGCGGTCACGCTGGGCATGTTTGCGGTGATCACCACGGGCGTGACGGCTATCGTTAACTACGTCACCAAGCCTACCGTAGAGCACCAGACCGCCCTGCAGCAGAAGATCCTGCTGGATCAGGTGGTGCCCACGGCGCTGTACGATAACGCGATTCAGCAGGAGTGTTACCTGGTTACCGATGCCGCCGCGCTCGGCAACGCTAAACCGCATGCGCTCTACCTGGCGCGCAAAGGCGGCCAGCCGGTGGCCGCGGCGCTGGAGACTACCGCACCGGACGGCTACTCTGGCGCGATTCAGATGCTGGTCGGCGCTGATTTTCACGGTAAAGTGCTGGGCGTGCGCGTTATTGAGCATCATGAAACCCCGGGCCTGGGCGACAAAATCGAGCTGCGTATCTCTGACTGGATCAACAGCTTTAACGGCAAAGTGGTGCACGGCGCAGACGATACGCAGTTTGCGGTGAAGAAAGATGGCGGCGAGTTTGACCAGTTTACCGGCGCCACCATTACGCCGCGCGCCGTGGTCAACGCCACCAAACGCACCGCGCTACTGATTGAAACGCTGCCAGCGAAACTCACTTCGCTGCCTGAATGTGGAGAGACACCATGAGTGAAGCAAAGAACTTACTGGTTGGCGGACTGTGGAAGAACAACTCCGCGTTGGTGCAGCTGCTCGGCCTGTGTCCGCTGCTGGCGGTTACCTCAACCGCCACCAACGCGCTGGGCCTTGGCCTGGCCACTACGCTGGTGTTAACCATCACCAATAGCGCGATCTCTGCCTCGCGCCGCTGGGTGCCGGCGGAGATCCGTATCCCGATCTACGTGATGATCATCGCCTCGGTGGTGAGCTGCGTACAGATGTTGATCAACGCATATGCTTATGGTCTCTATCAGTCGCTTGGCATCTTTATTCCGCTGATCGTCACCAACTGTATCGTCGTGGGCCGCGCCGAAGCGGTGGCTTCCAAAAGCAGCATTCCGCTGGCCGCCCTGGATGGCTTTGCCATCGGTATGGGCGCCACCTGCGCGATGGTGACGCTGGGTTCAATCCGTGAACTGATTGGCAGCGGCACGCTGTTTAACGGCGCCGATCAGCTGCTGGGCCCGTGGGCAAAAGCACTGCGCATTGAGGTGGTGCATTTTGATTCACCGATGCTGCTGGCTATGCTGCCACCGGGCGCGTTTATCGGCCTGGGCATGCTGCTGGCGGGTAAATACCTGATCGACCAGAAGATGAAACAGCGCGCGGCTCTGCGTGCCGCCGCAGCTGATGCCCTGCCGCACGGTGAAACCGGGAAGGCAGTGTGAATAAAGAGAAGCGCCTGCAGATTCTCACGCGACTGCGTGACGAGAACCCGCACCCGACCACCGAGCTCAATTTTAGCTCGCCTTTTGAGTTACTGATTGCGGTGCTGCTCTCCGCACAGGCCACGGATGTGAGCGTCAATAAAGCGACCGCTAAGCTCTATCCGGTGGCTAACACGCCTGCCGCGATAATGGCGCTTGGCGTGGATGGCGTAAAGGAGTACATCAAAACCATCGGCCTGTTTAACAGTAAAGCGGAAAACGTCATCAAAACCTGCCGTATTTTGCTGGAGCAGCATGGCGGCGAGGTGCCGGAGGATCGTGCGGCGCTGGAGGCACTGCCCGGCGTCGGGCGTAAGACGGCCAATGTGGTGCTGAATACGGCCTTTGGCTGGCCGACGATCGCTGTCGATACCCATATTTTTCGCGTCAGCAACCGTACGCGCTTTGCGCCGGGTAAGAACGTGGAAGAGGTAGAAGAGAAACTGCTGAAGGTGGTACCGCCGGCCTTTAAAGTGGATTGCCATCACTGGCTGATCCTGCACGGGCGCTATACCTGCGTGGCGCGCAAGCCACGCTGCGGCTCGTGTCTGATCGAAGATCTCTGTGAGTATGACGCCAAAAATGACACTCCGTAGCAACGCAATGAATCGCGTCGCTACGAAGGGTGCGCAGGCGAACTCAAAACTTACCTGAACGGTATGACGCCATTAAGGCGACTTGTTTATTATCTGGCGTGCAACGCTGCCTGAAGCCAGGCAACCACCAGCGGCGACAGGCGATTCTGCAGCGCCGCACGCTCTGACTGAAATAGCGTGGCGACAAAGAACGGGTGATCGTTCAGCTCTATGCCCCGCACATCGCCCTCTCTATCCCACGAAGTAATCGCAAGATCCCGGCTGGCCAGCGCATCACTGAACTGCGGATTCACGCCAAAGTTACAGTGATACCCTTCATCGCTACGCAGCGCACCATAGGCCTGTGCAATGCGTGAGCCGGGCCGAAAGGTTACCTCACCGCGTTGTTCCACCAGCGAGCATGCCAGCGGCGCAATGACCCAGCGCCCCGCTTCATCTGTCTCAGCATGACTGGCATCGTCCCAGCCCAACACGCTACGTGCATACTCCAGAACGGCGTACTGAAACCCTCCGCATGACCCGAGAAAAGGAATTGCGTTCTCCCGCGCCTGCCGGATAGCGGCAAAGACACCTTCATCGTTTTGATATGGACTGCCCGGCACAACCCACACCGCGGCGTAATCGTCCAGGCTGTGCTGGTCCAGCTCCGCTGTGGCAATCCAGTCGGCGGTAACCTGCAGTGAGAGTGTTTGGGCGGCGAGTTGTATCGCGGGAGGTATAGCCTGATGCGCAACGGCACTGGCACGGTAGTCGCCAACTAAAGCGACACGAACGGACTGCGGCATGGTGACATCCTTTCAGGGAAAAACCGAGGTTACAGCAAAATGGTCGGGCTGTCGAAAGCGGGACGACTGGAAACAGAGGACTTTTGGGCGGTGGCTTATTGTTCACTTTACCTGCCGGTTATGTGGCAAAGCGTCTCTTCAGGCGATGAAATGTTGGGCAAAAGGGGGCTACGCAAACGCTTTCTTCTTTTACCCTTTTAATTAATTCGCCATTCTGTGCGCAGGATCAACTATTTAGCTATCCGGAATCTTTTGACAGCCTATTCTGCTCACCGAACAGCCAGTTAAGCTCAAAACATGACCATTTCTGGTGTCATAAAAGGGATAAATATCCATCTGTAGCGATATGTTCTGCGAAAAGCCGCAAAGGCGGTTTATATCGTAAAAACAGACTTTGCGATCTCCGGTAAAACGCTTTCTCCTGATATAATGCTGGCCAGTAATATTTAACACTGACTTACAACTTTTTATAATGGTTTTAACCCTGACAGTAACAACTATTTCAGCGTGCAAAAAATGCTTGCCCTGCCGGGCTGATTCAGCCAAATTAGGCCGCGTTTTTCCTATCTAATAACAATGTTGCGCGGGACTACCCAGCCCGACGCAGACTTAATTCCTGTCGCAAAACAGGCGATGTATAAACTGAGGTACTCGTGTCAACTGCAAACAAACACACTGATGAGGCGGTAAGCCTCAACGCCTTCAAGCAACCGAAAGCGTTCTATCTGATCTTCTCCATCGAACTGTGGGAACGTTTCGGTTTCTACGGTCTGCAAGCCATCATGGCGGTTTACCTGGTGAAACAGCTGGGCATGTCCGAAGCGGACTCCATTACTCTGTTTACCTCGTTCAGCGCACTGGTCTATGGCCTGGTCGCGATTGGCGGCTGGCTGGGCGATAAAGTGCTGGGCACTAAGCGCGTGATTGTGCTTGGCGTGATTGTTCTGGCGCTGGGTTACGCTCTGATCGCCTTCTCCGGTCATGACACCACCATGGTGTATGTCGGTATGGCGACCATTGCGGTGGGTAGCGGCCTGTTTAAAGCCAACCCCTCTTCGCTGCTCTCTACCTGCTATGAGAAAGACGATCCGCGTATCGACGGTGCATTCACCATGTTCTACATGTCGATCAACATCGGTTCCCTCTTCTCCATGATGCTGACACCGTGGCTGGCGGCGAAGTATGGCTGGGGTGCGGCCTTCTCGCTCTCCGTGGTCGGCCTGGTAATTACCCTGCTGAACTTCCTGTTCTGCCAGCGTCTGGTGAAAAACTACGGCTCTAAGCCGGATTTCGCGCCGCTGCAGGTCGGTAAGCTGCTGATGACGCTGGTTGGCGTTGTGGTGCTGGTTGCCCTGGCAACCTGGCTGCTGCACCACCAGAGCATTGCCCGCATCACGCTGGGCGTGGTCGCCGTTGGCATCGTGCTGATTTTTGCTAAAGAGGCCTTTGCGCTGCAGGGCGCGGCACGTCGTAAGATGATTGTGGCCTTCCTGCTGATGGTTGAAGCCATTGTGTTCTTCGTACTGTATATGCAGATGCCTACCTCACTGAACTTCTTTGCGATTCGCAACGTTGAGCATGCAATCCTGGGCATCACCTTCGAGCCAGAGCAGTTCCAGGCGCTGAACCCGTTCTGGATTATGGTTGCCAGTCCGGTTCTGGCCGCGGTGTATAACAAGCTTGGCGATAAACTGCCGATGCCGCACAAATTTGCCATTGGTATGGTACTGTGCTCCGCTGCGTTCCTGGTGCTGCCGTTCGGCGCCAAATTTGCCAGCGATGCCGGTATCGTCTCCGTTAACTGGCTGATCCTGAGCTATGCGCTGCAGAGTATTGGTGAGCTGATGATCTCAGGGCTTGGCCTGGCGATGGTGGCACAGCTGGTACCGCAGCGTCTGATGGGCTTCATTATGGGCTCCTGGTTCCTGACCACCGCAGGCGCAGCATGATCGCCGGTAAAGTGGCTAACCTGATGGCGGTGCCGGAGAACGTGACCGATCCGCACGCGTCGCTGGCCGTGTACAGCCAGGTGTTCCAGCAGATTGGTATTGCAACCGGCGTGATTGCGCTGCTGATGCTGATTACCGCCCCGCTGCTGAACCGCATGACGCAGAGCGATGCCTCAGCTGAGCTGAAACGCGCCAACGCGAATCAGTAATTCCTGTTTCTGGCGGCCCTGACGGGTCGCCACTCCGTGACATCTGCCCGTTTTACGCGCCAGTGATGCGGTGGATGAAAAACGATCCCCTGCAGCTGCGACTCGCTATATCTCCTTCACTTCACCGCTTTTCCCTTGTAGTTTAAGCAGCATCGCTGCGCGCTGCAGATCACTCACGGAAGTCACATGGACAGATTTGACGAAATGCAGGTCTTCGTGGCCGTCGTCCAGCAAGGCAGTCTTGCCGGTGCAGCACGGGTGCTACAACGCTCACCGCCGGTGATAACCCGCACGCTGAACGCGCTGGAAGCGCGCTTTGGCACCACGCTGATTGAACGTACGACGCGCCAGCTGGCACCGACAGAGACCGGCTGGCAGCTGTTTGAGCAGGCGCGTCAGCTGCTCGCTGATTATCAAAGCGCGCTGGATAGCGCCCATCACAGCGGCATGCACGGCCTGCTGCGTATCACCGCGCCCGTAATGTGTGGGCGCCGCCATGTGATGCCCCTGGTTAACGCTTTTCTGCAGCAGCATGCAGAGATCCAGATTGAACTGATCCTCCACGACAGCTACCAGGACCTGATTGAGAACGGGCTCGATATTGCAGTACGCATTGGCGCGCTCCAGGACTCGTCGATGGTGGCGCGCAAAGTGGGTGACGTACGTTCGATGCTGGTCGCCAGCCCGGCCTATCTGCAACAGGCGGGCGAACCCTCGCATCCGGCAGAGCTCAGCCGGCATGCGCTGGTCACTGGCGTGCGCCATACGCGCGAATGGCGCTTTATGCAGGATCTGCGCGTGCGCATCACGCCACGCCTGCGGGTAAATGACATCGCCAGCCAGCTGGATGCCCTGCGCAACGGTCAGGGCATTGGTCGCCTGCTCTCCTATCAGGTCATTGATGATCTGCAGTCCGGCGCGCTGGTGCGTCTCCTGCCAGAGTGGGAACCGGCGCCGCTGCCGGTTAACCTGGTGGCGCAGCGGGTGAAAAACATGGCGCCAAAAGTGCGCCGTTTTTGGGACTTTGCGCTTGAGGCGCTGCCGCCACGGCTCTCCCTGGCCGATGAATTTCTGAAGCAGGACTGCAATTCCTGAACGCAGTCACGGATAAATTATTTGGCAGTTTTACACTGCTGTTCACAACGACAATCCTGGAGAAGCCATGATGAAACTCTATTGCAAGCCTGGTGCCTGTTCGCTGTCACCGCATATCGTTGCGCGTGAATGCGGGCTGGACTTCACGCAGGTGAACGTTGACCTGCAGAAAAAATTAACCGAACAGGGTGAAGACTACTGGCAGATCAACCCGAAAGGCCAGGTGCCGGCGCTGCAATTTGATGATGGCACCCTGCTGACCGAAGGCGTGGCCATTGTGCAGTATCTGGCGGATCAGAAGCCGGATCGCAATCTGCTGGCGCCCACCGGCAGCCTGACGCGTTACCACACGCTGGAGTGGCTGAGCTTTGTCAGCAGCGAACTGCATAAAACCTTCTCACCGCTGTTCCGTCCTGACACGCCGGAGGAGTACAAAGCCATTGCGCGTGCGCAGCTGGAGAAAAAATACCAGGTGGTGAATGAGGCACTGCAGGACAAGCAGTGGCTGATGGGCCTGCGTTTTACTGTCGCTGATGCTTATCTGTTTGTGGTAACGCGCTGGGCGAAAGCTATCAAACTCAATCTTGAGGGGCTTGATGCCCTTGAGGCCTGGTTTACGCGCGTGGCTGAGCGGCCGGCGGTGCAGGCGGCACTGAAAGCAGAAGGGTTAGCGTAAAACAGCCTGTTAACAGATCGCTGCGGCCCGGAGAGTGAGCTGCAGCGAGGGCGGCGCGGTTATCGCAACAACCGCGCCGTGCGGGATAGCACGACGCAGCAGGATTAGAGCTTCTCTGCTGTAAAGTGCTGTACCGGTTGCGCAATCGCATCCTGGGCGGCCACCAGCTGCAGCTCATATTCACCCATCTCGTGGGTTTTCAGCATTACTTCATACACTGCCGCCGTCACATGCTCCAGCGCATCCTGTAACGATTTGCCGTGCAGCAGATCCACCAGCAGCAGACCGCTGGTCAAATCGCCCACGCCAACCGGCTGACGTACGCCAAAATCCACCAGCGGGCGGCTAATGTGCCAGCACTCATCGGCGGTCACCAGCAGCATCTCAAAGCGATCGCTACGGCGTCCCGCGCGTGCCAGATGTTTTACCAGTACCACTTTCGGCCCCTGGGCAATCAGCGCGCGCGCGGCAATCACTGCCTGCTCAACGTTTGCCACGTCATGGCCGCTCAGCATCTCCAGCTCCAGCAGATTCGGTGCAATCAGATCGCTGGCCGGCATCGCCTGCTTGCAGTGAAACTCGGCCACGCCCGGCGCGACAATACAGCCCTTCTCCGGATGGCCCATCACCGGATCGCAGAAGAACCACGCCTCCGGATTCGCCGCTTTCACCTGACGGACGATCTCCAGAATCTGCTCGCCCTGCTCGGCCGAGCCCAGATAGCCGCTGAGCACCGCGTCACAGGTTTTGAGGCGGTCGATCGCAGCAATGCCTTTGACGATATCGGTCAGGTGCGTGGCGGGCATCACGGTGCCGGTCCAGTGACCGTATTGGGTATGGTTAGAAAACTGCACGGTATTGAGCGGCCAAACGTTTGCGCCCATGCGGCGCATCGGAAATTCGGCGGCGCTGTTGCCAGCATGGCCGTAAACCACGTGGGACTGAATTGCGAGGATATTTTTCATTGTTACCCTGAACTGCCTTGCCATGAAAAAAGGGCCGGTCACCGGCCCTTGCACCTTACTGCCAGTTAATCAGGCAGTAGTGTTTTTTGCCGCGACGCAGCAGCGTAAAGCGACCAAACAGTTTGTCGCTGTCGCTGAAGCGATACTCGGCATCAGATTGCTTTTCGCCGTTAAGGGTTACGGCATTAGAGTTGATCATGGTGCGTGCCTGACCGCGTGAAGGCACCAGCTCTGCTGCCACCAGCGCCTGCTGCAGATCGTCGTCCGCATTCAGGGTAATGGTGGGCATACCGTCCTGCGCCAGCTGCTCGAAGTCCGCTTCGGTCATATCACTCAGGCTGCCGGAGAAGAGGCTTTCGGTAATACGCTTCGCGGCAGTCAGGCCGTTCTCGCCATGCACCAGACGCGTCACCTGCTCCGCCAGCACGTACTGGGCACGCGGCGCTTTACCACTGTTTTTGTCCTCTTCTTCCAGCGCATTGATCTCTTCAATGCTCATGAAGGTGAAGAACTTAAGGAAGCGGTAAACATCGGCATCCGCCGTGTTGATCCAGAACTGGTAGAACTTGTACGGGCTGGTTTTCTTCGCATCCAGCCAGACCGCTCCGCCCTCGGTTTTACCGAACTTGGTGCCGTCTGATTTAGTGATCAGCGGGACTGTCAGGCCCCACGCCTGCTGCTGGTTGAGACGGCGCGTCAAATCGATGCCGGACGTGATGTTGCCCCACTGATCGGAGCCGCCAATCTGCAGCACCACATCGTGGCGCTTGTTCAGCTCGGCGAAGTCATAGCCCTGTAACAGGTTGTAGGAGAATTCGGTGTAAGAGATCCCTTGATCTTCACGGTTCAGGCGCATCTTTACCGCTTCACGGTTGATCATCTGGTTAACCGAGAAGTGTTTGCCGATATCACGCAGGAAAGTCAGCACGTTCATGCCGCCAAACCAGTCATAGTTATTGGCCGCGATGGCGCTGTTATCGCCGCAGTCAAAGCTGAGGAACGGCGCAACCTGATGGCGGATCTTTTCAACCCACTCGCCCACGGTCTCTGCGGTGTTGAGTTTACGTTCTGCTGCTTTAAAGCTGGGATCGCCAATCAGGCCGGTGGCACCACCCACCAGCGCGACCGGCTTGTGTCCGGCGTCCTGAAAACGTTTCAGGCAGAGCAGCGGCACCAGATGGCCCAAATGCAAGCTATCAGCGGTCGGATCGAAGCCGCAATAGAGTGCAATTGGCCCTTGCGCCAGTCGCTCTGCTAACGCTTCCTCGTCCGTTACCTGGGCGACTAAGCCCCTCTCTTGCAATTGTTGTATCAGGTTACTGCTGGTCATCACTGACTCCAAATTGATCAGACTGCACCTAGGCTGGTACACAGCTTTCCGCTGAGATGCGGATACGAAAAAAATGAGGGCTATAGCATAAAGCGCTGACGTCGACTGCGCCAGCGCTGAAAGGGGGTAAAACGCAGTTTTACGGGGCTAACCGGTCAATCGTCCAGCCATTGCCCTCACGCTGATACAGGAAGCGGTCATGCAGGCGATGTTCGCCCCCCTGCCAGAACTCCATGGTGTGGAATTTAACGCGGAAGCCACCCCAAAAACTCGGCAACGGCACCTCGCCCTGCTGGAATTTCTGTTTCAGCTCAAGGAATTTGCCCTCCAGCACGCCACGCGCGGAGATCCGGCTCGACTGCTTTGAGACCCAGGCACCGATCTGGCTGTCACGCGGGCGGCTGTGGAAGTATTTGAGCACCTCAATGGGCGAAAGCTTCTCAACCTCGCCCAGTACCATCACCTGACGCTCAAGAAAATGCCACGGGAAGTGCAGTGAAATGCGCGGATTCTCCGCCAGCTGCAGCGCTTTGCGGCTGCCCAGATTGGTGTAAAACACCATGCCGTTATCGTCGTAGTGTTTGAGTAGCACAATGCGCTGATAAGGCTGACCACTGCTGTCCACGGTGGCTACCGTCATGGCGGTGGGATCTGGCAACTGCGCCGCGCACGCCTGCTGCAGCCACTGTTCAAACAGGGCCAGCGGCGCAGCCGGCAGATTATCTCTTCGCAGCCCGCCGCGGGTGTATTCACGACGCAGGTGGGCAATATTTTGCAGGCTATCACTGTCGCTCATGCTGATTCTCTTCGTTAACGGGCGGACCGATCCGCGTGTTGCAGTTCACAATCATTAATCACGATTTTGTCGTTACGTTCAACAAAAGCGCCGTCTCCTTTTGACCAGAAGACATAGGTGCCGTCGCTGTAGCGTGCCCCGGATGCTGATACCGTCTGCGTCAGCGTTAATGGTTTACCGTCAAGAATAAAGCTCACCTGCTGTCTGGCGTTATCCTGCGTAACCGTGAGTGGCAAGGTACCGCACTGATAGTGCAGCGTTTGCGGTGCAACGTCCTGCTTATGCAACAGGCCGCAGCCGCTGAGCAGCATCACGCCGCCCGCCAGAAGTCCCCACTTTTTCATCTCTTCTCCTTAACGCATTACGCGCAGCGTGGCCGGGTAGATGGCGCCAAGAACGCTCATCTCACGCGCGCCAGTCACCGCGGGCAGATTACCGGGCAAGCCTGAAAGCGTACGAAACGCCAGCCAGGCAAAGGCCAGTGCTTCCATATCATCTCCGCTGATGCCCGCTTCATCGGTGGTGCTGACCTCGGTGCCCGGCAGATGCGCCGCCAGCCGCGCCATCAGCAGGGGATTACGACCGCCGCCGCCGCACACCAGGAGGCGATCGCAGCCGTCGTTAAGCTGCACCTGTCGCGCGATAGTCACCGCGGTCAGTTCACTGAGCGTGGCCTGAACATCCTGCGCGGCCAGCGCCGGGAAGCGTTGCAGCTGCCGCTCTACCCAGCCAAGGTTGAAATACTCACGCCCGGTGCTCTTCGGCGGCGGCAGCGCAAACCAGGGATCGCTCAGCATCGACTCCAGCAGCGCCGGTACCACCTTACCGCTGCGCGCCCAGGTCGCCTCTTTATCATACGCTAAGCCCTTGTTGCGCCAGATCCAGGCATCAATCAGCATATTGCCCGGTCCGGTATCAAATCCGCGTACCGGCTGGCCCGGGATCAGCAGCGACAGGTTCGCTATGCCGCCGATATTCAGCACCATACGCCGCTCCACGTTATCCATCAGCAGGGCCTGATGAAAAGCCGGCACCAGCGGCGCGCCCTGGCCGCCCAGGGCCATATCGCGGCGGCGAAAATCACCGACCACCGTCACGCCGGTTGCGGCAACAATCTGGTTGTTGTCTCCAATCTGCAGGGTATTGGGCGCGGCACTTTGTGGCTCGTGCCACACCGTCTGCCCGTGACAGCCGATCGCCATGATATCGCTGGCTTCCAGCGACTGCTGCTGCATCAGCGTCTTAACCGCTTCAGCAAACAGTTTTCCCAGCTGCGTATCGAGCTGGCCAAGCTGTGAGAGCGTCAGTGACTGACCCTGGCAAATAGCCAGCACCTGCTGGCGTATCTCCGGTGGCATCGGGTGGCAGTAACTGGCCTGCTGTGCCACCATATTCTGGTCAATAGCAGCCAGTACGACATCGACGCCATCAAGGCTGGTGCCGGACATCACGCCGATATAGCGTCCTGATTTCATAGCGTTTCCTCGCCCTCTTTCGGGCCTGCGATTCATCTGTGATTAGCCTGGCAAATTACGCAGGCTAATTCTATGATAAATTTCCGCTTTTCGACGGCACTGCGCACCGCATTCCAGCACGAAAATATTTTCAGCGTGCAATTGAATTTTTGTTGAAGAGTGATGGTCTATGCTTCGCCCCAGCCGCGTATTGTTCGGACATAGCGTCAATTGCCAGCTTTCTGTCTTATACTCTTTGCAGTACAGGATGAGAACATGGCGTTTTTTTGCATTAAGGAGCTTTCTGATGATTAAGCGTTTCTTAGCCGTGGCCCTGGCCGGTGTAACGCTGGCAGGTTGCGTGAACAACGACACCCTTTCCGGCGATGTCTACAGCGCCAGCGAAGCCAAGCAGGTACAGAGCGTCTCTTACGGCACCCTGGTTTCGGTGCGTCCGGTGAAAATTCAGGGCGGCGATGACAGCAATGTCATCGGTGCTATCGGCGGTGCTGTACTGGGTGGCTTCCTCGGTAACACCATTGGTGGCGGTGCCGGTCGCAGTCTGGCCACAGCCGGTGGTGCAGTGCTGGGCGGCGTAGCCGGTCAGGGCGTACAGGGCGCCGTGAATAAATCAGATGGTGTAGAGCTGGAGATCCGTAAGGATGACGGCAATACCATCATGGTGGTGCAGAAACAGGCTGCCAGCCGCTACTCAGTCGGGCAGCGTGTGGTGATGGCCTCTAACGGTAGCCAGGTGACCGTATCACCGCGCTAAGCTGATTGATAAAAAAAAACCGACGCCAGTGCGTCGGTTTTTTTATTTCTCGCGGTGCTGCAGTTCGAGAATGTTTTTCTCCAGCCGCGCAATCAGCGTCACCATCTGATTGATCTCTTCCAGGCTGATGCCGGACAAAATATCGTCGCGCGTTGCATCAATGACGTTCTCAACCTGCTCGATGATCGGCTCTGCTTCGCGGGTCAGCTTGATGCGCTTCGCGCGGCGATCGTTAGCGCAGGTTGCGCGGGTGATCAGCCCCTTCTCTTCCAGTTGATCCAGCGTACGCACCAGCGAAGGCTGCTCGATGCCGATGGCTTTCGCCAGCTGGATTTGCGACTGCTCTGGCGGGAGTTGATGAATATTGTGCAGCGTCACCCAGTGGGTTTGCGTCAACTCAAGCGGCTTCAGACGTTGATCGATCAACGCGCGCCAGATGCGCACCAGGCGAGACAGATCTGTTCCAAGCGGCGTATCCATTTCATCTCCTTATAATTAGCTTGCTAGCTATCAAGCCAGATTTTACACTATTCTGCGAGTTTACAGGACAAATTACAAATCCCGGGCCAGACGGCACACGCTCATTCAGGCTTTATTGAGATATCGTTTGGAATAACGAAGGATGATGACAGGCGTCCTTAACCGGGCTGACCGCCTCCGCGCCGCTTACCGCCCTGGTTTTCGGTGCTTCACTGCTCTTTCCGCCGCTGCTTAAAGCGGTGCTGCCGGATTTCTTCTTCTGGCTGCTGATTCACCCGCTGAAGGCCGGCGGGTAGAAGTGCGGTCTGGTTACTGGCAGTATTGCGCCTGCTGGCGGGCGAATTCATCCTGCAGCTGCTGCAGGCTTTTCTGCCCTTCAAAGCGGGTTTTATCCTGTTCGGTCATGGGCTGCAGCACCAGCACTTTCTCATCAGATGAATAGATGAAGCGCCGCGTAAGCGTACTGCCGGTAAAACTGCTCCCCTTGATACCGCCGCACACCACGGTGATGCTGCGATGGTAAACCGCCGTATTGGTAAAATTGGCTTCCGTTGCGCTGCGGAAGACGTTTTGACACCCGCTGGCCTGCAAGCGCTGCAGGGTGTGCGGCGTTAACCATTCACGTCCGCGGGCAATATTTTCACAGCTGGCACGCAAGGGGTTGGTATCGATGGTGCGCTGCAGCTGACGGCTCGCCTCCAGCCGCAGCTGGGTGTTATTGGGTTGATCGCATCCTGCCAGCGCTAAACATAACAGCACAATCCCACGCGTTTTCATGCCTGCTCCTGAGCAGTTCTATTCCTTAATCAATATCATAGGATGGAATAAAGCCGTTGAGTAGCGGGAAAATGGGTCAGGATTTTTCAGACGGAAAAAGTCACGGCAGCCAGGAGGCTGCCGTCAGGATCAGATCACGCCACAGGCGAAACGCCCGCCACCCCCGCCCAGCGGTTGCGGATGATCGGCATGGTTATCGCCTCCCACGTGCACCATCAGCGCTTTGCCCTTGACTTCACTCAGCGACTTGATGCGCGGCGCGACGACCGGGTAGTCCGCTTTGCCGTCGTCAGTGACATAGAGGGCAGGAAGATCGCCTAAATGGCCGTCAGCGTAAGGACCTGCATGCTTACCGGTGTTATTCGGGTCGAGGTGGCCACCCGCCGCGCCGGCGGCAACGGTTTTACCTTGCGATTCGCCAGGCTCACAGCTGCCTTTGGCATGAACATGAAAACCATGAATGCCGGGTTTCAGCCCGGTGAGCGCCGGCGCAAACTGCAAGCCATAGGGGGTTTCGCTGATGGTCACTTTGCCGATCGCCTTACCGATCCCCTGCGCAGTCACCTGATGCAGTGTCACCTCTTCGGAAGCGGCATGCGCACCGGCAGCACAGGCGATGGTCAATACGGCAATAAGGGCTCTCTTCATAACGTCTCCTTACGGGTTTGATTTCCTCTAAGCCTGGACCGGATTTGTCCAGGCTGCCGCAGCTTGACGTAGTTTTACGCTTCAGGGGACATCATAGCCGATGGCCGCTTTACGAATGCGGAACCACTGCTGGCGATCCAGTTTACGCTCACAGGCTTTTACGGCTTCGTTTACACGCGCTATTTTGCCGGAGCCGATAATCGGCAGTGGCCGGCTTGGCAGCATCATTACCCATGCATAGACCACCTGCTCGATGTTGTCGGCGCCGATCTCCTCGCGCACGCGCGCCAGCTCATCACGCAGGGGCTGGTAATGAGGATCGTTAAACAGACGCCCGCCGCCCAGGCAGGACCAGGCCATCGGACGCATACGGTTCTGCTGACACTGATCGAGCGTGCCATCCAGCAGGCTTGACTGCTCAAGCGGCGAAATTTCCAGCTGATTCGTTACCAGTGCAAACGGCAGACGCGATTGTAGCAGCGTGAACTGGGCGGTCGTAAAGTTTGAGACGCCGAAATGGCGCACCTTACCGCTCTGATGCAGCTGGAGAAACGCTTCCGCTACCTCATCGGCATCCATTAACGGGTCCGGACGGTGAATAAGCAGCAGGTCGAGATAGTCCGTCGCGAAGTGGCGCAGCGAATTCTCTGCGCTGTTCAGGATGTGGCTGGCTTCGGTAATGTAGTGGCCGATTTTATGCTCAGGCTTAGCGCGGGTCGCAATGCCGCACTTGGTGACGATTTGCAGCTGCTGGCGTAATGCCGGGGCGAGGCGCAGCGCATCACCAAAGGCCGCTTCACACTGGTAATCACCATAGATATCGGCGTGATCGACGGTGGTAATCCCCAGCGACAG
Organism: Pantoea wallisii; assembly: GCF_002095485.1. Classification (GTDB taxonomy): domain Bacteria; phylum Pseudomonadota; class Gammaproteobacteria; order Enterobacterales; family Enterobacteriaceae; genus Pantoea; species Pantoea wallisii. Next base: position 74,051 of record NZ_MLFS01000012.1, on the reverse strand, counting down.
ATGCTGATGAATAAACTGCACCAGCTGCTGTGGTGTCATGCCCCACTCCATCAGGCGCCAGTAACCCATTATCAGAGGCGAAAATGCCGGACCCTGTGGTGCGATAGCTTGCGGTTGTAACATGTTTGAACTCCCTCAACGCGATTCCATATGGCGAAAGCGGGAGTATAACGAAAAGCGACGGTTGCGGTTTCTTAAAACAGCTCCGGTTGTTGTGGATCATGATCCTCATCCACTTTTTGCTGTCGCTGCAGACGCAGATAGCGCTGGCGGCATAAACGCAGCACTTCACGTTTTTGCGCATCGCTGAAGTTCATCCAGTTAAAGCGCTCATCCCGACTGCGCAGGCATCCGCGACAATAGCCGCGGGCATCGCTCTGGCATATGCCCCGGCAAGGACTGGGAACGGGAAAGAACTCTAGTTGCTCTGCCACATCTACTCCGGAATCACTATCTGGACCCATATTGATAACAGCTTAGTAACATTGTGCAAGGAGTAAACTTTTTTGGGCGCTATGGTGTGCAGTCGTTAATCGCAGAAACCTTTGTTACGCCTGTTTACTAAAGAGTGGTCCTGGCGGCTAAGCGAATAATGAATGTTGAGACACGGTTAAGGTTTTCCTCATCTTCAATTCATAGGATTGTCATATTCCGTTCTTCAGATGAAATTCAATGAAAGCGATCTCTAAGTTACAGTGTCACTCTGGCAGATTTAATTTTTTTGCTGCACTGTTTTTTGCCGTAGTACTTAATGCACTTTTCCTGCTGCACGCCTGGGAGATGATCCCCTATACCCGTCTGCATGATTATCTCTTCGCGGCCAGCATGCCGGTGGTGCTAATCGCCGCGTTTTATCTGCTGTTCTCCCTGCTGACCTGGCCCTACGTGCGTAAACCGCTGCTGGTGGTACTCATCCTTGTCAGCGCGGCGGCGAACTACTTTATGCACAGCTTCGGCACGGTGATCGACACCAATATGATCGAAAACGTGTTCGAATCGAACGCTCAGGAGACCGGGGCGCTGATGAGCCGCAGCTACCTCCTCTGGATGCTGCTGATGGGCATCGTGCCGGTCGTCGTGGTGTGCAGCGTACGCATCAGACGCGGCCAGCGCTGGTGGTGGAGCGTACTGCAGCGCCTGGCGGGCGCGCTGGGCGCGGTGCTGGTCATACTGCTCATGGCCGTGCTGTTCTATAAAGATTACGCCTCACTGATCCGCAACAATAAGGGGCTGGTGAAGATGATCACCCCGGCGAATATCGTTAGCGGTACCGGTCACTATGTCGATGAGCGCTATCTGCAGGGTAGCCAGGCGCTGGTTAAAATCGGCCAGGATGCGAAAAAAGGTCCGCTGATCAATGCCGGAAGCAAAAAAACGCTGGTGGTGCTGGTGGTCGGCGAAACCGGTCGCGCCGAGAACTTTTCGCTGGGCGGCTATGCGCGTGACACCAATCCTGAACTGGAGAAACAGCAGGTTATCTACTATCCCAACGCCAGCTCCTGCGGCACAGAAACGGCCATCTCGGTACCGTGCATGTTCTCCAACATGCCGCGCGAACGCTATGATGCCAACCTGGCGCACCATCAGGAGGGCGTGCTGGATATCCTCGCCCATGCCGGTGTAAGCGTGTTGTGGCGCGAAAATGACGGCGGCTGTAAGGGCGCCTGCGATCGCGTGCCGCATACCGATATGACGCAGTGGCATCTGCCACAATACTGCCACGACGGCTTCTGCTTGATGATGTCCTGCTGCATCGCATTGATAATTATGTCGATGCCCTGCACAACGACGGAATAATTGTGCTGCATCAGATGGGCAGCCACGGTCCGGCCTACTATCAGCGCTATCCCGCTGCGTTCCGCCGCTTTACCCCAACCTGTGATAGCAATCAGATTCAGGACTGCGATCATCAGGCGCTGATCAACACGTACGATAACTCTCTGCTCTATACCGACGATATGGTTAGTCGCACCATTGATAAGCTAAAGAGCCTGAGCGATCGCTTTAACGTGGCGCTGATCTACCTGTCCGATCACGGCGAATCGCTGGGTGAACACGGCATGTATCTGCACGGCGCACCCTATCTGTTCGCCCCGTCACAGCAGACGCATATCCCGCTGCTGCTGTGGATGTCGCCCGGTTACGCCGACGCCTACCACATCGATCAGGCGTGTTTGCGGCGGCAGGCCAGCCAGGATGCCGTCTCGCAAGATAATCTTTTTCATACCGTGCTGGGGATGTTTGACATTCAGACCGGGCAGTATCAGCCGCAGCTGGATATGATCAAATCGTGCCAGAGCCCGCGTTGAGGATTGCATTAGACCGACTGGTCTACTAATCTTCCCGTCATGAATAAGAGTATGCAACGCAACGAAACCCGGGAACATCTGCTCGCCACTGGCGAGCAGGTTTGCCTGCAACGGGGTTTTACCGGTATGGGCCTGAGTGAAATGCTGGCGCTGGCAGAGGTGCCAAAGGGCTCGTTCTATCACTATTTCCGCTCGAAAGAAGCGTTTGGCGTTGCGCTGCTTGAGCGTTACTTCGTTAATTTTTTACACCAGATTGAGCAGCAACTCACCCAGCCGGCCCTGCCCGCGCGTGAGCGCCTGCTGCAGCATTTTCGCTATGCGGAGACGCTGTTCATTGAGCAAGGCCACATTGTGGGCTGCCTGGGCGTAAAGTTGTCTGCTGAGGTGTGCGATCTCTCTGAGCCGATGCGCGATGCCCTGCAGCGTGGCGCATCGGCAATTATCGCCGCTTATGCCCGCTGCCTGACAGAAGTCGCCGCGGAGCAGGCTCTGCCGTTCGGGCAGACGCCGCAGCAGCTGGCGCAGCGCTGTTATCTTTTGTGGCTGGGCGCCAGTCTGCAAAGCAAAATTTCACGAGAGTCTGGCCCCATAAGCCTGGCGCTTGAAACCATCGAACAGTGGCTTGATAGTCACTGATTTTTAAAAACACCATTCCGAGACGACCGGTCTATTACAGGAGTCATCATGGCGAGTAAACAGCTGTTCTCCCCGCTGAAAGTGGGCGCGATTACCGTACCAAACCGCGTATTTATGGCCCCGCTGACGCGCCTGCGCAGCATCGAACCGGGCGATATCCCTACGCCGCTGATGGCGGAGTATTATCAGCAGCGTGCCAGCGCAGGCTTGATCATTACCGAAGCCACGCAGGTCTCTTTCCAGGCGAAGGGCTACGCCGGTGCGCCGGGCCTGCACACGCAGCCGCAAATTGCCGCGTGGAAGATAATTAACGAAGGCATTCACGCTGCAGGCGGCCACAGCGCCGTGCAGCTCTGGCATACAGGCCGCATCTCCCACAACAGTGTGCAGCCAGAAGGACAGGCGCCGGTTGCCCCGTCGGCGATTGCTGCCGGCACCCGTACCTCCCTGCGCGCCGCGGATGGCAGCGTCTATCGTGAAGATACCTCTGTGCCGCGCGCGCTGAGCGTGGCGGAAATTCAGCAGATCGTGAAAGATTTCGGCCAGGCGGCGGCTAACGCTCGCGAAGCCGATTTTGACCTGCTGGAGTTGCACTCTGCGCACGGCTATCTGATGCATCAGTTCCTGGCACCGGACTCCAACCAGCGTACCGATGAGTATGGCGGTTCAATTGAGAAGCGCGGCCGCTTTGCGCTGGAGGTGGTTGACGCGGCGATTGCCAACTGGTCAGCCGATCGCATTGGTATCCGCATCTCTCCAGTCGGCGCTTTCCAGAATCTGGAAAACGGCCCGGACGAAGAAGAGGCCGCGCTGTGGTACATCAGCGAGCTGGGCAAACGTGGCCTTGCTTACCTGCATCTGTCCGAGCCTGACTGGGCGGGCGGCAAACCCTACACCGAGGCATTCCGCCAGAAAGTGCGTGCCGCTTTCCCGGGCGTGATCGTTGGTGCCGGCGCTTACACGGTGGAAAAAGCGGACGACCTGATCGCCCGTGGCCTGATTGATGCCGTGGCCTTTGGCCGCGATTTCATCGCCAACCCGGACCTGGTAGCGCGTCTGCAGCAGGATGCGCCACTGAATCCGCAGCGCCCGGAGAGCTTCTACGGCGGCGGTGCGGAAGGTTACACCGACTACCCGACTCTGTAAGAGCGTGACTGCCGCACCGGACGTGCGGCAGTGTTGTTTCTTCAGGGCATTTACTCGCTATACTTAGCGTTTTGTCACTCCCTGACGATTTAAAAAGAGGAAGTTATGCGTTTACTCCACACCATGTTACGCGTTGGCGATCTGCAACGCTCCATTGATTTCTACACCCGCGTGCTGGGCATGCGCGTGCTGCGTCAGAGCGAAAATACCGAGTACAAATACACCCTGGCGTTTGTGGGCTACACCGAAGAGAGCGAAGGCGCGGTGATTGAGCTGACTTACAACTGGGGCGTGGACAACTATGACCTCGGCAACGCATACGGCCACATTGCGCTGGGCGTTGATAACGTCGCTGAGACCTGCGAGCGTATCCGCAGCGCAGGTGGCAACGTTACGCGTGAAGCCGGCCCGGTCAAAGGCGGCTCAACCATCATTGCGTTTGTTGAAGATCCCGATGGTTACAAAATCGAGCTGATCGAGAACAAACACGCCGGTCACGGCCTCGGCAATTGATGCCATTTGTCAGCCTGCGCTTTTGCAGGCTGACTTCCCTCTCTCCTGCTGCACCCTCCCGCAATTTTTGCCATAATGCGCGCTGCCCCATTCATTGCTATGAGATCCTGATGTCTGAATCGAACGCCTTAAACGCTCTTCATCAACGCTTCCGTGGTTTTTATCCCGTGGTTATTGACGTAGAAACCGCCGGTTTTAATGCGCAAACGGATGCGCTGCTGGAAATTGCCGCCACCACTTTAAAAATGGATGAGGACGGCTGGCTGCACCGTGATGAGACCCTGCACTACCATGTAGAGCCGTTCGAGGGCGCGATTCTGAACCCCGATGCGCTGGCGTTTACCGGCATCGATCCGACCAATCCGCTGCGCGGCGCGGTAAGTGAATATGAAGCGCTACACGCCATCTTTAAGATGGTGCGTAAGGGCACAAAAGAGAGCGGCTGCAACCGGGCGATTATCGTGGCGCACAATGCTACCTTTGATCACAGTTTCCTGATGGCCGCTGCCGAACGGGTGGGCATGAAGCGTAACCCTTTCCACCCATTTGCAACTTTTGATACCGCAGCATTAAGCGGTCTGGTACTGGGACAAACGGTGCTGGCGAAGGCCTGCATTGCGGCGGGCATGGATTTTGACAGTACGCAGGCGCACTCGGCGCTGTATGACACCGAACAGACTGCTACGCTGTTTTGTGAGCTGGTTAATCGCTGGAAACGCCTTGGCGGCTGGCCGCTGGCGCTGAGTGAAGAGCCGGCAAAAGACGACGCCTCTGCCTGATAAAATAAGAGAAGGCCGACGATCGTCGGCCTTCTTCACTCATCTGCTTCTTTATTCTGCTTCTTTATGCTTCTCTGCGGTCTCTTTAATCAGTGGCAGCAGTTCGCCACGCTGGAACATCTCAACGATGATGTCGCAGCCGCCAACCAGCTCACCATCAACCACAGCTGTGGGAACGTTGGCCAGTTAGCGTATTTAGGTAATTCAGCACGGATATCCGGGTTCTGCAGGATATCGACATACGCGAAGCGCTCACCACAGGCAGACAGCGCCTGAACCGCCTGCGCAGAGAAACCGCAGCTTGGCAGTTTCGGCGAACCTTTCATGTATAACAGAATCGGGTTTTCTGCGATCTGGCGCTGAATTTTTTCAACAGTACTCATTTTTGCCTTCCTTAATCTTTCACTTCGTGTTTGTTTATTGTAGCGACTTCGCCGCGCGACTGAAAACGGGATTTTGCTTCAGCCACGTCTGATCGCCATGTTTGTTAAGTCTTTCGCTGCTAAATAACATTTTCGTATCATTAATAAGCGTTAATCAATTAATAATTAGCAATAATTTCGCTGTGTTAAGCAGCTGAAATCGCTCATTTTCGCTACAAATTCAGTGCCGTAACAGATTAATAGAAAAAGGCCTTACCCTTTGGAAAAAAAGTGGATTAGAATCACTTCGGCTCTGATTGACGATCAGATTTTTCTAACTTTACGCGGCCTGGTTTCTCACCAGACGGCTTAACCTGTAACCGGACTATGCGTTTACTGATTACGCTCTTCATACTGCTTTCGCCCAACTGTTTTTTAATGTGGCTGCTGCTTCACCGCATGCGCCTGTTAATGCCAGCTTGCAAAAAGCAGAGAAAAAGAGCGCGCGCGATGATGAGCGCCGCAAGCGACGTCCGGTTAAGACCACGGCAAAAAAATCGCGCCTGACTTCTGTACAAAAATTCAAACTGAAAAAGCAGCAGAAAACAGACACCGTTCGCCAGCCCGCCGCCAGCCGTAAAGCCACGCTCAAACTCAGCAGCAAAAAATATGGCCACCAGCGCGTAGCGAAGCGGGTAGCCAAAAGCGAGACGGATGATGACGCACAGGGCTTCACCGGCATTAAGATGAGTAAGTCGCACCGTCTGCGCTATCAGAAAGCACGCGAAACCGCGATGACCAAACTGATGGGCCAGTTGGGGAAACCCTATCAATGGGGCGGCACCTCACCTCATACCGGCTTCGACTGTAGTGGATTGGTCTGGTACGCCTATAAAGACCTGGTGAAATTCAAACTCCCGCGCACGGCCAATGAGATGTACCACCTGCGTGATGCCTCACCGGTGAAGCGTGAGATGCTGGAAAAAGGCGATCTGGTGTTCTTCCGCATCAATAACCGCGGCACTGCCGATCACGTTGGCGTCTATCTTGGCAATGGTAAATTCATTCAGTCACCGCGTACCGGCAAAGACATTCAGATTAGCGCCCTGGGCGAAGATTACTGGCAGAAACACTATGTCGCGCGCGCCGTATGATGACGCCAAAAACTATTCGCTAAACGTTGCGCAACAAAAAAAGCCGGTCGCTGTTTTGGCAGCACCGGCTTTTTTTATTAATGCAGAATGGCGGTAAAACTAAACGCGATAATCATCAACAGCGAACCTGCGGTAGTCATTAGCGCCAGCTTCAGATCGGTACTCATCACAGCTCCTTAGTCACACAGTTATTGGGGTTAAATAATTTTCGCATAGCGATGGGCAAAAATCTCGTGTTATCCGCGCCGGCTTGCTAGAATCGCCGCCTTTCGTTGCGCAACAGGTTTCGCGCACGCTGTATTGACAGCCTGCTGAAGCGTTTTTTACTGCGATACCTTGCAGATTTACCCTGGAAGACAGGGGACAAAACCCTTCGCGGACGCAAACGTTTAACAATATACTTATCAGTAAGTTGCGATAAGCCCAGGAGTACCATTCAGATGGCAACAATTAAAGATGTGGCGAAACGCGCCGGGGTATCTACCACCACGGTTTCGCATGTCATCAACAAAACGCGCTTTGTCGCTGAAGAGACGCGTAACGCCGTATGGGAAGCGATTAAAGCACTGCACTATTCACCCAGCGCGGTCGCGCGCAGCCTGAAAGTGAATCACACCAAAACGCTGGGGCTGTTGGCGACCTCCAGTGAAGCGCCCTATTTCGCGGAGATCATTGAAGCGGTGGAGAATCACTGCTTTGATCGCGGCTATACGTTAATTCTGGGTAACGCCCACAACGATCTGCAAAAGCAGCGGGCGTATCTGTCGATGATGGCGCAAAAGCGCGTCGATGGCTTGCTGGTGATGTGCTCAGAGTACCCGGATGACCTGCTGCAGATGCTGGAAGAGAACCGTAACATCCCGATGGTTGTAATGGACTGGGGTGCTTCGCGCGGTGACTTCACCGACACCGTCCAGGACAATGCCTTCCACGGCGGATATCTTGCCGGCCGTTATCTGATTGAGCGCGGCCACCGCGACATCGGGGCGATCCCCGGACAGATGGAGCGCAACACCGGCGGCGGGCGCCATGCGGGCTTTTTACAGGCGATGAACGAAGCGGGGATTAGCGTGCGCCCGGAGTGGATTGTACAGGGTGATTTTGAGCCAGAGTCGGGCTATCAGGCGATGCAGCAGATCCTCAATCAGAAACAGCGCCCCACGGCGGTATTCTGCGGCGGTGATATCATGGCGATGGGGGCCATCTGCGCCGCTGACGAAATGGGCCTGCGCGTACCACAGGATATCTCCGTGATTGGTTATGACAACGTGCGCAACGCGCGGTACTTCACCCCGGCGCTGACGACCGTGCATCAGCCAAAAGCCCAGCTGGGCGAGAAAGCACTGGAGATGCTGCTGGACCGCATCACCAGTAAGCGTGAAGAGCCGCAGACCATTGAAGTGCAGCCTACGCTGATTGAGCGACGCTCGGTGGCTGATGGTCCGTTCCGCGACTATCGCCGGTAATCTCAGGCTTCGCTGAGCCACTCCTGGTTCAGCGTATCCGCCTCACCCAGATAGGCCAGCAGCCACGTCAGGGCCGGCGATGCGCGCTGCTCTGACCAGCTGACGCAGCACGGGCTCTCCGGGAACGGCTGCGGCAACTGCAGCTCGGTCAGTAAGCCGCTATCCAGTAGCGGACGCGCCAGGTGCCCCGGCACCATGCCGATACACAATCCGGCCTGCAGGCAGTCCAGCCCCGTCTCCCACTCCGGCACCACGAGACGTCGCTGATTATCCAGGGTCCAGGTCATGCGGCGCGGCAGCGCGCGTGAGGTATCTTCCAGCACCAGCGATGGCCAGGCGCGCAGTGTCTCATCATCCAGCTGTGCGCTGCGCGCCAGCGGGTGTTCAGGACTGACCACGCAGCGCCAGTTGAGCGCCCCCATATCCTGAAAGGCAAAGCGTCCGCCGACCGGTATCGCCTGGGTTGCGCCAATCGCCACGTCCACGCGCCCGTCCGCCAGGGCATCCCACACGCCGTTGAACACCTCATAACTGATGATCAGCTCCATGTCAGGGAAATGGCGATAGAAATCTTTTACCAACTGGCGCGTGCGCTGCGGTTTGACAATGCAGTCGACGGCGATACTGAGCTGGCCGCGCCAGCCATTTGCCAGCTGCTGACACTGGCGACGGGTTGCCAGCATTTTTTTGATAACAGAACGCCCCTCGCGAACAAAATGCTCACCGGCAGGCGTTAATACTACTTCGCGATGCTGCCGTTCAAAGAGCGGTACCGCCAGCCAGCTCTCCAGCTGACGAACGGTATAGCTGATAGCAGAAGGCACACGGTGCAACTCCTGCGCGGCAGCGCTAAAACTGCCGGTGCGCGCAACGGCATCGACAACTTCTAAAGCATATTCAGACCACATTATTTTGCCTGCAAAAAATTTGATAGCACTCTGCAAATATTAGCGTTTCACAAAGCCGCCTGCACCCTTTTACACTGCCCGCCGTTCAACCTGCCGAATGAGAAAAACCATGTTGTCGTCAAAAGGATTTCTGCCCTACCTCGCTGTGCTGAGCATGCTCGGCTTTCTGGCCACCGATATGTACCTGCCCGCGTTTGGGGATATGCAGCGCGATTTTGCCACCACGCCCGGCACCATCAGCGCCAGCCTGAGCCTGTTTCTTGGCGGATTCGCCTGTGCACAGGTCATATGGGGTTTGCTGTCAGACCGCTGGGGCCGCAAGCCGGTGCTGCTGGCGGGCTTAACGATTTTCGCGCTGAGCTGCCTGGCGATGCTTTGGGTAAATAGTGTCTGGTTAATGCTGGCGCTGCGTTTTATCCAGGCGGTTGGCGTGTGTGCAGCAGCCGTGAGCTGGCAGGCGCTGGTGGTGGATCGCTACCCTCAATCGCAGGCGAACAAAGTGTTCGCGACCATTATGCCGCTGGTGGCGCTGTCGCCGGCGCTGGCGCCGCTGTTGGGTGCCTGGCTGATGGGCCATTTTCACTGGCGCAGTATCTTTCTGGTGCTGGCGCTGGTCACGGTGATCCTGCTCATCGGGACGCTGCGCCTCGCGGCGCCAAAACAGCAGCATCGCGCAGAAGGGCCACAGCCTGGCTGGCTTACGCTGCTGGGCACCCGAGCCTACAGCGGTAACGTCTTAATCTACTCCGCCTGTTCGGCCAGCTTTTTTGCGTGGCTGACCGGCTCACCGTTTATCCTGGCCGCGGCAGGATTGAGCCCGGCCGATATCGGGCTGAGCTATGTTCCGCAGACCATCGCTTTTCTGATTGGGGGCTTCGGCTGCCGCGCGCTTCTGAACCGTTTCCAGGGCGGGCAGCTGCTGCCGTGGCTGCTGGTTATCTATAGCCTGAGCATAGTGAGCCTGTTTACCGTCGCGTTGATGAGCACGCCCCCGCTGTTTGCGCTGCTGCTGCCGTTCTGTGGTATGGCGCTGGCGAATGGTGCTATCTATCCTATTGTTGTCGCCAGCGCACTGGCCCCGTTTCCGCAAGCCACCGGTAAAGCCGCAGGGCTGCAAAATTTGCTGCAGCTTGGCTTATGCTTCCTCGCCAGTCTAATCGTCTCTTCGGGTTTGCAGCAGGCGCTGTACCACACCACGCTGGTTATGGTGGCGACCGTGGCTATGGCCTGGGCGGGTTTCCTGTGGCAGCGCGCGGCCAGCGCACAAAGTGATATTGCTCACCTTTCTCGTCCCTGCGAAGATAATTCCTGATGCAACGCGTATCGTTAGCAAACTAACGATAACCCGTTGAATATTGACCCACGTGAGCATATACTCAGTGGGTCAGCATTTCTGCAACAAATCAATAACATAAAAAGTTTAACATTTAGCGACCCTGTCGCCGGGATGGCGTCTGCGCGGTTCTCCTCTGTGAAGCCAGGCCAGACATCTCTATTCAAATTCATGCCTCTGTAAAACGTCGGATATATGGCGCACGGATAATCCGTGAGTTCTCTCACAGGCCTGGGGAAATTGACTATTCTTTTCTCAGGTTCAAATCGGAAAGGTGATGGAGAAGCTATGAGTTCATCGTGTATAGAAGAAGTGAGCCTTGAAGAAAACCAGTGGTACCGCATCGTTCAGGAGTTACTGGAGCGGGCGGATATCCGCATTAATGGCACACGCGCCTGGGATATTCAGGTTAAGCATCCAGATTTTTTTAAACGGGTCCTGCAGGAGGGATCGCTGGGCCTCGGCGAAAGTTACATGGACGGCTGGTGGGAGTGCGAACGTCTCGATATGTTCTTCCACCGGGTGCTGAAAAATCATCTGGATCAGCAGCTGCCTCACCATTTCAAAGATACGCTGCGCATTGCCGCTGCGCGTCTCACCAATTTGCAGTCGAAAAAGCGTGCGTGGATTGTCGGAAAAGAGCATTACGACCTCGGCAATGATCTGTTTGCACTGATGCTCGATCCCTTTATGCAGTACTCCTGCGGCTACTGGAAAGAGGCCGATTCGCTTGAGCTGGCACAGCAGGCCAAGCTGGATATGATCTGCCGTAAGCTGCAGCTTGAACCGGGCATGAGTTTGCTCGACATCGGCTGCGGCTGGGGCGGCCTGGCTGAGTATGCCGCGCGCCACTACGGCGTGAAAGTTCACGGCGTGACCATCTCTGCCGAGCAGCAGCGAATGGCACAGCAGCGCTGTGAAGGGCTGGATGTCACCATTTTGCTGCAGGATTATCGCGATCTGGATCAGCAATTTGACCGCATTGTGTCCGTGGGCATGTTTGAACATGTGGGACCCAAAAACTACGCCACCTATTTTGACGTTGTCGATCGCAACCTGAAACCGGATGGCCTGTTTTTGCTGCACACCATCGGTGCCATCAAAACCGACATGAATGTGGACCCCTGGATCGATAAGTATATCTTCCCCAACGGGTGCCTGCCCTCCGTACGCCAGATCGCTGATGCCAGCGAATCCCACTTCATTATGGAAGACTGGCATAACTTCGGTGCCGATTATGACACCACGCTGATGGCCTGGTATGAGCGCTTCCTGGCGGCATGGCCGCAGCTGGCTGAGAAGTACGGTGAACGCTTTAAACGTATGTTTACTTACTACCTTAACGCCTGCGCGGGCGCGTTTCGCGCGCGTGATATTCAGCTGTGGCAGGTGGTATTTAGCCGCGGTAAAGAGGGCGGTTTGCGCGTGGCGCGCTAGCTGTCAGGCAGATGAAAAAAGGCGCGGGGAGCGCCTTTTTTATGGGCGTTACTCAGCGCTATCTGGCTGCACCTGAGAGAGCATCGCCGCGGCATCGCGCTGCGCCAGTACGCGCTCAACCGTCTCCACAATTGCCTGAGTATGTGGATCGATCTCAATATTCACCTTGTGGCCCAGCTTCTTCGCGCCAAGCGTGGTACGCTCCAGCGTTTCCGGGATCAGGTGTACGCAGAATTTGCTTTTGGTGACGTCACCCACGGTCAGGCTGATACCGTCGATACCGACAAAGCCTTTATGCAGAATATATTTGATCTGCGCGGCATCCTGTAATTTAAACCACACTTCACGGTTATTTTCGGACTGGATAATTTTGCAGATTTCCGCCGTGGTCATAATATGCCCGGACATTAAGTGGCCGCCAATTTCATCGCTGAATTTTGCCGCCCGCTCGATATTCACAATATCGCCCACCTGTAATTCACCCAGGTTGGTGATGCGCAGCGTCTCTTTTATCAGATCAAAGCTGACGCGGTCGCCCTCAATTGCCGTCACGGTGAGGCAGCAACCGTTGTGGGCGACCGATGCGCCCAGCGCCAGCCCTGGCAGCAGCTCTTCAGGTAACCGCACAATATGGGTGCGAAACAGCTCTTTTTCTTCAATGGCAACAATCTCTGCCGTGCCCTGCACAATTCCGGTAAACATAATCTCAGCCTCTGCGAAGTTTGCCCCAGTTTATCACAGCTTGTCCGGCGCGGCTTAATTTGACGGCGTGCAAACTTTACACAAATGGCTTTACAAAATGCGATCAAAGTTTGGTGGATTGCAGCACTGCGGCTACACTATGCCGCGCATTCTTTGGGGATTTCGCCCCACTCTCTTTTTAATTACGCAGGTGATACGTGCAGAAGTATTTAACAGAAGCGCGTCAATTGCTGGCCCTCGCGATCCCGGTCATCCTTGCTCAGGTGGCGCAGACGGCGATGGGTTTTGTGGATACCATAATGGCCGGTGCGGTGAGCGCCACGGATATGGCCGCCGTTGCTGTCGGCACCTCTATCTGGCTCCCCGCCATTCTGTTTGGCCATGGTCTGCTACTGGCTTTGACGCCTACCGTTGCGCAACTCAACGGCTCCGGACGACGCGAGCGCATCGCAGAACAAGTGCGTCAGGGCTACTGGCTGGCATCGGCGGTGGCCGTGCTGATTATGGTGGTGCTGTGGAACGCAGGCTATCTCATCCACACCATGCACGACATCGATCCGCAGCTGGCCGCTAAAGCGGAGGGTTATCTGCATGCCTTGCTGTGGGGCGCGCCAGGCTACCTGTTCTTCCAGGTGGCGCGTAACCAGTGTGAAGGTTTATCGAAAACCAAACCGGCGATGCTGCTGGGCTTCCTCGGGCTGCTGGTCAATATTCCGCTCAACTATGTGTTCATCTACGGGCACTTTGGCATGCCCGCGCTGGGCGGCGTTGGCTGCGGCGTGGCGACCGCCTCGGTCTACTGGGTGATGTACATCGTGATGCGCTTCTGGCTGAAACGCATGCCTGCCATGCGCGATATCCGCATGCAGACGCGCTGGTCGGCGCCCTCGCGTGCCATTCTTACGCGCTTATTTACGCTCGGTTTGCCGGTCGCGCTGGCGCTGTTCTTTGAAGTTACGCTGTTTGCCGTGGTGGCGCTGCTGGTGTCGCCGCTGGGCATCGTTAACGTGGCCGGCCACCAGATCGCCCTGAACTTCAGTTCGCTGATGTTTGTTCTGCCGCTCTCGCTGGGCGTTGCCACCACGATTCGCGTCGGTTATCGCCTTGGACAAGGATCGGCCGAACAGGCGCGCATTGCCGCCTGGACCGGTCAGGGTGTTGGCATCAGTATGGCCGCGCTCACCGCGCTGTTTACCGTGACGTTTCGTCACGATATTGCTGCCCTTTATACCAGCAACCCGCAGGTGATCACCCTTGCGGCCCAGCTGATGCTGCTGGCGGCGATCTATCAGTTCTCGGATTCGATTCAGGTTATCGGCAGTGGCATTCTGCGCGGCTATAAAGATACGCGTTCGATCTTCTTTATCACCTTTATCGCTTATTGGGTGCTGGGCCTGCCGGTGGGTTATGTGCTGGCGCTCACCGACTGGCTGGTGCCGCAGCTGGGGCCGGCCGGCTTCTGGTGCGGTTTCATCGTTGGCCTGACCTCGGCAGCCATCATGATGCTCTGGCGCATTCGTCGCCTGCAGCGTTTACCGGCACAGGTGATTCTGACGCGCGCAGCGCGCTAAGTGGCTGAGCGGGCTTTTATTTGGCCCGCAACGCCTAAAAAACCGACGCATAGCACAGTTGCTGCTCAGTCACAGGGGAAAAACGTTTTTTCCCCTTGCCAGCCACACGGCCTGCCGTTAATATTCGTCCCCGCTGTCGCCCGACAGCATGTTGCGCTCTTAGCTCAGTTGGTTAGAGCACCACCTTGACATGGTGGGGGTCGATGGTTCGAGTCCATTAGAGCGCACCAAGTGCGTCCGTAGCTCAGTTGGTTAGAGCACCACCTTGACATGGTGGGGGTCGGTGGTTCGAGTCCACTCGGACGCACCAATATCTGTAATGCGCTCTTAGCTCAGTTGGTTAGAGCACCACCTTGACATGGTGGGGGTCGATGGTTCGAGTCCATTAGAGCGCACCACTTTTGCTTTTCTCTCCCTTGCGCAAACGCGCTTTTCTTGATCTGGGTCGATTTTCTCACTCTGCTTTTGTATTGGTTTTCGCATACTTAGCGACTATACTATGCCGCGTTGTTCCACCTGAAAGGTTTCAGCGCTAACGTGCCTATGCCAATAACTCAAAAGATTTGCGCAACGCCGTCGAACCGGTTCTCCCGCGTTCCGCATAACTTCTCTGCACGCTCAGCCTTCGTCACCTATTCTTACTTCTGTACGATCCGAACCAACACCATACACATTTTCACTTCGGTGCTCTGCGCATCGAATTCCGACCTTTATCATCCATCACAACTTACAGAAATCTGACATGAAAAAGACCAAGATCGTTTGTACTATCGGTCCTAAAACCGAATCCGAAGAGATGCTGACTCAACTGCTGGAAGCTGGCATGAACGTCATGCGCCTGAACTTCTCTCACGGGGATTATGCCGAACATGGTCAGCGCATCACTAACATGCGTGCCGTCATGGAAAAAACCGGTCGCCAGGCCGCGATTCTGCTGGACACTAAAGGTCCGGAAATCCGCACCATGAAGCTGGAAGGCGGCAATGACGTGGCGCTGAAAGCCGGTCAGACCTTTACCTTCACTACCGATCAGTCAGTCATCGGCAACAATGAGCGCGTGGCCGTAACCTATGCCGGCTTTACCGAAGATCTGAAGATCGGCAACACCGTTCTGGTCGACGATGGCCTGATTGGTATGCAGGTCACTGAGGTGACGGAAAACACCGTGGTCTGTACTGTCCTGAACAATGGCGATCTCGGTGAGAATAAGGGCGTTAACCTGCCTGGCGTCTCTATCCAGCTGCCGGCGCTGGCTGAAAAAGATAAGCGCGACCTGATTTTCGGTTGCGAACAAGGCGTTGATTTTGTTGCGGCCTCCTTTATCCGTAAGCGTTCCGACGTGCTGGAGATCCGTGAGCATCTGAAAGCCCACGGCGGTGAGAATATTCAGATCATCTCCAAAATCGAAAACCAGGAAGGCCTGAACAACTTCGACGAAATTCTCGAAGCATCGGATGGCATCATGGTGGCGCGCGGCGATCTCGGCGTTGAGATCCCGGTTGAAGAGGTTATCTTCGCGCAGAAGATGATGATCAAGAAGTGTAATAAAGCACGCAAAGTGGTCATAACCGCGACGCAGATGCTGGATTCCATGATCAAGAATCCACGCCCTACCCGCGCGGAAGCCGGTGACGTGGCAAACGCCATTCTGGACGGAACCGATGCGGTGATGCTCTCCGGTGAGAGCGCCAAAGGTAAATACCCGCTGGAGTCCGTGACCATCATGGCGACCATCTGTGAACGTACAGACCGCGTGATGAAGTCCCGCATCGATGAGCTGCAGGACTCACGCAAACTGCGTATCACTGAAGCGGTGTGTCGTGGTGCGGTTGAGACCGCTGAGAAACTGGAAGCGCCGGTCATTGTGGTTGCCACTGAAGGCGGCAAATCGGCGAAGGCGGTACGTAAATACTTCCCGGATGCCACCATCCTGGCGCTGACCACCAATCAAACTACGGCGCGTCAGCTGATTCTCAGCAAAGGCATTGAAACGCGTCTGGTGACGGAGATCGCCTCCACCGATGATTTCTACCGTATCGGTAAAGAGATGGCGCTGGAGAGCGGCTATGCCCAAAAAGGCGATGTTGTGGTTATGGTTTCCGGTGCCCTGGTACCAAGCGGAACGACCAATACGGCCTCCGTTCACGTACTTTGATTCGTGACACGATAATTATTTAAAAAGCGCCCTTCGGGGCGCTTTTTTTATTCCACACTTAATACATAAAGCGGAAATTTCCAATCGATAATAACTATTCAATATCCCGCAGGATTAAGGTTAATCCGATTAAATCTCTCTGTTTTAGCTAAATATTTTCATCATGTTCTGCGAAACGCTGCTTCTTTGAGCGAACGATCAAATTTAAGCATGTTCTCATCAAAAATTTATTCTCAACTCAAAAAGCTTTGTGTAATACTTGTAACGCTACATGGAGATTAACTCAATCTAGAGGGTATAAATAATGAATCGTACTAAACTGGTACTGGGCGCGGTAATCCTGGGTTCAACTCTGCTGGCTGGTTGCTCAAGCAACGCTAAAATCGACCAGCTGTCTTCAGACGTTCAGACTCTGAACGCTAAAGTTGATCAGCTGAGCAACGACGTGAACGCAATCCGTTCTGACGTTCAGGCTGCTAAAGATGACGCAGCTCGTGCTAACCAGCGTCTGGACAACCAGGCTCACTCTTACCGTAAGTAAGAGTTCTGGTTTGAAAAATGGTGCCCATGTGGCACCATTTTTTTTGTCCTGATTCTGCGCTTTTTGCTGGCCCTGAATCAGGGCGCCTGCTCTGATGCTCCCATCGCCTGTGAAATCGTTGCCTGACCGCCCTGCGCCTCCTGTAATACGGCAGGTAGTACCGTATCATCACCGACCGGTTCACCACTGCTTACCAGCACCGGCATGCCTGCACGGCGCGCTATCGCCGCCTTGATCAACGCCGTATCGCTTTCAGGGCTCTGCATGAAGCGTTTGAGTGGCCCGCTCAGCGTAATCGACATGGTTTGCGGGTCATCCTGCTCCGTATGCGAGAGCGGCTGATGTACCTCGATATAGCGCTTCCCGTCCGGTTCGATGGCATATTTGATCGGCTGGTTGATGATCTGCACCCGTGTTCCCTGCGGCACACTGTTAAACAGCGCTTCGATATCCTCCGGGCGCAGGCGAATACAGCCTGAGCTGACGCGCATGCCAATCCCAAAGTCAGCATTGGTCCCGTGGATCAAATACTGCCCGGTTCCGCGTGCCAGACGCAGTGCAAACTGCCCCATCGGGTTATCCGGCCCGGCCGGCACCACGCCTGGCAGCGTAATGCCCTCTTTGGCATAGCGTTTACGAATATTGGCGGTCGGTGTCCAGGTAGGATTGGGGATCTTCTGACTGATGCGGGTGACCATGTTCGGCGTGGCGGCGCCCAGCTGGCCAATACCAATCGGGTAGACTACCACACGATTCTCCCCTTTCGGATAGTAGTAGAGGCGTAGCTCCGCCAGATTCACCACAATGCCTTCACGCGGCGCATCCGGCAGCAGCATCTGCAGCGGCACGGTCAGTTGGGTACCGGCTTTAGGCAGCCAGGGATCCACGCCGGGATTCGCCTCCAGCATGCCAAGCATGCCTGTCTTGTAGCGTGCCGCTATGTACTCCAGCGGCCGTTTGTCGTCCGCTACGGTGGTCAGGGTATTTTCGCCAATTAAACGGCTGTTATCAGCTGGCAGAGGGTATTCCGTGGCAAACACAGGTGCAGACAGTCCGAAGCAGGACAACAGCAATGCACCGGCTAAACGTAACGCTGGTTTCATGCAATATTCTCTTTGTCGGAGGGAACAAACCCCGGTCGAGCCGGGGTCTGGAGAGTGTAACTTAGCTGAGGGACTGTGCGTTATGACGGATTGCGCGAATCATCGCTTCAAGCCCCTGCGAACGCGAGGGGGTGAGGTGCTGGGTCAGCGCCAGTTCACCGAACCAGTGGCCAACATCGAGCGCAAGAATTTCGGCGGGCTTGAGCCCCTGATACAGGCTAAAAACTACTGCAATCAAGCCTTTAACAATGGCAGCATCGCTGTCACCCTCAAAGGCGATGGTGCTGTCTGACTGCGGGGTCATCCGGATCCAGACCTGGCTCTGACAACCGGAAATCACATATTCCGGCTGGTGCAAGCTTTCAGAGGATTCTGGCAATTTTGCCCCAAGTTCAATGATGTAGAGGTACTTCTCTTCCCAGTTGGCGCAACGGTTAAAGTTGCGCACCAGTTTCTCTTTGTCTGGCAAATTTGCCATCGATAACTCCTGAAATCTGCTTAACCGCCGAGCAGACGATGAATACGCGTCAGGCCGGCAGCCAGACGGTCGGCCTCTTCTTCGGTGTTATAGAGCGCGAAAGAGGCACGGCACATCGCCGGTACCGCATAGTGGCGCATCAGCGGCATGGCACAGTGGTGCCCGGTACGAATCGCGATACCGTACTGGTCGAGGAAGCTGCCCACGTCAAATGCGTGGTGTTTCCCCAGGTTAAAGGCGATCACACCGCTGCGTGCGGCCGGGCCATAAATTTCAATATCCGGTACGGAAGCCAGTTTATCCAGCGCATAGCGCATCAGCTGACTTTCGCGCTGATGAATAGCGTCCAGACCGAGTTCGCTGATCCACGTCAGTGCCGCGCCCAGACCGATAATGCCGCCGGTGTTTGGCGTACCCGCCTCAAAGCGCCACGGTGTGGTGTTCCAGGTGGTGCCGGTGGGCAGGAGGACCTGCGCAATCATCGAACCGCCACCTTCCCACGGTGGCATGATCTCCTGCAGCGCTTTACGCGCATACAGCACGCCAGTGCCGTTGGGTCCATAGATCTTATGGCCCGAGAAGACATAGAAATCGCAGTCGATATCCTGCACGTCAACGGCGTGATGCATGACCGCCTGCGCGCCATCAATCAGCGTTAACACGCCTGCCGCTTTGGCCTGCGCCACAATCGCTTTGACCGGATTGACCGTGCCCAGCACGTTTGAGACGTGGGTAACGGCCAGCAGGCGCGTCCGGCTATCGATCAGGCCGGCCAGCTGCTCAAGCGCCAGCTCACCGTTGTCGTTTAGCGGCAGTACGCGGATTTCCGCGCCCGTACGCTCCGCCACCATCTGCCACGGCACGATGTTGGCGTGGTGCTCCATCTCGGTGATGATCAGGTTATCGCCCGGCTGCAGCTGACTGCCGCCCCAGCTATTCGCCACCAGGTTGATGCCTTCCGTCGTGCCTTTAACGAAGATAATCTCTTCTGCTGAAGGGGCATTCAGGAAACGTGCCGCCTGCGCGCGCACGTTCTCCATGTCGGTAGTAGCCTGCGCACTTAGCGAGTGGATGCCACGGTGTACGGCTGCATAGCCGTACTGATAAAAGTGACTCTCCGCATTGATCACGGCGAGCGGACGCTGCGCGCTGGCCGCGCTATCCAGGTAGGCCAGCGGGTGTCCGTTGACCTCACGACTCAGAATCGGAAAATCCGCTCTGACTCGTTCGGGATCGAAACTCATGACTCAACTCCAGGGAAACGGTCAGTGATGCGTTGCAGCACGGTCTGACGCAGCGTTTCATCATCCAGCGCTTCGGTCAGTTCAGCCGCAAACGCATGGATGATCATCTGCTGCGCGGCATCTTCGGCAATACCGCGTGAGCGCAGGTAGAACATCTGCTCGTCGTCGATACGGCCAATGGTCGCACCGTGGCTGCACTTCACGTCATCCGCGTAGATCTCCAGCTGCGGCTTAGTGTCCACTTCCGCCAGGCGACCCAGCAACAGATTGTTGTTGGTCATCTGTCCGTCGGTTTTCAGCGCATGCTGGGCCACTTTAATGTGGCCATTGAACACGGAACGCCCTTTGTCGCGAGAGATGGTTTTATGCAGCTGACGGCTCAGGCAGTAGCCCTTGTTGTGCTCCAGATAGCTGCGGGTATCCGCCACCTCTGAGCCCACCGGCAGGACCAGGCTGTTCAGTGAAAGCTGCGTATTCTCACCGTTGAGCTGCACGCTGGTATTGTGGCGTGACAAACCGGCGCCCAGCAGGAAGCTGGTGCTGCTGACCTGCGCATCACGGCCAATAACGATATCGTTATGGGCGAAGTGGTAGCTGCTGCTCTCTTCAAACGCCAGCTTGATGTGCTTCAGCTGCGCGTTGTCAGCCACGGCAAACGTAAAGCGTGCGCCGGTAAAGTGCGCCGCGCCGTTCAGCGTGACGTAGTGCTCAATCACTTCAGCTTCAGCGCTCTGCTCCAGCTCCAGATGATGGCGATGGTGCACGGTGTTCAACGCATCCGCCTGGCCGCTGGTGATGTGCAGCAAATAGAGCGGACGTGCCGCCGATTTACCGCGCGCCAGGCGCAGCGTGGTGACCTCTTCTGCCAGGCTCTCGGTCAGATGCAGAAACACTTCCGGCTGAACCGGTGACGGCAGTGGACGGCGTTCGGCGGCACGGCTGTGCTGAACCTCAAACAGTTCAGTGTCGCGCGTGCTCAACGCCGGCTGAAAGCGGCCATCAACAAACACCAGGCGAATGGCATCCAGCGGCAGCGCCAGCGCGTCAACCTGCTCAGCCGTTACGCTGCTCTCCGTCGGCAGGACAAACTGCTTCGCCAGCAGCGTATCCAGCGAGGTGTATTTCCAGTTCTCATGCTTGCGGGTAGGCAAGCCGAGGCGCATCAGCTGCTGCCAGTGCTGCTGTGCCTGCAGAGAGCGCGCTTCACCGCGCGACTCAAACAGGTGGTGCCACTGTTGCAGCGCATTATCACTCCTGGTCGGTAAGCCAGCCATAGCCTTGCTCCTCCAGCTGTTTCACCAGCGTAAAGTCGCCAGACTTCACGATTTTGCCCTGATACAGCACGTGGACGTGATCCGGCTTGATGTAATCCAGGATGCGCTGGTAGTGCGTAACAATAATGAACGAACGCTTGCCGTCGCGCAGGCTGTTAACGCCCTCGGCAACGATCTTCAGCGCATCGATATCCAGACCCGAATCGGTCTCATCCAGAATGCACAGCTCTGGCTCCAGCGCGGCCATCTGCAGGATGTCGTTACGCTTCTTCTCACCACCGGAGAAGCCAACGTTGACCGAACGAGTCAGCAAGTCTTCTGGCATCTTCAGCAGCTTAATTTTGTCTTCGATGAAGTCCTGGAAGTCAAAACGGTCCAGCTCCTCCTGCGCACGGTATTTACGTACCGCGTTCACAGAGGTTTGCAGGAAGAACTGATTGCTGACGCCCGGAATCTCCACCGGATACTGGAACGCCATGAAGATGCCTTCACCGGCACGCTCTTCCGGCTCCAGCTCCAGCAGATCTTTGCCTTTGAAAGATACAGAACCGCCGGTGATCTCATAATCTTCACGGCCGGCCAGCGTGGCAGACAGCGTACTTTTGCCAGAACCGTTCGGTCCCATAATGGCATGCACTTCGCCCGGCTTCACTTCGAGGTTCAGACCGCGCAAAATCTCTTTGTCTTCAACGCTAACCTGTAAATCTTTAATGCTTAACATACTCTTTCCTTCACATTGCTTCCGGCAACGCGTGTGGCATCAGCCGACACTGTGCTCAAGGCTGATAGCTAACAGTTTTTGCGCTTCCACGGCGAATTCCAGTGGCAGCTCGGAGAAAACGTCTTTACAGAAGCCGTTCACGATCATTGAGATCGCATCTTCTTCGCTAATGCCGCGCTGCAGGCAGTAGAACATCTGATCTTCGCCAATACGTGAGGTGGTGGCTTCGTGCTCCAGCTGTGCGCTGTTATTACGCGTTTCCACATACGGGAACGTGTGCGCACCGCAATCCGGGCCAATCAGCATCGAGTCACACTGGGTGAAGTTACGCGCGTTGGTCGCCGTCGGCATGATCTTCACCAGACCACGATAGGTGTTCTGGCTCTTACCGGCTGAAATACCTTTAGAGATGATGGTCGACTTGGTGTTTTTACCAATGTGGATCATCTTGGTGCCGGTATCAGCCTGCTGGCGTCCGCTGGTAAGTGCCACCGAGTAGAATTCACCTACTGAGTAGTCACCGCGCAGGATACAGCTCGGGTATTTCCAGGTGATCGCTGAACCGGTCTCAGACTGGGTCCACGACATTTTACTGTGGTCGCCTTCGCACAGGGCACGCTTGGTTACGAAGTTGAGGATACCGCCCTCGCCTTCGCCACCCGGGAACCAGTTCTGTACGGTGGAGTATTTCACTTCGGCGTTTTTGTGAATAATGACTTCCACCACCGCCGCGTGCAGCTGATAGGTGTCGCGCACAGGCGCTGAGCAACCTTCGATATAGCTTACGTAGCTGTCTTCATCGGCGATCAGGATGGTGCGTTCGAACTGGCCGGTTTTTGCCGCGTTGATGCGGAAATATGTGGACAGCTCCATAGGGCAGTGCACCCCTTTCGGGATGTAAACGAAGGTGCCATCAGAAGCCACCGCTGAGTTGAGCGCAGCGAAGAAGTTGTCGTTGTGCGGCACAACCGTACCGAGATACTTCTGCACCAGCTCCGGGTGATCGTGAATCGCCTCACCAAAGGAGCAGAAGATGATGCCCTGCTCGGCCAGCTTGTCACGATAGGTTGTGGAGACTGAAACGGAGTCAAAGATAGCATCAACGGCAACTTCCCGGCCTTCACGTACCGGTACACCCAACTGATTGAAGGCGTCTTCCACTTCTTTGGTCAGATAGTCGCTGGAGGCCACGCTGCCTGAGGTTTGTGTAGCACCTGGCTCGGAAGCGCAGCTGTCATCACAGTTGCCGCAGGAGGGCGCGGAGTAGTAGCTGTAATCCTGATAGTCCAGCTTGTCATAGTGCGCTTTCAGCCAGTGCGGCTCTTCCATCTCTAACCAGGCCCGGAAAGCCTTGAGACGGAACTCCAGCATCCACTCAGGTTCGTTACGTTTGGCCGAGATCGCGCGCACCACATCTTCATTGATGCCATGCGCCAGTTCGTCGGTTTGCAACTGGGTAAAGAAGCCCTCTTTGTAGTTCAGGCTGCCTTCCCACGTTTGTACATCATCAGATGCTTCGCTGTGTCGTGACATATTTCACTTACTCGACGCCAAAGCTTTCACCGCACCCGCAGGCGTGCTGAGCTTTAGGGTTGTTGAATTTAAAAATCTGGTTCAGGCCTTCGCGGACATAATCCAGCTCGGTACCGTCAACAAACGGCATGGCCTGAAGCGGCACAAAGAGTTTTGCGCCAAACTGCTCGAACTGCAGGTCGTCATCGGCAGGCTCTTTCACCAGGTCCATGACGTAGCCAAAACCGGCACAGCCGGACTGCTTCACACCCAGTTTCAGCCCCTTTACTTCCGGGTCCTGCTCAACCAGGCTAAGAATCTGTTTCGCCGCTGACTCGGTCAGCGTGAGCCCTTTCCAGACGAAATCATCGGGTGAAAAAGACGCTGCATTTACTGATGACATAGTGTTACCTCGTAAGTCTGGGCCTTTTCAGGCTATCCCCCTATGGTAGTGATATCAGATATCACTTCAACCTCTTGTTTTGCAGGGATAATCATCGCGTGCTATTTTTTACTGCTGCTTTCTTAAGCATAGTCCCTTATCTTCTCTCTGCGCGGGCGATTCCCTGCCGCATCTGCCCTGCGTAACCTGTTCAAAAACAGTAAAATTTTATAAATTCATTTTACGTTTTCATCCTGATTGATAGGTTACGCCTTTTCAGGATGTAAAGAGATTGTTATTGCCGATTTTAGTAACAGGTGAAGAAAATCAATAAAATTTCACCGCGGGAATTGCATTCCTGACGCGGTTTAATATGATAATGATTATCATTAACCTATTAAGGTGGCGATATGACGCTTACCGTCTCAGCCTGGTTACAACATAAAATCGATGAATATAAGTTTTCGGTGCGCGATATCACCGTTGACTTCTATATGGCTCAGGCAAAGCTCAACCGCACCGATTGTACCCTCGAACAGCTGCGCCGCTTTAACGACACCTGCCTCGATATGGCAGAAATCTGCGAACTGAACGGAGACGATCAGAGCTACCTGCACGCCATGGGCAAGCTCCATCACCGCCTCGTGCAGGAGATGGGTAATGCCGATCGCGATCGTCTGTTTCGCATTCAGGCCTACCAGCTGGCGCGCCTGTCGCTGACCCGTTTATGTCATCAACTGGCGCTCAGCGGCGACTGGGACCAGGCAACCCGCCTGCAAAGTGATTTCGTCCGCCACGCAGGCTGGATATTCTAATCCAGCTTTGTGACGGCTCCTACAATTTGTTTACATCAATTCAAGTAACGCCTGCAGCGGATGGCGCATGCCATTGCCCTCTGCGCGTTTCACCTGGCTGCGACAGGAGAAACCGGTCGCCAGACAGCGTTGACGCGGCAACTTCTGCAGCTGTGGATGCCACGACAGCGCGTAAATTCCCAGCGAGTTCTCCAGGTTTTTACTCTCGTGCCCGTAGGTTCCGGCCATACCACAGCAGCCCACGTTAATGTTCTCCAGCTTCGCCCCGAAGCGTGCAAAGATCGCCCGCCACTGATCGGGCGTCGACGGCAGCGCCGTCACTTCGGTACAGTGCGCAAACAGATACCAGGCTTCACCGCCGGGGGTCTGTTCACTTCTGTCAGCCAGCACGCTCTGAAGCCACTCATGCACCAGCTGTACGTTAAACTCGCCGCGCTGCTCGCCCAACACCTGCTGGTATTCGTCGCGATAACAGAGCACGGTGGCCGGATCGATCCCTACCAGCGGCATGCCCAGTTTCGCCACGCGGTTCAGCATCTCTGCAGTTTTACTGGCGGTGCGGGCAAAGCGCTGCAGGAAACCTTTTACATGCTGAGCCTTGCCATTGGGTGAGAACGGCAGCAGCACGGGCCGATAGCCAAGTTTTTCAATCAATCTGACGAAGTCGGTCACCAGTTGCGCTTCGTAATAGCTGGTAAACGGATCCTGTACCACCAGCACACACTGCTGACGCTGCGTACTCTCCATGGCTTCCAGCTGCTCCAGTGTCAGGCTCATGGCCGGATGCCCGCTGAGCTGCTGCTTCAGACCTGGCGAGGAGAGCAGCGGCAGATCGACCATGCCAATGTACTTTTTACTGAGATCGCGCATCCACGGCTGCTTCAGGAAGAAGTTGAAAACTTTCGGCGCTTTTGCCATCAGCGGCGCATAGCTCTCCACCGTTGCCACCAGGTGATCGCTCACCGGGCGCAGATAGCGCGTGTGGTACAGCTGCAGAAAGCGCGAACGGAAGTTAGGCACATCAATCTTGATCGGACACTGCGTTGAGCAGGCCTTGCACGCCAGGCAGCCGGACATCGCCTCTTTAACTTCATGCGAGAAGTCATATTCGCCCTGTCTGGCGTGCCAGGAGTTACGCGTACGCTGGATCAGCGCACGCAGGCTGGTGCCCTGCGCGGGAAGCGCCTGCTCCAGCTGCACCGGATCAACGCCCTGCTCCGACAGCAAACGCAGCCATTCACGCGTCAGCGTCGCGCGCCCTTTTGGTGAGTGGATACGGTCGCCGGTAATCTTCATCGAGGGGCACATCGGACTGCGCACATCAAAGTTAAAGCACAGACCGTTGCCGTTACACTCCATTGCGCCACGCCAGGCGTTGCGCACCGTGAGCGGAATCTGGCGATCCCAGGTGCCGCGTTTCACCGCATCAACCTGCATCATCGGCTCATTGCTGCCTGATGGCGTACAGATTTTGCCCGGGTTCAGGCGGTTATCCGGATCGAAAGCCGCTTTAATACGACGCAGCTCATTGAACAGCGTTTCGCCAAAGAATGCCGGGCTGTACTGCGCGCGGAAGCCTTTGCCATGCTCGCCCCACAGCAATCCGCCATAGCGGGCCGTCAGCGCCACCACTTCGTCGGAGATCTGCTTCATCAGCAGCTCCTGCTGCGGATCGCACATATCCAGCGCCGGCCGTACATGCAGCACGCCCGCATCAACGTGGCCAAACATGCCGTAGCTCAGGCCGTGACTGTCGAGCAGCGCGCGAAAATCGACGATGTAGTCCGCCAGCTGCTCGGGCGGCACGGCGGTATCTTCCACAAAGGGGATTGGTTTGGCGCGCCCTTTGGCGTTGCCGAGTAGCCCCACCGCTTTCTTACGCATGTTGTAGATGCGCTCAATGCCGGCCAGATCGTTACACAGCTGGTAGCCGATGACGCCACCGGCGTGCTGCGCCATTAACTCATCAAGACGCGCGCACAGGCTGCTGACCTGCTGTTCAATAAGCGCAGCATCATCGCCGGCAAATTCAACAATATTCAGGCCGAGCATCTCTTTGTCCGGTACGTCCGTTATCAGCGCCTTAACCGAGTGCCAGACAATATCTTCGCGTGCCAGGTTAAGGACTTTGGAATCCACGGTCTCCACCGACAGCGCCCGCGCTTCCACCATAAAGGGTGCATTGCGCAGCGCGGAGTCAAAAGAGTCATATTTAATGTTAACCAGACGGCGCACTTTAGGGATCGGCGTAATATCCAGCCGCGCCTCCGTGATAAAGGCCAGCGTCCCTTCAGCGCCACACAACAGGCGCGTCAGATCGAAGGTTTGCAGATCGTCGCTGAACACATGTCGCAGGTCATAACCCGTCAGGAAGCGGTTAAGTTTGGGAAACTTCTCCAGAATCAGCGCGCGCCGGTCGCGGCAGCAATTAAGCACCGTTTTATAGATGCGGCCCTCAGGCGTTGGCGTGCCGGCCAGCTGTTCGGCCAGCGCGGTCGGCATCGCGCGGGTATCCAGAATATCACCGCCCAGCAGAACCGCGCGCAACCCTTCGACGTGATCGGAGGTTTTGCCGTAAACCAGCGAGCCCTGCCCGGAGGCGTCCGTATTAATCATACCGCCCAGCGTGGCGCGGTTGCTGGTGGAGAGCTCCGGTGAAAAGAAGAAGCCATACGGCTTGAGCCAGGCGTTCAGCTGATCTTTTACCACGCCCGCTTCAACCCGCACCCAGCCCTGCTCGGTATTGATCTCCAGGATACGGTTCATGTAACGCGACATATCCACCACGATACCCTGGTTGAGCGACTGCCCGTTGGTGCCCGTACCGCCGCCGCGCGGGGTAAACACCAGGCTATTAAAGCGCGCTTCTCCGGCCAGTCGGGCAATCAGCGCCACATCGGCCGTGGAGCGTGGAAACAGGGCAGCATCCGGCAGCAGCTGATAGATACTGTTATCGGTGGAGAGCGAAAGACGATCGGCATAGCTGGTGGCGGTATCGCCGGTAAAACCTTGTGCTTTCAATGACTGCAGGAATGTCAGCACCAGCTGAACGAGGCCGGGTGCCTGGGAAATCTGTGGGATCATTATTTCGTGACCGGGATGTTGTAAACGTTTGCGTCGTTAATTTTTTCAGCCTCTGGTTTTATCATATTTTTCTTTCACACGCTGTTTTTTCCAGGAAAGCCATCGGCTGCGCTGCTTTTTCTGTTTAATCGTCAGGAAATAGATCATCATTGTGACGGCGTTTCGCGCCGCTTCATGAAGGATTACTCGAGGTTACTACGCCGTTATGAAAAGCCTGCATCGTGGTATGGATTTACCGCAAATGTTGTTCTCGCTGATGTTCATCCTGCTGATGATTATCGCCTGCCTGTGGGTTGTGCAGCCCTTTATCCTGGGCTTTGCCTGGGCCAGCATGGTGGTGATCGCAACCTGGCCACTGATGATTCGTTTGCAGCACCTGTTGTGGGGACGACGCTCGCTGGCGGTTATCGCCATGACCTTTTTACTGCTGCTGCTGTTTATTATTCCGATTGCGCTGCTGGTAAGCAGTTTGATCGATAACAGCGCCCCGGTGATCGCTTGGGCTACTCAGCGCCATCTGATTCTGCCAGACCTGCTCTGGCTGCGTGAGATTCCGTTTGCCGGTCACAAGCTCTATAGCAGTTATCACAAGCTGGTTGACGGTGGCGGTTCAGCATTATGCGTCAGGTGCAGCCCTACATCGGGCGCACGACCGGCTTCTTTGTCGCGCAGGCCGGCCACTTTGGCCGCTTTATGCTGCATCTCGGTTTGATGCTGCTGTTTAGCGTGCTGCTCTACTGGCGCGGTGAGCAGGTGGGCCACGGCATTCGACACTTCGCCTACCGCATGGGTGGTCGGCGTGGTGATGCCGCAGTACTGCTGGCCGGCCAGGCTATTCGTGCCGTGGCGCTTGGCGTGGTGGTGACCGCGCTGGTTCAGGGTGTGCTGGGGGGGATTGGGCTGGCGATCTCCGGTATTCCCTATGCAACCCTGTTAACCGTGTTGATGATTCTGACCTGCCTGGTACAGCTGGGGCCGCTGGTGGTGCTGGTACCGGCCATTATCTGGCTCTACTGGAGCGGCGACACCACCTGGGGAACGGTGTTGCTCGTCTGGAGCTGCGTAGTCGGTACGCTGGACAATGTGCTGCGCCCGATGCTGATCCGCATGGGCGCGGATTTACCGATGATTCTGATTCTTTCCGGTGTTATCGGCGGATTGATTGCGTTTGGCATGATTGGCCTGTTTATTGGCCCGGTGGTCCTCGCTGTCTCCTATCGCCTGGTTTCCGTGTGGATGCATGAAGCACCGGCACCGGATGACGATCCGGAGATCGCGATTGAAGCATTAGCCGAGCACGAAGAGGAGTTGCCCTAAGCCGCGCGGAGCGCCACGACGGCACCGCTTCTTACGCATAAGCATCACTGTTGTCTCTGTAGTGGCGGCCCGCAGGGCCGCCAGAAAACCGCCGGGCACAACAAACAGAGCAGATTTCTGGCAACGGCACTTCTGCCACCGACCTCAACACCCTCTCTGAACCGCCTGTTTTTTAACCATCCGTTCAGGCCGGTTAACCAGCGCCACTTAATTCCACAGGCAAACAGTTTTTTTTCATTAGTGATTTTTAAGAAAAAACGCACTTTTTCCCGCTTCCGGCCCGTTCCATGGTTCTAATGATTATTTTTCATACTGAATTGTCGGGTGGAGCGGTAAAAAAAGCCTGGAAAAGATTATCAGCTTTAAACTAATAAGAGGATTCTTAAAGACGCCAGCGGCGGCGGTGAATAACATGTTCCCTATGTTTGAGATCAAGCTACTGATTTTTAAACAACCTTTTTCCCCTGAGTAAAGTGAAGAATTGCTGTGTGTAGTCTTTGCCCATCCCCTGTGATGGGCTTTTTTTTGCCTGAAATTCAGATAAAACAAAGGCCAGCAGCGCTGGCCTTGATGATTTTGCCCGGTCACGCGACCGATCTTCACCGAACGCGTTATTACCGTTGCTTACTTATGCTTTTGCACTATTCAGCTCAGCCAGACTTAACCAGGTCTCAACAACCGTATCCGGGTTAAGAGAGAGGCTATCAATACCCTGCTCCATCAGCCAGGCAGCGAAGTCCTGATGGTCCGACGGACCCTGACCGCAGATACCGACATATTTACCCTGCTTTTTCGCCGCCTGAATTGACATCGACAGCAGCGCTTTCACGGCTTCGTTGCGCTCATCAAACAGTGCAGAAACAACGCCGGAGTCGCGGTCCAGACCTAACGCCAGCTGCGTCATGTCATTAGAGCCGATAGAGAAGCCGTCGAAGTGCTCCAGGAACTGCTCGGCCAGCAGGGCATTAGAAGGGATCTCGCACATCATGATCACCTTCAGCCCATTTTCACCACGCTTCAGTCCATGCTTCGCCAGCTCAGCGACCACTGCCTGCGCCTGGTCAACCGTCCGGACGAAAGGAATCATGATCTCAACGTTGGTCAGGCCCATCTCATTACGGACACGCTTCACCGCCTCACACTCCAGAGCGAAGCAGTCACGGAAGCTATCCGCAACATAACGACCGGCGCCACGGAATCCCAGCATCGGGTTCTCCTCTTCTGGCTCATACCGCTCGCCGCCAACCAGGTTGGCGTACTCATTGGATTTAAAGTCAGATAAACGCACAATCACCCGTTTCGGCGCAAAGGCTGCGCCAAGAGTGGCAATCCCTTCCGTCAGACGTGCGATATAGAACTCAACCGGGTCATCAAACCCTTTCATCATCTGACGAATCTGCGCCTGCAGCTCAGGCGTCTGCTGATCAAACTCCAGCAGCGCTTTCGGGTGTACGCCAATCATGCGGTTGATGATGAACTCAAGGCGCGCCAGGCCCACGCCCTCATTGGGCAGGCAGGCAAAATCAAAAGCGCGGTCCGGATTCCCGACGTTCATCATAATCTTCAGCGGCAGGTCCGGCATGGTATCCACCTGCGAACTGGTCACTTCAAAGTCCAGCAGGTCGTCGTACACGTAACCGGTATCGCCTTCAGAGCAAGAGACCGTAACCTTATGACCATCTTTCAGGTGATCGGTAGCGTCACCACAGCCGACAACCGCCGGAATACCCAGCTCACGCGCGATAATCGCCGCGTGGCAGGTACGGCCGCCGCGGTTGGTCACGATGGCAGAGGCCTTCTTCATGATCGGTTCCCAGTCCGGGTCGGTCATGTCAGTTACCAGCACATCGCCCTTTTCAATGCGGTGCATTTCGCTGATGTCGTGAATAACTTTCACTTCACCTGCGCCGATACGGTGGCCAATCGCGCGCCCCTCGACCAGTACTTTGCCTTTGCCCTGCAGGTTATAGCGCTCCATCACCTGACCGTTTGAGCGCACTGTTTCCGGACGCGCCTGCACAATAAACAGTTTGCCGGTATGACCATCTTTGGCCCACTCGATATCCATCGGACGCTTATAGTGCTGCTCAATCAGTACCGCCTGGCGCGCCAGATCCTGCACTTCCTCGTCGGTCAGGCTGAAGCGGTCACGCTCTGCCTGGTCAACATCTTCAATGCGTACCTGCTCGCCGTGCTCCTGCGAATCGGCGTAAACCATGCGGATTTTCTTCGAGCCCATGGTCCGGCGAACAATCGCCGGGCGGTTAGCCGCCAGCGTCGGTTTGTGCACGTAAAACTCATCAGGGTTAACGGCACCCTGAACCACCATCTCACCCAGACCGAACGCCGAGGTGATAAAGACCACCTGGTCGAAACCGGACTCGGTATCAATGGTAAACATCACGCCTGATGAAGCGAGATCCGATCGCACCATGCGCTGAATCCCGGCAGACAGGGCAACACCGCGGTGATCGTAGCCCTGATGCACGCGGTAGGAGATGGCGCGATCGTTAAATAAGGAAGCGTAAACGTGCTTAACGGCAACCAGTACCGCATCGAAGCCCTGCACGTTCAGGAAGGTTTCCTGCTGACCGGCAAAGGAGGCATCGGGCATGTCCTCGGCGGTAGCCGATGAACGCACCGCGAAAGAGGCCTCGGCGTCATCAGAAGAGAGCTGCTCATAAGCAGTGCGAATCGCCTCTTCCAGCTCCGGCTGGAATGGCGTGTCCACGACCCATTGACGAATTTGTTTACCGGCCTGCGCCAGCTCAGCAACATCATCAATATCCGTTTTGTCCAGCAAATCATAAATACGCTGGTTCAGTCCGCTTTGATCGAGAAACAGATTAAAGGCGTAAGATGTCGTGGCATAGCCGTTAGGCACGGAAACGCCCAGCGACGACAAATTCGTAATCATTTCTCCCAGGGAAGCATTCTTGCCCCCTACCCGATCAACATCATGCATGCCAAGCTGGTTGTACCAGAGCACTAAGGACTGTTGGTCTTGATTGGACATTGAGATAATCCTTTTAAATGATTAAAGCACATGGAACATTTTGCTATTCGCCAAAACAGCCTGGCACAATCGATTAATAAACACTAAGTGTTGAATCGTTAAAGCAAAAAAACAGCGACAAAATAGGACTACTCCGCGAAATAAAACGTGTTGCGCAACGATGCTATTTACCGCTAACAGATTGCTATAGTGATATTTTTCCCCTTTTCAGAGAGTTAGCTCTTGTATTTTGTTGCGCAACGCCCTTAGGCGCTATTTTGTGCGCGGCATGGAAAAAGCGAAAAATTAGCGATTTTCAAAACACTATTTCATCTAATATGAATAAATTGCACTGCAGATAAAGGGCGCAGGACAGGAGCCTCATGGATAATTAATTTTATAATGAATTAAAATGAAATACTGGCAATGGTAATGTTACACAAAAGTAAAAAAGAGGATGTGTCATTTATGAGTTCAGAACGTAGCGTGTTCTACATCTCAGATGGGACCGCCATCACCGCCGAAGTGCTGGGCCATGCGGTGCTGTCCCAATTTCCGGTGAACACCAATAGCGTTACGCTGCCCTTTGTAGAAAATGTCCAACGTGCGCAGGCCGTGAAGGCGCAGATCAACGCACTCTTTCAGCAGAGTGGCGTGCGTCCTCTGGTGTTTTTCTCGATTGTGACGCCCGATGTGCGCGAAATCATTCTGGAGAGCGAGGGTTTTTGTCAGGATATTGTGCAGGCACTGGTTGCTCCTCTGCAGAGTGAGCTGGGCGTCTCCTCCATGCCGGTGGCGCACCGCACGCACGGTTTGACGGCCAGTAACCTGGGCAAATATGACGCCCGTATTGCCGCGATTGATTATACGCTGGCGCACGATGATGGCATCTCCCTGCGCGGGCTTGAGGATGCTCAGGTCATTCTGCTGGGCGTCTCCCGCTGCGGTAAAACGCCCACCAGCCTCTATCTGGCTATGCAGTTTGGCGTGCGCGCCGCGAACTACCCTTTTATTGCTGATGATATGGATAACCTTAAGCTGCCGCCCGCGCTGCGTGAACATCAGCACAAGCTGTTTGGCCTGACGATTGATCCGGAGCGTCTGGCCGCGATTCGCCAGGAGCGCGCCGAAAATACCCGTTATGCCTCAATGCGCCAGTGCCGCCTGGAGGTGGGCGAAGTGGAAGCGCTGTTCCGTCAGCATCAGATTCGCTATTTGAACAGCACCAACTACTCGGTTGAGGAGATTGCGACGAAAATTCTCGACATTATGGGTCTGCGTCGCAGCATGTACTAATGCAGATCGGCAGACGCGAAGCGGGTAAAAAAACCTGGCTTCCGTCTGTTTTTGCATACCCTTTTGATTTGGCTGGTTGAATTCACGAGCTAATGGTTTATTGTGACCATCATCACTTCCCGGTATTTCACCGTTGCGAAGAAAAGATTTTGAGAATCCCAATGAACAAAACTGATGAACTGCGTACCGCGCGCATCGGCAGCCTGCTGACGCCGGCGAGCCTCGCGCAACAATACCCTCTCTCAGCGGATATCGCCGCCAGCGTAACGGCGGCGCGCCAGCGGATCGCCCGCATTCTCACCGGTGAGGATCCGCGCCTGCTGGTGATTATCGGCCCCTGCTCACTGCACGATCCTAAAGCGGCGCTCGACTACGCTGAACGACTCAATGTACTGCGTGAGCAGTATCAAGATCGCCTCGAAATTGTTATGCGCGCCTATTTTGAAAAACCGCGTACGGTGGTGGGCTGGAAAGGCTTGATCTCCGATCCGGATCTCGACGGCAGTTTTGATGTCAACCGTGGGATTGCTATTGCCCGTAAGCTGCTGCTGGATATCAACGCAATCGGCATGCCGACCGCTACCGAGTTCCTGGATATGGTGATCGGCCAGTTTATCGCTGACCTGATTAGCTGGGGCGCTATTGGTGCACGCACTACCGAAAGCCAGATCCATCGCGAAATGGCATCTGCCCTCTCTTGCCCGGTGGGCTTCAAAAACGGCACGGACGGTAACGTGCAGATCGCCGTGGACGCGATCCGCGCCTCACGCGTCAGTCATATGTTTCTCTCGCCGGACAAAAATGGCCAGATGACAATCTACCAGACCAGCGGTAATCCGCATGGCCATGTGATTTTGCGCGGTGGACGCCAGCCCAACTATCATGCCGAAGATGTGGCAGCCGCTGCCGCTAACCTGCGTGAGTTCAATTTACCGCAGCAGCTGGTGATTGATTTCAGCCACGGCAACTGCCTGAAGCAGCATCGCCGCCAGCGTGATGTCGCCGATGACGTTGCCGCCCAGATTCGTGCCGGCTCACGTGCGGTTGCCGGCGTGATGATTGAGAGTTTCCTGCAGGAGGGCAATCAGAAAGTGGTGAGCGGAGAAGCGCTAACTTACGGCCAGTCCATTACCGATCCGTGCCTCGGATGGGAAGAGA
The DNA here is from genome assembly GCF_002095485.1 of Pantoea wallisii. Lineage (GTDB taxonomy): Bacteria > Pseudomonadota > Gammaproteobacteria > Enterobacterales > Enterobacteriaceae > Pantoea > Pantoea wallisii. The sequence continues at coordinate 39,660 of NZ_MLFS01000012.1, read as the reverse complement.
GCGCCGACGTGCTGGCAAAACTGGCTGCCGCAGTGGACAGCCGTTTCTGATCGTTATTAGCTGGAACAGCTCACTTCCAGCGTTTTGCCCCATTCAGGTGGCCGCTGGCGCAGCTCTGCGCTGATGGTCGCCTCATTAAAGGGCTGCTGCAGCGCCAGATGCAACGTCGTCAACGCCGCCTTCTCGCCCTTTTCAACTTCATCAATCACCTGCTGCGCCAGATAGTTGCGTAAAACCAGCGCCGGATTCGCCGCTTTCATAACGGCCTGACGCGCGTCGTCACTGACACTCTCCTGCAGCAGACGCTGTCGGTAATCCGCATACCAGCGATCAAAAGCGTCGCGATCGATAAATTCGTCACGCAGCGGCGACCGGGTCTCCTGCTGCTGCGTGTCGCTCAGCTGGCGGAAGGTAAACGTATAATCGCTGCGCTCCTGCGTCATCAGTCCCAGTAAGCGGGTCAGGAGCGCATTGTCATGTTCATCAGCGGTCAGCAAGCCCAGTTTAGCCCGCATCTTCTCGCCCCAGACGCGCATTAGCTCGCCTTCATACAGGCTCAATGCCTGTTTCAGCTGTTCCGTGCTCAGCAAACCAGATAGCGCATGGGCCAGTCGGTTGAGGTTCCACAAGCCGACGGCTGGCTGGTTTTGAAACGCGTAGCGCCCCTGATAGTCGCTATGGTTGCAGATAAAATCAGGCTGATAGTCATCAAGGAACCCGTACGGTCCGTAATCCAGCGTCAGGCCAAGAATCGACATATTATCGGTGTTCATGACGCCATGCGCGAACCCCACGCTCTGCCACAGAGCGATAAGACGCGCGGTGCGAAGCACTACGTCGCTGAACCACAGCAGATAGCGATCTGCCTCATCCTGCAGATGCGGCCAGTGGTGGCGAATGGCGTAATCGGCCAGCTGGCGCACCTTCTCCTGCTCGCCGCCATAATAGAAGTGTTCAAAATGGCCGAAGCGCAGATGGCTCTCCGCGATGCGCATCAGCATCGCACCGCGCTCGCGGGTCTCACGCAGCACCGGTTCATCACCAATTGCCAGTGCCAGCGCGCGCGTGGTGGGAATGCCCAGATGGTGCAGCGCCTCGGAAGCGAGGAACTCACGCACGCTGGAGCGGATCACCGCGCGGCCGTCGCCCATACGTGAATAGGGCGTCAGGCCAGCGCCTTTAAGATGCCAGTCCAGTTTGCGTCCGTCCGGCAGCTGCTGCTCGCCCAGAAGAATACCGCGTCCGTCACCAAGCTGGCCCGCCCAGACGCCAAACTGATGGCCGCTATACACCTGCGCCAGCGGCGACATGCCGGACAGCAGGTCACGTCCGCTCCATACGCCGTGTCCTTCATCCGCAAACAGCGCCTCATCAACGCCCATCTCTGCTGCCAGCGGCACATTAGAGTAAAACAGCCGGCCACCGGCGAGCGGTGTTGGTTTCAGCGCCGTATAAAATCCTGGCAACTCTTGCTGCCAGCTATTAACAAATTGCATTACGACTCCCGAAGGTGCGCCCGGGGCGGCACCTGCATTGCGTGTCAAACGTTAAGGGTAGTCTACCGCCGTGATGGCGCAGAGAACAGGTGGAGGGTTTACTGCTGCGAAGGCGTAGTGAGCGTGACGTGAGGATAGATGAGATCGCCTAACCGATCGGCTTTAACTACCGGGAACAGCGCGCCCTGCATCTGCGCACCGTTCAGCGTAGTGACTTTTTCCAGCAGCGCATTATCGTCCACGCCACAAATTATTATTTGCGGCGTGCTGGTGGAAAGTTATCGATAACAGCCTGAATGAAGGGCGTAAAAGAGGCACGTTTTGCCAGCCCCTGAATAAATGTTTTATCCAGCTTTAACACGCTAAACAGATTATCGTAAACAGCAGTTGCTGGTGCTTTTCCTGCCCCAAATTGTGAAAGCGATAAGCGAAATTCCTGATGCAGGCGCGCTAATAGCGGCTGATTTTTTCCCTCTGACAATGCGCGAAACGTTTCGCTAATATCCAGCACAATAAAAGGGAGCTGTTTAAATTTTCTTAACAGAAACTCACTCGCTAATAGCGTCATCGCCATTGATTCATCAATACGAACCAGCGCGATAATTTGATGCAACTCAAAAAAGTCCCGGTATTTTTCCAGCAGTGATAACTGGCTCTGCAGTAAACGTAATTGTTGTGCATCATCTAACTGCGGCAAGAGCAGATCCTGCGGCAGCGTAATGGGCGCGCTGTCGTGCACAAATTGTGTGACCAGCTCAACGGCCGTCAGCTGGCCTGTCAGAGTATAGGCTGGATAAAACCAGGTTTCCGACTGATAGTCGGCAGATAAATGGACTTTCATTTCTACAGCCAGAAGAAGTGGCAATTGGCGCATCGTATATCAATGAAAACGGTCAGGCAATAGGACCAAACGTGAGAAGAGACGCCGTTTTTTGTCTAATTGCCCCGTTTCAGGCATTTAATAACACATAAGCCAAATGACCGGGGTTGATGTCCTTACTGCTTAAATGTATTGCGTACTCTTTTTAGTATTAAATGCGCTGAGGGTAAAGTGCCATTTTAAATGAGAGTTATATTTTCCATAAAAATGGAATTAACACTGAAGTTAAAACCATTGGCTTTTTGCGTCTTTTTCCGACAATAAAGTCAGCAGATTAGATTCTGCGAGCCTGCCAGAAAACTTTCCGCCAATAGACATTATCCAGCGATGAGCGAATCACGCCCTGGCTGGTTGAGGCGTGAATGAAGCTGTTATCGGTATCATAAATACCCACGTGCAAGCCATTTTCGCCGCTCCCGGTTTTAAAGAAGAGTAAGTCTCCGGGCAGCAGATCGCGCTTATCGATGCGCGTGCCGATATCGGTTTGCGCCAGGGTCGAACGCGGCAGCTGCATGGCGAATTGATCGCGAAAAGTGAGGTAAACAAAACCGGAGCAATCCACGCCGCCCCGGCTTAAGCCGCCATAACGGTAAGGTGTGCCGTGCCAGCGGTTGAGTTGATCGTTGAGCTGGGCGATGACGGTGATGGAATCGGACAGTCGCCCGTTGGGGGGTGGCGCGTGGTGGCTACAACCGGCCAGCAGGAGTGCAATAACCAAAAGAGTCAGCCGCATCAGAGAAGTCCTTACATACCGTCGTCCGGCCAATACTGTAGCGGTAAAGCGGTACGGCCTGCAAGCTAAGGAATAATCAGCAGTGGCCCGTGCGGCGTATCAATCTGTTCGAAGCGGGTTTGGTATAGCGGTGCCAGCCGTGCCGCCGTCAAGACCTCGTCCGCCCTGCCCTGGCTGACTACCGCGCCTGATGCATTAGCCATACGCGATCGGCATGGCGCAGGCTATGGTTGAGATCGTGCCCACTGGCAATAATAGCGATGCCCGCCTGACACAGCTGCGCCAGCAATCTATCCACTGCATGCTGCTGCGCCACGTCAAGCGCCGTCATCGGTTCATCCAGCACCAGCAGGCGCCCGCGCGGATTGATTGCCGGATGAATCTGCAGTACTACCGCCGCTAAACGTACCCGCTGCCACTCGCCGCCCGAAAGCTGCCTCAGGTTGCGTGTTAGCTTATCCTGCAGGCTGAGCTGGGTCAGAATGTCAGCCAGCACGCTATCAGTGACAGGCGCGGCTTGTGTCATGTGCATACGCAGATAGTGCCACACCGGCAGCGTGCCTGGCACGGCGTGCTGCTGGGGTAGCCAGGCGCGCAGCTGTGCCAGCGTCGCACCGGGCAGGCTTGTCAGCGCTTCTCCCGCCAGTTGAATGCCTCCCCGCGCAGGCAGTAACCCTGCCAGTACGCTGAGCAGCGTGCTCTTGCCGGCACCGTTCGGGCCGACAAGGTGCACCCGTTCACCTTGGTTCAGCGTGAGGTCAGCGGGCGTCAGCCGCCCTGCAACGCTGACGCCCTGGCACTGCAATAGCACTCAGGCCGCCAGCGCCTGTTCAATGCGCTTGAGGATGATCGGATCGTCCGGCGTCATATCGGGCGAGAAGCGGGCAATCACGTTGCCCTGCTTATCGATCAGGAACTTTTCAAAATTCCACAGGATATCGCCAGGCGCTTTAGGCGCGCGCCCTTTGCTCTCCATACGTTCAAGGAAACCGCTGCCGGCCGGACGCTCGGCTTCCGGTTGCGCCGCCACCAGCTGGCGGTAGAGCGGATGACGCTGCTCACCGTTGACCTCTGTTTTATCAAACAGCGGGAAGGTCACACCGTAGGTGGTGCTGCAAAAAGTTTTGATCTCTTCATTGCTGCCAGGCTCCTGCTCCAGGAACTGGTTGCACGGGAAGCCAATCACGCTGAAATCTTTCGCCTGCCAGGCCTTCTGTAGCGCTTCCAGCTGCTCATATTGCGGCGTCAGGCCACATTTGGAGGCTACGTTTACCACCAGCAGTACTTTGCCCTGCCAGGCGGCCAGCGTCGTTTTGTCACCATCCAGCGTCACCAGTTCGGTTTCATAAATGCTCATCGTCGATTCCTGTCGTTAATTGCACACAGCCAGCCGCAGCTAGCGCGAGGACTTTACTAATAACATGATAAACAGCGGTGCGCCGAGCGTGGCCGTGACCACGCCAATCGGCAGCTCAGCGGAGGTCAGCACCAGGCGTGCGATAATATCCGCCGCCAGCAGCACGGCGGCGCCCGCCAGCGCGGCCGCCGGTAACAGATAGCGATGATCGCTGATTCCGCTCAGTCGCAGCAGATGGGGGATCACCAGCCCGACAAACCCGATCGCCCCGGCCATCGCCACGCTCACACCCACCAGCCAGCCCATCGCCAGCACCAGCAGGTTTCGCCACAGTAACAGCGGTAAACCAAGCTGGCGCGCTGAGGTCTCGCCCAGCGCCAGTAAGTTCAGGGTGCGCGCACTGCCCAGCAGGCCAAGCATGACCGGCAGCAGTGCCAGCATCATCCAGCCATAACGCCAGTCGATGCCGCTAAAGCCGCCCATCATCCAGTACATTAACTGGCGCAGATCGAGGCTGGTACTAAAGTACACGGCCCAGGTCATGATGGCGCTACAGATAATGCCCAGCGCCACGCCCGTCAGGAGTAGCCGGCTTGCGGAGAGCTGTCGGTGGGCGAAGTGCAGCAGAAGCAGCGTAATCAGCAGCGCGCCGGCCATCGCGGCCAGCGCCAGGCTCCACAGCGCACCATTGCCAAGCAGCACCCCCAGCACCAGGCCAATACCTGCCCCATTGGATACGCCCAGCAGACCCGGCTCCGCCAGCGGATTATTAAACAGCGCCTGCATCACCACACCGCATACCGCCAGCGCCGCCCCTACCAGCAGCACGGCCAGCGTGCGCGGCAGACGCAGCTGCCAGACGAACAGGTCGCCGCTTGCAGAGAACCACGCGGTTGGGGAGATCCAGCTATCACCGGCGCACAGGCTAATGACCAGCAGCAGTGCCAGTAAGGTGGCGAGCACAAGAATCCAGCGCTGGCTGCGCCGATTGGCGTGATGAGCGAGCTGATCCAGCAGAGTCATAGATAAGATTGACTGAGAAAACAGAGATTTGATTGTAGAGAGATTACAGCAAAAAGAAAGCCAGCGGATCGCGGCCAATAAAAAAGGCCGCTACGCGGCCTTTTTGTCATACTGAAATCAGTCAGCATCCTTGGGTGACGCGTTCTCAACGCGACTTTTCAACTTCTGCCCAGGACGGAATGTCACCACGCGGCGGGCGGTGATTGGAATATCTTCCCCCGTCTTAGGGTTACGGCCTGGACGCTGGTTTTTGTCACGCAGATCAAAATTACCAAATCCAGACAGTTTTACCTGTTCTCCGTTTTCCAACGCACGGCGAACCTCTTCAAAAAAAAGCTCCACCAACTCTTTGGCATCGCGTTTGCTCAACCCGAGTTTTTCAAACAGGTACTCTGACATTTCAGCTTTTGTAAGCGCCATAGGTTCAATCCCTCAAGGTTGCCTGGAATCGCTCTTTTAATGCTGCAACGCATTTGGCAACGGTCGCAGCAATCTCCTCTTCTTCGAGTGTCCGGCTGGTATCCTGCAAAATCAGGCTAATCGCGAGGCTCTTTTCACCCTCGTTTACGCCCTTACCACGGTACACGTCAAACAAGTTTACGCCAACTATCTGATTTACGCCAACTTTCTTACACTCCGCGATGATATCTGCTGCTGGCACGTTTTCCGCCACCACTACAGCAATATCACGACGGTTTGCCGGGAAGCGTGAAATCTCGCGCGCGTCAGGCAGTACGCGGTCTGCAACCTTATTCCAAAGCAGTTCAAACACTAAGGTGCGGCCGTTAAGATCCAGCTTACGTTCCAGCTCCGGATGAACCACCCCGATAAATCCGATTCGTTCATCACGCAGATAAATTGCGGCACTCTGTCCCGGGTGCAGCGCCGGATTGGCTTCAGCACGGAACGAAATTTCATCCAGCTTACCGGTTAACTCCAGCAAAGACTCTAAATCGCCTTTCAAATCATAGAAGTCAACCGTCTGGCGCGCCAGATCCCAGTGCTCTTCGAAGCGGTTACCGCTTAATACGCCCGCCAGCATAAGATCCTGGCGGATACCGAGATCGGCCTGCGTATCAGGAACAAAGCGCAAACCGCTCTCAAACAGACGCACACGACCCTGCTGACGGTTTTGGTTATAGACCACGGCGCCCAGCAGACCGGTCCACAGTGACAGGCGCATGGCCGACATATCGCTGGAGATCGGGCTGGGTAAAATCAGGGCCTCTTCGCCCGGGTGCAGCAGCTGCTGAACCTTGGGATCAACAAAGCTGTAGGTGATGGCTTCCTGGTAGCCTTTATCCACCAGCAGATTTTTTGCCCGCTTCAGCGAGAGCGCAGCTTCACGGTGCTGCGTCATGATCAGGCTGGCTTTGACCGGTACGTCCGGAATGTTGTTGTAGCCGTAAACGCGCGCCACCTCTTCCACCAGATCTTCTTCAATCGCCATATCAAAACGCCAGCTCGGGGCCACCGCCTGCCACTCACCGTTGCCGGCGGTCACTTCACACCCCAGGCGCGTCAGGATATCAGTCACCTGTTCATCGGCAATAACGTGACCAATCAGGCGGTCCAGCTTTTCGCGACGCAGCGTGATTTTTGCGCGCGGCGGCAGTTTACTGGCATCGGTCCGATCAATGATCGGGCCGGCTTCGCCACCGCAGATCGCCAGCAGTAGCTGGGTTGCGCGCTCAAGGGCTTTAAACTGCAGCGCCGGATCAACACCGCGCTCGTAGCGATGGGATGCATCGGTGTGCAGGCCGTGACGACGCGCGCGGCCGGTAATGGCCAGCGGATCAAAGAAGGCGCACTCGAACAGGACATTCTGCGTCTCTTCATTCACGCCCGAGTGCTCGCCACCGAAAATGCCACCCATCGCCAGTGCTTTGTGGTGATCAGCAATCACCAGCGTATCGCTGTTGAGTTTTGCTTCGCTGCCATCCAGCAGCGTCAGGGTTTCGCCCTCTTTCGCCATGCGCACCACGATGCCGCCATCAATGCGGTCCAGATCGAAGGCGTGCATAGGCTGGCCGAGCTCCAGCAGCACATAGTTGGTGATATCAACCACCGGATCGATTGAGCGAATGCCACAGCGACGCAGCTTTTCACGCATCCACAGCGGGGTAGCGGCCTTGACGTTGATGCCTTTCACGACGCGACCGAGGTAGCGCGGACAGGCATCCGTAGCATCAACGCGAATCGGGAAGGTATCGGTGATGGTCGGCGCGACCGGCTCAATAACCGGTTCGGTCAGCGGCAGGCCGTTTACCACAGCCACGTCACGGGCCACACCAATGATACCGAGGCAGTCAGCACGGTTAGGCGTAACGCTGATTTCAATGGTGTTATCGTCCAGCTGCAGATAAGCACGGATATCGGTGCCGACCGGCGCATCGGCAGGCAGCTCGATAATACCGTCATGATCCTCGGAAATACCCAGCTCAGAGAAGGAGCACAGCATGCCTTCAGAGGGTTCGCCGCGCAGTTTCGCGGCTTTGATTTTGAAATCACCCGGCAGTACCGCGCCCACGGTTGCGACAGCCACTTTCAGGCCCTGACGGCAGTTAGGTGCGCCGCAGACGATATCCAGCAGGCGATCGCCGCCCACGTTAATTTTGGTCACGCGCAGTTTGTCGGCATTCGGGTGCTGGCCGCACTCCACCACTTCCCCTACGACCACGCCGTGGAACGCACCGGCAACAGCCTCCACGCCATCCACTTCCAGACCGGCCATGGTGATTTGCTCAGACAGCGCTGCGCTGTCCAGGGCTGGATTTACCCATTCGCGTAACCAGAGTTCACTGAATTTCATTGGATAACCTGCCCTTATTTAAATTGTTTGAGGAAACGTAAATCATTTTCGAAGAAGGCGCGCAGATCGGTCACGCCATAGCGCAGCATAGTGAGACGCTCCATGCCCATACCGAAGGCGAAGCCGGAGTAGATCTCCGGATCGATGCCGACGTTGCGCAGAACGTTCGGGTGCACCATGCCGCAGCCCAGCACTTCCAGCCACTTGCCATTTTTGCCCATCACGTCCACTTCCGCTGATGGTTCAGTAAACGGGAAGTAGGACGGACGGAAGCGAATCTGCAGATTCTCTTCGAAGAAGTTGTTCAGGAAGTCATGTAGCGTGCCCTTCAGGTTGGTAAAGCTGATGTCTTTATCAACAATCAGCCCCTCCATCTGATGGAACATCGGCGTGTGCGTCTGATCGTAGTCATTACGGTACACGCGACCCGGCGCGATGACGCGAATCGGTGGCTGCTGGGTCTTCATGGTGCGGATCTGCACGCCGGAGGTCTGCGTACGCAGCAGACGCGTAGCGTCAAACCAGAAGGTGTCGTGATCGGCACGCGCCGGGTGATGACCTGGAATATTCAGGGCATCAAAGTTGTGATAGTCGTCCTCAATTTCCGGACCGGTGGCGACGGCAAAACCCAGCTCGCCGAAGAAGGTCTCAATACGATCGATGGTGCGCGTGACCGGATGCAGACCGCCATTCTCAACGCGACGGCCCGGCAGGGAGACATCAATGGTTTCTGCTGCCAGACGGGCGTTCAGCTCTGCGCTTTCCAGCGTCTGTTTGCGCGCGTTAAGGCGATCCTGAACCTGCTGTTTCGCTTCATTGATAACGGCACCGGCGGCCGGTCGCTCCTCTGCAGGCAGTTCACGCAGAGTCGTCATCTGCAGCGTCAGGTGCCCTTTTTTACCTAAAAATTCGACGCGCACGGCGTCCAGGGCGGCGATATCCGACGCCTCGTCGATGGCGGCCGTGGCACGAGCCACCAGGTCTGCGAGTTGGGACATGATTTCCTCTTCTTCCAGCCGGGCTGGTCAGTTCTTGTTGGGATCGTGCGATCCGATTAAGTGTCGCCAGAAACAAAAAAGCCTCCACGAGGGAGGCTTTCAGCGCGATTTTTCGTTTCTTTTCTTATGCGCAAAAGCCCCTGATGTTCAGGCGCTAAAGTAAAAAAAGAAACGGAAAATAGCAGCGTGCATGCTTGCGTTACCTTGTCATGATCGAAACCGCACTATTGAAATGCCAGGCGGCTAAAATGTCAATCTTTTGCGTGAGTTGCAGGCAATAAAAAAGGGAGCAAGCTCCCTTTTCTAACTGACTTACGCCAGAGCTGATTTCGCTTTTTCAACCAGTGCAGTAAATGTCACTTTGTCGAATACAGCGATGTCGGCCAGGATTTTACGGTCAATTTCAATGGACGCTTTTTTCAGGCCATTGATGAAACGGCTGTAAGAGATGCCGTTCTGACGCGCCGCAGCGTTAATACGTGCGATCCACAGCTGACGGAACTGACGCTTACGTTGACGACGGTCACGGTAAGCATACTGACCAGCTTTGATAACAGCCTGGAAGGCAACGCGGTAAACACGTGAACGTGCACCATAGTAGCCTTTAGCTTGTTTTAAGATTTTCTTGTGACGTGCGCGAGCAATTACACCACGTTTTACGCGAGCCATGAGCTCTCCTTAATCATATTCTGTTGTGCCTTACCGTGCTGGCCAGCGGCCTTAACGCAACGTTTCAGGCAAATTAATAAAAAAATAAACTTATGCGTACGGCAGGCAGGCAACAACCAGACCCAGATCGCCTTTAGACACCATGCCTTTCGGACGCAGGTGACGTTTACGCTTAGTTGATTTCTTAGTCAGAATATGACGCAGGTTTGCGTGCTTACGCTTGAAGCCGCCAGAAGCGGTCTTCTTGAAGCGCTTGGCCGCGCCACGTACAGTTTTAATCTTTGGCATTTTTACAAATATCCACTTCGCATTGTTAATAAAATGAACCAGACAGGCGAATAAAAACCGCACAGCGCGAACGCTGCGCGGCATTATTACTTGAAGGCCTACTGCTTCTTCTTAGGAGCGAGCACCATGATCATCTGGCGGCCTTCGATCTTCGAAGGGAAGGATTCGACAATGGCCAGATCCAGATCTTCACACAGGTCTTTACGGACGCGGTTAAGCACTTCCATACCGATCTGCTGGTGCGCCATCTCACGACCACGGAAACGCAGCGTGATTTTGGCTTTATCGCCTTCTTCGAGAAAGCGAATCAGGTTGCGTAGTTTGACCTGATAGTCGCCATCATCGGTACCAGGACGGAATTTGATCTCCTTAACCTGGATAACTTTTTGCTTCTTCTTCTGTTCCTTAGAAGACTTACTCTTTTCATAAAGGAACTTGCCGTAATCCATAATACGGCAAACCGGCGGTTCGGCGTTCGGGCTGATTTCAACTAAATCTACGCCAGCTTCTTCAGCTTTCTCAATCGCTTCGCGCAGTGAGACAATGCCAAGTTGCTCGCCGTCTACGCCTGTTAAGCGCACTTCGGTAGCACGGATTTCGCCGTTAATACGGTTCGGACGCGTCGGTTGTACTCGTTTTCCGCCTTTAATAACCTTATTCCTCTAATTGGTGAAGATGTCGGCTGCGAATCTCTTGTTGCAGCTTCTCAACAAACACATCTACGTCCATGCTCCCGAGGTCTTTACCACGGCGGGTGCGCACGGCAACTTTGCCTGCTTCCACCTCTTTCTCACCGCAGACCAGCATATAAGGGACGCGACGTAATGTGTGCTCGCGGATTTTAAAGCCTATCTTCTCGTTTCTCAAGTCTGCTTTGACACGAATGCCCGCATTTTGCAATTTCTTTGTCAATTCACTGACATATTCTGCCTGACCATCGGTGATATTCATCACCACAGCCTGAACCGGTGCCAGCCAGCTCGGGAAGAAACCGGCGAACTCTTCAGTCAGAATTCCGATGAAGCGCTCCATTGAACCCAGAATCGCACGGTGAATCATCACTGGCGTCTGACGATCGTTGGTTTCACCCACGTAGGTGGCATCCAGACGTTTTGGCAGGGAGAAGTCTAGCTGAACGGTGCCACACTGCCAGGCGCGGTCGAGACAATCGTACAGGGTAAACTCAATTTTCGGGCCGTAGAACGCCCCTTCTCCCGGCTGATACTCGAACGGGATATCGTTCTCTTTCAGCGCTTCGGCCAGATCCACTTCAGCACGGTCCCACATGTCGTCGGTACCGATACGTTTTTCCGGACGGGTCGACAGCTTCACCACGATTTTTTCAAAACCGAAGGTGCTGTACATGTCGTACACCATACGGATGCAGCTGTTAACTTCATCACGCACCTGATCTTCCGTACAGAAGATGTGTGCATCATCCTGCGTGAAGCCGCGCACGCGCATCAAACCGTGCAGCGCGCCAGATGGCTCGTTACGGTGGCAGCTGCCAAACTCGGCCATACGCAGCGGCAGATCGCGGTAGGACTTCAGACCCTGATTAAAGATCTGAACGTGCCCCGGGCAGTTCATCGGCTTGATGCAATACTCACGGTTCTCAGAAGAGGTCGTGAACATCGCTTCTTTGTAGTTTTCCCAGTGGCCGGTTTTTTCCCACAGCACGCGGTCCATCATAAACGGACCTTTCACTTCCTGGTAGTCGTACTCTTTCAGCTTGGTACGCACAAACACTTCCAGCTCGCGGAAGATGGTCCAGCCGTCATTGTGCCAGAACACCATGCCCGGCGCCTCTTCCTGCATGTGGTAGAGATCAAGCTGTTTACCGATTTTACGGTGATCGCGCTTCGCGGCCTCTTCCAGACGCTGCAGGTACGCAGCCAGCTGCTTTTTGTCTCCCCAGGCGGTACCGTAAATACGCTGCAGCATCTTGTTATCGCTGTTGCCGCGCCAGTACGCCCCGGAGATCTTCTGCAGCTTGAAGTGGTGGCAGAAACGCATATTCGGTACGTGCGGACCGCGGCACATATCGATGTATTCTTCATGATGATACAAGCCAGGATGGTCGTCATGGCTGATATTTTCGTCAAGAATGGTGGTTTTATAGCTCTCACCGCGTGCTGCAAATACGTCACGCGCCTCCTGCCAGCTCACCTTCTTCTTCACGACGTCGTAATTGGTCTCTGCCAGCTGGTGCATACGCTTTTCCAGCTGCTCAAGATCTTCCTGGGTCAGCGTGTGGTCAAGATCAACGTCGTAGTAAAAACCGTTATCAATAACCGGGCCAATTGCCATTTTGGTATTCGGCCACAGCTGCTTGATCGCATGCCCTAACAGGTGCGCACAGGAGTGACGAATAATTTCCAGACCGGCTTCATCTTTGGCCGTAATGATTGCGACCTGCGCATCTTCAGTGATGGGATCAACCGCATCCACCAGCTCGCCGTTAACGCGACCGGCGATACAGGCTTTCGCCAGACCCGGGCCGATATCCAACGCAATATCCATCACGCTGACCGGACGGTCAAAGACGCGCTGGCTGCCGTCAGGAAGAGTAATTACTGGCATTTCATATCCTTAATCGCAGTGGTAAGCCACACGAAAGCCTACATGCAACATTGAGTTTTGTTTGTTTTACCCGGCGCGATGTCAGACCCACACTGTCGGAATGACGCCAGGCGCGTAAAGCGGCAACGATGATAGCAGCTTTCACCGCTGAGCAAAACCCATAGGCCAAGGCGCTAACCCAAAGAGAGATAAAAAAAAACCGCCGCACGGCGCAGGCCGGACGGCGGTTTTTTTGGTGCATCGCTTACATCGCGTAAGAGAGCTGGACCGTGGTTTTGGTATCGGTACGATCGGGTGCAGATTCTGGCGGATTGTTGTTCCAGGTTACGTTGTAGCCCAGTTTCAGTGCGAAGTGATCGTTGATCGCCACCTGCAACGCGGTCTCGGAGTTCAGCGTGGTGTCTTCACCGAAGCTGCTCAACACCGATACACCCTGAATGAATTTCGTGGTGTCGGTCAGCTGCCACTGGTAGCTCAGCGCGCCGTAACCCAGGGCCTTGGTCTCGTGGCCACCGTCATGGTAGTCGTCGTAACGCACACCCGGACCAAATTCAGCACGCAGCGAGTGCACCGGGCCGTTGAGAATCTGGCGACCGTAACCGGCGGTCAGAACATCACGGGAGTCGTAACCGTTTAAGCGATCGCTCAGCCAGCTGGCCTGACCAAACAGGTAGTCAGCGCTGTTGAGGTTATAACGGCTACGACCACCGATGTTATAGGTCTCGGAAGAGCGCTCATCGTTGGAAGAGGTGTTAGCCGCGTTGCCCCACAGGCTGTACGCCATGGACGTCTGATACCAGGTCATGCTGGTAGAGGCGGTCAGTGAAGAGCTGGTGGTGTTACCGGTCTGCGCGAGATAGCCGGCTGACGCAGTGCCTTCAAACGGTTTTTTTGCCGTAGAAGGGTCATCCATTGAGGTAAATACAGCGTTATCTGCAAATGCCTGGTGGCAAAATGCTCCGGCGGAGAGCAATAAAACAGCGGACAGCTTATTGAAGGCTTTCATTAAAAGGTAACCCGTACGGCAGTTTAAAAAACGATGAGTCTGAAGTTTTTTGCCGGGCGATCAATGCAATTTACGGTAAGTTTTGTAAAAAAATATGAAAGCACCGGAAAAGCCAGGTTTCGCGCTGGCAGCGCGCGGTGAATGGGATTTCTCCCATTTACGCGGCGCATTATAAGAGGCAATGACTGAAATAGCAGCCAGATTGCTACAAGAATTTTTTTAAACCTTCCTTGCCTTTTATCTGATACAGCCCCCGGTAAATTGCACAGAATTCGCTCTATACGGTGCGCTGGTCTACGCTGAAATCTGTTCCATAACAATGAGGTGAAAGATGAGCGATCATGGCGTTAATCGTTACGTTGTCACATTCAGCTATCAGGAAAAAGGTCTGGGCGATCTGCAATCGCTTAACAGTGCCATGGTTAACGGCGGTTACACGACCACGCTGCATGATGATGACGGCCATCCACATGAGTTAGGGTCTAATAGCTTTGGCATTGTCAGCGCACTGGAAGAGCAGGATCTGGCCGATCACGCAGCGGCTCTTGCAGAGGTTGCGCTGCATCAGCGCCCGGAAGTCTCGGTGACAACGTTGGATGCATTTTTAAAAGCACAACCCTGACACGAGGCAAAAACAGGTCACCGCGCTGGTTTTGCTTAAGTTCTGAGCGTTACAATCGTTCTTACGCAGCGAATAAAGAGGATTACCCAATGTGGTCAGCCATTAATCGACTGTTAAGCGAATACGCCGGCGAGGCAGAAATAACGGAACGCCACGCCCTGCCCGGTGGCGATGTACATCCTGCCTGGCGCATCCGCTACGGCGAGCTGGATGTGTTCGTGAAGTGTAATACGCGCGATATGATCACGCTGTTCAGCTGGGAAGCGGACCAGCTTGATCTGCTGGCGCGTACGGGCACGGTACGCGTGCCAAAGGTTTACGGCGTAGGTAACGATCGCGACACCAGCTTTCTGCTGCTGGAGTACATTCAGCCGGAACCGCTGCAACCCCATACGGCATTCCAGCTGGGACAACAACTGGCGCGTCTGCACCAGTGGAGCGAGCAGCCGCAGTTTGGCCTCGACTTCGATAACAACATTACCACCACACCGCAACCGAACAGCTGGCTACGTCGCTGGTCGGTGTTCTTTGCCGAGCAGCGTATCGGCTGGCAGTTACAGCTGGCCGCAGAAAAAGGCGTCCACTACGGCCCTATGGAGACGATTGTGGATTGCGTACAGCGCAGCCTGGCAAACCACCATCCTCAGCCCTCTTTACTCCACGGCGATTTGTGGCCTGCCAACTGCGCAGGCAGCGCCGCAGGGCCCTGGCTGTTTGATCCCGCCTGTTACTGGGGCGATCGCGAGTGCGATTTAGCCATGCTGAGCTACTACGCCGATCTGCCACGGCAGATATACGAAGGCTACCACGCCGTATGGCCACTGCCAGAGGGCTTCTCCCAGCGCCAGCCGGTCTATCAGCTCTATTACCTGCTGAACCGGGCCAATGTATTTGGTGGCAGCTGGAGTGACGAAGCGCAGTTCGCCATTGGCCAGCTACTGGCTGATGATGCGCTGAGTCAGCATCAGGCCAGACCGGCCTGATCGTTTACAGCATGCCAAGCAGACGCAGCACGAAGTAGCCTGCAAGCGCGATAACCACCGGCAGGATATAGAGCGGGAAGATTTGCAGCAGGATGGTGTGGCGCGGCACGTGGATCTTCTCCTCCAGCTGTGCGCGCGTGCGCCCTTCGCTGCCTTTCGCCTGCTCCAGAATCAGCTGGTCTTCAATGCCCTCTTTTACATGGCGCGATTGACGCCACATACGCGCGCCCGACGCCTGCAGCGCCATGCCAACAAAGATCAAAATATAGATAAGCCAGAAACCAACGTTGGCCGCGCCGTTAAACGCCGGCACGGGCGAGTTGTTCCAGAACACGTTCAGGAATGGCGTATTAAATTTAATCATATCCACCATGACATGGACAAAATCGAGCATGACAGCATCAATGCCGGGCTGCTTTTCGCTGTGCTTAAACAGGAAGCCCAGCATGGAGATGAGGGTGGACAGCAGCGCCGGAATAAAAATCACCCAGCCAGCCACTCGCTTGAGGATGGCGATGCGGCCAGCCTGTTGATACGTCATAGTGTCGTCCCTTCACGAACAGTAGTTTTGCCCTAAGTCTACCTGTACTACCGCAATTTTTCCTGAAAAATGCGTAACCTGCCGTAAGTCGGCTTTAGGCGGCGCACATGATATGGTAAGGAAAATTGCAAACGGAGCTGTTGTATGACCTATCGTCGCCCTGTGCTGGCCGCTATTTTTGATATGGATGGCTTGCTGATTGATTCGGAACCGCTGTGGGATCAGGCTGAGCTGGATATTTTTTCCAGCCTCAATGTGGACATTAGCCGCCGGCATGAGCTGCCGGATACGCTGGGGTTGCGTATCGATCAGACTGTCAGAATGTGGTACGAAGCGCTGCCGTGGCGCGGGCCGGATCAGGCAGAGGTGACGCAGCGTATCATTGCGCGGGCGCTGGCGCTGGTCGAAGCGCAGCGTCCGCTGCTGCCTGGCGTAGAGCAGGCGCTGCAGTTGTGTCAGCAGCAGGGATTGAAGATTGCGCTGGCGTCGGCTTCCCCGCTGCACATGCTGGAGCGGGTGCTGGAGATGTTCAATTTGCGTCACTACTTTTCAGCTCTTGCCTCCGCCGAATCGCTGCCGTACAGCAAACCGCATCCGCAGGTCTATCTGGATGCCGCTGCCGCACTGGGCGTGGATCCCCTGAACTGCGTGGCGCTGGAGGATTCATTCAATGGCATGATTGCCTGTAAAGCGGCACGCATGCGCTCCATTGTGGTGCCGGCGGCTGAGCATCGCGACGATGCGCGCTGGGCGCTGGCGAACGTGAAGCTGGACGATCTGACCCAGCTACGCGCGGCGCATCTGTTTAACTGATATATCACTCTTTATTGCAGCCTGCCGGCTTGCCTCCGCCGGCAGGCTGGCGCCTCTCTGCTCACCCGATCATCCACCGTCGTTCAGCGGAAGCCGCCGCACAGATTTGATCGTCCACGCAAATAAATAAAACGATGTTTCATTTTTATTGAATTCGTATCTCATCCTGCCTAAGATGCCCCAAGACCCGCATCGGGACACTTCCTTTGACTCTTGAGAGGCCTGAGATGGACATTCGTCAAAGCATTCACAGCGATCACGCCAAAACCCTGGACACCGACGCGCTGCGCCGCGAATTCCTCATCGAAAAGATTTTCGCTGCGGATACCTACACCATGACCTACAGCCACATCGACCGCATTATCGTCGGCGGCGTCATGCCCCTGCAGCAGGCGGTGACAATTGGCAGTGAGGTGGGCAAGCAGCTTGGCGTCAGCTACTTTCTCGAACGGCGTGAGCTGGGCGTGATCAATATCGGCGGGCCGGGCGTGATTGAGGTGGACGGCAAAACCTGGGAGATAGGCAATCAGGAGGCGCTGTACGTTGGCCAGGGCGCAAACAGCGTGATATTCCGCAGCAACAGCGCCAGCCAGCCGGCGAAGTTTTACTACAACAGCGCTCCGGCCCATACCCGCTACCCTGATAAAAAAATCACGCTGAATGAGGCTGTCAAAGCCACGCTGGGCGATCCGGCGACCTCTAACCGCCGCACCATCAATAAATTTATCGTGCCGGATGTGCTGCCGACCTGTCAGCTCACCATGGGCCTGACACGGCTGGATGAGGGCAATCTGTGGAATACCATGCCTTGCCACACCCATGAGCGCCGCATGGAGGTCTACTTCTATTTTGATATGGCCGACGACAGCGCCGTGTTCCATATGATGGGCCAGCCTCAGGAGACGCGCCATCTGCTGGTACACAATGAGCAGGCTGTGATCTCGCCCAGCTGGTCGATTCACGCCGGCGTGGGGACGCAGCGCTATACCTTTATCTGGGGCATGGTGGGTGAAAACCAGGTGTTCGATGATATGGATCACGTCAGCATCAGCGCACTGCGCTAACGGGAGCGAAGTATGATTCTTAATGCGTTTAATCTGGAAGGCAAAATCGCGCTGGTAACCGGCTGCAACACCGGCCTGGGTCAGGGCATGGCGCTGGGGCTGGCGGAAGCGGGCTGCGATATCATTGGCGTCAACCGGGCCGGGCCGGCGGATACGCAGGCAAAGGTGGAGGCGCTCGGGCGGCGCTTCTGGTCAATTCAGGCCGACCTCACGCAGTCGTCAGTTGTGCCGCAGGTGGTAGAACAGGCGGTCGCGCTGGCCGGACGGATCAATATCCTCGTTAATAATGCAGGCATTATCCGCCGCGAAGATGCGCTGAACTTTAGCGAGCAGGATTGGGATGATGTCATGAACATCAACAGCAAAAGCCTGTTCTTCCTGTCGCAACAGGTGGCGCGCCACTTTATTGCTCAGGGCAACGGCGGCAAGATCATCAACATCGCCTCAATGCTCTCGTTCCAGGGCGGTATTCGCGTGCCCTCTTATACGGCCTCGAAAAGCGCGGTGATGGGGTTGACCCGGCTGATGGCTAACGAGTGGGCAGCGCACGGTATTAATGTGAACGCAATTGCCCCGGGCTATATGGCCACCAACAACACGGAACAGTTGCGTAACGACGCCTCGCGTAACGAGGAGATTCTGGGCCGTATTCCTGCTGCGCGCTGGGGTAAACCGGATGACATGATGGGCCCGGTTGTCTTTCTGGCGTCAGCCGCTTCCGATTATGTGCACGGCTATACGCTGGCCGTGGATGGCGGCTGGCTGGCCCGCTAAGCCAGGTGGTGAATTTCCCGCGCGATCTCTGCGCGGGAAAGGAAAAATATTCACGCTTCGTTACAGCGTCACCATTCTCATTTACTGGATAAATCCCTATACTGGATGTATTGACAGCTTTTTCTTTGCAGCCAGGTTCTATCATGACGGCCGAAGGCCACATCATTTTTGCCATTGCCAGCGCGATTTTTGCTAAACGTGCCGAACTGACACCGGTCCTGGCCAGCGCCGACTGGTGGCATTTGGTGCCGGCTACGCTGCTGACCTGCCTGCTGCCCGACATCGATCACCCCAAATCCCTGCTGGGCCAGCGGTTAAAATGGCTTTCGCATCCGATAGCCCGGGCATTTGGCCACCGCGGTTTTACCCACAGCCTGCTGGCCGTGGCCGTAAGCCTGTGGCTCTTTAAGATCAATATCCCTGCCGACGGGTTCCTGCCGGCCGATGTGCTGCAGGGAATGACGCTGGGCTACCTGAGTCACATTGTGGCAGATATGCTGACGCCCGCTGGCGTGCCGCTGCTGTGGCCATGCCGCTGGCGTTTTCGTCTGCCTATTCTGAAAAGTCAGAAAGGTAACCAGTTGGAGCGCGCCCTCTGTCTTGCGCTGGTCGGTTATGCGCTCTGGTTCCCGGCCGGCATGCCCTCTTTTGGTGCTAATGGCTGGCCGGAACAGCTGTTCAGTACGCTACAAAATGGCGTCAGCCGGCTGGTAAATGGACAAAGTGACTAATATCCGGACAAATTCAAACGAAAAGTTATAACCAATGCTTTTTGGGTATAAGCCTGCCCTTTCATCAACTGCTAACATCCCTGACATTCCTTTAAGGAAACTGACTGTGTTACATGCCACGGCGAACCGCCGTGGCGGTCTATCTCTGGAGTTAAGCATGGATTTTCCTCTGATTATTAATATCGTGGCGTTTGTCGCGCTGCTGGTGCTGCTGAATCGTATTGGCAACCAGAGCTGGAGCCTGTCGAAGCGCGTGCTCACTGGCCTGGTGTTTGGCGTACTTTTTGGCCTGGCGCTGCAAGCTATCTACGGTGAAAACAACCCGGTGGTAAAAGATTCGATCGGTTGGTTCAACATTGTCGGCAACGGCTATGTTCAGCTGTTACAGATGATCGTTATGCCGCTGGTGTTCGCCTCAATTCTGAGCGCGGTCGCGCGTCTGCATAATGCCTCCTCGCTGGGTAAAATCAGCGTGCTGACCATTGGTGTTCTGCTGTTCACCACCGCCATCTCGGCGCTGGTGGGCGTGCTGGTTACCGGCCTGTTCCACCTGAGCGCGGAAGGTCTGGTGCAGGGTGCGCAGGAGACCGCCCGCCTGAGCGCAATTCAGAGCAACTACGCGGGGAAAGTCGCGGATCTGAGTACGCCGCAGCTGCTGCTGTCGTTTATCCCGAAAAATCCGTTTGCCGATCTGGCTGGCGCCAACCCTACTTCGATTATCAGCGTGGTCATTTTTGCCGCCTTCCTCGGCGTCGCTGCACTGCAGCTGCTGAAAGATGACACAGCAAAAGGCGAACGCGTGCTGGTGGCGATCGATACCCTGCAGTCGTGGGTGATGAAGCTGGTCCGCCTGATCATGAAGCTGACGCCCTATGGCGTGCTGGCGCTGATGACTAAAGTGGTCGCCGGTTCTAACCTGCAGGACATTATCAAGCTGGGCGGTTTTGTGGTTGCGTCTTATCTTGGTCTGGCCATCATGTTTGGCGTGCATGCGCTGCTGCTGTCGGTGAACGGCATCAACCCGATGCGTTTCTTCCGCAAAGTGTGGCCGGTGATCACCTTCGCCTTTACCAGCCGCTCCAGCGCAGCCAGTATTCCGCTGAACGTTGAGACGCAAACGCGTCGTCTGGGCGTGCCGGAATCCATTGCCAGCTTCTCCGCCTCGTTCGGGGCCACCATTGGCCAGAACGGTTGTGCCGGTCTTTATCCGACCATGCTGGCCGTAATGGTTGCGCCCACCATGGGCATCAACCCGTTTGATCCGATGTGGATTGCTACGCTGGTAGGCATCGTGACCCTCAGCTCTGCGGGTGTTGCCGGTGTCGGCGGCGGTGCGACCTTTGCCGCGCTGATTGTGCTGCCGGCCATGGGTCTGCCGGTCACGCTGGTTGCGCTGCTGATCTCCATCGAGCCGCTGATTGATATGGGCCGTACCGCACTGAACGTCAACGGTTCAATGACTGCCGGTTCCCTCACCAGCCGCTGGTTGGGGATGACCGATAAAAAAGTGCTGGAGAGCGACGAGCACGCCGAACTGGCACACCGTTAATCATCTCCCGCCTCATCCACGGCAGGCCTGATAAGCCTGCCGTTTTTTTATCTTTTTTACACCGCGCCCTCTGCACATTTTCCGCCAATTGTGGCGCCTACGTCAGGAAAGCGTTAAGCGTGGTAAACAGAGGAAAAAACGCCGGGTTTCCGCTTGTCTTTGCCTGCTGAAAGGCTAATTCTGCTGCTCATCACTGCAGGAGAACCTCTATGAAAAACGTTATCGCACCGCTGCTGGCGTTAACCTTATTAGCCCCTACCCTGAGCGTCGCCCATCCGTATGGCTGGGGTCCGGGCCCCGGTCCACACTGGGCGGGCCGGGGCCACGCTGGGGTCATCCGGGTCCGTTGCGTTTTCTGCCGGAAGCGGCGACGGCGGTCCTGATCGGGGGCCTGACCTACTATCTGCTGAACGGCAGCTATTATCAGCGCCAGGGCGAAACCTATGTCGTCGTGCAGCCTCCGGAACGCTCACCGGCTGAGGGCATGCGCGTGCTGGATTACAATGGCAAGCGCTACTATGTGCAGGAAGGTCACTACTATCAGCGCGAGATCGGCGGCGACTATATCGAAGTACCGCGGCCGTACGGTTTATAAGCGCACAACGAAAAACGGCCCGTCAGTGACGGGCCGTTTATCATTCTGCTGCCGTTACTGCGCGGCTTGCGGATCGGTATCGTAATCTTTACAGCTCTGGAAGCCGTAGTTCATTACGCGACCGGTGTCGTTATAGCTCACGAAGTAGGTCTGCTGTTTGCCGTCACGCTCGCCAATGACATAAGTCTGGCAAGTGCCACGTGCGTGTACCATGGTAATTTCCGTCGAGGCCGGTCCGGCAATCTGACGAACCTGGTCACGCGTCATCCCTTTTTTCACATCCTTCACCACCGGCTTAGTCACATAGCTTTCAGCGCGGTCGTAAGTTGTACAACCAGACAGGGCTGCCAGCGTCAGCGCGGCAGCGATACATCCCAGCACTTTTTTCATCTTGTTGTTCCTCATACTTTGTCCATGTCGCAATAAGCCTGGAACATAAATCCAGATTTATCAACTCAATGGCAGGTGTTTCGGTAATTTCTGAAGCGTCAGGTTTTCGTAAAGATGCTGTGCTAACGCCCTTCACCCCGTATAATCCGGCCGAAAATACATCTTAGAACGTGAAATGACACTGAGGATCAATGACACCTGCACACTCTAACCGGCTGGTTTATGCCATTACGCTGGGCCTGCTGGCAGCGCTCGGGCCGCTCTGTATCGATCTCTATCTGCCAGCCCTGCCTGAGCTGGCCCGCGATCTGCACACCGAAACCGCAACGGCGCAGCTCAGCCTGACCGCTGGCCTGCTCGGTCTGGGTGCCGGACAGCTACTGTTTGGACCGATGAGCGATAAATTTGGTCGCATCCGCCCGCTGCTGCTGTCGCTGGTGCTGCTGTTTATCGCCTCAATTGGCTGTGCGCTGGCAAAAGATATTCACGCGCTGCTGGTAGCGCGCCTGTTTGAAGGGTTAGCCGGAGCCGGCGGCGCGGTATTGTCGCGTGCGATTGCGCGCGACATGTACAGCGGGCATGAACTGACGCGCTTCTTCGCCCTGCTGATGCTGGTAAATGGCCTCGCGCCGATTGGTGCCCCGGTATTGGGCGGGGTTCTGATGACGATGCTCAACTGGCGGGGCATTTTTGTTGTACTGGGCGTCATCGCCATTCTGCTGATCTTCCTGGCGCGCTGGAAGCTACACGAGACGCTACCGGCCGAACGGCGCAGTCAGGGCTCGCTGTGGTCCGCCTGGGCGGCGCTCGGCCAGGTGATCGCACACCGGCCATTTATGGGCTTCTGCCTGACGCAGGGTTTTATGATGTCCGGCATGTTTGCCTACATTGGCGCGTCACCGTTTGTCTTGCAGCAGATTTACGGCCTGTCGCCGCAGGCATTCAGCTTCTGCTTCGCCGCCAACGGTTTCGGTCTGATAATTGCATCACAAACCAGCGCGCGCCTCTGCCCGCTCTGGGGCGAGTATCGGGTGCTGAAAGGCGGCCTGACGCTGGCATTTGTCGCTTCCAGCTGTCTGTTGCTGGCTGGTATTACCGGCGCATCACTGCCGATTGTGCTGGTGGCGCTGTTCTTCACTATTGCCAGTAATGGCGTGATCGCGACCACCGCATCGTCGCTGGCGATGCAGAGCCAGGGTCATCGCGCCGGCAGCGCGTCGGCGGTAATTGGGGTGACGATGTTCACGCTGGGTGCGATCAGCGTGCCAATCAGCGGCCTCGGCGGTACATCACTGCTCAGTATGACCGCGACCATCTTCGGCTGCTTCATGCTGGCGATCCTGATGTTCCTGCTGCTGGCACGGAAACCGAAAAGCGCCTGATTCGCCAGCAGCTGAACCGGACAACAAGCCGTTCGGCTTGTTGTTTTGCCGCAGAGACGTTAGCTTTAGCAACAGGTCCGCATTGTGCCGTCAGGCGACTGATTTGAGGAGAGGTTCATGTCATTGCAGCAGGAAATCATTGAAGCCCTTGGAGTTAAACCGGTTATCGACCCGCAACAGGAGATCCGCGTCAGCGTCGATTTTCTCAAGTCCTACCTGAAAGCGCATCCGTTTTTGAAGACGCTGGTGCTGGGTATCAGCGGCGGTCAGGACTCAACCCTGACCGGCAAGCTGTCGCAGATGGCCATCAGCGAGTTGCGCGAAGAGAGCGGCGATCGGGATTACGCATTTATCGCCGTGCGTCTGCCGTATGGCGTACAGGCGGATGAGCAGGATTGTCAGGATGCACTGGCCTTTATTCAGCCAGACCGCACGCTGGTGGTGAATATCAAAGAGGCGGTGCTGGCCAGCGAGCGTGCCCTCAAGGATGCCGGTATTACCCTGTCCGATTTTGTACGCGGTAATGAAAAAGCTCGCGAACGCATGAAAGCGCAGTACAGCATCGCCGGTATGAGCAAAGGTGTGGTCGTAGGTACGGATCATGCGGCCGAGGCCGTTACCGGTTTCTATACCAAGTACGGCGACGGCGGCAGCGACATTAACCCGATTTTCCGCCTGAACAAAGGCCAGGGAAAACAGCTGCTCAAGACGCTGGGCTGTCCGGAGCATCTCTACCTCAAGCACCCAACGGCAGATCTGGAAGACGATCGTCCGGGGCTGCAGGATGAGGTGGCGCTGGGCGTAACCTATCAGCAGATTGATGATTTTCTTGAAGGCAAAACCATTGATGCCGACGCAGCGAAAACCATTGAAGGCTGGTATCTGAAAACCGAGCACAAGCGTCGTCCGCCTGTGACCGTGTTTGACGACTTCTGGAAGCGATAAACCCTGCCGGTTTCCCGTGCTCTGCGGGAAACCCTCTCTCACTGGCGAGAAAATGTTCGCGCTGATATACTGTATGCACAACCAGTAAGCGGAGCGTTCTTTGGTCAGACGAGCAACCAGCCATCGCCTCGAATTCGATGCGGCGGCAATCTATCAATATCCCGAGCATTTACGTCAATGGCTGGAGGGGTTACCCAAAGTGCCTGGCGTATATACCTTCCATGGCGAGAGTGAAAATCTGCCGCTCTATATCGGCAAGAGCATCAATCTGCGCAGCCGGGTGATGGCCCATTTCCGTACGCCGGATGAAGCCAGCATGCTGCGCCAGGCGCGGCGCGTGAGCTGGATCCCGACCGCAGGGGATGTCGGCGCCCAACTGCTGGAAGCGCAGATGATTAAAACGCAGCAGCCGTTATTCAATAAACGCCTGCGTAAAAATCGTCAGCTCTGTTCGCTTCAGCTGGGCGAAGGCGCGCCGCAGGTGGTCTACGCGCGCGACGTCGATTTCTCCTGTTCACCTAATCTCTATGGCCTGTTTCGCAGCCGCTTTGCCGCGCTGGAGAAGCTGAAGAGCCTCGCCGACGAGCTGCGCCTGTGTCACGGTCTGCTGGGGCTGGAGAGCTTGCGCCCTGGCCGCGGCTGTTTCCGTGCGGCGCTGAAGCGCTGTGCCGGCGCTGTTGCGGTCAGGAGCCGGTCGCCGATCATCAGCAGCGGCTGCGCGAAGGTCTGGAGCAGCTGCGCGTGGTGTGCTGGCCATGGCAGGGACCAGTAGGGATGGTGGAGACCGGTGTCGAAATGACGCAGATTCACGTTATCGATCACTGGTTCTGGCTGGGCTCGGTGAGTACCGAAGCGGAAGCGCGTCAGCTGCAGCGTGCGCGTCAGGGATTTGACCACGACGGTTATAAAATTCTCTGCCGGCCTCTGCTCTCTGGCGTCTTCCCGCTGATTGAGCTGTAACGCAAAACCGCCGACGCTGCCCATAGCTTACTTTTGCCATGGACAACGTCGGCGGTCTCAAACCGATTTAACTAAACGGCTTATTCGCCCTCAGCCGGTGGTGGTGGCATTTTACCGTCATGCGGGCCTTTCTCTGTCAGACGTTTCTCAAAGTTAGCGTTGTACTGCTTTTTCTGCTCTGGCGTCAGCACGTTGTAGATCTTGTTTTGCGTCTCCATCATCTGCAGCGCGTTCTCTTTGGCATTTGCCGTCATCTTCTCAGCCTGCGCCTCTGCTTTTGCACGGTCAAAGGTATCGGCAGCGATGATGCTATGATTGGCGCGGCGCTCTTCCAGCGACGGACGCTTCATCTCTTTATGGCTGTCACGCAGGATAGTGTGGATTTGGGTTTTCTGCGCGTCGGTTAAGTTAACGCCTTTGAACATCATCTCCATACCGTGATGACGCATCGGCTTGTGCATCGGCTTTTCGCTACCTGCCGGCGGCGGTGTCAGGTTATCTGCCGCAGCGTGGACGATATTGGCTGCACCAAAAGCCATTGCGGTAGCCAGGAAGAGGGAAGTCAGTTTACGCATAATATTGTCCTTACTTTTCAGTTTTATGACGACAGCCTGTGTCGCGTCTTCGGAAACAAGCATACGACGCTGAACGTCAACTACTCAGAGGCTGAGTAAAGCCCTGCAAGCATAAAAGACAGAAATCGGGCAATCATGAAGAGATTGCGAAGAAATGCGTGAGGAATTGCAAAAGAGTATGACGATTAAGGGAAAAACGCAGGAATTGCGGAGGAGTGTAATGGCTTTGTCGGGATTCAGGAAGGGAAATGTGTGCTGAAAACGGTGCTGATCTCTGGCACACCTGCCGCGTGATGTCCGGGCTTGCCTCACCCTCTCTTCTGCTTTTGCCTGTCGGGGTGGCGACCCGTCCGGGCCGCCAGATGCGCCGCTGCCGGCGCACTACAATAGTGATACGTCGCTTACAGCGCCAGCGCCCCGGTCTGCGGCGTCTCTTCCACCAGCATCAAGCCGGCGCGCAGGCCGGGCGCCACGTTGGGGTTGGGAAACAGCACATACTCGCGTGCCTGCTGCACGTAGTAGCGCGTATCGCCCTCCTCTGCCAGCAAGGTGCCCTGCGGAAAGGCGGTAAAATTCAGCGTCTCCGGCCCCATATGCAGAATAAAGTCATCGCTGTGGCGGGTGATCTGCTGCGCGACGCGGTAGTGCCGCGGCGTTTCATGCACCGCGGGCAGAGCCTCGCCATACAGCAGAGCCGCCAGCGCCTGCTGCACGCCGCTGAACTGGTTTAAATCATTCTCCCCAAACGGCAGCGCTCTCCCCAGCTCCAGCGTACAGCTCGCGGCATCATAGTGTTCACAGCTAAAGTGCGTGAAGGTGCCGCCCGGCGTGCGATGAAACACCAGCGCGTCCAGATTCGCTGCCGCCAGCCAGTGGAGAAAATCGTCCGGCCACGGATGCGTATTCAGCGGCATAACGCCGAAACGTGCATGATACGACCCGCGAATCGCCGTATGTAAATCGAGGTGCCAGCGGATCTCGTGATCGCGGCATTCGCGCCAGAAGTTCTCCAGCGCGCGCTCCAGCTGTAGTGCGCGCCGCGCCTCTGGCACATCAGATACCTGCTGCCAGCGCCCGCCAAACAGGCGATTGATATCATGCTGCTGATAGCGCTTGCCGCTGCGCAGCGCCGCCGGATTCCCGAGCAGCACCAACAGCCGCACTGCCAGCGGTCTCTCGCCGCTCAGCAGCGGCTCCAGTAGCAGATTAAGAATCTCAACCGGCGCCGTTTCATTGCCATGGATACCGGCCGACAGCACCAGCGCCTGACGCGAAGGATTGACCGGCGTCAGGGATAAAATGCCCTCATCGTGCCACTGCCAGTGCAGATGGGCATTACTGCCCTGCCGCTGCGCAGGCGGCGTCCCCGACAGGGTTTGTTGTAAAAAGTCCTGCATGTGCACTCCTTTCTGCTCAGGGGCGGATTTACCGCCCCGGCGTTAACGCTGAAATGCGTAGACACTGCCTAAGTCTAGCAGCTGTGTCAGTTCATCCAGCGCCTGGCGCCCTTCGCTTAGCAGTTGCGGATCGGCGAGATCGGTCTGGGTCAGGCGATCGCGGTAGTGGCGATCCACCCACGCATTCAGCGTGGCAAACAGGCGATCGTTCATCAGCACCGCCGGATTGATCGCCTGCCGTTCCGCCTCTGTCAACACCACGCGCAGCCGCAGACACGCAGGCCCGCCGCCGTTGCACATACTCTCACGCAGATCGAACACCTTAAGCTCGCGAATCGGTCCACCGCTCTCCACCTGCTCGCACAGATAGCGCCAGACGCCGGCATGCTGGCGGGACTCCTCCGGCAGCACCAGCAGCATCCCGCCCGCCGGGCGCTGCAGCAGCTGGCTGTTGAACAGATAGGTCTGCACCGCATCCGCCACGGAGACGCGATCGCGCGGCACGACGATGGGCTGGAATCCCGGCACCTTCGTCGCCAGCTGCTGCAACAGCTGCGGCTGATCGACAAACGCCTCTTCGTGACAGAAGAGCACCTGCTGATTACTTACCGCGATCACATCATTATGAAACACACCCTGATCGATCACCGCCGGACTCTGCTGCGCAAACAGCGTGCGTTCACTGTGCAACTGATGCAAACGCGCCACCGCCTCGCTGGCTTCACGCGTCTGCCGCGCCGGATAACGTACCGGTGCGGCCCCGTGCTGCTGCCCTTCGCGACCATAAATAAACAGCTGTACGCCAGGCGCGCCATAGTCCGCCCCGAAGCGGTTGTGGTTAGCGGCCCCCTCATCGCCGAACAGCGCAACCTGAGGCAGCGCGTCATGCACGCTGAAGTGGCGCGAATCGCGAAAGATGGCGCGCAGCAGATCGGCCGTCTCCGGCGCTTCAATCGCACGATGAAATTTATTGTTGAGGTTAGCGACGGTGAGATGGACGCGGCCATCGGCACTGTCAGCCGAAGGTGACACCGTGGCCGCGTTGGCCACCCACATCGCCGAGGCCGAGCTGGCCGCAGACAGCAGCTGCGGAGCCTGCTGCGCCGCGCGTACCAGCACCTGCTCATCGCTGCCGCTGAAACCCAGCTGGCGCAGCAGCGGCAGATTCGGGCGCTCATGCGGCGGGATAACGCCCTGCACATAGCCCATATCCGCCAGCGTTTTCATCTTTTGCAGCCCCTGCTTTGCCGCCAGACGCGGATTAGAGGGCTGCAGCTGGTTGCGGGTGGAGGCCTCATTGCCGAACGAGAGCCCGGCATAGTGGTGCGTCAGGCCAACCAGACCATCGAAATTGGCTTCGAATGCCTTCATGGGGTCGTCCCCTGCGCAGAGAAATCGAGCCCGGGCGAGAGGCTATCCGGCAGCGCCAGGTGCGGGCTCTCCAGCGAGGCCATCGGCCAGGCGCAGTAATCCGCTGCATACCAGGCGCTGGCGCGGTGGTTACCGGATGCTCCGATGCCGCCAAACGGCGCTGAACTGGCGGCGCCGGTCAGCGGTTTATTCCAGTTAACGATACCGGCACGCGCCTCCAGCAGCAGTTGATCAAACTGTTCACGCACCGGTGAGATGAGCCCGCATGACAAACCGTAGCGCGTATTATTCGCGATGCCGATGGCCTGCGCGTAGCTGTCGTAGCGGATCACCTGCAAGAGCGGACCAAACACCTCTTCGTCGGGCAGATCGGCCACGCCGGTCATCTCAATGATGCCCGGGGTAATAATGGCGCTGTCGCGATCCGGCCAGCGCATGGCGAGCAGCACCTTGCCGCCGAGGTCAACACGCTGCTGCCAGGCGCTAAAGATCTGCCCGGCGGCGGCTGGCGAAATGACGCTACCCATAAACGGCTGTGGCTCTGCGTTCCACGCTGCCGGCTGCAGACGTGCGCTCACCGCCACCAGCCGCTGCAGAAACGCATCGCCCGCCGCGCCGCGCTTCACCAGCAGGCGACGCGCACAGGTGCAGCGCTGGCCGGCGGTGATAAACGCCGATTGAATCGCGATGTGCACGGCGCCGTCGATATCCGCGGGATCTTCAACGATCAAAGCGTTGTTGCCACCCATCTCCAGCGCCAGCATTTTTTCCGGCTGCCCGGCAAACTGCCGGTGCAGGTGATAGCCGGTGGCGGCGCTGCCGGTAAACAGCACCCCATCAATCTGGGTCTCCTGCGCCAGCGCCTGGCCGGTTTCACGGCCGCCCTGCACCAGCGCCATGACGCCCGCCGGTAAACCCGCCTGCTGCCACAGCTGCACCGTTTTCTCGGCGGTGAGCGGCGTCAGCTCGCTGGGCTTGAACACCACACAGTTGCCGGCCAGCAGAGCGGGCACGATGTGTCCGTTCGGCAGATGGCCCGGGAAGTTGTAGGGCCCGAACACGGCCAGCACGCCGTGCGGCCGGTGGCGCAGCGAGCTTTCGCCCTCTGCCTGCTCCCCGGTGCGCTCATGGTACGCCTTGATCGAAATGGCGATTTTATTGATCATCGCCTGCACTTCGGTCAGCGTCTCCCAGCGCGGTTTGCCGGTCTCCTGCGCAATGGTCTCTGCCAGTTCGTTTTTGTGGCTCTCCAGTAAGCGGCC
This sequence comes from Pantoea wallisii, assembly GCF_002095485.1. Lineage (GTDB taxonomy): Bacteria > Pseudomonadota > Gammaproteobacteria > Enterobacterales > Enterobacteriaceae > Pantoea > Pantoea wallisii. Next base: position 9,861 of record NZ_MLFS01000012.1, on the reverse strand, counting down.
AAAGCTCTCTGCTAACGCTTGCCGTTCGGCAAAGGGCCGACGTGCCCAGGCGGGAAACGCGGCGCGCGCGGCTTCACAGGCGGCCGCGACCTGGTCTGGCGCTGCTGCTTTACCCTGCCATAACGTTTCGCCACTGACCGGATTCTGTTTATTAAAGCCCTCAGCGCCACCGGCCAGCCATTGTCCATTAATAAAATGCGTCATGCTTATTTCTCCTCGCGACAAAGCGTGACCACACGCAGTGCGTCGCCATACTGACAGCACAGCGCTGCGCGCTGGCTGGCGTTAATCCGGACTTCACCTGACTGCATATCCACCGGCAGCAGCGCGACGCGGAACTGGTGATAATCACTGTTCGCCACCAGACAGAGCGGCCAGTTGTGATCGGCTTCACCCGCCACGGCCTGCAACACCTTGCTTTTACGGATCGCGCGGATGCGGTCGATTTCACACTCCAGCGTTGGGCCGCCATCGAAAATATCGACGTAATTGAGGTAGCGGAAGCCTTCCGCTTCCAGCACGGCTCGCGCCGGGGCGGTTTTAGGGTGCACTTCGCCAATCACCTTTTGCGCCGCCTCGGACAGATAGTCGATATAGAGCGGGTGCTTTGGCATCAGCTCGGCGATAAAGGCTTTTTGTCCGGTGCCGCTCAGGAAGTCCGCCTTGCGGAACTCCATTGAAAAGAAGCGGCTGCCGACGCTATCCCAAAACGGCGAGTGCCCCGCATCGTCGCTGACGCCGCGCATCTCTGCCACCACGTGCTGCATGAAGCGGTCGCGAAAATTGGCCATAAACAGAAAGCGCGATTTCGATAGCAGATAGCCGTTCTTGCCATCGCGATAGTCGGGATCGAGGAATAGCGTACAGAGCTCGCTGCTGCCGGTGTGATCGTTGCTGAGAGAGAGTGTCGGCAAGCTGGCGTAAACGTTGAGCTCTTTCGAGGCGTGTACCTGCGTCCCCACGCGAAAGTTGTACCACGGCTCTTGCAGGCCAACGGCGACCTCAATGGCACAGATGCCTACTGCACGGTTATCTTCGCTGTCTGCCAGCACAAACACATAGCCCTGTTCGCCACGCGGCAGCGCATCCTGCCAGGTCAGCAGTGAGCGCTCAATACGGGCTTTTAGCGTATCGCTATCCACCGGCAGCGAGGTGAGCCCGCCGCCGGTTTTGCCCGCCAGCGACAGCAGCTGCGCCAGATCGTCATGTTCGACGGGGCGAATCACCATCATGATGTGGCTCCTTTGAGTATGCGGGCGCAAGCGCGTTCAAAGCGTGCCAGCCCCTCCTGCACTTCACGTTCGCTGATATTCAGCGCCGGTGCGAAGCGCACCACATTGGCACCGGCAATCAGCACCATCACGCCCTCTTCAGCCGCCGTGAGGTTGAACTGTTTGGCTTTACCGGCGAAATCTTCATTCAGCACGGCGCCAATCAGCAGCCCCAGGCCGCGGATCTCTTTAAAGACCGGCAGACGCTGATTGAGCTGGTGCAGCGCATCAACGAACCACTGATGCCGCTCCGCGACGCCGCTGAGGAAGGCGGGCTGGTTAACCACATCCATGACTTTACCGGCAACGGCGCCCGCCAGCGGGTTGCCGCCGTAAGTGGTGCCGTGCGTGCCCACGCCCATCACCAGCGCCAGATCTTCACGCGTCAGCATGGCGCCAATCGGGAAGCCGCCGCCCAGCGCTTTCGCCGTGCTCAGCACATCTGGCGTCACGCCATAGTGCATGTAAGCGTAGAGCGAACCGGTACGGCCGACCCCGCTCTGCACCTCATCGAAAATCAGCAGCGCCTGATGCTTGTCGCACAGCTCACGCAGGCCACGCAGGAAAGCCGGATCGGCGGGCAGTACACCGCCTTCGCCCTGGATGGGCTCCACGATCACCGCACAGGTGTTGTCATCAATCAGCGCCGCCGCTGAAGCAAGATCGTTGTATGTGGCGTGCTGAATAGCGGGCGGCAGCGGTGCGAAATCACGTGAATAGGCCGGCTGGCCGCCTGCCGAAACGGTGAACAGCGTACGGCCATGGAAAGCGTTGTTGAAGGCGACGATGCCGTTTTTCTCTGCACTGAAACGGTCATGCGCCACTTTGCGCGCCAGTTTAAGTGCGGCTTCGTTGGCTTCTGCGCCAGAGTTACAGAAGAAAACGCGATCGGCGAAGGTGGCATCAATCAGCTGTTTTGCCAGGCGGAGGATGGGTTCATTGGTGTAGCCATTGCCGGTGTGCCACAGTTTGCCCGCCTGCTCTGTCAGCGCCTGTTGTAAATCAGGATGCGCATGGCCCAGCGCGTTAACGGCGATACCGCCGGCAAAGTCGATGTAATCTTTGCCCTGCTGGTCCCACAGCGTTGAGCCCTCGGCACGTACCGGCACAAAAGCCGCAGGGGCGTAAACCGGCATCATCCATTGATCAAAATCGTGACGTGAAACCTGCAGTGACATAGCCATCTCTCCTGCCTCACAACGGTGAAGCCTTTGTTTTAAAATTGTTAAATAAGGTAAGTTGCCGCTCGACTATAAAGTGCAGTAAGCGTGCCAGCCAGAGGGGGAAATGCATAAAATGAGTTCAGTAACAGAATATCAATGACTTACAGCCAAGCGATATGCATAATTAATGCATAAAAAGTGAATAATTATCTGAAGAGAGCCTGCTGGCAGAGAATTATTTAGCAGAGTTATGCAGTGGCGAAACGAAATGTTGCTTTTGTGATCGCACAGCAAATATTTCGCCAAAATGAGGCGAAATTTGCTCCCAATCAGAGCAGCTGGCACTGGTCTGGTGCAGCCCCGGCGCGATCATCGCGTCAGTGACTGGTTAAAATAACCGCAATCTTTCACAAATAAGTAACCAGTCAGCCAGGTGAGTGTCCGTGAGTAGTGGCGGCCCGCAGGACCGCCAGCCGGACCGGCGGGCTATGGCGCCATCAGATCGAACTGATTTCTGCTGCCCTGATCGAGCGCAACGGGCGCCTGCAGTTGCAGGGTAATCCAGTTCGAGGTCACACGATTTTGCTTACTGTCTTCCAGCGTAACCGACAGCCGATAGCTGTTGCTGGCGCCAGGCGTGCTATCCCAGGCGGGCATAATGATACTCCAGCCCTGAGGGTCGTTGGGGTTGGCGCCGGGCGTCAGGCTCAGCGCCTGCGTATCACCCTGCCAGCTCACTTTACTGATCGGGTTGGCGCTGCGAATTTGCAGCTTCAGCGGCAGGCTCTCACCCGCATCCAGCTGCCACGGCGGCGTGGCGAGAAACACCGATAGCGTTTTACGCTGGCGGAACGCCAGCACCGGCGAACTGCTGCGCGTTACCGTATCGTACCGGCTACCGCGCAGTGAACGTGCAGCATCCACGTTATCCGGACTAAGCTGCTGGCTGAGCGCCACGCCAAACCGGTAGTTGAGGCGCAAACCCAGCTGATCCTGACTTTCACCTTCACTGCTGGTTTTATGGCTGGCTGAAACCGTCACCAGCGGAACCGGCGTGTAGGAGAGGCCCAGCGTGAGCGCGGATGGATTGTGATAACGGTTGCCGGAATTAAACAGATCGACATTTTCGCCCAGGTACTGCTGCCAGCTGACGGATACGCCCAGCTGGCGGTAGAACGGCAGGTAACCCTGGGTGGTTAAATCGTAACCGCGCGCCAGGCGCTGCTGCTGGAAAGGATTGCGATTTTGCCAGCCGGAGAGCGGCGTATAGTAGTTGGCGGAGAAGCGCAGATAATCGCTCCAGGCTTCCGTCCCCAGTGAGGCGCGCTGCAAACCGCTGCTGAACAGCCGGTCCACAAATCCGTTGTAGCCCAGCAGCCAGCTCCCGGCCACCCAGCGCTGCCCTAACCCGAAATTGCCCACCATGCCGTCATCGGTCTGATGCACACCAAGCTGGCTAAAGGTGAGGTATTGGTAGCGATCTGCCCACGGCGTCAGCAGAGATGCGCCGCTCCCCGTGAAGTTGCCTTCCATATCCACGTTGAAATCGATCTGTGCCTGCCATAGGGTGACAGCAGCGACTGCCCCTCATCGACCACCCGGTCCGCCACCTCATCGCGCAGGTGATTGAACGCCCAGATGCCGGCTTGCTGGCCCAGCGTAGTGTCATCGCTGCTGTTCTGGCTGGCTTCACCGATGCTCTTCGCAATGGTAGCCAGCCTCTTGCTGAAGGCGGCGCTGTCATCCTGATAACCCAGCGCCGGCAGATCATCCGCCATTTTCTGGAAGCGTGCCGGATCGGCAAAGGGAGCCGCCGGGACGCGGGTCTCATCAGTAAGCGCCCGGGCAGGCGCGACGGCAAGCAGTGCCGGAACGGCACACAGAAGCGATAATTTTTTGCGATTCAGGACCAGTGACAACATAGCAAATAGGGGTTCATTTAGCTCAGAATTAGAGGTGGCTCACAAAACTGCACTAACTTACCTTAACACATCCTCACAATACCGTAGGACATGTCTTGCTCTGTTTAAGATTTCGCACCAATGGGTTAGCGCGAAATTTCCCGGTGCGCATGAATGCGCACCCTACAATGGGCGTGCGTGATATTGAGATGATATGTCGCGGTGCGCATGAATGCGCACCCTACAAAGGGCGCATGTGATGTTGGGATGATATGTCGCGGTGCGCATGAATGCGCACCCGACGGGCAGGGCTGAAAGAGACGTAGGGTCGGCATTTATGCCGACCGCTACCATCACATCAAAAACCTAAGCTATCCAGCAGGTCATCGACCTGATCCTGGCTGGATACCACGCCAGGGGCGTTCGCATGAATCTGCGGGCCGTTCAGCAGGCTATTGCCCTCTTTACGCGCCGCCGCGTTGGCTTCCGGCATGTTCTCCAGCAGCACCATCAGCAACTGACGCTCGATCTCCTGGATCACATCCATCATGCGCTTGATCACCTGACCGGTCAGATCCTGGAAATCCTGCGCCATCATGATCTCGAGCAGTTGCTTGTTGGTGTACGACGTGTGCCCCGGAACATCGGTCAGGAACTGGCGCGTATCCGAAACCAACTCGCGGGCATCTGCCAGCTCAATCGGGTTTTCAAACCATGCGTCCCAGCGGCCTTTCAGCTGATTAGCACTGGCTTCCATTTGGTCCTGGTGCGGCTGCGCCGCTTCAACGCAGTTCAGTGCACGTTCTGCTGCCTGCGCGGTCATCTGCACCACATAATCCAGACGATCGCGCGCGTCCGGAATCGCTTCTGCCGCTTCGGCAATCGCCTGATCTAACCCCAGCTCACGCAGGCTGTCGCGCAGCATGCGCGTAAGCGAGCCGATGCGGGTGATAATGTCGTGTGCCGAGGCTTCTTCGGTTGGTTTCGGAAGGTCGCTCATCACATCTCCTTACATACCCAGTTTTTCGAAGATTTTGCCCAACTTCTCTTCCAGCGTGGCCGCAGTGAAAGGCTTCACCACATAGCCGCTGGCACCGGCCTGCGCGGCCGCGATGATGTTCTCTTTCTTCGCTTCAGCGGTCACCATCAGCACCGGCAGTTTGCCCAGCGTGGCATCGGCACGAATGGTCTGCAGCAGTTGCAGTCCATCCATGTTTGGCATGTTCCAGTCGGAGATCACGAAGTCAAACCCACCGGCACGCAGTTTGGTCAGTGCGTCCACACCGTCCTCTGCCTCTTCGACGTTATTGAAACCCAGCTCTTTCAGCAGGTTGCGGACAATACGACGCATCGTATTGAAATCGTCCACCACCAAAAAGCGCATGTTTTTATCAGCCATATTTACTCCTGTGTTGTCTTGTCCGGCAGGACCGGCTCGTTAAATTCGCAATGCCTGTCCGGCGCTAATTTTCGCCAGCATGTGCTGGCTGATGTGGCCTAAATCCACGACTTCACTGGCGCCGCCCATCGCTATCGCTTCGCGCGGCATGCCAAATACGACGCAGCTGGCTTCGTCCTGCGCAATGGTCCAGGCACCCGCGCGATGCATCTCCAGCATCCCCGCGGCACCGTCATTCCCCATCCCGGTCAGGATCACGCCGACTGCATTTCGCCCTGCGTTGACCGCAACCGAGCGAAACAGCACATCCACGGAGGGTTTGTGCCGGTTTACCGGTGGGCCATCGTTGAGCTTCACAACATAGTTCGCCCCGCTACGCGCCAGCTCCATGTGCATCGCGCCCGGCGCGATGTAGGCGTGGCCGGGCAGAATACGCTCGCCATCTTCCGCCTCTTTCACGGTAATCTGGCACAGCTTGTTCAGACGCTCAGCGAACGAACGGGTAAACCCTGGCGGCATGTGCTGGGTAATCAGCAGCGCCGGGCTGGTGGCCGGTAACGGCTGCAGTACATGACGAATCGCTTCGGTACCGCCGGTTGACGAACCAATAGCGATCAGCTTTTCACTGCTCAGCAGCGGACCCGCTTTCAGCATCGCCGGCGCTGGCGTAGCCGCACGCGCATGCAGTTTGGCGCGCGCCGCCGCACGGATCTTGTCCGCAATCATCTGGCTATAAGCCAGCATGCCTTCACGGATCCCCAGCTGCGGCTTGGTGACAAAATCCACAGCGCCCAGCTCCAGCGCGCGCAGCGTCACTTCCGATCCCTTGCCGGTCAGCGATGACACCATCACTACCGGCATCGGACGCAGACGCATCAGCTTCTCCAGAAAGTCGAGGCCATCCATACGGGGCATTTCGACATCCAGCGTCAGCACCTGCGGGTTATACTGTTTGATTAAATCCCGCGCCACCAGCGGGTCTGGCGCCGTCGCAACCATCTCCATATCGGGATGGCTATTGATGATCTCGGTCATCAATTGACGCATTAGCGCAGAGTCATCCACGCACATCACGGTGATTTTGCTCATCGTCTTTCCTTGGTCAGTCCGTAGACAGTCTGTCCGCGCAGCCAGAACTCTTTGCTGATCTGGCTAAAGTTCTCCGAGTGACCGGCGAACAGCAGGCCGCCTGGCTTTAACAGCGGTACAAAACGGCGCAGGATCTGCTCCTGAGTCTCTTTATCGAAGTAGATCATCACATTACGGCAGAAGATGGCGTCGAACGGTCCCGGTAACGCCCACTCATTTGCCAGCAAATTCAGCTGCGCATAGCTCACCATATTGGCCAGCTCAGAGCGCACACGGACCATGCCCTCATGCGGGCCGGTGCCGCGCAGGAAGAAGCGCTGCAGCTGTGATTGCGAAAGCGTACGCAGCTCCTCCTGGCGATAGACGCCCGCCACAGCTTTTTCCAGCACCTGCGTATCAATATCGCTGGCGTGAACCGTAAATTTCCCCGGTCCCGCACCCAGCGTCTCTGCCAGCGTCATGGCGATGGAGTACGGCTCTTCGCCAGTTGAGGCGGCGGTACTCCAGACGCTGTAACTGCCACTGCGCTTGCGCGCATGCTCCGCCAGAATCGGGAAGTGGTGCGCCTCGCGGAAAAATGAGGTCAGGTTGGTGGTCAGCGCATTAATAAACGCCTGCCACTCAGCACTGTTCTGATCCTGCTCCAGCAGCGCCAGATAGCGTCCAAAATCATCAATATTCAGCGTGCGCAGACGACGCACCAGGCGGTTATAAACCATCTCGCGCTTGTGATCGGCCAGCACGATGCCCGCGCGCTGGTAGATCAGCTGGCTGATACGACGAAAGTGTGCATCGGAAAGCGGCAGACGCTGCACCATCTGCGAGAGCAGCGTTGTCGTTTCATTTTGATCCAATAACGTCGATTTCTTCATTTCGGGTCACCCGGCAACAGACTGATTAATTTGTGATACTGCGGTTGCTACTGTGCTGCCAGTGCACACCATTCACACGGGCCGCCCTGCAGCGGCCACAAGGGTTAAAAGGTTTCCCAGTTATCGTCAGCGCCACGTGCTCCTGCCGGTTGCGCCAGCGCCTGTGGCGCTTTCTGACGCGCAATTTTCGGCGCTGTAGTTACGTTAACGGCCTGGGCGACAAATTCTTTACCAATATTGAACACTGCAACTGACTGCTTCAGTCGGCTAGCCTGATCTTCCAGCGCTGCCGCGGCTGTTGCAGACTCTTCCACCAGTGCGGCGTTCTGCTGCGTCACGCGATCCATCTCGTTAACGGCAAGGCCAACCTGGTCGATACCGCGGCTCTGCTCATCAGACGCCGAGGCAATTTCACCCATGATGTCCGTCACGCGCGTGACCGCACTGACGATTTCACTCATGGTCTCTCCGGCGCTCTCCACCAGCACTGAACCGGTATTAACGCGGCTTACCGAATCCTCAATCAGGCCCTTGATCTCTTTTGCGGCCTGCGCGCTACGCTGGGCCAGACTGCGCACTTCGCCCGCGACCACTGCAAAACCGCGCCCCTGCTCACCGGCACGCGCCGCTTCTACGGCCGCGTTCAGCGCCAGGATGTTGGTCTGGAAGGCGATGCCATCAATCACGCTGGTAATATCGGCAATTTTCTTCGAGCTGCCTGCAATGTCTTTCATGGTGGTGACCACGCCATCCACCACTTTTCCGCCCTGCTGCGCGGTCTCAGAGGCCGTCAGCGCCAGTTTGGATGCCTGACGGGCGTTCTCGGCGTTCTGTTTCACCGTGGCGGTCAGCTGCTCCATGCTGGCTGCGGTCTGCTCCAGCGAGGCGGCCTGCTGTTCAGTACGCGAGGAGAGATCGTTGTTGCCCATGGCAATTTCGCTGGCGCCGGTATAAATGGCGTCAGAACCGTCGCGCACGGTCCGGACGGTGCGCGCCAGCTCCTGCTGCATGTGCTGCAGCGAGCTGAGCAGATCGCCCATCTCATTACGCACGCTGACATCCACCGCCTGTGTGAGATCGCCGCGTGCGATATGGCGAATATGTTCGATGCTCTGCTTCAGTGGACGAATCAGGGCAGTACGCATGCCGCTCCACACCAGCGCAATCACCAGCAGCGTCACCAGCAGGGTGCCGAGCACCAGCAGAATGGAGCGCTGATAAGCGCTTTCATTCGCATCAATGCCCTGCTTTGCCAGCACAATGTTGTTGCTCAGCCAGGCGTTGTAATCGGTTTCAAATTTATTTTGAAAACCCTGGGTTGGCTGATCCACGAAGCCTTTAAAGTTGCCGGCGCCGAGGAAGTCAATCAGCTCCGCCAGCGCGCCGCGGAAGGCGTTGTAGTTTGCCTGCAGCGTCAGCACGTTCTCCGCGCTTTTGCCCTGCTCAGACAGGTTGGCATTGAACTCGGCAAAGCCCTGATCGGCCCTTGTTAACTCCTCGTTGGCCAGCGCCACCAGCTCTTTGACGGTGGCGCCTGAGCCTGCCTGCTGACCATCCAGCAGATAGCGGATACCGGCACGGTTCAGCGTATTACGCGCCTGTACCAGCGAGACCCATGAGGTGCCCATCGCCCGTTGCAGCGTACTGAGACGCTGGTTATAAGCGAAATTCTCTTTGTCGGCTTTCACCGTCGAAAAAAACATTCCTCCGGAAAACAGCTGCAGTAAGGCAAACAGCGCCAGCACGCACAGCAGGCCGGATACAACACGAACACGACTAAACATACACACCTCATTGGTTGGCGAATCGCTGGAGTTATCGGCGCGGGCGCGGGGATCTTTACGGATGTTGCAAGGGGTTTGACCAGCTGAAATCAGGGAGGAGTCGGCACAATTTCACATGGCCAGGCGGTACGCACTTTGCAGGGTCGGCATTTATGCTGACCCTGCATTCAGGTGCGCACGCATGCGCACCCTACAAAGGCGCTGTGTGACGTTTAATCTGATTAAAACGTTTCCCAATTGCCGTCACCTGCCGGCGCGGCGATCGCCTTGCGCGGCGTGCTGACCGGCTTCGCAGAGGGCTGACGTACTGCCATCGCAGACGGTGCCGCACGCGGAATGCGGAACACCGCCACCGCCTGGCTCAGACGGCTGGCCTGCTCCT
>NZ_MLFS01000011.1 GCF_002095485.1 Pantoea wallisii | reverse complement strand
GAGGTTTCAGCCAAATATCGCGTGCCGAGGCCTGCATGGATGCGGCCGTTGCCATTCCGGGCGTGCTCAGTATCCCTTCTGACGTTGCAGGATCCTCCCGCAATGACTCGTTAAGGGTTAGTTATAAAACGCCGGACGCGCTGGCATGGTAATCGGCACGATCTCACCGTTATTCTGCGCGGCAACACAGGCATCTGCTGCGACAGCGGCAGCGTAACCATCCCATGCCGATGGGCCAGTCATCTCACCCGACAACACGTTATTGATGAAATCCTGCAGCTCAACGTCATAAGCATCAATAAAACGCTTCTTCCAGTCGGTCAGAATGCCGGTCGAAAGTTTGGCCGCGCTACGGGTCTGTACTGACATCGGTTCAGGCAAACGCGCAATACCCGTCTCGCCAACCACTTCACACTGAATATCGTAACCGTATTCACAGTTAACGAAGATCTCGACATCAATGCGTACGCCTTTCGCGGTTTCCAGCAACACGATCTGCGGATCTTTCAAATGCGATGAGGCTTTACGCGTCTTACGTGGGTAGATTACCTGCGCACTGACATAATCGTCCTTCAGCAACCAGCGCAACACATCCAGCTCATGAATCAGCGTATCGGTAATCGCCATATCGGTGGTATAGCTATCACCCACTTCCGGATTACGGTGCGCGCAGTGCAGCATCAATGGCTCGCCAATCTCACCGCTATCAATCACGTGCTTCAGGGCACGATAGCCGCTATCGTAAGGACGCATAAAGCCCACCTGAACCAGCTTCTTACCGGCAGCGATCTCCGCTTCCACAATATTCATACAGCCCTGCGCCGTCACTGCCAGCGGCTTCTCGCAGAACACTGCTTTCCCTGCTTTGATCGATGCCAGCACAAACTCTTCATGCGTCGGGCCCCAGGATGTCACCAGAATCGCCTGCACATCGGGTGCATTGATCAGATCATGCGCGTTATCGTAAATCTCAGCCTGCAGACCAAGATCGCTGATCACCTGCTCACAGTTACTGCGATTGATGTCATTGAGCGCGACGACGCGAGAGTTCTGCAGCACCTGGCTGCAACGACGAATGTGTTCACGGCCAATTGCGCCCGTGCCGATTACACCAATATTGAGCGTCATGAAAAGTTCCTTAATAGATAAGCGGGGTTAGTTATTCAGGTAGTCAATGCTGGTTTTGATCTCACGCGTAATATCTTCCGCGCTCCAGCTCTCCATCACCGACGAGAACGGCTCAAACGCATAAATCCCGCGGTAGCCCATCTCCTCCAGGCGCTGAACCTGCTGTTTGGATTTCAGCAGATCCTCCGCGCTCAGCATAATGCGCTCTTCATCCGTCAGCTCGTGCGTAGGGCGCGCGTCAGTAACGCCCGAAAGATGCACCAGGCCGATGTTATTCACATCCACGCCGCCGGCGAAATCCTGCTCTGCGCCTTCATACAGGTGATGATGGAAGGTATCCAGCACGATCTTAAACGGGACATCCGCTTGCTTAATCAGCTGCTGCGCCAGCGCCGCAGAACGCAGAGAGCTCTGCGGGAAGCCGAGCGGCTCCACCAAACCTTTGATGCCGTATTCGGCAAACAGCGGCGCTAAGGTTTTCAGCGCATCCACCGTTTGCTGCTCCGAAATAATGGTGCCGTCATTGAGCGGGCACAGCACTAATGCTTTGGCGCCGGTATCACGCGCATCCTGTAATAAACTGCGCGTCCTCTCCAGCACCTCATCCGTCAGCTGGTTAAAGGGATAGACCGCGTTAATGGTCTCAATTGAAAAATTATGCTGCGCCGCCAGACGACGCACTTCAGCGCCGCCTAAACCATCTGTCACGCTGCCGCTTTTCATATCATTGCGAATTTCAACCTTATTTAACCCTAACTCCTCCACCAGCGAGAAAAATTCCGCGATACTCAGGTTAGGCGCAATTTTACGGTTCACACAAAGGCGGTCACTGCTTATTTTGTTCGTCATAGTCGTTCCTGGATAATAAAGGGTAAGGATGTTCTGTTCTGCTTTGACGCCATAACATCCTTTGATAGTAATTTATCTTTTTGCCCCGCACTGCGGCTTCTTTGAGTGATTTACATCAGCGCGATAGCAATCAGATCGCCGTCACAGTTATGACTTTCCGTCATACAACTCATAGAAGTAGTGCTCAACCTGCTCCAGGCTCCGGCCTTTGGTTTCCGGGATGGCACGCAGGACAAACAGTGAACCACCAATGCCAATAATGGCAAAGGTCAGGAACGCCCCGGCCAGCCCAAAGGCGGCCAGCAGCAACGGGAAAGCCATCGAAATAGCGAAGTTCGCCATCCACAGGCAAACACTGCGCCGCCCATACAGATGCCGCGCATGCGGGCCGGGAAGATTTCCGACAGCAGTAGCCAGGTCACCGGCGAAAGTGCCCCCTGCTGGAAGCATAAAAACATCAGCATACCGGTTAGCACCAGATAAGCGCGTACCAGGTTCACCTCACCCGCCGCATGGTACTCCGGCATAAAGAAGCACACCGCCGCGATGAAAAACAGGCAGCCGGTACAGCCCATCTGCCCAATCAGCACCAGCGGACGGCGACCAATTTTGCCAATCATCCAGATACCCACCAGCGTCATCACCACGGAGATCACCCCATTGGCGATGGTGGCGAACAGCGCTGCATCGTTGCTCAGACCGGTTGCCGTCAGCATCGTGGGCGCGTAGTACATGATGGTGTTAACACCGGTCAGCTGCTGGATTGCCGCAATCCCGATGCCGAGAATAAACACCTTACGCAGCCACGGCGTGCGCAAGTCGCGCAGACGGCCTTTGCCCTTCTGGCGATTCTCTTCGATGGTCTCTTCAATCTCCTCCAGTTCCCACTCGACATCCTCCGCCGCGCGGGTCTTCTCCAGTACCTGACGCGCCGCCCGGGTATTACCGCGCATGACATGCCAGCGTGGACTCTCAGGCATGAACATCATCCCGACCCATAGCAGCACCGCGGGCACAGTGGAGATTGCCAGCATCCAGCGCCATGTGTGCTCGCCGCCCCAGATTTCATTGAAGGTGGCATTGGAGACATACGCCAGCAGCTGACCGGAGACGATCATTAGCTCCTGTAACGTCACCAGCTGGCCGCGCTTATTGGCAGGCGCGATCTCCGCAATATAGACCGGCACCGTGGCAGCAGCGCCGCCGACGGCAATGCCGAGAAACAGGCGCGACACAATCATTGACACAACATCAGGTGCAAAAGCGGAACCGACCGCGCCGATGGCGAAGATAAAGGCGAGCAGGATAATGATTTTGCGTCGCCCCAGCGCATCGGCAAAATGCCCGGCCAGAAGTGCGCCAAATGCAGCGCCGAACAGCAGTGAACTGGTAACCAGACCGGTGGTAAACGGCGTCAGGTGCAGGTCACTGCGCATAAAGAGCAGCGCCCCCGACACCACGCCGGTATCGTAGCCAAATAATAAGCCACCCAGCGTGGCGACCAGCGCGATAATTTTTACAAAAGGCTCCGTTCTTGTTGTGCTATTCGGGCCGGATGCGGTGTTGGTCGATATATAAAGTTCTCTTTCCATAATACCTCCTGGTCAAAACTATTTAGGAAATACAGCAGAACAAAACAGAGCCAACACGCTATCGGCATTTTTATTTCAAGTTAATATTTATTTGAAATCTTCTTTTCGAACTGTGAGTTCAAGCAGTTTGACGATTTTATTTTGATGGAATTTCATCAAGTCGTGCGAGGGTGATAAATTACGCAGCATCCGCAGAGAAGTTGGGGTTTTAATATCAAATAACCGATAAAAGTAGCGCAACTATTTGCATCGCTCTGATGCGTGCTAATAAAAAAAGGCGCCGCCGGCTGAGCAAACTTATGAGGATTTCAGGGGTGATTGGCCAAACATATTTGTGATCGCTGACACATCAACAACACAAACATCCTTGTATGGTAGTCGCATTATAACTCATCTGCAGGTATGCATTTATGGCTTCCTCTACCCTCGCATCGTCATCGGCCACTCAGGGCAATCACACCTCGTTGATTCGTCGCGTTGCCAGCGCTTCTGCTATTGGCACCGCCGCAGAGTATTATGATTTCTTCGCCTATGGCACCGCTGCGGTCCTGTTTTTCGGTCACCTCTTCTTTCCCAGCCACGATCCGCTGATCAGTACCCTCGCCGCGTTTGCCACCTACGCGGTGGGCTTTCTGGCACGGCCGATTGGCGGCATTGTCTTTGGTCACATCGGCGATAAAGTGGGCCGGAAAAAAGCGCTGGTCGCGACGATCCTGATTGTCGGTCTGGGCACCTTCTGCATCGGCCTGCTGCCAACCTACGAAAAAATAGGCATCTGGCGCCGGTACTGCTGATTGCCATACGCCTGTTACAGGGATTTGGCGTAGGCGGTGAACAGGCTGGCGCAGTGCTAATGACGGCAGAGTACTCAACGGCTTCACGCCGTGGCTTTTTTGCCAGTTGGGTGCAGATTGGCGCACCGGTGGGTTTCCTGCTGCCGCTGGCGCTGTTTGCTATTCTCAATGCTACGCTATCGGCGGATGAGATGATGGCCTGGGGCTGGCGCGTTCCCTTTTTACTCAGCGCGCTGTTAGTGATTGTGGGCCTGTTTATTCGCCTGCGGATTGATGAATCTCCGGTTTTTGCCGCGATCCGTGAAACCAAAGCCGCCGAATCGCGCCCATTGAAAGAGGTGATCAGCGGTCATCCACGCCTGGTGATTAACGGTGTGGCCGCCAAGTTGATTGAAGCCTGTGCCTTTGCGCTGTTCACGGTGATTATCCTCGCATGGGGAAAAGCCAATCAACTTGACGCGGGTATTCTCATGAACAGCATGATTGTTGCCGTCATTCTGGAGGTGTTCACCATCCCGCTGATGGGCGCGCTATCAGACAGAATAGGCCGCAAGCCGGTCTATTTAATGGGTGCGCTGCTGATCATTATCTCAATCGTGCCTTTCTTCCTGGCGCTCTCTCACAATAGCTACTGGCTGACGCAGCTGGCGATGATCGTGGCGCTCACGCTGGGCCACAGCATGTGTTATGCGCCGCAGGCATCGTGGTTCCCGGAGCTGTTCCCTACCCATATTCGCTGCAGTGGAATCGCGGTGATCTGGCAGATAGGGTCCCTGATTGGCAGCGGCGTACTGGGATTAGTCGCGGTTAAAATACTGCAGGTCACTGGCGGACACTGGTACGGGCTGGCGCTCTATGTTGCCGTGCTGGGGATAATCTCGCTTATCGGCCTGCTGCGCCTGCCGGAAACTGCCCCCGCTCGCCGTAAAGGTGAATACCATCCCTGGCACCAACACTAAATAAAGGCAAAAAAACAGTAAGTCGTGACATTGTCACGACTTAATGTTTACGCTGCGGCAGCGTGATGCACAGCAAACCGCAAACAATCAGTGTGACACCGGCCAGGCTGCTCCAGCGGAACGACTCACCCAAAGAGGGCAGCGTGATTGCTGCCAGCCACACCACGACATAGCTGAGACTCAGAAGCGGATAGAGCCGGTTGAGCGGCAGATAACGTAGCGCCAGCATCCAGCACAGCATAGAGACCCCATAAGCACACAGCCCCGCGCACAGCAACAGCAATAGCGTACCGTGCTGCTGCCACTGCGGGCTGAGCAGTATCGCGACAGAGGGCAACCGGACCATGACAGCGCGCAGCACTAACTGCGCCACAGAGACCAGTAAAATACTCCCCATCGCCAGCAGAAACCCCTTCACAGATGACTCCCCATCAGCGCCACGCCAGCGACAATGACCAGCGTACCGATCCACTGTCGCAGGGTGTAGGTTTCATGCCAGAGCAGACGTGCAGCCAGCGCTACCAGCACAAAGTTCAGGCTCAGCATCGGATACGCCACGCTCACGGGTGTGGTGCGCAGCACCGCCAGCCACAGCAACATCGCCACACCCAGCAGCACCAGGCTAAGCACCACCCACATCAGCAGGCGGATTCGCCCATGGCGCCTGCCTATCAGCGCAGCCTGCTTCTGGCACAGCTGCGCCGCGCAGCTCAGCAGACTGACCAGCATAATCAGCATCACATTCATGGCGTTGCGTTATAACCGTAGTAAACCAGGCGGCCCTGACGATAAACGTCGTCCGGCTGTGGCAAACGCGTATCGGGCTGTTTCTCGCCTGCATTGAGCATCAGCACCAGCGATACCCTGCCCTGGCGACGATGTACCTGTAGCCAGTCGGCAAAGGCCTCTTCATCCACATAGCGCGGCTGTGCATCCGGATAGCTCAGGCCATACTGCAGCTCGCCTTTGGCATCGTAAAAGGTGATGTCGCTTCGCTGCAGCTCCCATGCCATGGCTGAGGCAATGCCAGGGTTGTCTGACAGTAAATAACGACTCTCCGCCAGCTGATGCGCTACCGCCCGCACGAAACTCTGCGGCTGCTTCGCATCTCGCACCCTATCGGGAATCGCGAACCCCACCAGCAGCGCCAGCGCCAATGGGCACAGCGCCGCCCATTGCCAGCGGCCGTTTCCCGGCTTCAGACTCAGCCAGCCCATCACGGCCCAGCCGGCAAATGCCAGCGCAGCACACGCCACCTGTCGGGTCTCATCGCGTGTATAGACCGGGTGGTGTGCCACTCCCCATGGCGCAATCACTGCCACGATGATAAACAGCGCGATCAGGCCAAAGATCAGATTGATCCAGCCGTTAAGCTTAAAGACTTTCACCAGTTGCGCTTTACCGCTGTGCGCATACTGCGCCATCAGCAGCGCCAGCGGCGCAAAGCACGGCAAAATATAGGTTGGCAGTTTGCCTTTAGCGATGCTGAAGAACAGCAGCGGTAATAACGTCCAGCTCAGCAGGTAGACCGCGCCGGCATGCTGTTTCCGCTGGCGCCAGGCGCCAGTCAGCGATCCGGGCAGCAGGGCCAGCCAGGGCAGAGAGCCCGCCAGCAGCACCGGCAGGTAGTACCAGAATGGCGCTTTATGCTGGGCATCAGCGTCAGCGAAGCGCTGAATATGCTCGACCCAGAAAAAGTAGTGCCAGAAATCCCCTTCCTGATGATAGATCGCCAGCGCCCAGGGTGCGCTGATCACGGCCGCCACCCCTATCGTGAGCGGCCCCCAGCGCAGCAGCTCACCAAAGCGCCGCTGCCAGAGTGCCCACGGCACGATGGCCAGTACCGGCACTGCCAGCGCCAGAAAACCTTTGGTCATAAAACCCATGGCGCAGGCTGCACCCAGCAGCAGATAGCCACGCAGCCGCTGCGGGGAGGTCGCCGCCTGCGCCACCAGCCAGTAACTGCACATTGCGGCCACCATCCACAGCAGCAGGATGGGATCGAGCACCGCATAGGTACCCACGCCATACACCAGCAGAGAAGTCAGGAAGATAGTGCTGCCGGTTAGCGCAACTTTATGGCTGGCAAACATCTGCCGGCCAAGCCAGTAAATCAGCAGTGCGCTTAACGTGGTGCAGAAAATTGAACCGGCGCGAACGCCAAAATTTGTGTGCCCAAACAGCAGCTGGCCCAGATTATTGACCCAGTAGCCGGCAATCGGCTTCTCGAAATAGCGCAGGTCAAAAAAGTGCGGCACCAGCCAGTTGCCGCTGAACAGCATCTCACGGCTGATCTCGGCATAGCGGGTTTCATCCGGCTGCCACAACGCACGGAATTCAATCGGGATCAGGTAATAGAGGGCAAAGAGCGCCAGCAGCAGCGCGGTTTTGGTGCCTGTTCGCATCCGGAGTTCCTGTAAATTATTTCTGGCAGCCCAGCCAGCCTTCACGACCGGCGAGGTGTCCGCGCACGACATGACCATACGGCAGCGTGCTGAGGTCATCTGGCAGCAGCTCACTGAGCGGGCAAAACCGGATACCGCTGTGCGCTGCACGCTGCAGGAGTTCACTGAACGCCGCCAGTCCGACAATGCCTTCAACTTCCGCGTGAATGGTATAGACCGGTGTGCCCGGCGCCGCGAGCATCTGCTCAAGGATGAAATCGTTGAAGCCGGCCGCGCTCACCGATTGTCCGACCACCTCATCCCAGGTGGGCAAAGTAACCGGAATCTGTACCGTGCCCGGCGTGCCATCCGGCAGTAGCGGGATAAACGGGCCGCTACCGCGACAATCACTGTTGTAACGGAAGCCAAACGGCTCTTTGGCCGCTACGGTACGCGCGTCCGCGCGCCAGCCCGCCACAGCCGAACAAGTGACATTGTCACCGATTATCGCTTCCAGCGCGCTTTTCCCCCTGGCGATATGCTGGCGCAGCGCTGCCGGTGACCAGACGCCGGCCCAGGTCTGCCAGGCAAAGTGATCCCACGCGTGCAGGCCTACTTCATGGTGATCGGCGGTGGCGCGGATGATGTCAGGCAATCCGCGACCAATTTGTCGCCCGGGCCACGCGGTGCCGGCCAGCAGA
Organism: Pantoea wallisii; assembly: GCF_002095485.1. GTDB lineage: Bacteria > Pseudomonadota > Gammaproteobacteria > Enterobacterales > Enterobacteriaceae > Pantoea > Pantoea wallisii. The sequence continues at coordinate 82,270 of NZ_MLFS01000011.1, read as the reverse complement.
ATATCCCAGCCGTAGAGCGATACCGCGCGTGAGCGCAGCATTTTCCATAAAAAACGCGGCTTCAGCAGGCGCCATAAATGGCGCCCCATATTGTCCGGCCCGACGCTAAAGAAGAAGCTGGCCTGCAGCTGATGCAGGCTAAACAGCTCCAGCAGCGCCGGCACACCACGCTGCGTGCCCCGCCACGTATCGACATCGACACGCAAACCGACCCGCTTCATGGCTTATCCTGCAGCTCAACGGTGCGCAGGAAAAAGTCCAGCGTGTTATCGATGGTGGTATCCATTGCTACCGCAGGCGTCCAGTCAAGTAAACGACGGGCGTTTTTGATCGACGGCTTGCGGTGCTCCACGTCCTGATAGCCCTTGCCGTAATAGCTGCTGCTCTCGACGTCACGGAAGCCGGCAAACGGCGGGAAGCGATCGCGCAGCGGATGGCGCTCAAAGCTTGCCAACAGCTGCTCCGCCAGCTCTTTAATGCTGGCTTCATTCTCCGGGTTACCGATATTGACGATCTGCCCGTCGCAGTTGTTGTTTTTATTCTCGATAATGCGGAACAGCGCTTCAATACCATCACGGATGTCTGTGAAACAGCGCTTCTGCGCCCCGCCATCGATCAACTTGATCGGCGATCCCTCAACCAGGTTGAGGATCAGCTGGGTGATGGCGCGTGAGCTGCCAATCCGGGCGGCATTGAGGTTATCCAGACGCGGCCCCATCCAGTTAAACGGACGAAACAGGGTAAAGCGCAGCCCCTCTTTCTCGCCATACGCCCACAGCACGCGATCCAGCAGCTGTTTTGAGACGGAGTAGATCCAGCGCTGTTTGTTGATCGGACCTACCACCAGGTTCGAGTGGTCCTCGTCAAAGTGCTTGTCGGTGCACATACCGTACACTTCTGAGGTTGACGGGAAGATGATGCGCTTTTTGTACTTCACGCAGTCACGAATAATCTTAAGGTTCTCTTCAAAATCGAGCTCGAAGACCCGCAGCGGGTTACGCGTGTACTCAATAGGCGTGGCGATCGCCACCAGCGGTAGCACGACGTCGCACTTCTTAATGTGGTATTCGATCCACTCTGAATGAATACTGATATCGCCTTCAACAAAGTGGAAGCGAGGCTGATCGAGAAAGCGGCTGATGGCATCAGAACCGATATCCAGACCATACACCTCAAAATTATCATCCTGCAGCAGCCGCTCGGTCAGGTGGTTACCGATAAAGCCGTTGACGCCCAGAATCAGCACCCGGGTACGGCGCTTGACCGCGGCAATTGGCTGTGAGTAGAGCAGCGCACCCGGTACCATGCCGAGGCTTTGCGCCAGCTGGCTGCCGTTCATGTAGACGCCGTTATCGCTCTGCCCGGTAACCACTTCCAGCGCGCCCGTACCGCAGGCGATCAAAAAGGGCTCCACTGACAGTACCGTGCCCGGTTTGGCCGCGGCGACATCGTTATGCACCCGCGCTTTCCATACGGTAAATTTCACCGTGCCGGCAAACGCAAACGCCCCAGGCCAGGGGTCGGTCACAGCACGCACCAGATTGTTGACGGCCTGCGCCGGCAGCGTCCAGTTGATGCGTCCATCCTCCGGCGTACGGCGGCCTACCACGGTCGCTTCGCTATGGTTCTGCGCCGTGGCGGCGATATCACCGCGCTTCATCGCCGGCAGAGCGCCCTCCAGCAGCTGGCTGGCGCAGGCCACCAGTTTGCGATGCAGCGTCAGCGCGTTGTCCTGTTCATCAATCGCCACACGCTGTTGCGCCACAATATCGCCCGCATCCGCGCGTTTCACCATACGGTGCAGCGTTACGCCGGTTTCGGTTTCGCCGTTCACCAGCACCCAGTTGAGCGGTGCGCGCCCACGGTATTTTGGCAGCAGTGAACCATGCAGATTAAATGCGCCGTTGCGTGCGGTATCAAGAAGGGTGTCGCTGAGTAAGGCACGATAGTAGAACGAGAAGATGAAATCGGGCTGCATCGCTTTAATACGGTCTACCCACAGCGGATGGTTGACCTCTTCTGGCGCATATACCGGAATGCCCTGTTCTGCCGCCAGGCGTGCAACCGACGGGAAGGCATGGCTCTCCGGCGAGGTATCAGCGTGCGTGAAGATAGCGCCGATCTCAAAGCCCGCATTTAATAGCGCAGTGATGCCTGCACAGCCCATTTCGGCATAGGCGAATACGATAGTTTTCATTGCTTAATTTCCTGTACAGAACCATCCTGCTGCGGATAGATAACACGTTGAATGAAGTAGCGCGGACGGGCGCGTACGTCGTTGTAGATACGGCCGATGTACTCTCCGAGCAGGCCCATACCGATAAACTGGGCACCGACAAAGATAAACAGCACGGCAAACAGCATAAATACACCGTCGCCTGCCCAGTCGGCGCCAAGGAACAGGCGCAGCACTATCAGCACCAGTGAGAACGCAAACCCGGCCAGCGCGATCAGGCTGCCGACGATGCTCAGCAGGCGCAGCGGCGTGGTGGTCAGGCAGGTAATCAGGTCATACATCAGGTTAATCAGCTTCATGAAGCTGTACTTTGAGTCACCAAACTCGCGCTCGGCATGCGTGACCGGCAGTTCAATGGTGCGGCGCGCGAAGGTGTTAGCCAAAATCGGAATAAAGGTGCTGCGCTCATGGCAGTTAAGCATCGCCTCGACAATATGACGCCGGTAGGCGCGCAGCATGCAGCCGTAATCGCCCATCGCTTTACCGGTGACGCGCTGGATCAGATGATTGATAGTGCGGGAAGCGCGACGGCGGAACCAGCTGTCCTGACGGTTCTGGCGCACCGTGCCCACCACGTCATAACCCTGTTTTGCCGCCTGGACCAGATGAGGGATCTCCTCCGGCGGGTTCTGCAAATCCGCATCCAGCGTGATGATCAGATCACCCGTGACGTGGCTGAATCCGGCCATGATCGCCGAGTGCTGGCCATAATTGCGGTTGAGCAGTACACCTACCACATGGCTGCCTGGCATATCTGCGGCATCGGTAATCATCTGCGCGGAGCGATCGGCGCTACCATCGTCTACCAGCAAGATCTCATACTCCAGCGACAGCGCGCGGCAAGCCGTATCCGTGCGGCGCACCAGCTCCGGCAGGCTCTCCTCTTCGTTGTAGACCGGGATCACCACAGAGACTTTACGAATCGGTTTTTCATCCAGCATGTCAGACTCCTGCGATGTGACGAAGCGCATTGATGACGCGGGTGACATCGTTATCGTGCATATCCGGGAACAGCGGTATGGAACAGATACGTTCGCTGTTCCACTCGGTGTTCGGCAGAGAGAGCTGCGGATAGCGCTCACGGTAATATTTGTGGGTATGTGCCGCCCGAAAATGCAGACCGGTGCCGATATCCTGCGCTTTCAGTGCCTCCATCAGCGCATCACGGCTGATACCGCAGGTGGCTTCATCAATGCGAATAATGAACAGGTGCCAGGCATGCTGATGCGCCCACTCGGGTCGGGAGAGCGGCAGAAATGGGGTGTCTGCCAGCGCCCGGAGATAGCGCTCAGCGATGGCGGCGCGGCGCGCATTGATGGCAGGCAGCTTTTGCAGTTGTACCAGCGCAATCGCCGCGCTGATATCCGGCAGGTTATATTTAAAGCCAGGCGCGATCACCTCCGCCTGCGGCTTACGGCCGTGGGTGTGACGATCGTAGGCGTCCACGCCCAGCCCGTGAAACTTCAGGCTGCGCATCCGCTCCGCCAGTGCGGCGTCGTCGGTAACAATCAGGCCGCCCTCTGCGCAGGTCACGTTTTTGATCGCATGAAACGAGAAGATAGCCGTGCCCCGATGGCCGATGTGCTGGCCCTGGTAGTAGCAGCCGGCCGCATGTGCCGCATCCTCGATGATCGGAATCGCATGGCGCTCAGCAACGGTGCGAATCGCCGTGACATCTGCCGGCGCGCCGGCGTAGTGCACCGGAATAATGGCGCGGGTGCGCGGCGTAATGGCAGCCTCAATGAGCTCCGCGGTCACCATCAGATTATCGCGGTCAACGTCCACCATCACCGGCGTGGCACCTAATAGCGTAATGATGTTCAGCGTGGAGACCCACGTCATGGAGGGCGTGATCACTTCATCACCGGGCTGAAGGTTCAGCGCCATCAGCGTGACGTGCATCCCTGCGGTGGCAGAACTGACAGCGATGGCGTGCTGATTGCCGGTTAACTGACAAAACGCCTGTTCCAGCGCAGCATTTTGCGGGCCAGTGGTGATCCAGCCTGAATCAAATACTGCCTTGACGGCCGCCAGCTCTTCCTCACCCAAAGCGGGCCGTGAAAACGGAAGAAAACTCATAAATACACCTTATGATTCAATGCCTGAATATGGCTTATTAATAAGCCAACGTAGCTACAGCGCATTGGCTGCAGAAAAAATACATTTTAACTTATTGTTTAAACACAACTTAAACGCATGGCGCGTCTGCGCTGTTTATTGCTTGCGTCATCAATCTGCAATAAAACATAAACAACCCTGTCTTATTGCGCCGTGAACCAACATACGGCCCGAAACTTAACTGAACATTAAATGGTGCTGGCACTAACGGGCTTTTTTCCCTGTTGTTGAGGATTGGTAGAGAAAGACGAGGCCGCATTAGCGTGTCGTCACGGAAGCTGGCTCTGAAACATTGCTGCAAGTGGCTGCAACTTCACGTTTCGCATCGCGAAGCTGGCTTTCGCGGCGTAGAGTGCTGATGCGCAGAGAGCAGGAGGAGAACAGCATGGAGATCGCAGGGTGGCTGATCGGCAGCATACTGGTGCTGGCGGTCGGCAGTTTCTTAAACGTGGTGATATATCGGCTGCCGCGTCAGATCCTGGGGTTGGCTTCTGCCGGCTCGCTATGGTGGCCCGCTTCCTGCTGTCCGCAGTGTCACATTGCGCTGCGCTGGTACGACAATGTGCCGCTGGTGAGCTGGGTGTGTCTGCGCGGTGCCTGCCGCCGCTGTGGGGAGAGAATCAGTCTGCGCTATCCGCTGATTGAGCTCGGTACTGCGCTCTTGAGCGGCGCACTGGCATGGGCGCTGCCCTACGACCAACTCGTCAATGCGCTGTTGCTGAGCTGGGCGCTGCTGGCGCTCTCTCTGATTGATATTGAGTATCAGCTGCTACCGGATGCCATCACGCAGCCACTGTTATGGCTTGGCCTGTTTCTTACCGCCACGGGCACGCTTAACGGTTCGCTACACGACGCGGTTCTGGGCGTGATTGCCGGCTATGGCTGCCTTACTCTGCTGGCAAAGGGATTTCACTGCCTGCGCGGCTACCCGGGCCTGGGTGCCGGCGATGCTAAATTACTGGCCGCACTGGGTGCCTGGCTGGGCTGGACGGCTTTACCCTTTGTGCTGTTAATCGCCAGCGGTAGCGCTATTTTATACGTTTTAACCTCAGGATTTTGCTGGCATCGCGACCGCTATCAGGCGCTGCCGTTTGGCCCCTGGCTTTCGCTGGCGGGTATAAGTCTTTTTATTCACTCAATTATTTAATAACCCGGACATCTGCCCCGGGTAAAATGGGTGGGCAGTTTCTGTCCAACGCCCTGATTCATAAATAAAAAGAATAAACAATTCTAAACAAAATTAATCATTGTGATGTGAGCCAAAAGGCTCTATATTGGCCGCGTTTTTTTAAGCAACTGATACTTTTTTGTTCAATTAGTCAATCGGCCAGCCATGACGAGCCCCGGTTGAAGGAGAGATATGATGACGGATAAAGTCCGTATTGATACTTTTGGTGCCAACTCATTCAACGGAAACAACGACGCATTCTTAGCCCGTCAGGCTGAGTTTGAATCAAACGTCAGGAGTTACCCGCGTAAGTTGCCTTTAGCGATTGCCAAAGCCAACGGCGTGTGGATTACGGATGTTGAGAATAAGCAATATCTTGACTGTCTGGCTGGCGCAGGGACGCTGGCACTTGGTCATAACCATCCTGATGTTCTGCAGAGCATCCAAAATGTCATTACCAGCGGCTTGCCGTTACATACTCTTGATCTGACAACACCTCTTAAAGATCAATTCTCTGAGTCTCTGCTCTCGCTGCTGCCAGGCCAGGGTAAAGAGTACTGCCTGCAGTTCACCGGTCCTTCCGGTGCTGATGCCGTTGAAGCGGCGCTTAAGCTGGCGAAAAAAGTCACCGGCCGTACTGGCGTGATCAGCTTCTCTGGCGGTTACCACGGCATGACGCACGGTGCGCTCGCTGTCACGGGCAACCTGTCACCAAAAGAAGCCGTCAATGGCATGATGCCTGAAGTACAGTTCATGCCATACCCGCATCAGTACCGTTGCCCGCTGGGCATTGGTGGTGAAGCAGGCGTTAAAGCGCTGACTTACTACTTCGACAACCTGATCAACGACGTTGAGAGCGGCGTGCGTAAACCTGCTGCCGTGATTCTCGAAGCGGTTCAGGGCGAAGGCGGTGTAAACCCGGCACCGGCTGAGTGGCTGCAGCGCATCCGCAAAGTCACGCAGGAGCACGGCATTCTGCTGATTCTGGATGAAGTACAGGCGGGCTTTGCCCGTACCGGTAAATTCTTCGCCTTCGAACACGCGGGCATTGAGCCGGACATCATCGTGATGTCTAAAGCCGTGGGCGGCGGTCTGCCACTGGCTGTTCTGGGTATTAAGAAGCAGTTTGATGCCTGGTCACCTGGCCACCACACCGGTACCTTCCGCGGCAACCAGCTGGCGATGGCGACCGGCCTGGCAACCCTGAAAGTGCTGACCGAGCAAAATATTGCCGGCAAAGTGGCTGAACAGGGCGAATGGCTGAAAGCACAGCTGAACCAGATGGCTAAACGCTTCCCGGTTATCGGTCACGTGCGCGGTCTGGGCATGATGATCGGTATTGAGATCGTTAAACCTGATGAAGCAGCGGATCACATGGGTAGCCTGCCTGCCGACGGCGAGCTCTCTGCCCTGCTGCAGAAGAAGTGCTTCGAAGCAGGTCTGATCCTGGAGCGCGGTGGCCGTCATGGCGCAGTGCTGCGTCTGCTGCCGTCGCTGCTGATCACCAACGATGAGCTGGCTGTATTCCTGGATAAATTTGAGCAGGCGCTGATTGGCGCTGGCGTGAAACCTGTTTGACTGGAAGCGTAAATGTCTGAAGTAAACCCGATTCTGGCCGCCTCTGCACAGAGCATTGAGGCGTACCAGCAGGCGATTGCCCAGAGCAGCGCCGCGGTTGTGCAGTGGCTGCAACAGCCTGAAATGTATCAGGGCAAATCCGTTGCCGAGCTGCGCGAGCGTATTACGCTCGACTTCAATCCAAACGGCCTGGGTAACCAGGCCGCGATTGAACGTGCGATTGAATATTTCCTGAAAGATAGCCTGGCCGTGCATCACCACAGTGTGTGGCGCATCTGCACTGCCCGAGCCTGGTGGTCAGCCAGGCGGCAGAGGTACTGATCAATGCCACGAACCAGAGTATGGATTCGTGGGATCAGAGCCCTTCTGCCACCATCATTGAGATCAAACTGATTGAGTGGCTGCGCTCGCAGGTTGGCTACCCGGCGGGGGACGCTGGCGTATTCACCAGCGGCGGCACGCAGAGCAACCTGATGGGTCTGATGCTGGCGCGTGATGCGTTCTATGCGCGTCAGGGCCACTCTGTACAGCAGCACGGTATCACCGGCGATCTGCGCAAGATCAAAGTGCTGTGCTCTGAAAATGCCCACTTCTCGGTGCAGAAGAACATGGCGCTGCTGGGCCACGGCTATCAGTCTGTGGTGCAGGTGAAGTCAGACAAATTTGCCCGTATGGACGTGAACGATCTGCAGGCTAAACTGGCTCAGGCAGAAGCGAACGGCGAGCAGATTCTGGCTATCGTCGCCACTGCCGGTACCACCGATGCAGGCGCAATCGATCCGCTGCGTGAAATTGCCGGCATTGCGGCAAAACACAATATCTGGGTCCACGTTGACGCAGCCTGGGGCGGCGCACTGCTGCTGTCTGAGAAGTATCGCCACTATCTTGATGGCCTGGAGCTGGTGGATTCCGTTACCCTGGATTTCCACAAGCAGTACTTCCAGACCATCAGCTGCGGCGCATTCCTGCTGAAAGATGAGCGTCACTATGAGCTGATGCGTTATCAGGCGGCCTATCTCAACTCTGAGTTTGACGAAGAGGCGGGCGTACCGAACCTGGTGTCAAAATCACTGCAGACAACGCGCCGTTTCGATGCGCTGAAACTGTGGATGGGTCTGGAAGCACTGGGTCAGAAGCAGTATGCCGCGATCATCGATCACGGTGTCAGCCTGGCGCAGGACGTTGCGGCGTTTGTTGCCGCCGAGCCGCGTCTGGAGCTGGTGATGCAGCCACAGCTGGCAAGCGTGCTGTTCCGCTATCGCCCGGCGCAGCTGACCGATAACGCGCAGGTTGCCCTGTTCAACCAGCGTATCGGTGATGCTCTGCTGGAGTCTGGCCGCGCCAACGTTGGCGTGACCGAGAGTGAAGGTGTGACCTGCCTGAAACTGACGTTGCTGAACCCGACCGTGACGCTGGATGACGTGAAAACGCTGCTGGCGCTGGTTGAGAAGACCGCGAATCAGTTGCTGAACGCCTGATTAGCTGGCGGCCCTCGCGGGTCGCCACCCCGCCTGTTGGGTTAGCAACTTTTTGCGAGCCAACAGGCGCCCCTCACGGAACGCCGTAACGGATAGCTCTTATCCGATTAATTCGCGCGGGCATTCAGCTCGCGCACATAATCCAGAAACGCCTGCAGCGGCGCCGGGATCAACCGACGATCGTTGTAGTAGAGCCATAACCCGGAAAAATGTTGCCACCATTCGGGCAGCACCGGCTGCAGACTGCCGTTATCCAGCGCAGGTTTTAGCCACTCCTCAAACAGATACACGATGCCGGCACCGGCAACCGCAGCGGAAACGGTCAACTCCATCGCCGAACCAATACTACAAATCAGCGGACCCTGTGGCTGCAACCGTACGGTCTCTTCGCCGCGCGTAAACTCCCACTCCGCCACCACACCGGTTGCATAACGGCCATACAAACAGCGATGCTGCATTAGCTCGCGCGGATGCTGCGGAATCCCCTGCGCCGCCAGATATCCCGGTGCCGCAGCGGCGGCAAAACGCTGTACGCGCGGGCCAATCGGCAGCGCGACCATATCCTGCTCCAGGTGATCATCGTAGCGGATACCCGCATCACAGCCCTCGCGGAAAATATCCTGCACGTTACTCTCAGCCACCACCTCCAGCCGGATGTCCGGATAGCGCTGCAAAAAGCCCGGCACAATTGCCGGTAACACCAGCCGCGCGGCGCTTACCGGCACATTTAATCGCAGCGTACCGCCGGGCGTATCCCGGAAGGTATTCAGCGCATCCAGTGCCGCGTCAACCTCGTTCATCGCCGGCAACAGGCGCGTCATCAACACGCGGCCTGCTTCAGTCAGCATCACGGTGCGCGTGGTACGATTAAAGAGCCGTACGCCCAGTTGCTGTTCAGCCCTTCGCACCGCATCACTCAAGCGTGAAGCATTACTGCCGGTCATCCGAGCGGCTTCGCGAAAGCCGCCTGCCTTTGCCACCGCCACAACCGCATGTAGCAACGAGATATCCAGCGCCATTGTTCGCCACTCCGTACAGTCTGTCCTGATTTCAATGGATAGTTGCACAGCGCCAGGGTGATTACAATCTAATCACACAATGGTAAAGGAGGTTCTCATGTCCCATCCAGCAATGACGTTTACGCTTGGCTCTCGCCATGTTGCGCGACTCGGTTACGGTGCCATGCAGTTAGCCGGTCCCGGCGTATTTGGTCCGCCGAAAGATGAAGCGCAGGCAATCCAGGTCCTGCGTGATGCCGTTGCGTCCGGCGTCAATCATATCGACACCAGCGATTTCTATGGGCCCCATATCACCAATCAACTGATCCGCAAAGCCCTGCACCCGTACGCTGACGATCTGGTTATCGTGACCAAAGTCGGGGCCCGGCGTGATGACAAAGGCAACTGGCTGCCTGCCCTTACTCCGGATGAGTTGACCCAAGCGGTTGAAGATAACCTGCGTAACCTTGGCCTTGAGGTGATGAAGGTGGTTAATCTGCGCTCTATGCTGAGCGTACACGGGCCGGTGGAGGGTTCGCTGGAGGCGCAGGTTGAGGCGATGATCAAGCTGAAAGAGCGCGGATTGATCCGGCATATCGGACTGAGTAACGTGACGCTGCAGCAGGTAACAGACGCCCAAAAAATGACGCCGATTGCCTGTGTGCAGAACCACTACAATCTTGCCCACCGTCAGGATGATGCGCTGATTGATCAACTGGCTGCTCAGGGCATTGCCTATGTGCCGTTCTTCCCGCTCGGCGGCTTCTCGCCCCTGCAATCCGCACAGCTTACGCAGGTGGCTGAGGAGCTTAACGCATCGACGTTACAGGTCGCGTTAGCCTGGTTGCTACAGCGCTCTGCCAATATCCTGCTGATTCCCGGCACCTCATCACCGGCACATCTGCAACAGAATCTGGCCAGCCGCATGTTAACCCTGTCGCCGGCGGTGGTGCAGCGTCTGAACGGGATCGGTCAGACGCTGTAAAACCGTGGCCCTAAAGTGCCCCGGATTCGGCCAGGCAGGCTTTCAGGATGCCAAACGCATCCTGGCACTGGCGCTCATCCACGCAGGCGTAGCCCAGCAGCAAGCCGCGCCGCGCCTGCGGATGCATATAGTACTGTGACAGCGGGCGCACCTTAACGCCGCGTTGCAAAGCCAGGGCGGCAATCGCCACATCGTCACTGCCGGCAGGCAGATTAAGCACCAGATGCAGGCCAGCTTCATGATTAACCGCTGGCATAAAAGCCGGACCGAGATAACGCGTAATCAGTCCGGTCATAAAGCGCCGACGCTGGCTATAGAGCTTACGCATGCGGCGAATGTGCGCCATATAGTGGCCCTTCTGGATAAACTCAGCCAGCGCGCGCTGAACCAGCAGATGTCCGCCGCGGTAGAGTTCGGCGGCCGCGATGCGCAGCGGTTGCGCCAGCGCTTTCGGCACCACCAGATAGCCCAGCCGCAGCGCCGGGTAGAGCGTTTTACTGAAGGTGCCCATATAGATAACCGGCGCGTCAGGCTCAAACCCTTGTAGCGAGGGAAAGGGCTGGCCTGAAAAACGGAACTCACTGTCATAGTCATCCTCCACCAGCCAGCTTTTATGCTTGCGCGCCAGATCCAAAAGCTGTTTACGCCGCTCCAGGCTGAGATGAACGCCGAGTGGATACTGATGTGACGGCGTCACAAATATCATTTTCGGCGCTCTGCTGCGCGGCGCTAAATCCGGAATAATGCCCTGTTCATCCACGGCTTTGGCCTGGATTTTTAGCCCGTTGATGCGTAGCAGGTTGCGCGTCCCCCAGTAGCCTGGCTCTTCAATCCACACGGTGTCGCCAGCATCACACAGTACGCGTGTAACCAGGTCGACCGCCTGATGCACCCCTTCGGTGATGATGATCTGTTCCGCATCCGCGCGGACTGAACGCGCCACGCTGAGATACTCCGCCAGCGCCTGCCTCAGCTGCGGGCATCCGCCATTGTTGCTGTAGATCAGGCGCTCAATGTCCGGCTCGCGGTTCAGGCGTGACTGAATCTGACTAAACAGCTTATGGGGAAATTCGCGCACATCAGGTGCACCCGGTACAAACGCGCCCCACTGGTAGGGTGAGGCATTGGCATGGCCAAGCAGACTTGCGCCGCGTTTTGAGAGGGCCGCCGGCGGGCTCGTGGAGGGCTGAACGGTGGCGGCAGTGCGCGGGCTCTGCAAACAGCCTTCGGGCAGCGCCTCTGCAATCCAGGTACCGCTGCCGGTGCGTGCGTTGACATAGCCCTGCGCCATCAGGTTTTCATAGACGTTAAGGACCGTATTGCGGGATACCGCAAGTTCTCGTGCCAGGTCTCGCGTGGCTGGCAGACGCGAGCCGCGCGGAAAAATCCCCTCAGCAATTGCACCTTGCATACAGTGCAGTAATCGCTGTTGCAAGGTGCCTTCAGCGACAAACTGCATACGTTCTAATACATGATCGGCGTATAAACTCCGCAATTGGCTCCATCCTTTTCCATGAAATTGGCTCTGGCAACAACGGCCAGTGCAGGCATAAATAAGCGTGTTTGTCGTGTTTTGTAAAGACGCTTATCGCTAAGGAAAGGTTATGGAAGGTAAAAACAGTCAGCTGCAGCAACGTAAAGATGATGCCCTGCCGCGCGGTACCGGCAACCTGTGTCAGTGGTATGTTGAGCAGGCAGAGAACGCCACGCTGCGTGACGTTGAGGGCAATAGCTGGATTGATTTTGCAGGCGGCATCGCCGTGCTGAACACGGGTCATCGTCACCCGCGTATCGTGCAAGCCATTGCGCATCAGTTAGAAAAATTTACCCATACCGCCTTCCAGGTGACGCCGTATGAGAGCTACGTTGCACTGGCGGAGCGCATCAATCAGCGCGTGCCAATTGCAGGCAAAGCCAAAACCGCCTTCTTCAGTACCGGCGCGGAAGCGGTGGAGAATGCCGTAAAGGTAGCGCGCGCAGCTACTCGCCGTCACGGCATCATCACCTTTGGCAACGCTTTCCATGGACGCACCTTCATGACCATGGCGATGACCGGCAAAGTGGCCCCTTATAAGCGTGACTTTGGTCCCATGCCGGCCTCGGTGTTCCATGCCCGCTATCCAAATAGCGTGAGCGGTATCAGCATTGATGACGCTCTCGCCAGCCTCGACGACATCTTCACGCAGGATATCGCCCCGCAGGATGTGGCGGCAATTGTGCTGGAACCGGTACAGGGCGAAGGCGGATTTCATATCGCCCCGGCGGAATTCTTCACGCGGCTGCGCGCGCTGGCCGATCGGCACGGCATTTTACTGATTGCCGATGAGGTCCAAACCGGTTTTGGCCGCACCGGTAAGCTGTTCGCGATGGAGCACTACGCGGTAAAAGCGGATCTGATCACCATGGCGAAAAGCCTGGCGGGCGGGATGCCGCTGTCGGCGGTCAGTGGCCGCGCTGAAATTATGGATGCGCCCGGTCCCGGCGGCCTTGGTGGCACCTATGCCGGTAATCCGTTATCCATTGCCGCTGCACACGCAGTACTGGATGTTATCGACGAAGAGAAGCTGTGTGAGCGCTCAGCGCAGCTGGGTGCGCAGCTGAATACCTTTCTGCAGCAAGCCCGCGCCCACAACAGCGCCATTACCGATGTGCGCGCGCTCGGCTCCATGGTTGCCGTGGAGTTCAGCGATGCACAAAGCGCGCAAACGCTTCAGCAGCAGGCTATGCAGCGTGGGCTGCTCCTGCTCACCTGCGGTCCGCAGGGCAATGTGATCCGTTTCCTCTACCCGCTCACCATTCCTGATGCGCAGTTCCGTCAGGCGCTGGACATCCTCGGCAGCCTGCTAAGCCAGCCGCAGGCCTGACGCATAACCTGTTCCTGCCTGCACGCCGCAGGCAGGCATTTCACTTTGATCTCAGGCCGCGCCGGGCGCCGCCTGAGAGACGATGGGGAGATTTACTGATGAGTGCTCAAAATGCTGATGTCCTGGCACAAGGCCTGAAGCCCCGCCATGTGCGTATGCTATCTATTGCGGGCGTGATTGGTGCAGGCCTGTTTGTCGGCTCCGGCCATGCCATTGCCGAAGCGGGTCCGGCGGTGCTGCTGGCCTATATCGCTGCGGGAACGCTGGTGGTACTGATTATGCGCATGCTGGCGGAGATGGCCGTTGCCTCACCTGACTCCGGCTCCTTCTCAACCTACGCGGATAAATCCCTGGGGCGCTGGGCCGGTTTTACCATCGGCTGGCTCTACTGGTGGTTCTGGGTGCTGGTGATCCCCCTGGAAGCTAACGCCGCCGGCACCATTTTGCACTCATGGTTCCCCGGCGTCGCCGTCTGGCAGTACACGCTGGCGATTACCGCATTTCTCACCATTAGTAATCTGTTCAGCGTGAAAAATTACGGTGAATTTGAGTTCTGGTTTGCCCTGCTCAAGGTGGTGGCGATCGTGGCTTTCCTGGTGGTCGGTAGCCTGGCGCTGTTTGGCCTTTTGCCGGGTAGCAGCACACAGGGCATTTCGCATCTTTATGATACCCATGCTTTATGCCTAACGGTATCAGCGCCGTACTGGCTGCCATCCTCACCACCATGTTCTCCTTTATGGGGACTGAAATCGTCACGATTGCCGCCGCGGAGTCGAGCGAACCGAAAAAGCAGATTACCCAGGCGACCAACTCCGTCATCTGGCGTATCGCCCTGTTTTATCTGTTATCGATTTTTCTGGTGGTCGCGCTGGTGCCATGGAACACGCCATCGTTACGCGGCGCCGGCTCGTATCAGACGGCGATGGAGATGATGAACCTGCCGTACGCCCGTCAGATTGTCGATGTGGTGGTATTGATTGCCGTGTGCAGCTGTCTTAACTCCGCGCTGTATACCGCATCGCGTATGATCTACTCGCTTTCGCGCCGTCACGATGCGCCGGCAGCTGTTTCACGCACCACGCGCAGCGGCACGCCGTGGGTAGCAGTGCTCTTCTCAACCGCCGCCGCCTTTGTCGCCGTTATCGCCAACTACCTGGCGCCCGACGCGGTATTCGCGTTCCTGCTGGCCAGTTCAGGCGCGATTGCCATGCTGGTCTATCTGGTGATTGCCGCATCGCACCTGGTGCTGCGTAAGAAGCGCGAAGCGCGTGGCGAAACGCTGACATACCGCATGTGGCTGTTTCCCGGCCTGACCTGGGCGACAATCATCTTTATTATTGGCGTGCTGACCTCAATGCTGTTCAATGCGCAGCACCGCGCAGAGATTGTTGCTACCGGGTTACTGACGCTGCTGGTGCTGGTTGCCAGTCAGGTGGTGCAGCGCAAACGTACGGCGCGTAAAACGGCCGCTATCGTGGCGCTACGCTCCTGATCGCTCGGGCATGGATGCCCTGCGTTACTGCACATCAATGCTGATTGCTTCCTGCTCAACGTCAACGGTAATAGTGCAGTGCGTCCATACCGGCTGGCCTTGAGTCATGTCATTATCAACAAAGTATTGCTGAAACGCTTTTAATGCCACGGTCAAATCGCCAATCGCGCGCGCGTCCGGTTCGAACCAGTCCGGCTCACCCTTTTCATCAATATAATCAAACTGATATTGTCCGCCATCCTCATCTGCAAACAGCTCCGCTTGCACGATTAACATACGCGCACCGTCTGGCCCGCAGCTAAAGATGATTTGCGCGATGCGCCGGTAGAGATCTTCATATTGCATAGTGACTAAATTCCCAGGTAAAGCGTTCAGAGCGGTTGCGATGTTGCGTTATGGTCGGCTAGCTAACCCGCACGCTGTTACATTTTACAGTAAAATCAATATGTCCTGCAGCAGTGATGCCGTGCTTTCAGATTGACTTTGCCTCGCATGATAAGAGAATGAACGCCTCAGAACAGTAAATTGAAAAATGGAGTTTACCATAGCCTGTTCACAACGCTTTTCTGCCGCTGCGACCGGCAAACGCCTGGCGCCGCTGCTTGCAGCCGCCTTGTTGCTGGTGAGCTGCGCCTCTGAACCGCCCAGGTCGCTGGTCACGCCGCTGCCGCCGGTCGCGAAGCCGCCCGTCGCTGCAAAACCGGTCAACAGCGACCAGCCGGTGCGCGGCGTATGGCTGACGACGGTATCCCGTCTGGACTGGCCGCCCATCGCTTCGGTCAACGCCAGCCCGGCCACGCGTATCAGCATGCAGCAGCGCGCCCTCACGGATAAGCTCGATAATTTAAAACGTCTTGGCATCAATACGGTGTTTTTCCAGGTGAAGCCGGACGGTACTGCGCTGTGGCAATCAACAATTCTGCCGTGGTCCGATACGCTGACCGGACGCATTGGTGAGTATCCCGGCTACGATCCGCTGCGATTTATGCTGGACGAAGCCCACAAGCGCGGCATGCGCGTGCATGCATGGTTTAATCCCTATCGCGTCTCAACCAACATCAAGCCTGCGACCGTTACCGAGCTAAATAATACGCTGTCGCTGCATCCGGCCAGCGTCTATGTACTGCATCGCGACTGGATTCGCACCGCCAGCGATCGCTTTGTGCTTGATCCCGGCATCCCTGCGGCTCGTGACTGGATCACCAGCATCGTCGCGGAGGTGGTGTCGCACTATGATGTGGATGGCGTGCAGTTTGATGACTACTTCTATACGGAGACCGCCAGTTCGCGCCTTAATGACAGCGCCACGTTCCGCCAGTATGGTCATGGGTTTGCCACTAAAGCCGACTGGCGACGTCATAATACGCAGCAGCTGATTGAGCAGGTCTCCCGGACCATCAAACAGCTCAAGCCCGAGGTCGCGTTTGGCGTCAGCCCGGCCGGCGTCTGGCGTAACCTGTCACACGATCCTGCGGGTTCCGATACGCGCGGCGCCGCTGCCTATGATGAAGCCTATGCCGATACGCGCCGCTGGGTGCAGATGGGCCTGCTGGATTACATCGCGCCACAGCTCTACTGGCCCTTTGCCCGCCAGGCTGCCCGCTATGATGTGCTGGCAAACTGGTGGGCAAATGTGGTGAAGCCGACGCGCACGCAACTCTATATTGGCGTCGCGCTGTACAAAGTAGGCGAAGCGGCCAAAAATGAGCCGGACTGGACCGTCAATGGCGGCGTGCCAGAGCTGAAGCGGCAACTCGATCTGAATGCGACGCTGCCGCAAATAAACGGCACTATTCTGTTTCGCGAGAACTACCTCAATCAGCCACAAACTCAGCAAGCAGTTGATTATCTCCGCCAGCGCTGGGGCGAGTGACTGATGCGCCAGTGACAGCCGTCACTGGCGCATTTTTTTTATTCAGTCGGCCCGTCGGCATCGTGCAACTCAATACTGTGTGGATTGCCGTTGACCCGCACTTTAATAAATTTGCGCGTCACGTTATTTATCTTTTTAGTGAAATAAGCGCCGCGCAGTAACAGCTCCTTATTGTCGTTGTAGCCAAATCCCACCTCGCGATTACCTACCCAGTGTTGTTCAAAGGCAACCACCGGCGCGGCTTCCACACGGGCGGCCTCCTCTTCTGAGCAGCTGGTGAAACTTTTGCGAAAAATAAAACACTGCCCCGATAAGTAGCGGTCTTTGCTATTGGTCTCTACCAGCGCAATCGAGTAGCCCGTATAGGCGGCAATTTTTATATAGAGTTTTGTGTGTGCCCCTTTTCCCTCAATATGCACCTTAACCACCGGGCAAGAGCCTTCGCCATACCAGCTGCCAAGCGTGCTGGCATTATTACGGGCCTGCAGATAGATGTGCGCCACCCCTTCCGGCGTTCGCGCGCTGTAATCCCGCTGGGTTTCGCTTTGCGATGAAAATTGCGCAGAGCCAACGATACGCACATGGATCTGCGAATTGGCATTAGAGAAATTAAATTCACCAACGTAGAACCATTTCGCACTGGCTGACGACTGATTATCCATATGGTGCTGCGATGTCACAAAGTCGTAATTGAGCGAACCCTGGATAACAGCGCCTAAATCGGAGATCTCCATTACGCCACGATCGCCTTCGGCCAGAAGCGCCCAGGGTTCGATGCCCTCTTTACTGAAATCAAAACCGGCGCTGTCGCGATGTACGCTCTTCTGGATAATCATGGCGCGACAGTAGCCCATCTTCATGGGTTGCTGCGTCGATTCGATCACCAGCCCTTCAATCGTCCACTGCCCATTGGTGAGATCGCCGGCAAACTCTGAGTGTTCAATCCAGCCGTTACGAATAAAGGATTGCGTACAGCGCGGCAAATCAAACACTGGCTCTTTCGTGCTGCGTTGTAAATTGAAATTCGAGAGTTCAATGGCGGTTGAGTGATCCCACGCGCCTCTCTCCCGATCGGACCAGCGCGCATAAATAATGCTGCCCTGGCAGCCACGCGAATAGAACTGATCTATTTTGCAGTCCAGCGTATCAATCAGCTCCAGGGCGCGGCCGCCCAGATAGCGGAACTCCATGCTGCTGACGCGCAGAAACTGTCCGCCAATAATGCTGTTGGTAAAGAAACCTACGTTGTTGAATGCCGTGCCGCCATCTTCGCCGCTGTTTGAACTCATCCCTTTTACGACAAATCCGGATATTTCTACGTAGCGTGCCTTTACCTTAAAGAAGTGACTTTTTCGTGGTTTGGGTCCCCAGTTAAATTTCAGCGTCGTCGTAGGAAAATAGCCAAAGTTGACTGGCGCACCGGAGATTTTAAAGCGGTTAATCTCTCCATCATTGCCGCGCACTTCCGCCTGATCAAAACCCGATAAGCTGAACTCGCCGGCTGGAAAGCGGATACCCGCAGAAGGTAAAACGCGCTGGGACCATTTATACATGCGGATGACCGCATCAATACAATCCGTTTCTCCATCGGCAACGGCACCAAAATCCACCACCGTCACCGAGCTGTAATCCAGTACCACCCGCTTCCAGCGCCTCTTCCCTGGCGTAACAAACGTCAGTCCACCATCTTCAGGTGTAGTGGTGTCCGTGCCGTCATACACAAATACTCCGCCGCCCATGCGGGTATTTTTACTGTACTCCAGCACAGTGGCTAACTCACCAATGGAGGTCGGCTCGTGTTTGCGCAGATCGTCTATGGTACGTAACTGAATTACCACGCTATTTTCTGTAGGTGTAATGCCGGTATTAACTGACGTATTTGTCATGGTGTACCCCATAGTGAAGGAAGAAATACTGCGAAGCGCTTTCAGTATAAGTCATTGAAAATTAATGCATCTCTTCGTGCCGCGCTAAATAACACCCTTATTAAGCGTGACCTTATTTTCTTCTCAGCAAGATTATGATTCCGAAAATAAAGCGAAGCGGTACTGACTCTGATTTACAGAATTTTCGCAGCAAATTTATATATTGCCCCGGCACGAAGCGTGGAGTGAGTTTGATTTAAGGCGCGTTGATTGCTTATCAATGTGAATATGTCGTGCAGAGGAGCAGTAAGGATGACAGACCCGTCTGCCCGGTACGGAACAGACGGGTACAGGTACGCTTAAAAGAGAGCGTTGATGCCAACGTTCCATGAGACCTGGTGATATTCGCTGTTACCGCCCACGGCTGATACGCCGGCAAAAGCGTTGACGGTTTGCCCCAGCGGAACGCTCGCGCCCACCGACATATCCAGCCAGTTTTTATCTCCCGCCGTAACCGTACGTGCAAAAGAGGTTTGCGTTGATTTGAGTCCGCCACGCAGCGAATTGTCACTATCACCAAACTGATGGTTATAGCTGACCTGCGCCCAGGGATTCACCGGCCACTGTTTGGTATCAATACGCCAGCCAAGCACGCCAATTTGTGAATGCAGGGTTTGATCGGAGAAGCGCATGCTGGTGCTGCTGTCACCGTTTTCGCTATAGCCCCCTACCCGCACATAATCCAGCGCATAGCTGGCAACCGGGCCGGTTGAAAGATGGGTGCCCAGCGGGATATCCCAGCCGG
The DNA here is from genome assembly GCF_002095485.1 of Pantoea wallisii. Classification (GTDB taxonomy): domain Bacteria; phylum Pseudomonadota; class Gammaproteobacteria; order Enterobacterales; family Enterobacteriaceae; genus Pantoea; species Pantoea wallisii. The sequence continues at coordinate 62,810 of NZ_MLFS01000011.1, read as the reverse complement.
TTTGTACCTTTAATCCCAGTAACTTGCCGCTGGTGCTGCCCTGCTCAACCCGCGTAGCCGGCCCGATGGTGATTTTGCGCTCAATACTATCGAAATCGAGATCGGCATAGTGCAGATCGGTGTTGATCCAGCCCTGATCCCCCAGGGTCAGCTGGCTATAGAGCGCCAGCAGATTGCCGCGCAGTTTGTAATCGTAACGGGACGAGGGAGTTTGCCGCTGATCGCTGTTCGCAAACAGCACGCCTGCCTGCCAGTTATCCGTCAGCTGATAACCGACACCGAGCGTAAGATTGGCGCTGGTGGCATCACCGTTGTATAAGCTATCCCCCTGATAATCAACATGCTGTCCGGCATAGCCGCCAAATACGCTGACCTGACCGGCGCGGCCAGGTTGCTGGCGCTGCTGTTGCAGATGGCCCTCCAGCGTCGTTTGCATCCCCCGCGATAACATCAGCGGCGCACGCGCCAGCGCGCCCACCTGTGCCGGCGCATCCAGGATCGACTGAATGTAGTCCGCGATCATTGCATGTACTGCCGGGCTGGGGTGCAGCCGATCGGCAAACAGATACGCCTGCGCGGTCGTGAAACCGGGCATAGAGGAGGTACATTCTGCTGCGGATGTTCCCACCGGGCAGGCCATACCGATGGTATTGCTTAAACCGTAGCGCTGCGGATCGGCGATAACTTCGTTAAACAGACCGGCGATATCTGCCCGTACGATATTTCCGTTCAGCGCCACCAGCCCGGCTTCCTCCTGCTGGTTATAGCCCTCAGACAGTGCGGTCACCTGCTCGCTCAGCACCTGCCACGCACTAAACAGCTGCTGCGCCAGCGCCTCACGAACTGCAGGTATCGACGAAATTTGCCCGGCCGCCTGGTCAAATGCCTGCTGCACCGCCTGCTGTCGCGTGGCCAAATCAGGCGTAGCGGTCGTGTCCAGTGAGGCGAAGGCCGCCACCAGTGCGGATTGCGCGGCTGGGCCGAGCACGCTCAGTACCGCCTGCACCATAAAAGGTGTCGAACCCAACTGTGGCACGTTTGGCACGATCACCGTGCCCGCACCGGCGTCAAGCAGGGTTTTTACCTGCGAAACCGCCGCCGTGGCGCTGGTGCGGATACTTTCACGCGCGGTAAGCGGGTTGGTGACGGCGGCGGCAATATCGTTTGCCCCGACCCAGTGGATGTACAGGCCATTGCTGTCAGCACGCCCGCCGTTCGACTGTAGCCAGGCGGCCAGCTGATCCTGCGTATTCAGATCGGGATCGATCTGCGGCAGCGTAACGCCGCCGCCCTGCGCATAGTTGCTGCCGCCCTGTGACGAAGCCTGCAGATTTTGCCCAAGATGGGCGGCAAGGATCTCATCATAGAGCGGATGCTGCGCGCCATCCCAGGTGTAACGACCAACGTTGCCGCCATCGCTCAGGCTATCACCAAATACGGTCAGGCTATCCCAGGCCCGGGCGGTTATCGGCAGGCAGAAGCTGGTTAAGGAAACAAGCGCAACGGCAGTCAGCGCCCTGTTTGGCTGGTTCATTCTCTAATCCCCAAATTGCCAGCGTGAATCTCTGGCAGCAAAAGATGGCTTGCGCTTTGGTTTGCAGCAGCACAAGGCGAAGGTCCGCTAACTCGCGGAAAGCAAAGTGATTACAAGGACGTTTAAGGTGTAGTCAGGAAGCGAAGGCTTTACCAGCCTGCCAGCCTGAAATTGCGAGCGCGATCCAGCAGGCAGGTGCGATGTTTCAGATCGTTGGATATGTTGTTCACTCTTCAGCAATACACATTGTCGGACACCCGCGGTTTTCATCCTCCCCTTTATGCCAGGCAACCTGCTCGCTTTCTGCCCAACACGTTACTTGCCAGTGCAACATGGTTGACATGAATTTTACAAAACCCAATAATCTGAATACATCAAGTATACAGCAGATATACAAAATGACATTTTATGCCACCCTTTTCGGCAATGTGATACGCCTCCGGCCTCAGGTTATGGCGTGTCAGGCAATGATTTGAACACCATTTTTGTTATCATGGAGTGTATTAGTAATGGGTATTTCCAGAAGGAAGCTGCTGGTTGGCACCGGTATCGGTGCAGGTGTGATCGCGGCGGGCGGCGGCGCAACGCTGTTAACGGATAACCTGCCGGCCGATCCGGAATCGCTGCTGCGTATTGATGCGCTGCCGTCCGATGACCCCGGACCGGCTGGTTCCATACCAGCCAGAAGCGTACGCCAAAACCGGCGCTGGTGGGCGATGCGCAGGCGCCGTGGGTAGTGATTGGCGCTGGCTTTGCCGGCCTGGCAGCAGCGCGTCAACTGGCGCTGAATTTCCCTGATGATCGGGTGATTCTGGTCGAAGCGCAGCAGGCAGGCTTCGGTACGTCTGGCCGTAATGCGGGTTTTCTGATCGACGTGCCCCACGATATCAGCGCACCGGATTACATCGGCGATAAGACAATTGCGCGTAATATCCTGAACCTTAACCAGACCGGCCAGCGTATCCTCAAAGATCTGGTAGAAGAGCACAACATCACCGAAGCGCATATGCGCCACTCCGGTAAATATCAGGCGGCCGTGGAGAACAGCGGCATTGCGGTATTGGATGCTTATCGCGGCGGTCTTGAGGCGCTGGGACAGAAGTGCAAGCTGATTGAAGGGAGCGCGCTGAAGGATATCTTTGGCACAACGTTCTATCGCAAAGCGCTGTATACGCCAGGCACCATTCTGGTTCAACCTTCGGGGTTAGTTAAAGGCCTTGCCGATACTCTGCCAGAGAATGTCACGCTCTACGAAGAGACGCCGATTACGGCTGTTGAATATGAACCCCGCATCGTGCTGCATCATGCAACCGGCCGCATCATGGCGGATAAGCTGATTCTGGCTAATAACGCGTTCGGCACCCATTTCGGCTTTAGCCCGCGCACGATTTTCCCGGTCTTTACCTACGGGAGCCTGACGCGTCCGCTCACTAAAGCTGAGCAGGATAGCATTGGCGGCGAAGACTTCTGGGGCATCATCCCGGCAGATCCCTTTGGCACGACCTCACGCCGAACCCATGATAACCGCATTCTGATTCGTAACAGTTTCAGCTTCAACGAAGATGGTCGTTACAAGCCAGGCTATACCGAAAAGTATCGCCAGACGCACCGCCAGTCTTTCGAACGCCGCTATCCGACTCTGAAAGATGTGAATTTTGAACACACCTGGGGCGGCGGACTGGGCATGACGCGCAACGGTTCAAGCCTGTTCGGCGAGCTAAGAAAAAACGTGTACGGCGCACTGGGCTGTAACGGCCTGGGTACCGTTCGCTGTACCGCAATGGGCACCATGCTGGCTGACTGGCTGGCGGGGAAACGCAACGACACCATCGATTACCTGCTGTCGCTGCCAAAACCTGAGTGGAATCCGCCCGATCCGTTCCTCACCATGGGCGTTAATTTTACGCTGCGTCGCGGGATGCATGATGCCGGCTTAGAGGCATAAGTGACCTGACCGGCGCGGCGGCTCTTCACTCCGCTGCGCCGGAAATTCCGGATTAAAACGACCACCTTACCCCGGCGTTGTAACGCCAGCCTTTCGCACCGTTGCCGTCGATCTCTTTACGGTAATCGGCTTCGGCATACAGCGCGACATCCCGCTTCAGCGTCACTGTGCCACCGAGGCCAACATCCCACATTTTGCCGAATTTACCGCTCTCAAATGCCTGGCTGTTGTCGCTTTCGGAATCACCCACTCTCACTTTTGCCGTGCCGCCCCAGCCTTGTGAGTAGTTGGCCCGCAGCCAGGGCGTGTACTGATTCTGGCTGCTATCCTGCCAGGTCCGATCAACGCGTGCGCCGAGGCGCGCAACGGTCTGATCGTAATCGTTAAAGGAGACGCGCGTGCGATCGCGATCGGTAAAGCTGTCCATTTTCACTTGCAGCCAGGTGAGCTGCGCCTGCGGTTCAAGCCGCACACCATTGGCGAAGGTAAACGGATAGCCGGATTCAATTGAGGCCGTCCAGCCATTGCCTTTCGGTGAAGCGACCTCTTTCTGGCGCGCAATGTCCGTTTCGCCACGATACCAGCCCCAGCTGAGTGAGCCATCAACATACATTCCGCTCTCCCGTAGCCAGGTGCCGTAGAGAGAGACCGTGTCGCTATCAAAGCTGGTCGTACTGTAACCGTCGGCGGCATGTGGCCGGATGCGCGTGTTGCCGCGCGTATAGGCAATACCTCCGCGCAGGCTATCCGTAACGCCATCGGCCTGGATCAGGTTACCGCCCAGCTGTACTGCGCTGTAATCAAGATCGAAATCGTAGCCATAATCCGCCAGCTGGCGCTGACTCTGGTACGTCAGGTTTGAGCCGATGTAGCGAATAAACATCTCGCCTGCCGGTGATTCATCCACGCCCTGCTGCTGGCGCAACTCACCCAGGCGTTTATGCAGATCATCGGTGACCGCCAGTGAGTAGTAAGCCAGTCCCACCGGGGCAGAGATCCAGGCGGGCACCTGCGGGGTTACGGCCGGGCGCACCGCCCGTGACGTGCTGCCCGTTTGGGGCTGACACAGCGCACCGTCTTCACACACAAAGGTATTGGCCAGCCGGTAATCCCGGAAGTTACTGCCGCTGCCGCTGACAGCGCGCTGGCTGGCGTCGCTGCTGCCCGGTGCAAAGCTATACAAACTGTATTGCCATGGGCCGGACGCGACATAGCCGTTGCGCAGGACGACGCTGCCGGCGCTACCGCTACCGGAGACCTGCGCCAGCGATACGCCTTCATTCGCGGCAATCACGCCGTCGCGGTTGACGTCCATCAGCGGGGCGCCGCGCAGCGTATCCTCAATTAGCGTGGTGCCGCTGACGTTGCCATTCACCAGCAACCTGTCACTTTGCGTTGCGGCTGAGTTGAGCGTGAGACGGCCACCCGCAGAAGCCAGATCGCCGTTAATGGTCAGCGTATTCGCCGCCGTGTTCCCACCGTTAGTGAGATCGAGGTTACCGGCGTTGTTTACCACCAGCGAATCATTAGTGCCGCCCTGTAACAGAGGCTGCACGTTATTACCGGCAAACAGCGTCGATCCGGCATCAATATTGATGGTGCTGTGCGCCAGACGCAGGTTGTCCGTGAGCGTCCAGCGCGCATTGTTGAAGTTCAGTGTGCTCCAGCCGGCCCCAAGATTGGTGCCCTGACTGAGATCGTCGTGGCTGAAGGAGCCGCCGCGGGCATCAATCTCGCTGAGTGTCAGCGTACTGCCTGCGCCGCCATTGCTGGTGATATGGCGCGTGTTCGCCAGACTGATATTCTGCACCATGGCCTGATTGCCCGCGCCGTTGCCCATCGTCAGGCTGCCATCCAGCGTGCCGCCGCTCACCTGCAGCGTATCGCGACCATTGCCGGTGTTAACCTCGCCCACAACCTGCCCCTCCAGCAAGGCAATCACATCGTCCGTCGCGCCGCCGGCGACCACGGTCTGATCGGCATACGGCGCATTAATCGTCCCCTGGTTGATAAACAGCGTCTCGCCGCCGCGCAGATCGATCAGTGGCGAGACGCGGCTTTCAGAGGAGATGATCCCCTGATTGATCACTTCGCTGGCGGTACGCGTAACAATCGCCGAACCGCCGTTGGTATCATGAAGGGTGATGGCTCCCTGCGCGATCACCCTGCCCGACGTGTTGGCGCGTACGCCGGTGCCGGTGCCATAGACATCAATGCGGTAGTCAGGGCCTATCACCAGATCGCTGCTGCTGGTTGAGCCGTCGGTATTTTCAAAGCGGTAGCCCGTGCCGCCGCTGCGCACGCTGATTTGCGCGCTACCGCCAGGATCAAAGGATGTCGCAGAGCGAATGCCCGTGCCGCCATTAGCCTCAAGCCTGACGTTGTGCAGATAGATGTCGCTGATGCCCGCGCGGTTATTCAGCGCGCTGCCGCTGCCGTAAGCGCCAATGACGATATCATTGGCTTCAAACCGCTGTGCGCCGCTATCAAGCAGCAGACCATCCGCGCTGCCATGCGCAGCCAGCGTACTTGCTCCCTGCCCGTCACCGTAGATCATCATGTCGCCGCCGCTGCCTGTGCGCAGTGCCGCTATACCGTCATCAACGCGCAATTCACTGTCGACCGGCACATACTGACCATAACCGCTGCTGACATCCACACCGATGCCCGAGGCCAGATGAATCCGGCCACGGTTGATGAAGTTCCCGCCATCGTGCACGCGCGCGCCGGTGCTGTTCGCGCCGCTCAAATCGACCACGCCCTGATCCTGATTAAACAGGCGCGCGCCGCCACTAACCTCCAGCGCAGTGGCACCGCTGCCGCTGCCGGTGATGGTGGATGCGGCGTACACTTCCGTCTCGTCGCCGCTGGCAACCGCACCGGTGGTATTGCTGCCGTTCAGGACAATACTATTGCTGATGATGCCCTGCGCGCGATCGCTGGCGCGCAGCGCCGTGGCACCACTGCCGGTTACAAGATAGCGATCGGTGCTCGAAACCAGCGCATCACTCCCGCTCACCAGTACCCCGCCAGCGTTCGTGCCGCTCAGCGTCACGTTGCCGAACCCCTGATGGTAGAGCCACGCGCCGTTGCGGATCTCATACAGCAGCGCCTCTTCGCCGCTGACATCAATATCGCTGCCATTCACAATAAGCCGGGTGCCGGGATCAACCGCACGGTAGCCGACCTGGCGCGCGTCATAAAAGTTTACGCGACTGTCTGCGCCCAGCGTCAAACGTCCACCCGCGAAGGCAGAGCCGCCGATCGCGCGCTCACCGTAGAGGTTGATGGTGCCATTTTGTACCGCGCGTCCAAGCTGGTGGTATGCGGTAATGCCCACACTGCTGCCGGTTGCGGCGGCATCATTGTGTACATTGAGGGTGCCGGTGTTATCGATTTCGGTTAACGTCACGCCATCGCTGCGCTCAGGATTACCATCAGCAAACAGCCCACGCCCACTGTGCAGAATCGTGATGTCACCGCGATTGACCAGCCTCGCACCGTACTGGGCGGTGATGGCCGTCACGCCAGCCCCTTCCAGCGTGATATCCCCATAGTTGTACATCTGCGCATGGTTTCGCACGGTGAATGGCACCTGTTCACGTGCGCTGCCATGAATATCCGCATAGTTGGTCAGTAGCGTGTCCGCGTTGAACTGCGTCAACGGATTGATAACCGCGCCTTGCAGGGTGAATGTGTTGCCATCCGCGATTGCAACAGACGCATACTGGCCGTTGAGGTGAATCTGCGCGGCGCGTTCGATGGTCGCATGTGCGCCATCGCTGATCTCCAGACCGTTGGCAAAATCGGCAATATTCAGCGTGACATTGCCACTCCTGACGTCAGTGCCTGCTCCGCTCCCGTTCACCCCTGAAGCGAAAGGACTGTTTGTGGAGAGCGTAAGGCCGTCTCCGGCAAAGTCCGCGCCCGCTTCCACGCGAAAAATGGTGCCGTTATACACGGATGTGGCATAGCTGCCGTTCGCGGGCAGATTGATTCTGGCATTTGGCCCTTTGGTATAAAAACTGATTTGATGGCTATCAAGCGAGCTGTCACTGCCGGTTGATACCGGAATGGCGGCAGCGCTCACATTGACCGTGGCATTGCCTTCCGCACGGATACCGATACCCATTCTGCCGCTGAGCCTGATTGGCCCGCTGAGATCCGCGCTGGCGCTGCCGCCCGGCTCGCCTGTTACCCATACGGCTGTGTTATTGCCGCTACCAAAGCGATCGCCATCACCGGGAACGTTAATCGCCCCGCTGGAGAAGGCATGGGCGCTGTTACCTTGCGAAGCGATAACTTTCAAGCCGGTACTGTTGTAGCCATTAAGGTTAATGGTGCCGGTGTTACCGACCTTGCCGCCGCTGCCTGAATCGATAGCCAGCATGGCGATATTCTCCCGCGGCAGCGGCTGGGCCTGCCCGTTGACATCGATCACGCCGTGGTTCAGAGAGGTGGCATTGGGGCCGGCTTCAACCCGCATCCCGACTGCATTCTCCACTTTTGAGCCAATGACAATATGGCCTTCGTTAATTGCGCTGGAATCGAGCAATCCGGAGATCGCGCTGACGCCACCGTCCAGGCTCACCGCCACATCCTCACTGCTATCACCGCGTGCGTTTTGTGGCGCGCGTCCGATATAGAGGGTGCCATCCGCCGCGTTAACAAACCTGCCCTCACCGCTAAAGCTGACCGCCGACGCAGAGCTGCCGTTGGCAACATTCGTGATGCCGAGGTTGATATTGCCATGATTGACGGCACTACTGTCGCCGAGGAACAGACCGCGTGTGCCCCACGGCGCCGCGCCGATGTGTATATTAAGTACGCCATTATTGCGAAAATGGCTGTTGTAGATGGCCCTCACCGCCGTCCCGGCATAACCGAGAGAGTCTGCGCTGACGCCTGTTCCGTCCGCATTAGTGAAAAAACCGCTGTTTATGACACCGTTATTGATACCGCGCGCGCCGTACGTTAACGCCAGCGCGCCCGCCTCTGACGAAAAAGCATTACTGGTGGAGAGCGTGCCATTGATAACGGCTTTTGCACCGTGACTGGCACGCATCACCTCGCTGGCGCTGTTTTTGACCTCCAGCGTTTTGCCACGATTGATGCTGACGCGCGCATTGCGCCCCTCTGCGCTGAGTACCACCTGATCGCCCAGTGCCGCGGCCACTTCATCATCGATATTGTTGGTGCTCATGCGATACACAACGCGGCCCTCGCGTAGCGTGAACGCTTTATTAAATTCTGCGTTATAACGTTCCGGACTAATAATACCGCTGGTAATTAAATCGATGAGCCAGTCGTTATATTGCCGTAACTGAGTGAGATTACTGACATAATACGACGTGCTGCCGCCATCCAGCGTTGGAATATCAAAGAGGCCGGCGTAATCGACAATACCGCCGGCATCAAACGCCAGCCGATCGCCACCGTAGGGCGGTGTCGCAGCGGTAAAAGTTATACGGTTATTGGCATTCCAGTTAATCTGCCCTTTACGGGTGGCCGCAAAAAGCTGGCTCTGCTTCGCAGCCATTGACCAGCTATTGGTGGCTGAATCTGCCGCTGCGCCATACTGACCAATGTCGATATTCATCGTGCCATTACTGACTGACGCAACGCGGGTGTTTATATATTGTTTGTCGTTAACGTCATAATAATCTGGCACTGCCGTTTCAGAGCCGATTACCGGTATATCAACAATCTCTGCGCTGTTATAAACCTGGTAAATGGTATAACTGTCTGTTTCATAATCAGGAACGCCGATATTGTAATTTTGCGCACCGAGTTGAATGCGTGGTTTTCCGATTACGTCATCATCAACAATGCGGCCAACCGTTTGTAACTCTCCGAGCGTAACGGGACGGGTACCGCTCTCACCCACCGTAAAGCGCGGCAGCCCGCTCAGGGTCTGCGTGCTGCCGTTGCACAAACAGTGAGCGCCGTATTTATTGTCATTCACTTCTGGCGTGAAAGGTCGCAATACCACTGCCGCCGCCGGCAGCACAGGGAATATCAAACCTTGCGTGGCGATAAGGCTAAGTAACACCGGATTTAATTTGAACACAATGTTTTCCTCAACTGAGAAAAGACAAAAGCCGCACAACGCTTGCCGTTATGCGTGACGCACTGCTTAAAAGAATTAATTTGTAACAACGACTAATAAATGGAAATGGGTGAAGTGAGTATTGCTGCATTAAGCGGCAACCGTCCAGTTTGAGTTAAGGAAATGCGAGGCAGGCGTGACAATTTAGGAATTGCGCCACGCATTAACTGCAGATGAATGGACCTAAACGCGGGCAGAAATTAAGTTACTTTTCAGGGATGAATCTATTTAAATACAGAGAGACTGGTGAAGGGGGCAAGAAACTAAAACGATCGTGCCAGGGAAAAATAAGGTGCGCATGGCTGCGCACCTTTTAAAAAGTTAACGTGAAATTTACAGACGAGCCTCTACCGGCACGGCTTCTTTCTTCTCTTTTGGCTTGAGACCAAACATGAATGAGGCAAAGCGTGAGCGCTTAACCAGCGTGTAGCATACTGCGCTGAGCGCGATACCGATGGCAAAATCGAGCAGCACATACAGTACCGAAAGATTGTCAGGCAGCCAGACATCCAGCAGCCACGAGAAGCTCACCACAACCGGATAGTGCAGCAGGTAGATGATCAGAGCCGAATCCACGATGGCGGTTAAAATGCGGTTCTCTTTTACCTTAATGCGCTCGAAGGTAAACACCAGCCAGTACGACAGCATCGCTGACAGTACGCTACCGATCATCACCGGGACATACTTCACCACGCCATTGATATGGTTGTGCGCCACATACCAGCACGTTGCCCATACTGCCAGCACCAGTGCGCCAATCAGCCAGCCATTCATCAGCTTACTGTTAGCATAACGGGCGATTTTTTCCCGGTTAACGTACAGCGCAAAACCTGCAGTGTAGTACACCATAAATCGCAGCGTAATGGGGATCAGCTCGACGAACTCGCCGCGACCTTTCACCACGAATTTCAGTACAAAGCAGGCATTGCCCAGAATCACAAGCGTGGCAATTAACATCGGCAGTGACATTTTGCCCAGCTGACGTGCGCTCCAGTGATAAAACGGTCCAGGAATAACCAGAGACATCACCGTTAACGAGACGAGGAACCACAGGTGATGCATCATGGTATAGCTGTTTAACCAGCCCGTCAGCGTATACGGCGCATTATTGATCTGTCCGGCGATGAAATACATCAGCGGCGGAATAAATATATAGGCCGAAATTAGCGGGATAAACACGCGCTTGCGGCGGTTATCGGTAAAGAACTTCTGCCCTTTACGCAGAATAATCAACGCCGAAAACATTCCTGAGAGAAAGAAGAATACTTCCATCCTGAAGGTATGAAACATACTCAACAACGCCGTAAATATCTCAGAGGGATCGCGTTGCGCCACATAATACCAGCCATTCTCGCCGGGCAAGCTCCGCGAGGCGTGTAATAGCACCCCTTCCAGAATTAACCCGGCACGCAACAGATCCAGACCGATATTTCGGCTGGATAAAAAGGATTGTGTTTTCACGTCGCACACCTTGAAATGAATTGTAGCCCGAGAGTAGGCCAGACAAGGGGGATAGTAACACCAGAAAATTCCGTATACATTGCGTTTAGAAATTATTAGGAATTTTGCCATAGTGTAAAAAGTGTAACCATGCAGCGATCTTTTAATTAAGGAGTACGAATTATCCGATTGAATGTTTAATTAAAATAATATGGATACCCGGTCAAAATTTGTTAGCGCTCAGAGATTGCTCAGCCAATACAATCACTTGATTGCTTTTTGCGCTGCATCATTATCGGAGAAACTGATTAGTGTGATGGTTAACTTTACCGGCCTTACGGTAGTGAATAAGCGCAGCACGCAGATTTTTTTGCCGAAACCTGTGCTGATTACCCCTTAGCCATAAATATAAAACTTGCTGATTTTCTGCGAAATCCCTGCCATTTCGGCCTGTTTCTTCAGAGTTACCCTAATTTTGCAGCGCTACAGTGGCTTTAGGATTGTGACCCTGCATTGCTGCCTGTTAAAGTTACAGCCTGACGGTTAATAACCGGTATTTCACGTAACATTGAGTGTCTAAAAGGCGGGATTTTGTCATGCTTCAGGTTTTCACGCGCGTCGTAACCTTACTGATAACAGCAATCGTTATGCAGCAAACAGCGATAGCAGAACCCCCTAAACCCAGCGATGACTTTATTATTGAGGCATATGGTGGTTCCAGTACGCGCGGCGCGATGGCGATACGGGAGAATGGCAAATTGCGGGCAATCTACATTAAAGACAATGAGATTGCTCTGATTAACAATTGGCTGGCCGATAAGTACGGCAGCGGTATCCGCGTGGTAAATAAAGGCGCCTCCTCGTCTCAGGCGATGGACCTGTTAAATCCAAAATATTTTTACAAGAAAAACAAAAGCTGGCGCGAAGAGATGCATAACTCGCCGGCGAAAATCATTCTGTTGAACTTTGCGACCAATGACGCGCGCCACTTCCATTTTCGCGATATAGAGAAGGATTATCAGGTTAGCCCTGAAAAATATACCCAGGTTATGACGCAGCTAATTACCATTGCCCGCGAAGAGGGTAAGCAGGTGATACTGCAGGAGCCGCATCCGATTTGCGGTCGTGCTGAAAAGTGGAACGTGGCACCTTATGTCGCCAAACTTGATGCCCTGGCAAAAGCGGAGTCGGTTCCGCTGGCGCGCCAGTATCAACGCATCCTGAAAATGGATAACTGGCAGTCGCTGATGTCGCCGGATTGCATTCACCCCTCAGAACAGCTCTACCGCCTGAAAGCCGAAGAGACATTTTCCGTTCTGGTGGCGCAATTTAATGATGAGCTGGCGTCCGCGGGTCATAAAAACCGTGAACAGTCTGAGCAGATGGCGAAACGTTAACGTCACGTTCCTGCGGCAAACCCGGTGGGTGACAGCCCTGCGTAACGAGTAAACGCCACGCTAAAGGCACTGGCGGAGCGGTAACCCACCTGCTCCGCCACTTCGGCAACGCTTAAGTGTGCACTGCGCAGCAGATCTTTAGCTAAGGCCATACGCCAGTTCAGCAGATACTCCATTGGCGACAACCCCAGCGCGGCGCGAAAACGCACAAAAAAAGCTGATCGTGACAGCGCCGCACACTTTGCCAGCTCAACAACCGTCCACGTATGCGCCGGATGCTGATGTATCGCACGAATGGCTGCGGCCAGGCGATCGTCTGCCAGGCCACGCATGACGCCCGGGCAGCCCTGTCATCCGCCAGCGACCGCAACGCATCAATGAGTAGCAGCTCAAGTAACCGCGCCAGCACGATCTGGCGTGCCGGACGCTGCGCGCGGCACTCCTCCATCACCAGTTGCACCAGCGTGGTAAGCCGGGACGCTCCGCGCACATGGATAAACTGCGGCAGCAGTGAAACTATCAACCTGCGTCTGGCGCACCAAACTGGCAATAGCCAATCAGGGTCTCGACCTCAAAGGGCTGATCCTGTTCGCTATCCAGACATCTCCTGGCGCGAGCATGTGCGGTACGGCATCTGGCACGTTCGCTGCCGGTGGCGTCGCGCTGCTCATAGCAAACTCCCACGCAGCCGGGATCAATACGAAATCCCCCTGTTCGAGCGTGACAGGCGCATAGCCCTTTAGTGTTAGCTGACTGCTTCCCGCCAGCACCAGACAATAAAACGGCTGCCCGGTTTCACTGCGCGAAACGCGCCAGCGTCCATTGGCACGCGCACGTTTAGAGAAAGCCGCCTGCGGCTGCAGCAGCGAGACGATTTCGGCAAGCGGATCGATCATTGTGGACTCCTGCGAATGAAACCTGGACTTTGTATTGTAGTGAGTCCGGTTACGCCACTTTATAGTGAATGCTCTATCCACTGCAACGCAGGAGTTAACATGAAAACCATCCTTATTACCGGCTGTTCCTCCGGCTTTGGTCACGCCACTGCACACTATTTTCTTGAACGCGGCTGGAATGTCATCGCCACTATGCGCACGCCCAACCCTGAACTGTTTCCGGTTTCCGACCATTTGCGGTTACTGGCGCTGGATGTCAGCGATGCAGAGAGCATTAAACAGGCGCTGGCCAGTGCGGGCGAAATTGATGTACTGGTGAATAATGCCGGCATTGGCCTGTTGTCATCACTGGAGGGCACGCCGATATCCACCGTGCGCGAGGTGTTTGAGACCAATACGCTGGGGACGATAGCGCTGACCCAGGCGGTGCTGCCGCAGTTTCGCGCGAGGAAAAACGGCACCATTATCAATGTGACTTCGACGGTAACGTTGAAATCACTGCCGCTGCTGGCGGTCTATACCGCCAGTAAGGCTGCGGTTAACGCGTTCACCGAGTCGCTGGCGCTTGAACTGCAGCCGTTCAACATTGCGGTAAAGCTGGTGCTACCGGGTCTTGCGCCCACCACTGACTTTGGTAAAAATGCTGCACCGCGCATGGAGAACGCGCTGCCGGATGCTTACCAGCCACTGCTTGAGCAAGTGATGGGCGGAATGCATCAGCCACAGCCGACCACGACAGCGGAGCAGGTTGCGGCGGCTATCTGGCTGGCAGCAACCGATGCCAGCACGCCGATGCGCACTCCCGCAGGCGATGACGCAGAGCTACTGATGGCGCAGCCCCGCTAATGCGGAGTCAGCGGCTTTGCGGGTATGGAGATAAGCGCGAGCGGAGCCGGCCGGGCATTACTGCCCGCGCTGCCGCGCCAGATCCTGTAGAGCGGCCAGGCCGTCACGCGTAATCCAGCTGCGCAGTGGCGCAAACAGAGGTTCGGGCAGCGCATCCGGCGCGAACCACTGCCAGCCTTCGCACTTCTCCGGCTCCAGCCGCTGGGGTTCACCCCTAATCTCATGCGCAACCATGAACAGCGTAATGTAGTGTTTATTCACCTCCGGAAAGATATCGCTGACAAACGCGCCGTGGCTCAGGCCGTTAATTTGCAGGCCGGTCTCCTCCAGCACTTCACGCTGTGCGCAGGCTTCAGGCGATTCACCAAACTCCAGATGCCCGCCAGGCGCAGACCAGTCGCCCGCCCCGTGGCTGCCTTTGCGCCGCCCCAGCAGCACTTTTCCATTCCGAAACACTAATACACCCACGCCAATCTGCGGTGACATCGTCTCTCCTTTGTTGATCGGTCGTCATTTTCATCGTTAAGTCGTGATAAACAGGTTTCTGCGCATCATGCCTGCTGCGGTTTAAAACGCAGCGCCATCACCATCAGCACGACAATACCTGCGGCCATTATCATCCAGGCGGTGTCGAGTGATTCAGCACGGTCGCGCACGATCCCCGCCATCAGCGGCATCACGGCGGCCAGTAAATAGCCGCCCCCCTGCACAAATGAGAGCAGCGTTCCGGCCTCTTCCGGCGAATGGGCGTGATCAAGCGTGACAATCAGCGAAAGCGGGAACAGCGCGCCAATCCCCAATCCCAGCAGCAACGTTGGCAGTGCCGCGTATGAACCGCCCAGGCTGATTAACGCGATCAAACCCAGTAATATCATCGTCAATACGGCAATTAATGGATAGCGGCGATCGCGAAAACGGTGAATCAGCGCCGACAAAATAAATCCCGCAACCACCTCAACCAGCGTTAACGCACCCAGCACATAACCGCTTTGCTGAGGCTGCCAGCCCTGCTGCATGTAAAACGGGGGTAACCACGCCAGCACCAGCGTATAGGCACCGGTGCCGATACCGAAGAACACCATTAGCCACCAGGCGCGCTGGCATCGCACTATTTGAGGCCACGTACGATTTTGCGCAGGCGCAGGCGCACGTACTGCCCACAGCCATAAGGCGAGTGCCACTAACGCGGGCAACACCGGTATAGCCAGCGCCATCGCTAATCCGCTGTGTTCTGCCAGCGGCGCGGAGCTGGCGGCGGCTATTGCAGCACCCGCCATAATGCCCGTGGTGAACAACGCCATCAGCGTGCCGGCCCTGGTGCCGTAGTGACGCTTAATCAATGCTGGCATAACTGCCTGAATCAACCCAATCCCGCTGCCGGCTATCAGCGCACTGCTCATTAACCCGGCGACTGAGTGCGTCAACCCGCGTATCGCACAGGCTACGATCAGTAACATCAGGCCGGCGGCGACGCCTCGCGCTTCGCCCAGCGTGCGGAGCAGAACCGGGCCTGCCAGCGCAGCCAGGCCCATCATGATTACCGGTAGCGTCGTTAACAGGCTCAGCTGCGTCGCGCTGAGCTGCGCGTCATGCTGCAACAGCGGATACAGCGGTCCGATAGCCGCCATCACCGGACGCAGGTTGAGCGCCACGAGAAAAACCAGAACGGCAAATACGCTGGCAGGTAAAATACGCTTCATCAGGCTAATCCTTACGCTATAAAGTATCTTAACGTTAAGATACTTTCGCGGCGCGTGAAAGCCGCTGCGCACAAAGCAACAAATGGGCAGAGCCGCATACAGTGCCGTAGGGTATTACCTGCAACCGGCGATGCCGCTGAATAACCGGAGAGATCATGACCGATCATATAGATTTTGTAGTCAGGCAGTGGGCAGAGGCCATGCCCGAGCTGGATGCCTCTTCGATGGCGATTACCGGCCGTATGCTGCGCATTATGAAGCAGCTGACAGCCGCCCGTGCTGAGGCGCTGGCCCCCTTTGGCTTCCGCGAGGGGGAGTTTGATGTTCTGGCGACACTGCGGCGCGCCGGCGCGCCCTATTGTCTTTCGCCTACGCAGCTTTACCAGGCCTTACTCATCACATCAGGCGCGATGACTAACCGTCTTAACCGCCTGGAAGAGGTCGGTTCCATCGCGCGCGTGGCCGCCGCGGAGGATAAACGCAGCATGCTGGTGGCGCTGACGCCCTCAGGGCTGGAGAAGATTGAGCAGGCGCTGCAGAGACATACTCAGGTACAGAATACATTTCTCGCGGTACTGAACAAGCAGCAGCAGCAGCAGCTGGTTGAACTGCTGCGTATTTTGTTGCAAGCCAGTGAATCGCAAGCCTGAATATTTGTCCGACGATGTGGCAAAAGATGAATGCGATCGGCCGATTTCGCGATATGTTAGCGTTCCCGCTTCGCATTTTACGGATTGAGTATGAGCAACAAATACGCCCCTTCGCAGATTTGGCTTCACTGGCTGACTTTCGTGCTGGTGGCGACGGCTTATTGCACTATGGAGTTTCGTGGGCTGGCAACGCGCGGATCCTGGCAGGGCTTTGCCATGATCATTGGGCACTTCAGCGCCGGTAGCTGTGTGCTGGTTTTGATGCTGTCACGCATTACGCTGCGTTTCCGCCACCGTAGCCCGAAGATTGAACCTCAACCGCCGCACTGGCAAACCGGTCTCGCGCATCTGACGCACCTGGCGATCTACCTGTTCTTTATCGTGCTGCCTGTGCTGGGCATTCTTTCACGCTTTTATCTCGGCCGCACCTGGTGGATTTTTGGTATTCCTATGCCCGTCAGCGCGAATCCCGATCCGGACTTCTCCGATACGCTGAGCGACTGGCATGAAACGCTGGCGCCCTATGGCTACTGGCTGATTGGCCTTCACGCCGCTGCGGCGCTGGCACATCACTATCTGTTCAAAGACAACACGTTGCTGCGCATGATGCCATCGCGTCGTTCACGGTAGTGCCGGACAGTTTTATGCCCGGTGGCATTGCTCACCGGGCAGGGTTTCAACTTCGCTCCAATCATCCGCTCAAAATGTCAGGCTGAAGCTGTCATCAAGCAGTGCAAGGATCTCGCTATCCGCTAAGCCCTCCTCCAGCGTCAGGCTGAGCCAGTGCTCTTTGTTCATATGGTAAGCGGGATAGACACCATGTTGTTGGCGTAACGATCCGTTTTGTTCCGGGCGGGTTTTAATATTTATCACATCAATGATCGGGCCGTCAGGCAGGCCGAGCTTATCGCGCGTCAGCGGAAATACCAACGCAAACCATTTGCGGTGACGCGGATGGCGCAGCACCGCATAATCACTGTGTCGCTTCCACGGATAGTCAGGTTCAATCTGATAGTGCTGCTGAATATAGGCAAACAGTTGCTGGCGGTGCATGACGGGCTCCGGCAAAAAAAATCGTGGCTCACTGGCCACGATGTTAACAAAACTGCCGGTTAGCTGACTATGCGCTCAGTCGGAAACGACCTACGGTATGCGCCAGCTGGGAAGCCTGATCTTCCAGTGAGCTGGCGGCCGCCGACATCTGCTGTACCAGCGCGGCGTTTTGCTGTGTGGTGCCATCCATCTCATTCACCGCAATCGTTACCTGGCTGATACCCCGCGCCTGTTCATCGGAAGCCGTGACAATTTCACCGATGATGGTGCGAACCGAGTTCACTGCCTGTGTCATCTCCTGCATGGTGCGGCCTGCATCCTGCACCAGCTGTACGCCGCTGCCGACGCGCTGCGTGGACTCCTCTATCAGCGCCGCGATCTCTTTCACCGCGTTGGCGCTGCGCTGGGCCAGGTTACGCACCTCAGATGCTACCACCGCAAAGCCGCGCCCCTGTTCGCCCGCCCGCGCCGCTTCCACGGCGGCATTCAGCGCCAGGATATTTGTCTGGAAGGCAATGCTATTAATGATCGCGGTGATATCACCAATCTTCTTCGCACTATCATCGATCTGCGCCATGGTCTGCACGACCTCGCCCACCAGCGACTCACCCCGGCTGGCAATATGGGTAGCATTGTCCGTCAGCGCGGTAGCCTGGTGCGCGTTGGCGGCATTGTGCTTCACCGTTGCGGTAATCTGCTCCATGCTGGCGGCGGTCTGCTCCAGCGCAGCCGCCTGCTCTTCGGTTCGTGAGGCCAGGTTGAGGTTGCCGCTGGCAATCTCGCCTGCGCCCTGCCGCACGGATGAACTGGCGTCCTGAATCTGTCCTACAATCTCACGCAGCTGGTTTTGCATCGTGTGCAGGGCAAAGAACAGGCTGCTGTTGTCACCCGCTTTCAGCGTAATCACATTATCCAGCTTGCCATCTGCCACGGCCAGCGCAATGGCTGTCGCCTCCAGTGGCTCGCCCCCGATAGGTTTCAACACCTTGCGGCTGAATACCACGCCCAGCAGCGCACTCACTACCAAAATGCTAATCACCATCAGGATCAGGGCATTTATCAGCTGATGGTGGGCCGCCGCCATCACTTTACTGACTGGCGCTACTACGCCAAGATACCACTTCTGGTCGCTGTTACCGATGACGATGGGCTGCCACGTCACCATACCCTCTTCCCCCAGAATCGCGTCTGGCTGCTCTGTAACGGCACTGCTGAAGTTATGCGTTTCACCCTTCCAGGCTTTACTGGTTTGGCTTTTATCCGGGTAGGAGACAACCTTACCTGCACTGGAGAGCAGCATCGCATAGCCGCTCCCTTCCCAGGGTTTGATCTTGTTAACTTTCTCCTGCAGAGAAGCCAGTGAGATATCGGAAGTGACCACTGCCCACAATTTGCCCTGGCTGATGATCGGTGAGGCAACGGAAGTCAGTAACGTCGGTACGCCGTTATAGGCATAGCTGTAGGGCTCAATCAGCATATCCTTCTGGCTTTTTTGCGGCAGCAGGTAGTAATCCCCCTGGCCTGGCGTAAAGATCGAGGTCAGTGGATGCATGTTAAAGGTGCCGGATTGATCGCGGTCGACAAACACCGCATACCGCCCTTTTGGCGCGGCGTTCGGCTGCGTGGCGAACTCCGCATCACGGCCGTCAAAGGCGTTCTCTTCAAATGTCACGGAAATGGATAGATAGTCCGGATTATCACGCAGCGCGGACTCCATCAGCTTGTCCGCCACTTTGCGATCGGCAATGCCGGCTTGTGGCAGAGCAATCAGGCTGTGACCCACGTTGTGCGCCACATCGCGGGCGTAGCTAAGTTCCTGCTGAATTTGCAGCGCCTGCGTTTGTGCAATTTGCTGCAGATAGTTTTCCGCCAGCGATTTCTGTTCACTGCTGGACTGCCAGCTCAGCACGCCGATGGTAACGGTGAAGCCGAGGGTAATGGTCAAGGCACCCGTCAGCAGCATTTGCGTGCGGGTGCTCATTTTTTTCCTGTTTAAAGCTTTCGTGGCCATGTCGGCGCTCCTGGAGTTGACACTTTGTCGCTAAAAAAATGAATCACTCCATGTGCACTTACATCCCTTTGATCACTCTATCGGCGCGCCGGTGCGGAACTTGATGCCCTGGCAGGTCCGATCAGAAAATGATCAATGGTCTGTGATGGCCGACTGCATTTCTGTTGCGATCACTTAACTCATAGCCACTGAGCCGAATACTGGTTATTATTCGAATCAATATATGAGCCGAATATAAGAGATAAACGGCTCATGGAACGTGAGAGAGGGTGATAAATATGTGGATTTGGCAACAGCAGGCGTGGCCGCAGTTCAGCTGGCAAGAGACACAGCTTCTGCCACGTTTACGTCAGCTACAGCAGAAGCGCGGCATGCTACTCGGGCGGGCCAGCGTGGCGGAAAACAGTGAAGCGCAAACGCTGGATACGTTACTGACGAATATTCTCTCCTCCTCAGCCATTGAAGACGAACGCATAAATGCGCAGTCCGTGCGCTCTTCGCTTGCGCGACGACTGGGAGTATCACTTGAACAGCCCTATCCGGTATCTGCTCGCTCGGAAGGCCTCGCCACCATCATGATGGAAGCCATCACGCAACGCGAAGAGCCGCTTACGCTGGATCGCTTGTGCCAGTGGCATCAGTGGTTATTTCCGGCCAGCGAATGGACCATCAAACGCCTGAATGTCGGTACCTTGCGCGGTGAGGAGCCGATGCAGGTGGTATCAGGCCGCCTTGACCGGCCCGTTGTGCACTTTGAGGCACCGCCACGCTGCGGCCTGGAGCAACAGCTGGACGATTTTATCGCCTGGTTCAACCGCAGCCGGGATGATGTAATGCTTGATCCGCTGCTGCGGGCGGCGATCTGCCATTTGTGGTTTGTTACGCTGCACCCGTTTGATGACGGCAATGGGCGCATTACGCGTGCGCTGACCGATCTAGCCCTGGCGCAGGCGGATAGCCAAAGCATTCGCCTGTATGCGATGTCCGCTTCGATCCTGAACCGGCGCGCCGATTACTATCGCATCCTGCAGGAGACGCAGCGTGGAGGGTTGGATGTTACGCCATGGCTGTTATGGTTTCTCGATGTACTGAACGATAGCCTTGAGCAGGCGCTGGCTAGCGTGACCCGCATGCAGAATAAAGCGCGCTTCTGGTTAATACATAACGCTGCTGCGCTTAATGCAGAGCAGACACGCGTACTGAATCGCCTGCTCGACGGCGGAGAACAGGGATTTAGCGAGGGCATCAGCGCCAGCCAGTATCAGA
The DNA here is from genome assembly GCF_002095485.1 of Pantoea wallisii. Lineage (GTDB taxonomy): Bacteria > Pseudomonadota > Gammaproteobacteria > Enterobacterales > Enterobacteriaceae > Pantoea > Pantoea wallisii. The sequence continues at coordinate 41,963 of NZ_MLFS01000011.1, read as the reverse complement.
AAGTGGCGAAAGTGAGTAAAGCCACCGCTACACGCCATTTGGCGGAGTTGGTAGAGAAAGGATGTCTGGAGAAACTGCCGGGCGGAGGGCGCAGCACGCGCTATCGGATCAAACACTGAGTGCAGAGAGCACAACGCCGTCAGCGAGGACGGCGTTGCAGAGTGAAAGCATCAGGCCGCTTTTACCGCGCGTACTTTCTTCTCTGGCGCAGCGGCGGTTTCATTAGTGGCAGCAGGCGCATCAGCGGACTCTTTCACCGCATCAGGCAGCTTGCTGGTCCGCAGAATATGCTGCACCGCATCTTTCTGCTCCGCGAGCAGCAGGCCCAGCGCTTCAGCCTGCGCTTCACCCATTTCCGGCTGATGCTGTTGCAGCCAATCGGTAAACGCATCTGCCATATCGAGCATTTTATCCCAGGCATCCGCGTCTTTTTTATTGGCAAACGTCATCTTCTCTTCACCCTTTCTGACCACAACAAATTTGGTTTCGACTGCCATGATGCACCTCGTTAACTGTATTTATATACAGTATAATCCGATTAAAACCGTTCAGCAAGGGGGTGCTTATTAAGCCAGCAACTCCTCCAGGAAGGTCGCCAGCGCTTTGCGCGGATCATCCTCTTCCGACACGATCATCTCTATGCCCCACTGCCCCAGAACCTCCTTCGCCACCGGATTATTGCGATTGGTGAAGAGATAGGATTTTGGACGCGCGGTTGCCAGGCCGGTGCGGCCCCACATTTTTGTCAGACGATAAAAGAGCAGGCGGATGTTGAAATCACTGATGCTATAACCGACAAAAAGCACTGAGTTGCCCATCACATCGTGCGTCAGCTTGATATCCAGCGGTGAGTCGAAATAGAGGCGCTCAAAGTAGCTGCTCTCATCGAGCACAATCGAAGTATCGTCGTCAAAATCGCCGTGAAGTTTAATGATGTGGCGCTTATCTTCGGTTAGCGATACCAGATCGGCCGCATTCGCCACTTTGCTGTACGGCACGTTGTGCGCTTCGTGCGCCATCTCCAGCCAGCGGTCATAGTTGGTGGTGTAGATGCGGGCAAAGTTGCCTGGGTGATCATGGTATGAATTTCCGAGCTGCGCACATCAATATCAGGGCGATGCCATTCGCGATCCATCCAGCTGCGTAGCGGGCCCAGCGACCCTTTACGCTGCTTATAGTATTCAGCCAGCGAAAGATGCGTGCCGTAAGTGTTGAAGATCTTCGGATCGTAGCCCAGCTCATTGGCGAGATGGGCAATCAGTTCGTGCCACTCCGGCAGGCCAAGATTGCGCGAAATACCGGCACCGGCAAACAGAATCAGCTTTCCGGCGTCATAGGCGCGTTTGAGTTCCGGTTTCATGCCAGTCCCCGTGAAGTTTTCAAAAAGGTTGCGAAGCGATCCAGTGCCAGACGCCGCATGGATATCTCATTTTTTAGTTCGCCCATCTCAGCGAAAGTCTGCGTATGCCCCTCCGGGATAAATACGCAATCCCACTGAAATTCACGCGGCCCCGCCGGCTCAGGCGCAATGGTGCCGCGCAGTTCACCCTCAAACTGATACATTTTACGCCCGTCGCAGTAGCCCAGAACGGTTTTTGCCGTCACCTGCGCACTGTCCAGCCCGCGCACCAGCCGGGTAAAACGCTCCGCATTGAGGCGGCTCCAGAAGATGCGCGTCAGGCCAGCCGGTAAACCGTTCAGGCCATCCAGATAGAGTCCGGTGTGTTCCACAAACAGCGGGCGACCAATGATAGAGAATGCTTTGGTCAGCTTGTCACGCACCAGTTCGACCTCGTTTTCAGTCTGGATCTCTTCAATGCGGCGTGCGATAGGGATCACATCAACACCAACCGGCTCGAGGATAGTACGTACCTCGGCAAGCTTAAGCTCATTTGCAGACAGGAATCTAATTTTCATTGCAATCAGTAAGTTGAAAGTAGTGTAAAGGATCAGATTATGCGTATCCGGTTGGTTGTCCGGCTGAAGTTATGTCATGCTGAGACGGTACATCTGCAGGGCATTCTAGCCTGTGCGGCAACCCGTAGCCAGGCACAATCCTGGTAATCAGGTAACCGGGGGGAAAGCACCCGCTAAGAAGAGATCGCTGCTCTGTGTTTAATATAGCGCCATAAATATTTAATACCGACCATTCTTTGCGTTTAAATCAAATTAAAAAACGAGCTGCGCAAGTGTAAATTTGATGAAAACCATTGTGACAGCGGTCTCGCTTAAACGTAAAATTACGCTTTGCAAAATTAAATAATTATGACAATAAAACCGGAAACAACCGATGATGACCTGGTTCATTTTAGGGTACTCACGCCTGAGAAACCTGCCTTTCACGCTACGCGGTGATAGCCCGGAAAAGAAATTACGCCTGACACTGCTGATTGCCGGCGTCTCCAGCATAGTGGCAGGGGTGTATATGGCCCTGTTTAATTTCAGCCGCGATAATCCTGCTATTGCCGCCCTGTACGTTTTCAGCTCACTGGCGGGCATTTATATCGGTGCTGCCGCCTTCTGTAACGGGTTAAAACGTAACCTGTATATTATTACGCATGCACTATTAGCAACGCTTATTCTGTTATTTCTGCTGGATAATCACCATGTGGCCGGGAAACATTCAGAATATAACTACCTGATAGCGTTAACCGCAGGTGCTGCGCTGGTACTGCGTCTGCAGTCACTCTACCTGAGTAAAATATTCCCGCTCATTTGCCTTATTACGTATCTGTTTTTTGTGAGTACCGGCCTGATCTGGCAAAACGGCAGCTTTGTACTTAATGTTCCCCAGGAGTCCGGTTTCTACCTGGTAAACTGTATCGTGCCGATCACAGCATTATTAATGACAGTATTTACCTGTAGCGGTAACTACTCAGAAACGGATTTGATTAAGCGCGAGCTCTCTGATGCCATCGCACGCCAGCAGCTGGAACTCTACTACCAGCCCCAGGTTGACAGTGAAAAAAAGCTGATTGGCTTTGAAGCACTATTGCGCTGGAAACACCCGGTAAAAGGCTTTATCTCCCCGGAAGTTTTTATCCCGGTCGCAGAGAAAAGTGGGCTAATTATCGATATTGGCAAGTGGGTATTGGCACGTACTCTGCAGCAGATGGATGAGTGGGATCGGGAATATCCCATTCAGCATCTGGTGTTCTCGATTAATATTAGCCCGCTGCAACTGATGCACCGCGATTTTACACAGGAGACGCTGCTGACGTTATCACACTATAAAATTCGGCCGGAGCGTCTTAAATTTGAGATCACCGAGACAACCTTTATCTACGATCAGCCACGCATCAGTCGCGTTATTCAACACTTCAGCCAGCTGGGCGTGAAATGGGCTATCGATGACTTTGGTGTGGGCTACTCATCACTGAAATCGCTAAGCGATTTTGCCATTGATGACATCAAAATTGATAAGTCGCTGATCATGCATATTTTCGAAAACGACGCTGCGGCAATCATTGTGCATAAAACCATTGAGCTATCACGTGACATGGGCCTGAACGTGCTGGCTGAAGGCGTTGAGAGTGAAGAGTGCTTCGAGCATTTACGCAGTAAAGGGTGTCATCTGTTTCAGGGCTATCACTTTGCGCGTCCGCTGCCCGCGTCCGAGGCGGCCGTGTGGATAAAAAAGTCTGCCGGGGCGGCATAAGAGTGTGCGCAGGCTGTATTCAACGGGATCAGAATACCCTTTATAAAATGCCTGCAATAACGTTCATTGCAGGCCGTTTTCCACTGTACATTATTGATAAACGATCCCCGGTGGATTTATCTGCGACGTTTCAACCGCCTCCTCCTGCTCGCCCCAGCGGCTTAACACCTGCCTGTATTGTCCGCTGATAATCGCGCCGTTGATCGCCTGCTGTAATGCGACATCTAACCCATTGCCTTTTTTGGTGGTCACCGCCACCCATGCCCGAAACGGACCGTGACCCACGATTTTAGTCTGCCCGCGTGAGGCCACTTTCCAGGCCGCCGTCGCCTGCGGGCCAAAGGTGGCATCGGCGCGCCCGGAAAGGAGCGCCAGCGTGGCAGAAGCGTCATCATTAAGGTAGATCGGCTGCACCGGTGCCAGGCCCTGCGCACGGTTTTTCTCATCCCAGCTCAGCAAAATCTTCTCCTGATTAGTACCGGAGCCAACAATGATGCGTTTGCCCGCCACATCTTCCCGTCCTTGTATGACGTTGACAGCACTGTCCGCTTTTACCGCAAAAGCATGGTTATCGGCCCGGTATGTCGCGAAATCGAACCTCTTTTTGCGCTCTTCAGTCACCGCGATATTAAACATCGCCACATCATAGCGCCCGGCCGTAATGCCCAGCGGCCAGTCCTCCCAGGCCGCCGGCACCAGCTTCAGTTTTAACCCCAGGCTCTCTGCCAGCAAACGCGCGATATCCGGATCGCTGCCAATTAGGGTTTTATTGTCTGAAGCCCATAGCCCAATGGGCGGAGAGTTACTGGCCGTGGTGGCCACCGTTAAATAGCCCGGATTAACGAAATGAAAACCGGGGGGGATTTTCGCCACGGCCTGCGGATTGACCGCAATATGGATAGGCGTTTCGTTATCTTTTGCGTTCAGCGGCGCGGCAGAGGATGACGCAGCCGTCATGAGGCCTGCTACCAGCGCGGCTATCACTATCTGTTTCATTACAGTACCCGCGCCAGAAAGCGTTTTGTGCGCTCATGGCGCGGCTGGTTGAGAACCTGACTGCCGCTGCCCTGCTCAACAATACGGCCATCCACCATAAACACCACGTTATCAGCGACTTCCCGCGCGAAGCCAACTTCATGCGTGACGACGACCAGCGTGGTACCGGATCGCGCCAGCTTTTTGATGACATCAAGCACTTCACCGACCAGCTCAGGATCGAGGGCGGATGTTGGCTCATCAAACAGCATGACGCGCGGGTTGAGCATCAGCGCACGGGCAATGGCGATTCGCTGCTGCTGACCGCCAGAGAGGTGGCGCGGCCACGCATCGGCTTTATGCCGCAGGCCCACAACATCCAGCAACTCTCCGGCGCGATCAATCGCTGCGCGACGCGTCAGCTGACGATGGGCTACCGGCGCTTCGATCAGGTTCTCCAGCACGGTCAGATGGGGAAACAGATTGAAGTTCTGGAACACATAGCCAACGTTAATACGCTGGCGCAAAATCGCCCGCTCTTTCAGCTCATAGAGCTTGTCACCGCGCCGCTGGTAGCCGATGTACTCACCGTCGATCTGAATAAATCCCTCGTCCACGCGCTCCAGATGGTTGATGGTGCGCAGCAGGGTTGATTTGCCCGAACCCGACGGGCCGAGGATCACGGTCACCGACCCCGGCGCCAGCGCCAGTGACACGTTGTCCAGCGCTTTATGCTTGCCGAACGATTTGCTGACGCCGGTAATGGTGATGGCGCCCGTGGTATGCAGATTGCGGTAATCAATGGCTTCGGACATGGGAAAGCTCCTCGTTAGCAGTACGATTGCGCCACTGACGCCAGCGCGACGGTTGCGGTTCACGGGTGACGCTGCGCGCCAGCCAGCGCTCAACGCTGTGTTGTAACAGCGACAGTACGGTCGTAATGATCAGATACCAGGCAGCACCGACCATCAGCAGCGGAATCACCTGCTGAGTGCGGTTGTAGATCATCTGAATGGTGTAAAACAGCTCCGGCATCGCCAGCACATACACCATTGAGGTGCCTTTCGCGAGGCTGATGATTTCATTAAAGGTGGTGGGCATAATCGCGCGCAGCGCCTGCGGCAGAATGATACGGAAGGTACGGCGTGAAGAGGAGAGACCAAGTGCTGATGCCGCCTCAAATTGACCGTGATCGACACCCAAAAAGCCGCCACGAATAATCTCCGCGCTGTAGGCGCTCTGCACCAGCGTCAAACCAATCACCGCCGCCGGGAACTGTCCCAGCACATTGATGGTCTGGAAGTGCCCCCATGACAGCGCAGTAAAGGGCACCCCGAAAGAGAGCGTGTCGTAGAGATAGGAGAAGTTATACAGAATGATCAGCACCACAATCAGCGGCAGCGAGCGAAACAGCCAGATATAGCCGAATGCCAGCGTGCTTAACAGCCACGATGATGAGAGCCGCGCCAGCGCCAGCAGGCCGCCAAAGATCAGGCTAAGCACCGTGCCCGCCAGCGTGAGCAGCAGCGTTTGACCCAGTCCATGCAAAATCACCGGGTCAAAGAACCAGCGCGCAAACACGCCCCACTCCCAGCGAGGATTGAAGGCCACGGAATCAATCACGGCGGCCAGAATAAACAGTGCGACGATGGCCCCGACGGTGCGCGCCGGATAGCGGGCCGGTACCACACTCAGACGATGTTCATTACTCATGGTGGTGCTCCTTAGCTGGCCTGCGCTTCGCTATGCACATCAATGACTTTAAGAAAGCGCAGCCGCCCATCGTGCGGTGGCTGGCCATAAATCTCCATGTCCTCCCGCAGTTCGAACTGCGGTTGATAACCGTGACCGATATAGAGCCGCACCGCTTCCGGCTGGCGGAAGCCGGTGGTCAGGTATACGCGCTGATAACCGGCGCGCAGCGCACGCCGCTCCAGCTCCTGCAAAATCAGCAGCGCCAGCCCCTGACGGCGCAGATCGCTGCGCGTCCAGATGCGCTTCAGCTCCGCTGTCACCGCGTCATAGGGTTTATAGGCGCCCATGGCGATGATCTCACCGTCGCGCTCCAGCACGATAAACAGCCCCTGCGGCGGCAGATACCACTCGGTCAGTTCAGCCTCGTTGTGCTTTTTAAAAAAATCACCGTAGCGGCTGGCGTATTCGCCAAACAGTCCCTGCAGAATCGGCGCCAGCTCCGGGGCTTCGGGTGACACTTCACGGAAAAATTGCTGATTCATGCTCTCTCCTTAATCGCCCAGACCAGCCGGGTTAATCTCTGAGTGCGCCAGACGCTCTACGCCTTCACCCCAGCGGTTCAGTACCTTGTCGTAAGCGCCGTTCTGCATGACGCCATTCAGCGCGGTATTGATCGGTTGCACCAGCCCGTTATCCTTTTTCACCGTCACGGCGATGTGAGCGGCGCGCGGCCAGCCGCCATCCACGCTGCCCACCAGCCGCGTCTGTTTGGTCAGCGCAGCTTTCCAGGCACCAATGACGTTAGGCCCAAAGTAGGCATCGGCGCGCCCGGCCTGCAGCGCCAGCGTTTGCGCGGCATCATCTTTGGTATAAACCGGCGTGAATGGCTTTAATCCTTTGGCCTGATTCTCTTTGTCCCACGTCAGCAGAATGGCCTCCTGATTAGTGCCCGAGCCGACGATGATACGCAGACCGGCAATATCCGCAGCCTTATTCAGCGACGTAATCGGGCTACTGGTTTTGACATAAAAGCCGAGAGAGTCCTTGCGATAGGTAGCAAAATCAAAACGCGTTTTACGCTCCTTCGTGACCGTTACATTGGTGATCGCCGCATCGTATTTGCCTGAGGCCACGCCCAGCGGCCAGTCCTCCCAGGAGGTCGGTACCACATTCAGTTTCAGGCCGAGGCTATCAGCAACCAGGCGAGCGATGTCCACCTCGCTGCCCAGCAGGGTCTTGTTATCATCACTGAACACCGTCAGCGGCGGTGAGTTCTGCGCGGCCACGGCAACCGTGAATGATCCCGGAACGGCAAACCGGTGACCCGGCGGAATCTGCGCAACCGCCGCGTCATTTTTTGGCGTATTGATGGGAACTTTGTTCGCCTCCAGACTCACCTGCTGGCCATTGACGGCCACATCATCAGCGATTGCCGCACTGCTCAGTCCCAGCAACATCAGCGCAATAAAGGATTTTTTCTGCATAGCGTTATCTCGTTTCTTATTGTTGTGTGAAGTGATTAAGCGGATCTTTCAGGCCAAAGCTGGCACGCAGCGTTGTTCCGGGATAAGCCGTACGCGACAGGCCGCGCGCCTGCAGGATCGGTATCACGCGATCCACAAAGCGCTCGAAGGTATCTGGCGTGCCGCCCTGAATAATGAAGCCATCGGTCGCTTCGCTCTCAAACCACAGCTGCAAACCATCCGCAACCTGCTCTGGCGTGCCGTGGAACAGCGGCCGCGGCGTTGCGGCTTCCAGGGCGGCCTGACGCAGGGTATGCCCCTGCTCGCGGGCTTTACGTTTGATCTCATCGGTGGTGCTGCGAAAACTGTTTTGACCGATATCGCCGATATCGGGGAAGGGTTCATCCAGCGGATACTGCGTGAAGTCGTGGTGATCAAAGAAGCGGCCAAGGTAGTTGAGCGCATCGCTGATTGACACCAGCGCAGCCGTGGTCTGGTATTGCTGCTCAACATCCTGCGCATCATCCCCGACAATCACGCTAACGCCCTGGAAGATGTGCAGATCGCCAGGCTCACGGCCGTTGGCCACCAGCTGTTTTTTCACATCCTGATAAAAGGATTGCGCCTCTTCGCGCGTGGACTGGTGAGTGAAAATGGCATCTGCGTGCCGGGCTGCCAGCCTGCGTCCATCTTCCGAGGCTCCGGCCTGAAAGACGATGGGGCGCCCCTGAGGCGTACGCTCAATGTTGAGCGGCCCCTGTACCTGGAAGAAGTCCCCGTGGTGATTAAGCGTATGCAGTTTGCCGGCATCAAAGAACTGGCCGCTGTGCTTATCACGGAGGAACGCGCCTTCCTCCCATGAATCCCATAACCCTTTCACCACCTGTAGATACTCATCGGCGATGCGATAGCGCAGCGCGTGCTCCGGGTGCTGCTGACGTGAAAAGTTCTTCGCGGAGCCCTCCAGCGGCGAGGTCACCACATTCCAGCCTGCGCGACCACCGCTCAGGTGATCAAGGCTGGCGAACTGGCGCGCAACGGTGAACGGTTCGCTGTAGGAGGTTGACACGGTGCCAACCAGCCCCAGATGTTCTGTCACGCCCGCCAGCGCTGACAGCAGCGTTAACGGCTCAAAACGGTTGAGAAAATGTGGGATCGATTTCTCATTAATGAACAGGCCATCGGCAACAAACAGGAAATCCAGTTTGCCGGCCTCCGCTTTTTGCGCAATGCGGCGGGCGTAATCAAAACTGATGCTGGCATTCGCCTGCGCCGCCGGATGACGCCACGCGGACATGTTGCCGGAGGCGCCGTGTAAGATGGTGCCCAGTCGCAGTTGTCTTGCACTCATAATGGTCTCTCTTAGGCTATGGCTCAGCCTGACGGCGACAGCGTGGTCGCCGTACAGCGCTGAAAGGAAATCGGGGTTGGATTAATTCAGAGTGGTGTCGCGACATCGCGCGCTGAGCTGCTGCAGAGCCTGGTGCGCAAGCTGACTAAAATAGTGCGCCGCGGGCGCGATCAACGCCTCATCCGGATTGAAGCCGCCGTGGTGCAGGCCATACGCGCTGGCGCTGCCAATGCTGACAAAGGCACCGGGAATCTGTTGCAGATAGAAAGCAAAATCTTCGCCGCCAAGATGCAGCTCCGCAGTTTGCACCTGATAGCCCACCTGCTGCGCTACGCGGCTGGCGAACTGTGCCCAGTGCGGATCGTTCTCCAGCACCGGTGGGCCGGCATGCCAGCTGAAGGTGGCGCGAGCCCCGCTGGCTGCGGCGACACTCTCTACCAGCTGGCGCGCACGCTGCTCCAGTCGGGCGCGCACCTGCTTGTCATGCGTACGCACCGTACCGCCAAATCCGGCTTCGCCCGGATCGGCTGGATTATCTCTCTGTGCCTCAATACGCGTCACGCTCAACACCAGGCTATCGAGCGTATTGAAGCTGCGCGTGGTGAGCGATTGCAGTGCCTGAATGATCTGGCTGGCAACCAGAATGGCGTCTGTTCCCGATGTCGCGCGCTCTACACGCACGATAAATTTGTCTGCGTTGGCGTAAAAAGCCCCGGCGCGCGTAGCAAAGGTGCCGGTAGGCAGACCCGGTTCGTTGTGCATACCGAAGATGGCCTGTACCCCCTCCAGCACGCCCGACGCAATCAGTGTGCGCGCGCCGGTGGCGTTCTCTTCCGCTGGCTGAAACAGAATCCGCACGCGGCCAGCCAGCCGATCCTCGACAGCTTTCAGCTGCAGTGCCGCGCCAAGCATGACGGCGCTGTGCACATCGTGACCGCAGGCGTGCATGACGCCACTGTTACGCGAACGCCAGGCCAGCCCGGTGGCCTCATGGATCGGCAGCGCATCAATATCGGCACGCAGCGCAATCAGCGCTTCACCTTGCCCTACCTCAGCGACCAGGCCGGTTTCCAGCGGATAGTCCGGCACGCGCAGGCCCGCCTGCTGCAGCCAGCGACGCAGCCGCGCAGTGGTTTCCACTTCATGACCAGAGAGCTCAGGCCAGCTGTGGAGTTCACGCCGCCACGCTATCAGCTGTTGTTCGTTGACTTGCGTCATGGATGCCTCCGCCACTCAGGCTGTGACCAGCCGATGCGTAGCCAGCAGTTCAAGCGATGCCAGCCGCGCCTGCTCTTCCGCTATCGGAGTATCAATCACAAACTCTTCAATGCCGAAGCGCTGGTGCAGCGTCTCAAGCTGAGCATGTACCTGTGCTGCAGTCCCCTTCAGCAGCGAAGGTGTGCGCGGCTCAATAACGTAATCGGTATAGCCGCCCTGGCGCACATAGCGCTCCGCCTGCTCGACGCTGCCGACGTTTACGCTTTGTCCGCCTGCGACACGTACGTGATAAATGCGCAGCGTATCGACCAGCAGATCGGCGGCGGCTGGCGAGTCTGCCACCACCACCTGAACCGCCACCAGCGCCCGCTGGCCGTTACTGAGCGCGTGATAACGATGCAGTACCTGCTGCATGAGCTGCGGATCGCCGTTGTGATGTGCGGCAAACACCAGCTGCCAGCCTGCCTCCGCCGCCAGACGGGCGCTCTCTTCGCTGGCGCCCAGCAGAAAGCGTTGTGCCGGACGCGGTGGCAGCGGCGTAGCACGCAGAATCTCTTCATTACCGACCGGCGGCACATTCAGCCAGCTATCAAGCAGCGCCAGCTGCTCTGCAAAGCTCCCTTTCTCTGCCTGATGTACGCCCAGCTGGAGCGCACGCGTTGAGAGCGGCAAACCGCCGGGGGCTTTACCAATGCCAAGATCGATGCGCCCCGGCGCCAGCGCGGCCAGCAGATTGAAGTTTTCGGCGACTTTATAGGGGCTGTAGTGTTGCAGCATTACGCCGCCGGAACCGACGCGGATGTGATGCGTCTGGCCGATGATCCATGCGATGAGTAACTCGGGTGACGGGCTCGCCAGCTGTTCAGTGTTGTGGTGCTCTGCCAGCCAGAAGCGGTGGTAACCCCAGGCTTCTGCCAGTTGTGCCAGCTTAAGGGTACGATGCAGCGCATGGCTGGCGCTCTCTCCGCTGCTAATCGGCGATTTATCCAGCAAACTGAGTCGGTATGACATGCGCCTTATCCTTGTCGTAATGAATATGGCGACCAGTGTGGAGCGGCGGAATATATTTCGTAAAACATGTTATTGTTATAATCTTTGCAATTTTTTGACTATTAGTATTTTAACAACGGCACTCTGCGGTAATATCTGTAAAAATGGCAAACCCCAAACGAAATATTTTCATTTTCCTGACTGACACATATTGTGTTTGAAATATAAAATTTCCGTGAGGGCATTGCAGTAACGGAAGCGAAAATATGAAGTGAACAACGTTGATTGAAACCCCGTTTTTGGCTGTATGCTGCATCGAACGCTTAATAAATCTTCAAAAGACGTGAGTATATTTAACTCTATCAGATAGGTTATCTGGTTCGCCGCCGTACAGAGGCGCTGCCTGGCTACTATACAGCGCATCATCAGCGATGCCTGATGAATGATTATCTGAAGTCGTTACATGAAGCTTATTTATTGATTTATAATAAAAAAACAGTAAAAACTCTGTGCAAGGTCTAACTTCTCAGGTCTTTGCCTGTCTCCGAACAAGCTGTAGCACGCTTAGGCTTTAGCAACCGCTGGTTGACCATGAATGAGGTCGGCGGCTATAGTCGCCTGCATTTGCAACCCTCAGCAGCACAAAACTCCCGGCGATTTCATACGCAAGGAAACGAAAGGAAGAGCCATGAAGATACTGATCATTCGTCGCGATAATATTGGCGATCTGATTTTAACTACACCATTAATAGCTTCACTGGCAGAGAAATTCAATGTCAAAATCGATGTGCTGGTTAACACCTATAATCAATCTGTTTTAGAAAACAACCCGCACATTGGTCGCATTCATATTTACAGTAAACTGCACCACCGTAAACATGGACAATCAGCGCTGAGTGTTATCATGCGTCGCATCAAGACCTATATTGATATACGTTTTGCCCGTTACGACGTAGCGATCATTGCACGCGAAGGTTTTACCAAACGGCAACTGCACTGGGCGAAAATATCGGGTGCGAAACGTACTATTGCCTTCGGTAACGACGCTTCGGGTTCAATAACAGACGCAATAGGGAAAACGCAGGATAAACGTCATATTGTCGAACTGCTTGCCGATCTGGCTAAACCGCTGGGCGCCTACAGTGAACCCGGCCCGCTGGAACTGTATGTTTCAGAGGATGAGTTAACCTCGATAGCGCAAAAAATAGCTGCTCCTCAGGATATCCCGGTGTACGGATTACAGATTAGCGCCAGGAAACCGCTGCAACAGTGGCAGGCGGAAAAGTTTGTCGAACTGGCACACAGAATAAGCCAGCGCGAAAAGTGCCACTTCCTTCTGTTCTGGTCACCCGGTTCTGCTGATAATAAAGAGCATCCGGGTGACGATGAAAAAGCGCAACGGATAATGAGCGCCTGTAAGGATATCTCCATTACTCCGGTGGCGACAAAAAATCTGCGCGAGTTAATGGCTGCCATGACGCTATGCGATCAGATATTGACCAGCGACGGCGGAGCCTTACACATTGCAGCGGGCGTCGGTGTGCCGGTGGTGGCGATGTTTGGCAACAGCGATGCGTGGTTTTGGGGCCCATGGGGCGTCCCGCATGAAACTCTGGAAGCACCAGACAGAAATGTGAACCTGCTTAGCGTCGATGCGGTTGATGAGCGCTTTATCCAGCTGCGCAGACGTGTGCTGGCTGCTGAATAATGCGGCGCTGCATATAACGAATCAATTCTAAAAAGTCAGCGTGCGTGCAGCAAGAATTACTGCATTCGCTGCTGGCTTGCTGCGAAATATCTCTTCCAGCTCGTGCATTATTTTATTACTGAGATAATTCCTTATTTTTGCTCGAACAAACAGTGCCACGCATAAATTGAGCCGCAGACATCGCTAAACACAGCGGCAAAATAATAAATATTGTGTGCTGCACGAAGATATTTATCGTACCAGATCAGGTGCCCACATTCATGATAGCTGCCGTGCGTTTGCATACGGTTCCGCTTATTCAGTCTGGTCGTATCGATGCGCCTTATTTCTCTCCTTAAGATATTTCCTAATATATGGAAAATATAATTTCGTCCGCTAAACTTAAGTAAACTTAAATTAGCGTCTGTGAGGTGCTGCGATGAATAACTACACAATCCGGGTAGAGTTAAGTGAACCTACGCCAAACATGCATATCGAATTGCTCTATACCATGCTGGAAAATGGCTTTTCGCGCAGCGTGGTGTGTGAAAAAGGTAACACTTATGCGCTGCCTTCCAATGAATTTACCTATGTCGGCACCGAGAATATCCGGAGCCTTACCGATCGTATTGCTAACCTGATAAATAGCTTTAGCCACGATCCGGCCGTGTTTATCAGCCGCTCAGAGGAGCGCTGCTGGTCGGGATTGAGGAGCATTAATCTGAGCTGACGCCGCACTTGTGCGGCGGCGCCATAGATGAGTTAAGAAAACTTACATTTTTACAGTGCAGCTAGCTTTTGGCATCGTCTAAAGCAGGCATATCCGGTGTACGGCTTACCCTGTGCATTAATGCCTGACGGTAAGGTGTGGCGAGCTGTGCCGGAACGCGCCGGATATAGTCGTAAGCATGCGCTGCCGTTTCGCCCTGCAGGCTGATAAGTGCGCCAGAACATCGTCACAGCCTGGAATACGCCCCTCAACATGTTGAAAACGCGGCGGCAAGGCGGTCCAGATAACGGCATCAACGCCATGGTTGATTGCCCAGGTCGCCAGTGCTCCCGGTGCCTGCTGTGGATTGAGCAGGATACCTACACCATCGCAACGCTCATCAGGAATGGCTTCCCGCTCCCGTAAGGCGCGACAAGCTTCTGTCAAATCGGTCGTACTTAGCGGCGCCCACAACACCGGAACCGGCACGGCGTTGATACACAGCGCGGTTGCCACTTCGCCACCATCCCCGATGCGCGAGAACTCAATCGGTAACTGCGGGCCATCCGTCTGCCACTCCGCAGCGATGGGCAAATTCCCGGGTTTCCAGATTAACGATCCCCATCCAAGACAGGCAATTTTCATGAGTATTTCCCTCTTGATCAATATGATTTTGCGTCTGAATCAGACCGTCTCTTCACTGCCTTTTACCTGGTTGCGGCCAGACTGCTTGGCGAAATAGAGCGCCCGGTCGGCCTGCGCAATCAGCGCTTCTCGCGTCGGGCCCTCATCGGCCGGTATCTGTGCGGCATAGCCGGCACTCAGTGTCACTTGCTGAGAGGGCAGATCAGAAGATCGATGCGGTATGTGCAGCTCCCGGATGGCGGCGGCGGCGTTCGTGGCGATCGCTTTAGCGTGCTGGTTATCGGCCCCCGGCAGAATAATGGCGAACTCTTCCCCGCCATAACGGGCAACCAGATCCGTACTGCGCAACGGCAACGCATTCAACGCATAGGCAATGCGCTGCAGGCACGCATCACCGGCGACATGACCGTAGGTATCATTGAAGCGTTTGAAGAAATCGATATCTATCATCACCAGCGCTACGGGTTCCGCACGCTGGCGGGCAAGCGTCAGCGCTTCATCAAGATAGCGATCGAACTCGCGCCGGTTTGCCAGATTGGTCAGCGCATCTCTGTGCGCCATGCGTGACAAGGTGTTGTTGGCTTTTTTCAACTCGTCGCGCAGGCTGGTGAGCTCACTCTGATAGCGCAGACTTCGCTGTGCCTGGCGCATGACATAGATACCCAGCGCCACAATGATGCCGATCAGCGCCAGACTGAGCGCAACATCCTGCACCCGGCTCTTCAGCCAGCGCATAAAAAGATCCTGCGTGTCATAGCCGGCAGCCACGATCAGGGGATAACGATCGGAGCTGGCAAAGCCGAAGATGCGTTTTTTTCCATCCAGCGCAGCCGTCCACTGTCCACTGCCCCGGCTCATGTGTGAGAGTTTTTCACTGAATAACGGACTGGAAGAGAGGTTTTTACCGATATAGCTGTCAGGCATGGGGCGCGCATACAGCACTGAGCTATCCGCCAGCATCAGCACCAGTACGTCGCGTTTACCCATCTCGTAATAGCTGTAGAAGCGTCGGAAATAATCCACTTTAATGGTCGCCAGCAGCACGCCCTGAAATCCGTGGTATGCATCGCTGACGCGTAACGAGACCGGAATAACCAAATCCCCCGTGCTGCGACTGCTAATCACCGGGCCCGGATGAATACTGTTGCGCAAGTTGTTGCGCTGATAGATAAAATATTCGCGATCGGAATTATTGATACCCGCCGGCGTTTGCGCCGCAGAGGTCGCAATCCACTTGCCTTGCGCATCGTAGTAAAAAAGCCCGTGTAACTGAGGCAGACGGTGCTGCAACTCCCGCATGGTTTGGCTCAGGGCCGGGCCATCTACGCCAGTGCTCAGTTGCCCCTCCACTACACGCTGCAGTTCCCGCAGCGAAAGTTCGGTTTGTAAGAAGGTGTCTTCCGCCTGACGTGCCTGCGAAAGAGAGAGGTTGATGGCAGTCTCTTCCGTCTGGCTTACGGTCTCATTCCAGTCAGCATGCATGGTCCATGCACTGATCCCAGCCACCGCTGCCACCAGCAAAATCCAGGCAAGCGTAATACTCTTAATCAGGGATTCGCTCATCACCCCCGCATTCTCACGTGATTTACGTTTGATCATCCGCTTCCTCTCACACACCTATTAATGAGTTAAGCAGATGAAACGCATTACGAAAGCGCTATCCCGCTAAACGGCAAGAAATATGTCGCGTCGATTTATGTGGCTGAAAGCGCGGCTTGCTATTTTTTGCGCAAAGCTTAGCGAAATTTTTTAGTTCAACTCATGCGTTCTGGATTTGATGATTTCCGCCTGCCGGACACACTATTACTCAGGAAGTCATCATGCCGATTCAGCCACACCTGCATTCACCCATCGTTTTACTCTTACCCTTACCGGCAAAGGTGCGCATGCTGCGCGCCCGCATGAAGGTATTGATAGCATCGTTGTCGGCAGTCACATTATTACGGCGCTGGCAACGCTGATGCAGCAAACGACGCGCAAGGGTCCGGTGGCACGGATTACTGTCACGCGCTTTCTCGCCGGTAATAGCTGGAATGTTTTGCCGCCGCAAGCACAGGTTGAGGGCGTGCTGCTGGCAGAGGATGTTGCTGTGCGTCGGCAGTTAATGTTACAGGCCACCACATTGATCGCCCATACTGCGCAGGCGTTTGGCGCGCAGGCTGAGATTGCCTGGCAGCCTGACTCACCGGAAAACGCGAGTGCAGGATAGCGCACCAGGCGGAAACCCTAAAACGCGATCCTTATCTATAATCCTTTGAGGATTAGGCAAAATAGTGAAGGAGTTGCGATGAAAATCTGGCCGTTGGTTGCCATTACGGCGTTGTCATTAACATTAGTTGCCTGCAAATCGCCCACGCCACCAAAAGGGGTGCAGCCTGTTAGCCATTTCGATGCGGAACGCTATCTGGGCAAATGGTACGAGATTGCCCGTCTCGACCACCGCTTTGAGCGCGGGAAAGATCACGTCACCGCCACGTACGCTAAGCGCAGCGACGGCGGTCTGAGCGTGATCAATCGCGGCTACGATCCTGAGAAGAAAAAGTGGGACCAGAGCGAAGGCAAAGCTTACTTTACCGGTAAGCCTGATGTTGCTGCGCTGAAAGTGTCATTTTTTGGCCCGTTCTATGGGGGTTACAACGTGATCGCGCTGGATGATAACTACCAGTACGCACTGGTTGCCGGACCCAATCGTGACTATCTGTGGATTCTGTCACGTCAGCCAACCCTTCCCTCTGCAGTAAAACAGCAGTATCTGGCACTTGCGCAAAAACTCGGTTTCGCCACCGACAAGCTCATCTGGGTTGATCAATCCTGATGCAACTCCTGTGCAGCACCTCACAGGGCTGCACATTTAACACTGGCGTAACACATGCAGGCGCATTATCATTCCTGCACCGATTCACCCCACTGATAACTAAGGAGGATTACTATGCCACTGTGTGAATTGTTTATACACTCACACGCGTATAGCGATTGGCTCTGCTCAGGTTTACCGCACGCGTGCTGCGATAATCCGTCCTGAGCGAAGCTTATAAAATTTAACCCCTTCTCTCCGACTTACCGGGTTGTCGTCAGCGTTTTTTGACGTCAGGCGTTGTTACGTCTGCAACTTGTGAGTAAGCACATGAGCACACTACTTTCCGCACACGCTGTCGGCTATGAAAATGCCTTCGGTACACTCTTTCACAACATCAATTTCAGCCTGAAAAAAGGCGACCGCATTGGGCTTCTTGGCGATAACGGCACGGGCAAGAGTACCCTGCTAAAAATCCTGAGCGGCGAACTGGCGCCTGGCCAGGGCAGCGTCACGCCTGCATCGAGCTGCTTACTGGCGCGGATTGAGCAGCATCTGCCCACTGAAATCGCACACGCCACCCTGCTGGATGCGGTCATCGCACGCCAGCCCGGTTGCGAACGCTGGCGTGCCGAAGCGCTGCTTGACAGCCTCGGGTTCACCGCGGCACAGCAACAGCAAACCGCAGCAACTTTAAGTGGCGGCCAGCATATGCGCCTGCTGCTGGCGCGTGCGCTGATTATCCAGCCAGATTTACTGCTGCTGGATGAGCCCAGTAACCATCTCGATCTGCCGATGCTGCTCTGGCTGGAGAACTTCCTCAACGGCTGGAACGGCAGTTTTGTCCTGGTTTCTCATGACAGCACACTGCTGGACCGCGTAACCAATTGCAGCTGGATTTTGCGCGACCGTTCGCTGCAGCTCTTCCGGTTGCCCTGCTCCGCTGCGCGCCTGGCGCTGGCAGAGCAGGATCAGGCGGATGCGCAGCGTCATCAGGCTGAGCAGAGAGAGATCGAGCGGGTTGAGAAAAGCGCTAAGCGGCTGGCGATTTGGGGGCGCACCTACGATAACGAAGGTCTGTCACGTAAAGCGCAGCAGATGGACAAGCGCGTTAGCTGGCTGAAGGAGGCGCAGACAACGCTAACGGAGGGCAGTTTATGGCAGCTCCAGCTGCGCGGCGAAGCGCTGGATGCCGATCGCGTACTGGCACTGCCGGAGATGCGCGTGTATCCGGCCGCTGATGCGCCCGCCCTGTTCTCTCTGCCTGCGTTGCAGGTCAAAAGCGGTGACCGCGTAGCGATTGTCGGGCAAAACGGCTCCGGCAAATCGTCGCTGCTGCGCCAGCTATGGCAAGCGTATCAGCGCGCGGACAGCGGGCTGTTTCACCCGCGTGCGCACGTGGGCTATTACGATCAGAGCCTGCAGCAACTTGATGATGCGCTGACCCTGCACGAGGCACTGCTGCCCTTTGCGTCACTCAGTGATGAACAGTGTAAGATGGCGCTGATCGCCGCCGGTTTCCCTTATCTGCGCCATCGGCAGCAGGTTGCGTCCCTGAGCGGCGGCGAGCGGGCACGGCTGCTGTTTGTTGGGCTGACGCTGGCGCGCTATTCACTGCTGCTGCTTGATGAGCCGACAAACCATCTCGATATGGTCGGTAAAGAGGAGCTGGCGCAGGCGCTGAATCAGTATGAAGGTGCAGTATTGCTGGTGTCTCACGACCGCAGCTTGATCGCCAGCTGCTGTAACCGGTTCTGGCTGATCGCGCAGCAACAGCTGAGTGAGTGGCACAATCCTGACGAGGCTACCGCACGGTTAAGCCAGGTGGAGCAACCGCTTATGGCCAGGCCAACGTCGGCTCCGTCTATTGTACCCGGCGGCGATGAAGATGCGCTGTTCGATGCCCTGTGTGAACTGGAAAACAAATTGGCCGAAGATGTCTCACGTAAGGCGAAGCATCAGAAACCCGCATTGCAGCAGGCGTGGCGGGCGGAGATTGCGCGCCTGAAGGCGTTGCTGCAGCTGTAGCACGACTCTTTAATGCGTTAACCCGTATGGCGGCCTGAGGATGCTCAGGTCGCCAGTTCAATGCCCAACCGCTGACAAAATTCCCTGCGATTTTTCTCCTGTTTGTCCCGCTTAGTGATTATTATTCTCACCAGATAATAGGGATGACTATGCGTAATAACTCTAAAAAATGGCTGTTTACCGCGCTGGCGGTAGTGATAGTCGCGCTCATCGTTTGGGCGTATTCGGCCTCGCGCCCGCAGCCCAATCCGCTGATGACGGCAACGGTACGTCAGGGCAGTATCGAAAATGTGATTGCCGCCACCGGTAAGATGGATGCCGTCGAGCGTGTTAACGTTGGTGCGCAGGTCTCGGGTCAGGTGAAAAAACTGTATATCAAAGCGGGTGACAAGGTCAGTAAAGGCGAACTGATAGCGGAGATTGACGATCAGCCGCAGCGCAGCGATCTGCGTAATGCGCAGGCGGCGCTCAGCGTGGCGCAGGCCGATCTGCAAACCCGTGAAGCAACGCGCGTGCGCCAGCAGGCACAATATCAGCGCTTACAGCAGATGCTGAAAAGCAACGCCGTTTCCCGCCAGGATTACGATACCGCCGCCGAAGCGTGGCGCATCGCGCAGGCGGAGCTTACCGCGCAACAGGCGCGGGTGATTCAGGCGCAGATTGAAGTGGATAAGAAGCAGCTCGATCTCAGCTATACCCGTATTATGGCGCCGATCGATGGCACGGTAGTGGCTATCGTGACGAAGCAGGGCCAAACGGTTAACGCTGTACAGAGCGCGCCTACCATTGCCAAACTGGCGCAGCTCGACACCATGACCATCAGGGTGCAAATCTCTGAAGCGGATATCAACAATATCCATCCGGGTCAGCAAGCCTGGTTCACCACCTTTGCCAATCCCGACAAGCGTTACAATGCCACGCTGCGCAGTATTGAACTGGCCCCGGAATCGGTGATGAAGGATGATGCGCTGATGGGCAACAGTGAGAGCCCGTCAGGCAGCACCACCAATGCAGCGGTCTATTACAATGCGCTGCTGGATGTGCCTAACAGCGACAACACGCTGCGTATCGCCATGACGGCGCAGGTGAACCTGCTGCGTGATGCGGCAAAAGAGGCGCTGTTGATCCCGGTGCAGGCCACAAAAAAAGCGCGCGATGGTCGAACCTGGGTCAACGTGCCGGACGCCAATAACCAGCCACAGAGACGTTATATCACCACCGGGATCAGTGACAGCGTCGATATTCAGGTGCTGAGCGGCCTGCAGGCAGGTGAGAAAGTGATTCTTGCCACTCAGCAGCCGGGCACGGACAAGGTGGTGATGTGAGTATCATTGAGCTGCACAACATCCAGCGCAGCTATGTGAATGGTGCCCAATCTCTGCATGTGCTGAAAAACGTTAATCTGCAGATCGCTGCCGGAGAGTGCGTGGCGATTATCGGGCCGTCCGGATCCGGCAAATCCACACTGCTCAACATTCTTGGCTGTCTGGATGCGGCTGACAGCGGTGACTATCTCATTAGCGGACAGAATACCGCCACGCTGTCGCCGGATGCGCTGGCAAAAGTACGCCGCGAACATATCGGGTTCATCTTCCAGCGCTACCACTTGATGCCGGACCTCACGGCGCTTAGCAATGTTGAGATCCCGGCCATATACGCCAATGCATCCGGCAAAGCACGCCGCCAGCGCGCGGCAGATCTGCTCGCCAGGCTGGGACTGCAGGGGCGCGAGCACCATAAACCCGGTGAACTCTCCGGAGGTCAGCAGCAGCGCGTCAGTATCGCGCGTGCGCTGATCAACAGTGCAGAGATCATTCTGGCGGATGAGCCTACCGGCGCGCTGGATTCACGCGCCGGGGAAGAGGTGCTGCGTATTCTCAGCGATCTGCACCGGGAGGGCCATACCGTCATTATCGTGACGCATGACATGAAAGTGGCGCAGCACGCCGATCGCATCATCGAAATTCAGGATGGTGAGATCGTCGCCGATAGCGGCCGTAAAACGCCCCTTCAGCAGACAAGTTACAACCCGGTAACGCGCAGGCCACAAAGCGTGCTGCGTGGGTGGGTGGATCGCCTGCGTGAATCGCTGCGCATGGCGCTGCATGCCATGAATGCGCATCGGCTGCGTACGGCCCTGACCATGACCGGAATCATTTTTGGTATAGCCGCCGTGGTGACCGTGGTCGCGCTGGGCCAGGGCGCGCGCGAAAAGACGCTGGAGAGTATCTCCGGGCTTGGCACGAACGTTGTCTCAATCTATGCCGGAGGCGATTTTGTCGAGGATGAAGCTCACCCGGTGCAAACGCTGGTGATGGCAGATGCAGAGGTGATCGCCCGTCAGCAGTTTGTGGCGGCCGTCAGCCCGGAGATTATCGCTACGCAGCCCATTCGTTATCTCTCAAATGCTTCAAAGACGTCGGTTTCCGGTGTCGGCAAAGACTATTTTGACATTCAGGGCATCAGGCTGGTGGAGGGCAGCAACTTCAGCGATGAGCGCCACGCGCGTCAGGAGATCATCATTGACGTTAACACGCGCAATAAGCTGTTTGGTGAGCATGGCGCCAGCCCTGTCGGAAAGATGATCGTTCTGGGTTCTGTGCCGGTGCGCGTCATTGGCGTGGCAAACAATGAAGATGGCCTCTCACCTAACCGCCTTAGCGTCTGGCTGCCGTGGAGCACCGTGATGTATCGCATCAGCGGACAGACCGCGCTGACCAGCATCAGTATCAAACTGAAGCAGGATGTGGTGAGCGGGCCGGCGGTGGAGTCCCTGACGCAGCTCCTGACCACGCGGCACGGCACTAAAGATTTCCTGGTATTTAACCGTGACAAGTACCGTAAAGCTATCGAAGGGGCAGCGGCCACGCTCACCCTGCTGATTTTGATGGTGGCCTCCATCGCATTGATGATCGGCAGCATTGGCGTGATGAATATCATGCTGGTATCGGTCACTGAACGTACTCATGAGATTGGCGTACGCATGGCCGTGGGTGCGCGACGCGGCGACATCATGCAGCAATTTATGATAGAAGCTGTGTTGGTGTGCCTGGTTGGCGGTTCACTGGGGGTTGCGCTCTCTCTGGTGATCGGGCCGGTTATTTCACTGCTGGCAGGTGGCGTACTCACTGCCATCTACTCCTGGCAATCAGCAGGCGCAGCTTTCGCCTGCTCCACCCTTATTGGTATGCTTTTCGGTTACTTACCGGCGCGCAAAGCGGCACGTATGGACCCGGTTGCCGCACTGGCCAGCGAATAAAAGGCACGCCACCGGCTCGCTATCCGGAGCCGGTTATCTTGTTTACTCTGGTACGACCATTTCAAGTCAATTCCTAAAGTGAAATGATTAAATGGCTATGCGGCTAATTCGCGGCGTAAACTGACCACGCTTCTATTTTAGATACGCCTCGTTATTTATTTGTCGCTATAAAATGCCAGAGAGTCCGTTATGTTAGAACCCTGTTATTTTTATTTATGTCCCGATCCGGACGACGGTTGGATATTACATAAAAAAGGCTGTTACGTGCTTGAGTTCGAAGAAGAGAAACTGTTTATCGGTTCGCTATATACTGCGCAACAGGCGCTTACCGTCGCGCGCATTCGCTGTTCCCCGGTAGTTTACTGCAGTGACTGCCTGATAAATAAATCCCACAGGCAGGTGAAAAAATCGGCCCCCCAAAAAGCAAAGAGCGTGATTGCACAACGCCATTTCAATGACGATAAAAAGAAATAGATTAAGCAGCATAATTAAATGACGAACACCTGAAGTTCGCATTAATTAAATATCATCAGATGAATCTTAATTAATTTGCCAGAATGGGATGAATTTACGTCCGGCGCAATATTTGCAAAATGCGAAACGCACCAGAGCGTAACTTATCCACATTACGCGTGCAGAAAGACCGGCCAAATCTGTGGATAAGCGGTGCATTGCCGCTGTTCACGTGCGCTGCAGGATGTTGCTCATTTTTTGAACACCAGAAACAGCAAAGCCGCCCGAAGGCGGCCTTAACGCGCTGTCAGAACTTATTTATACAGTTCAGCAGTCATGTGCACACGGTTGTTGGTGTTAGCTTCCGTGATTTTGTACTGAGCGCCCTGCTCCTGAGCCTGTGCAGCAACTTTTGCTTCTGCACCATCCAGGGTGGATGAGGTCACGGAGACAGTTTGTGCGAAGCTGGCAGCTGACATAAGTGAAAGAGCGGCAACAGCGGCGATTGACATAGCTTTAATGGTTTTCATGGTCTTAATCCTTAATGGTTGAGTCAGAAGGCTGAATGCCTTCGATGCGCATAATAATAACTCTGGTTACTGTTTCTGTATTGATAATTAGTGCGGTCATCATGATCGCGCTAATTATATCCGCGTTAAGGGCTGTGCCATCCGTTCCCGCACGGTAGCCATAAATTGTGGCCAGTGGGCAAAAAGGATAACCGGCATGCGGGCATGTCGCTGCGTTCTTAATGCATCCACAAACGCGATAGCCTGCGCGGTAATGTCACGATTTTGCTGCATCTTTTATCCCTCTTGCCTGCTGCCCTGGCGGCACTATTACCTGATGTCGCGGACTTATTTGCTAAGCTCAGCGGAGATCATGGCACCGTTATCAAAACGCGCGCTGGTGATTTTATAAACCGCGCCCTCTTGTTTCGCCTGCGCCGCGATTTTGGCTTCTGCACCGTCCAGCGTTGAAGCGGAAGCGGTAATGCTTTGTGCAAAAGTGGTGAATGAAACAAATGAAAGAGCGATAACTGCAACGAAAGTTTTGATGGTTTTCATGGTCGTTTCCTCAGAGTGTTTTTAATTTGTGAGGCGTTCTGCCTCGATGTGAGAAAGAATAGACCTGTTACGCAGTGACTAAAAGCTGAACTTCTTGCTGATAGAGTTCAAAAAAAATGAATAAGCTTACCCGGAGCAAAAGTTATCGTCATGCAGGATTGATGGGGCAACTTATAGGGCGACTAAGCTGTAGATAACGGGCGCAGAGGCACTGGCGCAATGATTGAGGCACGATGCACTCTGCTGTGTATTTTCGGTGCAACTTTCACTAGTTTTCGTGAAGCGCAATAGTGCATGCCATTATTTATCAATCACATAGGTGAGAATAAATAACAATAATGATGATTATTCGTTGCCGGAAGCGTGTCACAATGGTGCGATATGACCAGGAGCACGTATGATCACCTTTTGCCTCAATCAACACTCCACCTTACGCGGTTTTGACCATGCGGTGCGGCCACGCCTGACCTTCATCTGCAAGGCGCAAGGTAAAGACGAGGCAATTCCGCGTGTGATGCATAAACACGACGATCGTTTTGAGCTGATGTTTATCCGCGCCGGCAGCGGCATCTATAACATTGACGG
Organism: Pantoea wallisii; assembly: GCF_002095485.1. Taxonomy (GTDB): domain Bacteria; phylum Pseudomonadota; class Gammaproteobacteria; order Enterobacterales; family Enterobacteriaceae; genus Pantoea; species Pantoea wallisii. The sequence goes on along the minus strand of NZ_MLFS01000011.1, from coordinate 17,386 downwards.
CCGGGGCTATCAGGTTAAACAGGGCGATATCATTCTGTTTAATGCCCACGTCCTGCATGATGAAAATCCGGCGGCCTCTGACGATCTGCTCATTTTCAGCTGCGGCGTGGAGCAGTTGAAAATTGATGGCTTGCCCATGAATGTCCTGACATCGCGCACGCAGCCGGCGGTTATGCCGAGCGGTGAGTTCTATGATGAATTTTGTCAGATGTTTGATCGCATATGGTCCCACGTTCATAGCGAGCGAGTTTACAGTGCGGAAATAGGCGACAATCTTCTCGGCGTGCTGTTATTACTGTGCCGTACCCTGTGGATGGAGAATAAGCCTGAACCGGAGAGTAAAAATATGCTACTCGGCCAGCGCATCAAAGACTACATTGACGACCATTATAAAGATGAGATGACGCTGGGATCGATTACGTCGGCACTGAATATGAGCCCGTTCTATCTGGCACATGTTTTTAAGGCGTACTCCGGGTACTCTCCTAAGCAGTATCAAACCCGCCGGCGGATCGGTGAAGCGCAAAATTTATTATTAAGCACCCAATTGGGCGTGACTGAAGTGGCGAACGCCGTGGGTTACGACAACGTGAATAATTTCCATCGCATTTTTCATAATCTGGTGGGTATACCGCCTGCGCGCTATAAAAAATTCTGGATCGGCGGAAAGCCGTAGCCGTGTCGTGGGCTGATGGCCGCCGGTGGCAGCCGTGAGAGCGTGTGTACGCTCCCACGGCCCGGCATCAAGGTTACGCATCAGCCGGAGGGCGGCCACTATTCAACACCGCGCCTCCCCTGACCGTTACTTCAACGCAATACGCACAATCTCATCCGGTGCATTGGTTGAACTGTCTTTATTGAAATCCTGCTTCAGCGTGACATAAAGCGTACTGTTATCCGGCCCAATCAGCAGACTGTTGGGGCTGGCAGTAAAGGACCAGCTGTTTTTCACCGCATAGGTGGTCGCATCCAGCTGCAGCACCTTTTTGGACTCGCGCTGGCTAATATAGATCTCATTACGGGCCGCGTTAAATTTGATGCCCAGCGCATCGCCTTCAATCCGCTTAATCACTTTGCCGCTGCGCTCATCAAATACCAGCGTCGCTTTACCTTTGGAGTCGTCGGTTACAAACAGACGGCCGGTTTTCGCATCTTCTGCCATATTCAGGAACAGATAGGCTTTACCATCGCCGGCGGTCCAGCGCTGCTCAATTTTATGGCTGCGTGGATTAATCACCAGAATTTCACCTGCACCATTTGCTGCATAAATGCGATCGGTCAACGTTGAATAGATGATACCGGTTACCCACTTACCGGCGTTTTTGATGGTGGTTTTCAGCCGGAACGTTTTAGCATCCACAACAGAGATGTAACCCGGATCGGCAACACGGCCTACATACAGCTCATCACCGTGCAGCAGCACTTCGCGCGCGCGGCCGGATAACCCTCTTTGTCTTTCTTGCCCGGGAAGACTAAACGCTCCAGTACTTTACCGCTCTGCGCGTCAACCTTAGAGATAGCACCATCCAGAGAGTTGGTGGTGTAGAACACGTTGCCTGCGCTCTCAATCGCCGTACCAAAATTTTTCAAATCGGTATGGGTTCCGCCGGTGGTTGCCAGCGTGGTTGGATCCAGACGATAAATCACCCCACCGTTCACATCCTTAAAGCTCTGCGCGCTGGCGACATACAACGCTTTGGTCGCCGGCGAATAGACCATCTCATACAGGCCGTCACCCAGCGCCCGCTGGGTTAATGCCGTGTCAGCAGGTTTGCTGGCGGCGGGCGCAGCGGTCTGCGCTTTTTTGGCTGGTGCCTGGCAGGCTGTCAGAGTGAAGGCAGCGATAATTGCTGCAGCAAGCGCGGCCTGGCGAGGGCTAAACAGTGATTTCATACCGAACTCCATCAATGGATCAAGGGTTCCGAACCGGCATATCCGGGGCGGGAAAAAGTAAGAAGAATGAGAATCATACGCATTAACAAGCGGTAAGCAACTTTCACTGTCTGCGAAGAAGCGTTAGTCCGATACCACATAAGATATTCCGCTGTTTTTGCGCGAAATTTGCCTGAAAACAGCGCTGAAAGCGCGCCGAATTTAGGTAAACACTGGCAACTATCCGGTTAATGATTACCTTAAACTGTTGTTAATTAGGTTATTTACATCTCATTACACTTTCAGCATCAATCCTGCGAGAACCTTTAAAGTAAATGATTATCATTGGCTTTCTCAATTGGCAGGAGCAAGCGCTGCGCCCTGCTCTGCCGGAAACGGCAGCACACTCTAAAAAGACCACAAGCGGAATATCAATTTATGGGCAGGGAAAAGAGAGTTACCGTTCGCACAATTGTCAGAGATAATAAGGCATTACGTTATACGCTGCTGGCAGTCGCCATCAACGCCAGCATCTGGCCGGCGATCTCATGGTCGGCAGACTTAACGTCGGATGAGTTAGTCGTTGATGCAACCGCCGATCCCGCCGGTGCGAATGAACAGCAGGATTACGCAGTGAAAACCACGCGCGCAGGCACGAAACTCTTGCTAACGCCGCGCGATGTGCCGCAATCGCTGAGCATTGTGACGCAGCAGCGCATGCAGGATCAGGATTTGCAATCCGTCAGCGATGTGCTGACCAATGCGACCGGCATCTCCACTAACCTGGTGGACAGTGAACGCGCCGAATACTATTCACGCGGCTTCAAAGTCAGCAACTTCACTTACGACGGTATTCCCACTTCAATCAACGACAGCTGGAACTATGGCGATGCCGCCTCCGACACTGCAATTTACGACCGTATCGAAATTGTGCGCGGCGCCACCGGCTTGATGACCGGCGCGGGCAGCCCCTCAGCCTCCATCAACATGGTACGCAAACACGCCGACAGTAAAACCTTCACCGGCACGCTGAGCGCCAGTTACGGCAGCTGGAACAAGCAGCGCTATATCGCCGATCTCTCTGCCCCCCTTAACAGCGACGGCAGCCTGCGCGGGCGTATCGTTACCGGCTATCAGGATCAGGACAGCTGGCTTGATCGCTATCATAAAACTAAAAAATTCCTTTATGGCGTCGTCGATGCCGATCTCAGCGACAGCACAACGCTCTCACTCGGCTATGACTATCAAGATGCCAGAACCGGTAACCCCACCTGGGGTGGATTACCGATGTTCTACAGCAACGGCGCCACCACGCACTACCGTCGCAGCCTGAACTCTGCCGCCGACTGGGCGCGCTACAGCACCAATGCGCGTAAGGTTTTTGCGGATATCGACCACGACTTTGCTAACGGCTGGCGCGTGCATGTAAATGGTACGCATGCTGAGAATAGGTTTAACGACAAGCTGCTTTACGTCACCAGCTATCCCGACCAGCAGAGCGGCGAAGGTGCAACCGGCTTTGGCAGCCAGGATCGCGGCAAGCGCACGGTGGACTCTTTCGATGGCTATGCCAGCGGCCCGTTTACCTTACTGGGCCGCCAGCACCAGCTGATGTTGGGTGTCAGCTACAGTCGCCAGCACAACGCGACATACAGCAGCGACGGCGTAACCGATCAGGAGACCAATACAATCACCAGCGCCGACCTTGGACCGTTCAACAGCAGCTGGAGCGGTAGCCTGGCGGAGCCGGCATGGGGGGCGTGGTATCGCAATGCCGACGACGTCGTGCGTCAGAAATCAGCCTATAGCGCGGCACGCTTCTCGCTGGCCGATCCGCTTTCGCTCATCGTCGGCGCGCGTTATACCCAGTGGAGCACCAGCGGCAGCAGCGGAGATATGGCGAAAAACAACCTGTCACCCTATGCCGGTGTGGTGTATGACATCAACGATACCTGGTCAGCCTATGGCAGCTACACTGCGGTCTTTCTGCCCCAGAGCTATCGCGATACCCAGGGCAAGTTTCTGTCGCCCGTCACCGGTAAAAGTTACGAAACCGGCCTGAAATCCGCCTGGTATGACGGCCGCTTAACCGCCACGTTTGCGGTGTTCCGTATCGAACAGGATAATGTCGGCCAGGCCATTGATGGCGTTTACGTGAACGGCAGTGAGCAGGCGTACGCGGCGGCGAAAGGTGCAGTCAGTAAAGGGGCAGAGTTTGAGCTGAACGGTGCGTTAACTGATAACCTGCAGCTGACCTTTGGTGCAACGCGCTACGTGGCTCGCGATAACAGTGGCCGTTTCAATGCGTATCAGCCGCAAACCTCGTTTAAGCTCTTCACCCGCTATCAACTGCCGATGCTGCCAGCGTTGACGGTAGGCGGCGGCCTCAACTGGCAAAATCGCGTATTCAATGACGTAACCGGCCCGAATGGCGATACCGTGAGGGTGTATCAGGGGAGCTATCCGCTGGCCTCGCTATTTGCCCGTTATCAGGTCACGAAGCAAGTGGCGGTGCAGGCAAATATCGATAACCTGTTTGACCGTGAGTACTACAGCTATATGGATAGCTACGTGTATGGCGAGCCGCGTAACGTTTCGGTGAATGTCTCTTACCAGTTTTGAGCTTACTCTCCCCGGTGCGATACCGGGGAAGTGCATCACATCAGACTTTATTCTTATAGTTGAAACTGATCTGCGAATTTTGTTCACGCGGCAGACGTCTGGCCTGCAAATAGACCGATTTCCAGTATGGGTTATTCAGCGAAGAGCGCATCACGCCCTGGCTTACCGAGGCATGCAGGAACTGGCGATCGGTGTCATAAAAGCCCACGTGCAGCTCATGTTTGATGCGGAAGAATACCAGGTCACCCGGCTGTAAGTGGGCCTGATCCACCGGTTTGCCCATGGCGATCAGCTCGCGGGTGGTCACGCGATCCATCGGAATATTGAAACGATCCTTTAATGTCCGCCAGACAAAACCGGAGCAGTCCACACCGGTTAACTGTGTGCCGCCCCACTGATATTTGGTGCCCTCCCAGGAGTGCATTTGATCGTGCAGCGCGGCAATCACCGGAATCAGGTCGGGCTGCTTAGCACCCTCCAGCGACGTATCTACGCTCTCCTGCTCGGGTGCAGGCTGATGTTTCGAAGAGCAGCCGGCCAGGGTGGCAAACAGCAGGCAGGCGATAACGTTGCGGGCGGCAGAGTTGATCATGGATGACATTTCACAGTGGATAAGGTGGTTTGGGATTTATACCGTAAAAAAGTTGCGGAAATAAAGCGTCGCACGCTGAATTCATCCTCTCTTCATCATATTTACCTAAGTTGACAGAAAGGTAACATCCTGTATTTGAGATAAAAATAGTAATACAGCGTCAAGTGTAGCGATAAAAGGCGCTTAATCCAGCGAAGTACGTATAAATTTTATTCCGCGCCCTGCGCACTCACGCAGCCCGCGGAATAAGGGGTGAAACTATTTGCCGGCTTTATTACGTAGCGGTGATTCCGGTAAAAACAGCGACAGCACGAAGGCCAAAAGCATAACGCCTGCCGCCATCTGGAACGCCGCGTGCACTGCATCGCTGAAGGCCAGCAGATAAGCGTGCTGCACATCATCAGGCAGATGGTGCACTGCATCCGGATCAAGCGAGCGCGGCAACGCCAGCCCCTGCTCCACCAGCGTCGCCAAACCGGATTTCAGTACCTGACTGAATACCGCACCAAACAGCGCCACACCAATCGATCCCCCCACTGAGCGGAACAGGGTAACCGATGACGTTGCCACACCAATGCGATCCGGCGTGACGGCACTCTGCACTGCCAGCACCAGCACCTGCATGGTCATACCCATTCCCATGCCGAGAATGCTGGCGAAGAGATAAAGGTGCCACAGCGGTGCATCTGGCGTCAGCGTTGTCATCAGCCCCATGCCCACGCTGGCCAGTAACGTCCCCGCAATGGGAAAGAGTCGGTACTTGCCGGTGCGGCTGATAATGCGGCCACTGACAATCGAGGTGATCAGCAACCCCCCCATCAGCGGCAGCAGCTGTAACCCGGCTTCGGTCGGCGTGGCGTGCTTAACCACCTGCAAATAGAGCGGCAGGAAGGTGACGCTGCCAAACAGCGACATCCCGACAATCAGGGCCATCAGACTGGCCAGCGAAAAGCTGCGGTTACGAAACAGATCCAGCGGAATGATCGGTTCCCACGCACGCTGCTCTTCATAGATAAACCCAATCGCTCCGACAATCCCAAACGCCAGAATGCACCACAGTACCGGATCGGACCACGCATGCAGCGTGCCGCCTTCGCTGGTAAACAGCGTAATGCCCACCAGCGCCATGCTGAGAAACACTGCGCCAGGATAATCAATCTCGTGCGCTTTACGTTTACTGTCTGCGTTAAACACCCGGTTGATCACCAGCAGGGCAAACAGACCAAGCGGCAGGTTGATATAGAAGATCCAGCGCCATGACATGTGCTGCACGATAAATCCGCCCAGCAGCGGGCCGATGACGGTGGCCAGGCCAAACACGCCGCCAAACAGCCCCTGATATTTGCCGCGATCGGCGGGCGGAATCACATCCGCCACTGCCGCCATGCTCACCACCATCAAACCACCGCCGCCCAGCCCCTGCAGCGCGCGGGTCAGGATCAGCTGCGGCATGGTCTGCGCCATGCCGCACAGCACGGAGCCGATCAGGAATAGAATCACTGAAATTTGCAGTACGGTTTTGCGCCCGAAGAGATCGCCAAATTTACCGTACAGCGGTACCACCAGCGTGGAGGCCAGCATATAAGCGGTGACAATCCAAGACAGGCGATCAAGCCCGCCCAGCTCGCCCACAATGGTTGGCAGCGCGGTGGAAACTATGGTTTGATCAAGCGCAGAGAGCAGCATGACCAGCATTAACGCCCCCATCAGCAGACGGATGGAGGGCGGATTAGCGCCCTCACCGCCGGCATGTGGCGCAGAAGATTGGGGTCTCATTGCGACAACCTTTGTAATTAATTAAATGCACAATTAATATTGATTGCAGTTTGTCATGAATCAAGTGAGCGCGTAAAGATGACCGCACAAAAAGCAGCAGATGAGGGAAAACCAGCCGGCAGCGCACCCCGACGTCCCGGCCGTCCGCGTGGTGGTGCCATCAATGCTCAGCAGCGTGAGCATCTGCTGGATATCACTCTGACGCTGTATGCCCGTGACGGTATTGCAGAGACATCGCTAAATGCGATCGCCCGCACCGCAGGCGTCAGCCCGGCGATGCTGAACTACTACTTTCAGTCGCGCGAATCGCTGCTGGACACCGTGGTTGAAGAGCGTTTTTTGCCGCTGCGGAAACGGCTGGAGGCGCACTTCACGGATGAGAGTCAGGATCCGGTTGCTACGCTGAGCGGCTTTATCCGTGAAGTGGCCGATATCAGCCTGACGCATGACTGGTTCGCGCCGCTGTGGATGCAGGAGGTGACCAGCCCACAGGGGCTTGGGGGTACACTAAAAAACCGTCACGGGCACGCCGGGCGCGAGCGCATCCGGTCGCTCCTGACAGCGTGGCAGCAAAAGGGATTACTGAATCCCGGGCTCAACGTCGAGGTGCTCATGACCTCGATTCTCAGCATGGTGCTGGTGCCGTTTACCCGCTTCGCCCATGAGCCGGGATTCAACACCGAACAGATCCTGCAGCATACGCTCAGTCTGATCTGCCAGGGGATTGCGCCACGCCCGCGATGAGCGGCTCAGTTATCTCGCTTCTCTTCGGCCAGCGTCTCAATTTGCTGCCAGAAGTCCTCCGGCGCGGGCGTCACACGCGGTGCGGGTTCAGCAATGTGTTGTTCAAGCGAGGCCAGCAACTGTTCTGTTTCGCTGGTTTGCGTATCGTGGATAGTGCAGACATAACGGTAATAACCTGAAAAACGGATCAGCACGCTATTTTAAGGATTTTACGCCCGGAATAAATAAGCGAGCCGGTAATTTTGCGCCGGCTATCACTTTTTTTGCCTGCCGCGAAACTTTATGGTCGGTACCAGCGAACTGTTTAGATGAATCACCTAAAACCGGTACTCTCATCTATCGCAGGAGCAGATAATGAAAACCCTTAAAACCCTCGCTTGCACGCTCACTCTGACCACGGCGTTTGGCCTTGCCAGTTTCAGCGCCAGCGCCGCGTTGCAGGCTGGCGCCAAAGCGCCCGACTTCAAACTGCAGGGCGCACTGGCCGGTAAGCCGATGACCTTCTCGCTACAGCAGGCGCTGCAGAAAGGTCCGGTCGTACTCTATTTCTTCCCCGCAGCGTTTAGCGCCGGCTGTACCATAGAAGCGCACGCCTTCGCCGAAGCCACGGATGACTTTACAAAAATGGGCGCAACGGTGATTGGTGTGACTGCCGGGAATACCGATCAGGTCAGTGATTTTTCGAAGCTGGAGTGTCGTGATAAGTTCGCTGTCGCCGCCGATCCGGGTGCCAAAGTGGCCGCAGAGTACCAAACCACCATACAGTTCAAAGGCAAAACGCTCTCCGATCGAACCTCCTATGTTATCGCGCCGGATGGCAATATTCTGCTGAGCTATACCGATCGCAATCCGGAAACGCATATTGATAAAGCGCTGGCTGCCGTGAAGCAGTACGACGCCGCCCATCCGCACACTCACTAATCCGCGAGGCCAGCGATGTTAACCGCCCTGCTGGCCGCCTTTATTGGCGGCGCCATTCTTAACCTGATGCCCTGCGTGTTTCCGGTTATCTCCCTCAAAGCGCTGGGGCTGTTACGTCACAGCGATAACGCCGCCAGCGCACGCCGCGAAGGGCTGGGTTTCTTACTGGGCGTTATCGTGACCATGATGACGCTCGCAGGGATTCTGCTGGCTGCACGTGCCGGCGGTGCCGCAGTGGGCTGGGGTTTTCAGCTGCAGTCGCCGCTGGTGATTGCCCTGCTGTCGTTAGTGATCCTCGCCGCCGCGCTCAATTTGCTGGGTGTGTTTGAGGTTGGGTTATCACTGCAGCGCGCAGGCGCGATTGAGATTCAGCGCGGTGCGTTTCTGCGCGCAGCGCTGACCGGCGCGCTGGCGATCATCGTCGCGACGCCCTGTGCTGCTCCTTTTATGGCCAGCGCCATCGGCTATGCACTGGTGCAGCCGCCTGCGGTTGCGCTGGTAATCTTCTTTGCGCTGGCGCTGGGGTTCGCCGCGCCGTTCACGCTGGTGTCGCTGTTTCCTGCGCTGGCCCGATTTCTCCCCCGGCCCGGCGCGTGGATGGATATCCTGAAGCGCGGGCTGGCCTTTCCCATGTTTGGCGCCTGGGCCTGGCTGGTATGGATTCTGGCGCAGCAGGCGGGCAGCACCGCGCTGGCAGCGTTACTGGCCGCCTCGGTGGTGCTGGCGTTTGCTGGCTGGCTATACGGGATGGCGCAGCATCGGCGCTTCGCCGGCAAAGGGCATAAAGCGCTGTTTGCCGTTACCGCCGTGCTGGCCGTTGCGGCAATTGCACCGCTACCGGGAGTGATCAAGCCCGGCGCTGGCCTGGTAGCCGATCAATCCGCCACGCCGCTCACCAAACAGACATGGACACCACAGGCCGTCGCAGCGCAGCGCGGTCACGGCAAAGCGATCTTTGTCGATTTCACCGCCTCATGGTGCATCACCTGTCAGGTTAACGAGAAGACATCGCTCTCTACGCAGGCCGTGAAAGCGGCGCTGGCAAAAACCGGCGCAGTGTATATGGTGGCAGACTCAACTAAATTTAATCCGGACGTGGATGACACCATGAGCGAGTTCGGTCAGGGCGGTTTACCGATGTATCTGGTCTATCCGGCCGATGGCGGACCGCCCGAAGTTCTGCCGCAGGTGCTAACGCCCGCTATTGTGGTGAAGGCACTCAACAAGGCGGCAGATAAAAAAGCGTAACGGCGACAAGGCAAAATATGCAGATAAGCGATAGCGCGCGTGAACACTGGCCCGCGCTGATGGAGCAGGCGCAGGCGGGCGATCAGCTCGCCTATACCCGGCTGCTCAAAGCACTGGTGCCGGTGATCCGGGCGCGGGTGCGACGTCAGATCGGCGATGATGCGCTAATCGAAGATGTGGTACAGGATGTGCTGCTGACGGTGCATCGGGTACGTCACACCTATGACCCGGCCTTTCCCTTTTTGCCCTGGCTGCTGGCGATTATCTCGGCGCGGGCGGTTGATGCCCTGCGGCGGCGTGGTCGTCTGCAGCGCTGGGAGACACCGGACGAGGCGCTGACGGAAAACGCTGCAACGCCGGACAACCCGCAGCTGGATAGCCGGGACGAACTGGCGGCTTATCTGCGGCAGTTACCCTCACGCCAGCGCGATATCGTTGAACATGTTCACCTGCGCGAAATGAGCCTGACGGAGGCCGCCGTTCATAACAATCTGAGCGTAGCGGCGGTGAAATCGCTGCTACACCGTGCGCTAACCAATCTGCGCCGCTTTGGAGCCCATCATGAGTGATCATCACGCTTTAATTGAGCAGCTTAGCCGTGACCTGCGCCCGGTCAGGCGTCCGCGCGCAACCGGCCTGCGCGTGCTGGGCTGGCTCACCCTGGCGCTGCCCTGTGCCCTCGCGGCCAGTTTGCTGGTGCAGCGCACGCTCACCGACTGGTCACAGCCCGGTGCGCTTCGGGCAGCAATACAGCTGGTGCTGGCTTTTGTGCTGGGTACGCTGGCGATTCGCAGCGCCTTCAGCATGAGCATCGCCGGGCGCCGGGGCCTGAGCTGGAGAGCGCTGCTGCCCATAGGGCTGTTATGGCTGGGGTTAAGCCTGAGCAGTATGCCGCAGCTGGCAGCAGAGACACACGATCACGACAGCGCCCGCTGCTTTACCTTTTTGCTGGTGGTGAGCTCGCCAATGATGCTGTTGATGATCGCCACGCTGCGCCGCACGCGTACGCTGCATCCGGTACGGACGCTCGCTACGGCAGGGTTAGGCATCGCTTCTCTGGCGGTGAGTTTGCTGGCGTTTTGCCATCCGGTGCATCTGCATCCGCTGGATTTTGTTCTGCACCTGGCGGCAATAGTCACCATCGTGGCGATAACCGTGCTGGCCGGCCGGCGCTGGGTGCGCGTGGGCTAAGTGCCGGGCGTCTCCCGCCCGGCACTTGCCTGTTGTGCGGTGCACTCCCCTGGCGGGAAGCGCGTGCACTATATAACCTCAAAATAGCTTCAGAAAAGCGGCCTCAGAAAATGACCCGCTCTGCCTTCAGCTTATCGAACAGCCGGGTAAAGGAATCCAGCGTGCTGCGATAGCCGGTAAACCCGGCTTTGCGGCTTTTGCTCATATCGGTAAACGCCTCCATCGGGCGGCCGAGATCCGCATCGGTGTGCCACCAGGATGCCAGCTTGTTGATATCCGTCTCACGCAGTTGATGGCGCGTAGCGATCTCCTGCCAGGCGGCAGCCGCTTCCTGCATCCGCCCCTCCAGCGGCATCATCTGTGCCGGATAGGCGGCGGCTTCGATGCCAAAGTAAGCAGCAATCCGTGGCCACAGCCAGTTCCAGCGGAAGACATCACCGTTTACCGCGTTGAAATCCTGGTTGGCCGCCGCATCGGCGGTAGCAGCCCACAACAACTGCTCTGCCAGTAATCCGGCATCGGTCACATCCGCCACGCCACTCCACTGCTCTGGCGAGCCGGGGAAGATAAATGGCCAGCCCTTCTCGCGGCACAGGGTCGCGTATACTGCCAGCGTCTGCCCCATGTTCATCGCGTTGCCCACGGCGTAACCGATGATGGTATGCGGGCGGTGTACACTCCAGCGATAGCCATATTTCTCTGCACCGGCGAACACTTCGTCCTCCTGCGCATAGTAGAAGTTATCGACCGGCTGGCGGCCCTGCTCTTCGCGGAATGGCGTAACCGGCACCGCCCCTTTGCCATAGGCCTCGAACGGACCCAGGTAGTGCTTCAGACCGGTCACCAGCGCAACGTGGGCGCCATTAAGCCGATCCTGCAACCCTTCGATGACGTTGCGCACCATGCCGCCATTCACGCGAATATTCTCTTTTTCATTCTCCTGCCGCGACCAGACGCTGAAGAACAGCGCATCGGGCTTCTCCTGCGCCAGTACAGCTTTGACTTCATCAGCCTGCGTCAGATCGGCGGTCAGGCTACGGCAACCGTCCGGGATAGCGCCACGCCCGCGCGAAAGGCCGGTTACCTGCCAGCCCTCCTGCTGCAGTTTTTCCGCCAGCGCACGCCCAATTACACCGCTGATGCCCACAATCAATGCCTGTTTTTGCATTTCAATTCTCCTCTGTTGCAGTTCTTATCAGCCTAATAGAGAATTCAGTTCTTATCTCTGGCATTAATTCACGGCATTCCCAACCTGGATTCACTAATCAATGCACGATCAGCGCCTGAAAGATATCGTCCCCTTTGTAGCCAGCGTCGAAAGCGGCAGTTTCGCCGCCGCCGCCGAACGCCTGCACCTCACCGGTTCAGCCGTAAGTAAAAGCGTGACGCGCCTGGAGCACCGGCTGGGTCACGCCTGCTGGAGCGCACCACGCGCAGCCTGACGCTAACCGACGCAGGCAGCGCGTACTACCAGACCTGCCTGCGCATTCTGGAGGATCTGGCAGAAGCCGAAGCGGTGCTGGCCGCGCAGCGCAGCATCCCCTCCGGACGGCTGCGACTGGCCGTCCCCAACACCTATGGCCGCCTGGGCGTGATGCCACTATTGATACCCTTCTGTCAGAACCATCCGGAGGTCGAACTGAACCTGACCTTCTCCGACCGTTTCATTGACCTGTTTGATGAAGGGATAGACGTGGCGGTCCGTATTGGCGGATCGCCTGATGTGCCGGCCTCACTCGGCTGTCGCCAGATGGGCCGTGAACGGATGGTCTTTTGCGCGGCACCTGACTATCTGGCGCGCGAAGGCCGGCCCGCCAGTGAAAGCGAGCTGTTGCAGCATCGGGCGATTGTGTATGAGCGCGTGGATGGCAGCACCAAGCCCTGGCTGTTCACCACCGCTGATGGTCACCCGCACTGGCGCAGCGTGCCGCACCGTATGGCGCTGGGCGATGTGGATGCCCAGGTGCAGGCCTTGTGCGGCGGGCTCGGCGTTGCGCAGATGCCCTCCTGGCTGGTGCGGGAGCCGCTGGCGCGCGGCGAGCTGGAGATTATCCTGCCGGGGCAGCAGCCGGACGGTCTGGCGCTGACACTGGTGTGGCCGCGCCGTAAACAGCTGTTGCCGAAAGTCGATGCGCTGCTGACGGCGCTGGAAGGGCTGCAGATTCGGTAATCTTTCCCGCAGCCCAGCCAGCCCGGATACCCTTTAGCGGTGGTTTAGCCGCCGCGACAATCGATCGCCGCAAAATTGCAACACCGTGACCAGCGCCACCAGCACGACGATGACCGTGAGCATCACCTGCATATCAAAACGCTGATAACCGTAGCGGTAGGCCAGATCGCCAAGGCCGCCGGCTCCGATGGCGCCCGCCATCGCCGAGGCGTTGATCATCGTGACCAGCGTAATGGTGAACCCGCTGATGATGCCCGGTCGCGCTTCGGGTAACAGCACGTGCCAGACAATATGCCAGCGGTGAAAACCCATGGCCTGCGCAGCCTCGCTCAGCCCCTTATCCACCTCACGCAGGCTGACTTCGGCAATGCGGGCAAAGAACGGCGTGGCCGCCAGCGTGAGCGGCACCACTGCGGCCCATACGCCGTAAGTTGTCCCGACGATCCAGCGGGTAAACGGAATCAGCGCCACCATCAGAATCAAAAACGGTACGGAACGGAACAGGTTCACCAGCCAGCCAAGCAGCCGATGCAGCAGCGGATGCGGAAAAAGATCGCCACGTCCGCTCACCACCAGCATGACCGCCAGCGGTAAGCCAATCAGCAGCGCCAGCAGTGACGATACGCCCACCATCAGGAGCGTATCCAGCAAGCCCGTCCATAAACGATCAAGAGCCAGTGACATAACCTGCAATCTCCAGTTGGTCGGCCAGATTATTCAGCGCGTGCTGAGCGACCGTGGCGTCATGTTGGGCATCCAGCAGCAGCAACAGCTGACCGGTCGGCTTCTCCTGCACCCACTCCACGGCACTGTAGAGCAGCGTAAGCCCGCCGCTTATCCGCGCGCTGATGGCCGCCAGATCCGGCTGTGCTCCCTGCCCGGTGTAACGCAGTCGCACCAGCAAGCGCGAATGGGCATGCTGACGTGTCGCGGTCAGCAGCGGCTGAATCGCTGCCGGCAGCGTGCTGAACTGCGGATTAAGAAGCTGCCGGGTCGTTTCATGTTGCGGATCGCTGTACACCTGCCAGACCGGCCCGCGTTCAATGATCTCGCCCTGGTCGATCACGGCCACCTGATGACATAAGTCGTGCACCACGTCCATCTCATGGGTAATCAGCACAATAGTAATACGGCGTTGCTGGTTGATCTTCCTGAGCAAGCTCAGCGTGGCGCGCGTGGTTTCCGGATCAAGCGCCGACGTCGCCTCGTCGCACAGCAACAGCTCAGGATCGTGCACCAGCGCACGCGCAATCCCGACGCGCTGCTTCTGCCCGCCTGAGAGCTGCGCCGGCCACGCATGCTGACGCGCTTCCAGTCCCACCAGCGCCAGCAACTCATCCACTTTTCGCCGCCGCTCTGCAGCAGGTACCCCTGCAACTTTCATCGGCAGCTCAATGTTCTCACGCACGGTCTTTGCCGAGAGCAGATTAAAGTGCTGGAAGATCATGCCGGTGCGACGACGCCACTTCACCAGCGCCGCATCCTGTAGTGTCCCGAGCTCGATACCGTCGATCACCACCTGGCCGCTGGACGGCGTCTCCAGCCGGTTAAGGCAGCGAATCAAAGTGGATTTTCCGGCACCGCTACGGCCAATAATGCCGAAGATCTCGCCACGTCTGACCTGCAGATCAATATTTCTCAGCGCATCCTGTTGTTGTCCGGCGTAGCGCTTAGTCAGGCTGCGAATCTGTACATGTACACTGCCCGCCTGCGGCACAGGCGGTGAAAACAGCGTATCGCGCTCGCCGGGGAGAGTCAGGCTAACCACGATTACTGACTCCAGCCCGGCTGGTACAGCTTGCCGTAATACTCATCCAGCCTGGCGCGCACCACCGGTGAATGCTGGTAAATCTCCACAAACTGCTTCAGGCGCGGATCGTCCTGGTGTCCGTCGCGCACCACAAACTGAATCACATACTCCGGGTGCTCAAGGCCATCGAACAGTAGCGCATCATTCGGATCGATGGTCTTCGCCAGGCGCAGATAGTGCGGATAGCCCTGCGCCAGATCCACCTCATCCAGCGATCGTGACAGCTGCACCGCTTCCACTTCAATAATCTTCAAATGCTTCGGGTTGCTTTCGATATCGTCAAGGGTCGATTTCAACCCTGCGCCGGGCCTCAGCGTAATCAGCTGCGCTTTCTGTAACAGCAACAGTCCGCGCGCGCCGTTAATCGGATCATTGGCTATCGCCACCGTGCCGCCCTCCGGGATTTGGTCCAGCGCGCGATGCTTTTTCGAGTACAGACCGATGTTATTGATGATCGCAGGTGCGTAAGGCCGCAGGTGGAATCCGCCCTCTTTATTGGCATTGTCGAGGAAGGGTTTATGCTGGAACAGATTAACGTCGATGTCCCCGTTTTCGACGCTGACGTTTGGTGCCGTCCAGTCGGTAAACTCCACCAGCTCAACCTTCAGCCCCTGCTTTTTGGCTTCTGCCACGGCGGTTTCCAGCGGGGGCGCAAAGGCTGCTGTGGTTCCGACTTTTAGCGGTCCGCTGTAGTCGTTTGCGGCAAAGGCGCTTAAGGCCAGCATGGATGCGCTCAGCGCCAGAAGAGGTGCAATTTTCATGTCATATCCCTGAGGTTAAATTAACGAAATCCGGACGCTGGTCGCCAGCGCGCAGCCGGATGGCGATCGGGCAAGCGATCCTGTTGAAAAAGTTTGTGCCGCAGTGAACCTGGCTGATAAGCAGTTTTAAAACGTCCGCGCTGCTGTAACTCTGGCACCACCAGCTCAATAACGTCGCGGTAGCTCTGCGGATTCAAAATGCGCGTCAAATTAAAACCGTCGATATCGCCCTCATCGATCCAGCGGATAAGCGCATCCGCCACCTGAGACGGATTGCCAGTAATGACCGGATAGCGACTGCCCAGAGCGTGCTGCTCCAGCAGACGACGGCGCGTCCAGCCGCTGTAGGCTTTACTGACCGATTCAATGGCGCGCGTATCACCGCTATGAATCGGTTCATCCAGGCCGAAGGCGGCTAAATCAATACCCGTGGAGCTGGAGAAGTGCGCGAGCCCGGCTTCCGGACTGGCATACTCCAGATAGCTGCGATGCTTCTCCTGCGCCTCGCGTTCGGTTGGCGCAACAATGACGCTAACACCCATAAAGATGCGCAAATCATCCGGGCGCCGGCCCGCCTGCACGGCAGCCAGCCTTAAGCGCTGCGTCTGCTCACGCATCGCCGCCGGCGAGCTGGCGTTAACGAAGCTGCACTCCGCGTGACGGCCAGCAAACTGCACGCCTCGCGCCGAGGAGCCCGCCTGAAACAGCAGCGGCGTACGCTGCGGCGAGGGGCTGCTCAGGTGGTAGCCCTGTACCTGGTAAAACTCACCCTGATGATGAATCGGGTGGATTTTCTGTGCATCGGCATACACGCGCCGTGCCTTATCGGCCACCAGCGCATCCTCTTGCCAGCTGCCTTCCCACAACTGATAGGCGACGTCGAGAAATTCATCGGCCTGATCGTAGCGACGATCGTGCGCCAGCAGCTGATGCTGGCCCATGGCGCGGGCCGCGCTATCGAGATAACCGGTCACGATATTCCAGCCAATGCGCCCGTTTGTCAGGTGATCCAGCGTGGAGAGACGGCGGGCAAACGGGTATGGCGCTTCGTAACTCAGATTGGCCGTCACGC
Organism: Pantoea wallisii; assembly: GCF_002095485.1. GTDB lineage: Bacteria > Pseudomonadota > Gammaproteobacteria > Enterobacterales > Enterobacteriaceae > Pantoea > Pantoea wallisii. The sequence goes on along the minus strand of NZ_MLFS01000011.1, from coordinate 607 downwards.
CGAACCCCAAGTGCTGCGTCACGCTTGCCATGCCGGAGACCAGCATCAGCGGATCGTTAACCGGCAGCTGGATCGCCTCGCTCGCGGTTAAACCAATGCCCTGCTGATAGACGTCGTAAACGCCAAGTATGTCGGCAATGAACAGGCCGTCAAAGAGCCCACGCTCCAGCAACCGTGCCAGATCCAGCCAGTAATCCAGGGAGTTGAAATCCACCGAGCGATCCTGTGGATGGGTCCACATACCGTGATGGATGTGACCCACGCAGTTCATATTGAACGCGTTGAGTAAAATCTCTTTTTGGCTCATATCGTGCCCCGGCGCGGCGGCAGCACCCCGTTCAGCAGATAGTTGCCAATGATCGGGTATTTCCAACGCACCGGATCGTGCAGCGTGTGGGTACGCGCATTGCGCCAGTGACGATCAAAATTGTGTTCCCGCAAGCTGGCGCGCGAGCCGCCAAGCTCAAAGAGTAAATTGCCTGCTTCCAGCGAGACCTCTGTGGTCCAGGCACGGGCCTGCGCCACGGCAATCGAGGCCTGTGCCACGCTCTCCGCGCTGGCATCCTGCCGGGCGCACTCCACCGCTTCGCCGGCCACGGCCAGCAGA
>NZ_MLFS01000010.1 GCF_002095485.1 Pantoea wallisii | reverse complement strand
CGCGTACATGGCGCATCGGCGTGGCGCGCCTTCTACCGGGTCACGCTGCCACTGATGTTGCCGGCGCTGGCCGGTGGCGTACTGCTGGCGTTTACGCTGGCTATTGAGGAGTATGGCGTGCCGGCGGCGCTGGGTTCGCGGGCGCATCTGACGCTGATGACCGTCGGCATCGAAAATAAGCTGGCCGACTGGCCGATCGATCTGCCTGGCGCGGCCTCGCTGTCGCTGTTGCTGAGCCTGATTGCGCTCAGCGCCTGGTTTTTGCAGCGCAAACTCACCGGCAGCAGCGATGTCACGGCGGTCACCGGCAAGCCGGCCAGTCAGGCGTTAGCGGACGCGGGTTGCTGGCAAATCGTGATGCTGCTGCCGTTCGCCCTCACCGTGCTGCTGGCGGTGGTGCTACCGCTGAGCGCCATGACGCTGAGCGGATTACTGAATACGCTCTCCGGCGGCGTGCATCTGAACAACCTGACGCTGCGCCACTTCAGCGCCCTGTTCAGCCAGCAGGGCGAAGCGCTGACCGCCTTTTCCACCAGTATTGGCCTGGCGCTGGGCGCGGCGCTGGTCACAGGCCTGCTCGGATTTCTTATCGCCTGGCGCGTCGCCGAAGGGAAAACCCGCTGGCTGGCGCTGATGGATGGGCTGGCGCTGCTGCCGGCAGCCATGCCGGGCGTGGTGGTGGGCGTGGGGCTGATCCTGCTGTGGAATCGCGGTTTCTGGCCGGTTTCACCCTATAATACGCTGTTTATTTTGCTGCTCTCCTACAGCTGCCTGCTGCTGCCGTGGCCGGTGCGCTATGTCAGTAGCGCGCTGCGTCAGCTGGCCCCCACGCTGGAGCCCGCCGCCCGCGTGCACGGTGCATCGCGGCTGCGGGCGCTGCGGTTAATCGTGCTGCCGCTGGTGGCACCGGCTCTGCTGGCGGCGATGATGATGGTGTTCGCGGTGGCCTCGCGGGAGCTGGTGACGTCGCTGCTGCTGTCGCCTGCCGGTACGCAGACCGTGGCGATTTTTATCTGGCGCCAGTTTGAGCAGGGTTCGCCAGGGCAAGGGATGGCCATGGCCACGCTGACGCTGTTCACCAGCCTGGGCTTGATGCTGGCGGCACGGATACTGGTGTGGCGGCAGAGCCGTTGACGCGGACGACCAGGGCGTTTGCTTCGCTTATTCCTAAACAAACAGTGACTTATTGCCGGTCAGCTACACTTTCCTGAGCCAATATATATTCAGGAGCAGGAATGAACGAAAAGCCACAGGAGAAAATTGGCCAGAATATTCTGGTCAAGCTGGCGATGTTAGTGATTATTCTGGCGGGCATTCGTGCCGCGTCGGAAATTCTGGTGCCCTTCCTGCTTGCCAGTTTTCTGGCCATTGTCCTTAACCCGCTGGTGACCATGCTGATGCGGCGCGGGTTGCGCCGTAGCCTGGCGATCACGCTGGTGATCACCGTCATCATCATTGTCCTGCTACTGCTGGTGGGCGTACTGGCCACGTCGGTCAGCGACTTTAGTGACACCTACCCGCAAATTCGTAGCATGCTGGAACAGAAGCTGACGGTGTTACAGCACCTTGCAGCCCCCTTCCATATCAATATCTCTACCGAAGCCCTCGCTGCGCGCCTCGATCCCAACGTGATCATGAACATGGCGACCACGGTGCTGGCCCAGTTCTCCGGTGCAATGACCAATATCCTGCTGCTGATTCTGACCGTCATTTTCATGCTGTTCGAAGTGCATCACCTGCCCTATAAGCTGCGTAATGCGATGATGAATCCGCAGATTCGCATCGCCGGGCTGCACAAAGCATTAAAAGGCGTTACGCACTATCTGGCGCTGAAAACGCTGGTCAGCCTGATCACCGGCCTCTCGGTCTGGCTGGTGCTACTGCTGCTGGATGTGAAATTTGCGCTGTTCTGGGGCGTTGTCGCCTTTATCCTTAACTTTATCCCCAATATCGGCCCTATCATTGCGGGCGTCCCGCCGTTTATTCAGGCGCTGGTGCTGAACGATGTCTACGATGCCATGCTGGTTGCCGCGCTGTTCAGCGCCATTCATATGGTGTTCGGTAATATGCTGGAACCGCGCCTGATGGGCCGTGGTTTAGGGCTCTCGACGCTGGTGGTGTTCCTCTCGCTGATCTTCTGGGGGTGGCTGCTGGGGCCGGTGGGCATGCTGCTCTCCGTACCGTTAACCAGCGTGACCAAGATTTTGATGGAGACCACCCCGGGCGGCAGCCGCCTGGCGATTATGTTGGGCAACGGCCGCCCGCGCGCCAAAGCGCGTCCGCCCCGCCGCGGATAGCGATGATGACGGGCGGCCTGCCAGGGTCGCCCGCTGCTGCGCATTTCAGCGCAATATGCTTGCTTAACCTCGTGTCATAGCACTTTTCCTGGAGCGAAACGCGAATCACGGCAAAAGATTGTCAATTAACGCAAAGCGAAGTCGATAATTGACCTGTATCAGATCGGTGTAAAATCAAAACGCTACCATGCACAGCCTCGGGAAGTGATATGCTGCTAATGCCGCATTTCGCTCCTTAACTGCTGCTTAAACCGACCGAGGAAAGTCTGGTGCCTCCGCAAAAACGACATCGCGATTTTGGCTGGCTGTTCATTGTCTGTGCCGGACTGTTACCGCTGGTACTGGGCATCCTTTGTACAGCCATTGAGGCGCGCCATACGGTCAACCAGCAGCAGGTCTCCACGGCCAATACCCTGCTCTCGCAGGCTGAAAAGATGAGCGACAGCGCATGGAACATGATCACCACGCTGCGTCAATATCACCACCGCGCCTGCGCCGACATTGAAGAGAATCTGCAGCGTGCCGGTACGCTTAACGCCTATTTCCGCTCTATTGGTATGCTACAGGGCGATCACATCAGCTGCTCCTCAGCCTATGGCCTGAACCACGGCGCGCTGGCAGAGATGATGCTGCAGCCGCCGCCGGTAACCGGCAAAGCCTGGTGGAGCCTGTCAATTCGCGGCACGCTCGGTGTGCCTGACCGCCCTGCCGTGATTTTTGTACGCCAGCTGCCAGACAGCAGCGGCTTCTGGGCCGTGATTGATGGGCAGTATCTGATGGACTTTATGCACGCTATTGGTGAATCGCGCGGTTATCAAATGACCCTGCAGTTTAACGGTGGTGCGATTATCAGCAGTGGCCCGGATGAGCAGCCGGGCCAGCTCTATCTGAAGAGCGCGCAATATCGCGCTGAATCCAGCCGCTATCCCATCAGCGTTAACGTCACGGTGCCGGCCACGGAGCTGGTCAAAGCGTGGCGACAGGCGCTGTTTATCTTCCTGCCCATGGCGGCCATTTTCTCCATTCTGCTGATGGTGCTGACCGCCAACTGGCTGCGTCGCCGTCTGTCGTGGGCCGATGAGATTCGCCGCGCGATGCGCAATCGCCAATTCTCCGTCCACTATCAGCCGGTTTACAGCACCGATATTGAGCGCTGCAAAGGGGCCGAAGCACTGATGCGCTGGCAACTGCCGAACGGAGAGATGATCCGCCCGGATATTTTTATCAGCCATGCTGAATCTGAGGGCGTGATCGTGCCGCTGACTCAGCATCTGCTGGATTTAATGGCGGAGGATATTCAGAGCTGGCAGGTTGAACCCGATTTCCATATTGGCTTCAACGTCGCGGCCGAGCATCTACAGCACCCGGACTTCGTACAGGACGTAATGCGTTTTGCGCGGCGCATCAAAGATAAACAGATGACGATCACCCTGGAACTCACCGAACGCAGCCTGATAGAGGACGGTGAAATGGTGGCGCGTAAACTGCGTCATCTGCAATCGCACGGGATGAAAGTGGCGATTGATGACTTCGGTACTGGCCACTGTGCGCTCTCCTATCTGATGACCTTCCCGCTGGACTACCTGAAGATCGATCGCGGTTTTATCAATGCAGTTGAAGGGCTGGAGACCGAAACACCGGTGCTGGATGCCATCATCAATTTATGCCACAAGCTGGAGCTGGATGTGCTCGGTGAAGGCGTAGAGACCTCGTTACAATTTGCGTATCTGCGACAGCGTGGCGTCGGCCTGATTCAGGGCTATTATTACGCCCGTCCGATGGATAATGACCGGCTGCGTGCCTGGCTCAATGAGCATGGGCGTAAGCCGCTTCTCGTTGAGGAATCGCATGAGCCTGAACTGCATCATTCTTGATGATTATCAGAACGTTGCCCTGTCGTTGGCCGACTGGACGTCGCTCGAACCCGTTGTCCACACCACCGCCCTTACCCGCCACTATGACAATCAGGATGCGCTGGTGCACCACCTTGAACACGCCGATATTCTGGTCGTGATGCGGGAACGCACGCCGCTCACCGCGCAACTGATTGGCCGCCTGCCAAACCTTAAGCTGGTGGTAACATCAGGAATGCGTAACGCCTCCATTGATCTGCACGCCTGCGCCGAACGCTATATTGCCGTGTGCGGCACAGGCAGCAGCAGCGCGGCGCCGATGGAGCTGTGTTGGGGATTGCTGATCAATCTTGCGCGCCATATTCAAACTGAAAGTCACGCGTTGCGCCATAACGGCCCATGGCAGCAGACAGTGGGCAGCGGGCTGCACGGCAAAACGCTCGGCCTGGTGGGCCTGGGAAAAATTGGTGCCGCTATGGCGAAGGTGGCGCAGGCGTTTGGCATGCGCGTGTGCGCGTGGAGTCAGAACTTAACCGAGGCGCGCGCCGCGGAGTGCGGGGCGGAGAGGATGCCGTCGCTGCACGCTCTGCTCAGCGTCAGCGATTTCGTCTCTCTTCATCTGGTGCTGAGTGAACGCACGCGTCATCTGATTGATGCAGCCGCGCTGGCGCAAATGAAGCCCGGCGCGCTGCTGATCAATACCTCGCGCGCGGGGATTGTCGATCAGCCGGCAATGATTGCCGCACTGCAGTCCGGCCAGCTGGCCGGTGCCGGTCTCGACGTGTTCGAACAGGAGCCGCTGCCCGCCGATCATCCGCTGCGCCTGCTGCCTAATGTACTGGCCACCCCGCACCTGGGCTATGTGGCGGACAGTAACTACCGCACTTACTTTACGCAGGCGGTAGAGGATATTGCTGGCTGGGTTAAAGGTGCGCCGCTGCGCTCGTTACTCTGACCGTTCGGCGCGGCGCTTTTCGGCCACGCGCAGCGCCACTTCAAGGCTCTCGTCTGCCGGCGTCGTGGCGGGCGTTATCCCCTGCGCGTTAAGGCGCTGCGTAATGCGCTCTAGCATTGGCGTGAGCTGCCCGACCAGCTGCTGATACTCTTCGAGTTGGGTGATGGGTTGATTGCGGGCGATGCTGGTGTGCGTCAGCTGCTGCAACTGGCGCAAGCTCTCCCGCGCCTGATGACTGAGCAATCCCGCCTGACGCCACGCCTTGAGCCGCTGCAGCAGTTGCTCTGGCTGCTGCACCAGATTGATAAGGTTCTTTTCGGTACTGTCGATCATCAGCAGCCAGGCATTCTCAAACGAACGGGCATTTTTCCGTGACATGCATTCTCCACCAGAGCCAGGCGGCAGAGTATTACCGAATGCGTTTATCCTGACAAGTCACCCCTGGCGCTTCGTTTACAGGCAACTTCTCTTTATTTATTCAGGGGATAATCAGGTATGGCAATACAGACGCGGCAGCCCGGCGTAGTTGATCATCTGATCGCCATTCGGCAGCTGGTACATCTGATAATAGTCGTGGTTCCCTTCACGCATCGGTGAAAACAGGATCTGTGCCGCCAGCGCGGGCGGCAGCGTATCTTCAGCCAGCACGCGCACATTACTCGTGGTGCTGATCATAAAATCGCCCTGACGTCGCCAGGTGATATCAGAAATGCGATGTATACGATAGTGGCGATTATCCAGCGTCACCGTGCCGATTAATGATGAACTTCCATTGCCGCCCGGCTTAAAGCGGGTTCGGATGGTGGCATCAATTGAGCCGGCGGGGTTGCCTTCATTATCAATATGGTACGGCACTTCACACCACTCCGGCACCGGCTCTCCCGGGCGCAGCAGCAGCGCCAGGACCCAGGGCACAACGAACATTAGCGCAATCACCAGACCCCATATTGCTTTACGCATCGGGCATCTCCTCGGTCATCACCAGCCAGGACACACATTCGTTGTCCTTCTGCGCGATGGATTTAGGACACAGGAAAGTGCTGCTCGAAACCTGCGTACGGCCAACGTTGATATACACCAGCGGCGCGACCGCGCCATTCGGTAACCGCGGTTGCCAGTAGTGATAACGGCGCATGGCATTTTTGACCACAAAGGAGTCCGGTGACAGGCTCTCCGCGATGAAAAATTGGGTGTTTTTTTCGGTGAGATAGGGTTTATACGTCAGCGCATTTTTAGTAACCGGCGCAAATTCGTGACGCGCCACCAGCGCCAGCGCCGCGTTAATCAGCAACAGGGCGATAATGATCCCGCGCAGCGGAAACGGCTTTTTCGGCGTGACCTGTGGCGTGTTCACCGCTGTCGGTTCGGGTGCAGCCGGTTCGGCAGCCTCCACGCGCACCGCCGGCTCATCGCTCAGCGGAACGGCATCCGCCTGCTCTGCCAGCACGCAGCCTATCAGCGGCACCTGATGCACCAGTGGACCTGGCGCATGTGCCAGCAGCGCCAGGCGATTGATCTCGGCAATGGTGGTCACGAGGCGATCGGCAAAGGGGAGATCAGAGGGTTCACGCTGAAACAGCGCAAGCAGAGTCTGATTACGCACCAGCTTGCCCTGTGCGTTCAGCACACGGCGCACCACGGCGGTCTGCAATGGGCTAAGCGCAACGCGCTGCGAGGGCGTATGCATGGGATAAAAGACCTGCTGATCGGCATCAAAGCAGAGAGTTTTGGTAAATAAAACAAAGCGTGCCATGCCGCTCCTGAATCCCCGATGTGAAACTGGCGCAAGTATAGATATTTTCGCTCGCCAGCGCACGCATAGTGCGGTCTGCGTCGCGTTCAGCATATTTTTATTTGCGGCCATTGCGGACCAGAACGGCCATAGTTTTAGCCAAAAAATAGCCAGTTACTGGCGCAAACATGACAAATATCACACTAAAACGGTATACTCTGTCGCGGGACGCAATTATTGCCCCGGTAATAATTGCTTTGGCAGGCCAGGGAAAAAATGTCTTTCACGGCTATGCTTTAATTTTCTCAACGCCGCGGACTTACCGCGCTCTTTTAGTCCGCAGCGTTGAGGATTTTTCGAATTCCAATACAGGGTAACCTCATGAAATTACGTAGGAAGCGTGTAAAACCTATTGGTCTGGATGACGTCACCATTATTGATGATGCTCGTTTACGTAAAGCGATCACCGCCGCGTCTCTGGGTAACGCGATGGAGTGGTTTGATTTTGGTGTTTATGGCTTTGTGGCGTATGCGCTGGGGAAAGTATTTTTCCCGGATGCCTCGCCAGGTGTACAGATGATTGCGGCACTCGGTACGTTCTCCGTACCGTTCCTGATCCGTCCGCTGGGCGGTCTGTTCTTTGGTATGCTCGGCGACAAGTATGGTCGTCAGAAAATTCTTTCCATTACGATTGTGATCATGTCGATCAGTACCTTCTGTATCGGTCTGATTCCCTCCTACGCCTCGATTGGTATCTGGGCACCGGTGCTGCTGCTGCTGGCAAAAATGGCGCAGGGCTTCTCGGTGGGCGGTGAGTACACCGGAGCGTCGATCTTTGTCGCCGAATACTCGCCGGACCGTAAGCGCGGCTTTATGGGCAGCTGGCTCGACTTCGGCTCAATCGCCGGGTTCGTGCTCGGCGCGGGTATTGTGGTGCTGATCTCCACCGTTATCGGTGAGCAGAAGTTCCTCGACTGGGGCTGGCGTATTCCGTTCTTCCTGGCGCTGCCGCTGGGTATCATTGGCCTCTATCTGCGTCATGCGCTGGAAGAGACCCCGGCGTTCCAGCAACACGTTGAAAAACTGGAACAGGGCGATCGCGAGGGCCTGCGTGACGGTCCGAAAGTGTCGTTCAAGGAGATCGCCAGCAAACACTGGAAGAGCCTGCTGGCCTGTATCGGTCTGGTGCTTGCCACCAACGTGACCTATTACATGCTGCTGACCTACATGCCGAGTTATCTGTCACACAACCTGCACTACTCCGAAGATCACGGTGTGCTGATCATTATCGCCATTATGATGGGGATGCTGTTTGTGCAGCCGGTGATGGGGATGCTGAGCGACCGCTTTGGTCGCCGTCCTTTCATTATCATCGGCAGTATCGCGCTGTTTATCTTCTCGATTCCGGCGTTCATGCTGATTAACAGTAACGTGCTGGGGCTGATTTTTGCCGGGCTGCTGCTGCTGGCGGTTATCCTCAATGCCTTCACCGGCGTAATGGCGTCATCACTGCCGGCGATGTTCCCGACGCATATTCGCTACAGTGCGCTGGCCAGCGCCTTTAACATCTCGATTCTGATTGCCGGCCTGACGCCAACCGTGACGGCCTGGGCAGTAGAGGCCAGCAATAACCTGTTTATGCCGGCTTACTATCTGATGGTGGTTGCGGTGATTGGTTTAATCACCGGTATCTACATGAAAGAGACCGCCAATAAACCGCTGCGCGGTGCAACGCCGGCGGCATCAGACCTCGAAGAGGCGCGCGAGATCCTGCAGGAGCATCACGACAATATCGAACAGAAGATTGAAGATATTGACGAAGAGATCTCTCGCCTGGAGGCGAAGCGTAAAAACCTGGTGCAGCAGCATCCGGATATCAACGAGTAATCGTCCTGCCACTCCCGCCGCTCTGGCGGGAGTTTTGTTTCTGTGCTTGTCTGATGCCCACCGCACACAATCCCTCTTCCTGCTGCAGGAAAAGGAGTAAACTGTCGCCACTTTTTTCACCAGCATAAGTTATATGAACATGTCTGATTTCAATCTGATTCAGCGCCCAAGAAGGCTGCGTAAAAGCGCGTCGATGCGCGAAATGTTCCAGGAATCCCACCTTAGCCTGAACGACCTGGCGCTGCCGATCTTCGTCGAAGAGGGCGTGGATGACTACGTTCCGATCAATGCCATGCCGGGCGTGATGCGTATTCCGGAAAAGCGTCTGGCGTATGAGATCGAACGCATTGCCAAAGCCGGTATCCGTTCAGTGATGACCTTTGGTATCTCTCATCACACCGATGCCACCGGCAGCGATGCATGGAATGAGAATGGCCTGGTGGCGCGTATGTCGCGCATCTGTAAAGAGACCGTGCCGGAAATGATCGTCATGTCTGACACTTGCTTCTGTGAATACACCAGCCACGGCCACTGCGGCGTGCTGTGCGATCACGGTGTTGATAACGATCAGACGCTGATTAACCTCGGCAAGCAGGCCGTCGTCGCGGCGCAGGCCGGCGCGGACTTTATCGCGCCATCCGCTGCCATGGACGGCCAGGTGAAAGCCATTCGTCAGGCGCTGGACGCAGCGGGCTTCACCGATACCGCAATCATGTCCTACTCCACGAAGTTCGCCTCCTCTTTCTACGGCCCGTTCCGTGAAGCGGCTGGCACGGCGCTGAAAGGCGATCGTAAAACGTATCAGATGAACCCGATGAACCGCCGCGAGGCGATCCGCGAGTCGCTGATTGATGAAGCGGAAGGCGCCGATTCCCTGATGGTGAAACCTGCTGGTGCCTATCTGGATATTCTGCGCGATATCCGCGAGCGCACCACGCTGCCGCTGGCGGCTTACCAGGTCAGCGGTGAGTACGCGATGATTAAGTTTGCCGCGCAGGCGGGTGCGATCGACGAGCGGAATGTGGTACTGGAGAGCCTCGGCGCCATTAAGCGTGCCGGTGCGAATCTGATTTTCAGCTACTTTGCTCTGGATCTCGCCGAGCAGAAAATCCTCTGAGTAAGATAAGATCAGTCTGACTTTAAAGGGGCGATCCGTCACGGATCGCCCCTTTATTTTTGCAGCTGTGCAGCCGGTAACGCGCGCGCAGCGTTACCGCGCTAAATCCCCGATCAGCGTCTGATTAAACTTCTGCGGCTCCTCCATTTGCGGCGCATGTCCCATGCCCGGGAACTCAATCAGTCGCGCGCCTGGGATCATCTTCGCCACCTGCTTACCCAACACATTGTAATGGCCGAGCTGCGCTTTGACCTGCGGTGAGGCGATATCACTGCCGATCGCCGTGGTATCGGCGGTGCCAATCATCAACGTGGTTGGCACGGTAAGATCTTTAAACTCGTACCAGACCGGCTGGGTAAAAATCATGTCGTAAATCAGCGCGGAGTTCCACGCGACCTTCTGATGTCCCGGCCCTCTATTCAGCCCGGCCAGCATATCGACCCACTTGTCATACTCCGGCTTCCACTGCCCGCTGTAGTAGGTCTGCTGCTCATACTTCTTGATGCCCGCCGCATCCAGCTTAAGCTCGCGCTGATACCACTGATCCACCGAGCGCCACGGCGCACCTTTGGCTTTCCAGTCCTCGAGCCCAATCGGATTCACCAACACCAGCTTTTGTGTTTGCTGTGGGTACATCAGTGCATAGCGCGTTGCCAGCATGCCGCCGGTGGAGTGGCCGATAATCACCGCTTTTTCGATACCGAGCTGCGCTAACAGCTGATGCGTATTGTGTGCCAGCTGCTGGAAGCTGTACTGATAACTGGCCGGCTTCGTTGAGGTGCAGAAACCAATCTGGTCAGGTGCAATAACCCGGTACCCCTGCTGGCTTAGCGCTTTTATGGTGTCATCCCAGGTGGCGCCACAGAAGTTTTTCCCGTGCATCAGCACCACCGTTTGCCCGTTCGCCTGCTGCGTCGGTTTAACGTCCATATAGCCCATGCTGAGCGACTGCTGTTGCGAGGTAAACGTAAAGTGCTGCAGGGGATAAGGATAAGTAAACCCCTCCAGCTGTTCGCCATAAATGTTATCCGCCGCAGAGGCTGTCGCACTCAGTAATGCTGCTGCTATTGTCGCAGTAAGTAGTTGTTTTGACGGGAAACGAAACCGCATGTGCCCTCTCCTTAAGGTAGTTAACGTTCAGAGTCTGGCACAATTATTGTACATGCGTATTGATGGGCTGTGCCGAAGCAGGCGGCTGTTTTGACTGTTAAGCTGCGCAAAGCCATAAAAAATTTGAGTTAATAATAACGTCAGTTATTACGCTAAATATTCAACATCATCACAACATGCAAACGTTTAATTTCACGAAAAATAAGACCGGTCTTGATGACAAATAATAAAATCGTCATTTTCCTATAAAACTTTACGTTAGCAGAGTGCTTAAAAACTTTAATTTAATTACACTGTGTGAAGTTAATGGAGGATCATGATGATGCAGCAGAAATACAACGAAGGGGTTATTGATTCGGTGACCGAATGGATTATGGCAAACCTGGATCAGCGCTTAAGCATTGATGATATCGCCGTAAAGTCTGGCTATTCCAAATGGTATTTACAGAAGCTTTTCGCCCGCTACCACAATGAAACCCTGGCACGCTATATCCGTAAAAAGAAATTAGTCTGCTGTGTGAGTGAGTTAAAGTATACCGGGCTGCCGATTATCAGCCTGGCGGTGAAATATCATTTTGAAAGTCAGCAATCTTTCACCCGCTCTTTTAAACAGGTGATGGGCTGTACGCCACTGTTTTGCCGTAAACGCAAGCTGGAAGGCGAGACGCAGCAACAGATTCGCATCAGCGACGATCCCTGCTCAATTTGTCGCCAGGCCTCGTTCTCTCTTAGCGAGCGCGAAAAAAGTGTTTGTCAGCCGGTTACCGTTAATAATGGGAATTTTTTAACGCAAACCGATCGTCTGACGCGCTAATAAACACGTTTAATTTATCTGATATTTAATGCTGGCGTTAAAAAGACCGCGCTGCTGCTATTATATTTTCTTATAAAAACCAGGTGATTTCTCAAAAAGCAGAATTCGCCGCTGCAATAATGGCGGTTTACAGCGGCAGAAATTTTACTGTACCGTCTGCCCTGGCAGCAGCGTTTCTGAAAATATCTGTCGGCAGGATAATGCATCCTGACGCGCCTGCTGCTGTTGCTGCGGCGCTAAATCCTTCCACACTGTCTGCAGATGCCCGGCCAGCCCTGATTTAAAGTGAATTTTTTGCAGCGCATAATCTGAATTGCCGCCTTCAATAATTTGCTGCATAGCGTGCGGGCTATTATCGCGACCATCGTGCGTCAGGGTGCAAAAGGTGGCGATGTAATACGCTTTATCTTCATCGCTATAGTGCGGCATCAGCCACCACACAGCGGCGCAGATAATAAGCAACAGAGGCAGCAGGTATTTAATTTTTAACATGAATCTCTATATCCGGGAGTGGCTAAAACGGCAACATCATAACAGATCTGCAGTACCGATCATTAACGCTGAATTGTCAGAAAATTGAGACGGGGCTTATCCCACCGCAGCACCTGCTCGCCCTTAACATTGACGGCAATTCACTTTATTCGATCAGGACGATTACGATGAAAAAAAGCCCGCTGGCGCTATTGATTGGCGCATTTTGCATAAGCGGCACTGCAGACGCAGGGATTATACGCCACGATGTGGACGTACAGGAGTATCGCGACTTTGCGGAAAACCTGGGTAAATACAAGCCAGGGCAGGTTAACGTTCCGCTTTATCGCAGTGACGGTACGTTCGACGGCTATGTCAATGATGTCCCACTACCGGATTTTGGTATGGTCAGTAATAAGGGATATATCACGTTTATTTCCCCTTCGCTGGTGGTCAGCGCCCACCATGTGTCACGGTTATCGAATTTTTCTTTAGGAAACAAAGCGAAATTCGATATTAATTATCTCATTATCAATCGAAATGACCATCCTGATAGCCCCAGCTATGTCGATTTTAATGTTCCCCGCGTCCATAAAGTTGTCGTTGAAAGCGCGCCCACGCCTTACGTCGGTTATGGGGAATTTCTGCAAAATCGGGACCGCTATACCGCCTATGCCCGCGTTGGCGGCGGCTATCATCTAAAAGAAAATATCGTTACCGGTGTTCCCGACCAGATAAGTTATTTTTATATCTACAAAACCGGCGGCATGTTTAAACCAGAAGCAGCCTCTATCAAGGGTGGCGTGCTGAACCTGAGCACCTACTGGCCAGACGATCCCCGCTCTGCACCTCTTGCGGCCATTGGCTACAGCGGTGATAGCGGCAGTCCGGTTTTTGCCTGGGATAACACTGACAAGCGCTGGGTGCTGGTCGCTATTCACAGAGGTCGCAATCGTTTTAATCTTTATGACAGAGAATCATACACTTACCCCATAATGGACAAATGGGTCGATCAGGTTAAGGCCCAAATGACCGATCCGGATGTCGAAGACGTGGCAGGCGATGGGGATATTCACTGGCAGCTGGGTGCCATTGTTCAGGGTAACAACAGCTGGCAGTGGCACGGTCTGCCGGAAGAGAAGCGCTGGACCGCGCCTGATAAACTCACGCTGGCGGAACTGGACGCGACTAAAGATATTCGTTTCAACGGCGCAGGCGGCACCGTGGTGCTGGACAACTCCATCAATATGGGCGCGGGCAAACTGCAGTTCTCTGCCGACTACACCGTAAAATCACCTGATGGCAAAGCGCATAGCTGGGTGGGCGGCGGCGTCGAGGTTGATAGAGACAAAACCGTGCTGTGGCAGGTGAATGGCCTGAAGGATGACGCGCTGCATAAAATCGGTGCGGGCACGCTGCATGTCAACGCGCGGGGCGTCAACGACGGGTCGCTCAATGTCGGTGACGGTACGGTGATCCTCGATCAACAGGCCGACGACCAGGGCCGTAAGCAGGCATTTTCACAGATTACCCTGTTCAGCGGGCGCCCCACCGTGGTGCTGAATAGCGCCGATCAGATTGACACTAAAAACATCCGCTTTGGCTACCGCGGCGGTACGCTGGACATCAACGGTAACGACCTGAGCTTTGACGACATCCTGCATAACAACAGCGGCGCGCGCATCGTTAACCGCCATAAAACCGACACGGCGCAGATTACCCTGACCGGTAACAACCGTCACTTTCACGGTGAGCTGGGTGAAGAGGCCTCACGCGATCGACTGGATGTCACCACGCACAATAACTGGATACTGAGCGTTGATGCCTGGCTCAACCGGCTCAGCATCGCCAGCGGAAACCTGCAGCTGCGCGGCGAACACGTTGAGCATGCCGGTAACGTCTATTTTTCGCATGACTGGAATGAAACGCACTACCGCATTAATCAGACGGACGTCTCTGCGGGAACCAGCCTGACGCTGCGGGAGCATGCTCACCTCGACAGCCGCGTCAGCGTGGCGAACAGCGCTACGCTAAATGTCTTTGATCGCACCACGCTGTCGGGAACCGTTGACCTCGCCACGGCGTCGTCACGCCTGCTGGCGGACATTTCGCCGCACGCCAGCACCCTCGGGCCGCTGGCTTCCGCGATCAATGCCAACATCAGCGGGTTGGGCGGCCTGATAAAAACCGGCGCAGGCCGGCTGACGCTGGGTGGAAAAGTGAATAACCAGCAGGGCGTTGAGGTGCAGCAGGGCGAGCTGGAGGTCAACGGCAATCTTGAGTCTGATCTAAAAATGGCGGAGGGCACGCTGCTCTCCGGTAGCGGCGTCATTCACCAGGCCAGCCTGATGGATAACGTCACGCTGGCACCCGGCTGGAATAATCTGGCGGGCAGCTGGTCATCGCTGCGTCTCGAGAATTTGCAAACCGGTCGCGCCAACAGCCTGGTGCTCAACTCCGCCTTCCGCGCTGACGCTACCGACCGTCTGCTGATCAATGGCGATCTGCAGCAGAAGGATAATCAGCCGTTGTGGCTGCAGGTCACTCCGCAGGCAAGCTGGATCGACAGCGATCGCAACAGCAATGGCATCGCAGACAACAATGAAGGTGTATCGCTGGTGCAGGTAGGCGGTAACGCCAATGCCGATAGCGTGCGCCTGGCAGGAGGTTACGTGGCGCGTGGTGCATGGGCTTATGGCCTGTACGCCTTTGCGCCGGGCCGTGCCAGCAGCGGCGAGCGTTTAGTCGCAGGCGAAGGCGATCGCTACTGGGATTATCGTCTGCAAAATATTCTGCTAACGGAAGGCAATAACCGCGATCCTCTGCAACCCCAGCCGGTTCCTGAACCTCAACCAGAACCCCAGCCGAGTCCGGAGCCTGTGTCGCAGCCGGGCCCGGAACCTGTGTCACCGCCCCGTCACGTGCGCGCAGCGGTCATTCCGCAGGTCCCGGCGTATATTTCCCTGCCTGCTGCACTTAACAGCATGACGGAAAATCTGCGTTCGCTGTTTATCAGTAGCGCTCAGCAGGCGGGTCGCGATGGCCGCCCTGATCTGTTTGTTTCACGCTATACCGGTGATGATCGTTACCACAGTGCCGGTGGTTTTATGGATTATGGCTACGACTTTCACAGCCGTTACCGTGGCTGGACGCTGGGAACGCGCTGGCCGGTATCGCAACAGTTTGCTGTGAGCGGCGCTGTCCATAAGGGCACGCTAAACATGAAGCCTGACGCACGTGATGGCATCAGCCAAAGCCACATCAATACGCTGACTGTTAATGCCATGCTGAACTGGCAGCAGCCCGCAGGTTTACAGCTAGCCGTACCGATGGGCATCAGCCATTACCGTGGCAGCGTCAGCACCGATTTAAGGGGCAAAGTTGCCGATATAAACGGTAAAGCAGGTGAGATTGGTGTGGATAGCGGCTGGCGCTGGCAGCTTGGTTCACATGCGCTGACACCGGTCGCCGGTATCAATGCGCAGTGGCTGTCGATTAAGGATTTTACGGACAGTGACGGTGCCCGGGTAAGCTATTCGACACGCCCGGCAATGCAACTCTCGGCGGGTATAAAATATGACTTTACCCCCCTGAACGCGCTGAAGCTTGGCAGCGAAGCACGCTATGTCCAGCGTGACGCTACACGTCACCATGTGGCAATCGGTGACGGCGAGCAGGCCAGCTATTTCACCACCGGGCGCAGCGGCAACAGTGTTCAGCTTAGTGGTTATGCAGGATGGCAGATGCTGGACAACGTGGAGCTAAATACCCAGGTGCAAGGTCAGCAGCGCCTGACGCATGAAGGCATTAGCGACTGGAACCTACAGGCTGGCGTAAAAATCAGTTTTTGACGGTGGCGTAACAACACCCCGGCGTAGTTTATTGCGTAATAAACTACGCCGGGGTGAAACGGTTTTTTCATCCCCTTCACCTCAATCTGGTACCAGGCCAGCGCATTAAGTTCAACGTTTCCTTAATTACCTCAGGAAAAACCAGACAAAACTTAAGTTGCCGATGAGTTTGCCGCTTTAGGTTTGCGATTCTCACTATCTTCATTCATGGAAGAGAATATGAACCTTTGTCCGCTGGCGCTGGCCATAAGTACCTGCTGCTACACTCTCCCGTTACTTGCAGATACGTGTCTGCCCTGCCTGAGTGAACAACAAGATAGTCTGTACTCCCCGGCAATGCTTCCGGCTTCGCCAGCGTGTATTGCTGCTTCACCGTTTCAATCAACTGCTCCGGTACCGCTTGTTCAGCAAGCCAGCCGCCACACCGGCGAAGGGATTAAACTGCTGGGTAAGATACTGGCGCGCAGCAGCTGGTTTGAAGAGATTAACCCGGCGGCAGCCGATCCTCTCTCACGTTCACATCTGCTGGCCGATAACCGGCACCGTTTTTGGTACTACCGCCTGCAAAATGTGCTACTTACCGGCGAGAAAGATGAAGAGATCCCGAACCTGATTGATAACCCCGGTATTGTGATACCGGAAGATCCGGATTCGCAGCCAGAACCCTTTCCATTTCCACAACCTCAGCCAGAGCCGGACCCCCCCAAAACGCCCGTTACGCCCCTCTCTCCGCTCTACTTCGCGCTGCCCGATCTCCTGCTGGCCTTTGACGATACCATGCAAGCCCGCTTCCACTTCGCTGCACAACAGATGCGTTCTGACGATCATCACAATATGTTTGTGTACGGCTACGCAGGCGGCGAACGCTACTACAGCGCAGAGAGAGTAAATAACGCAACCAGCCGCTATCAGGGCTGGTTGCTCGGTACGCGCTGGTCACCTGAGACGGAAAATCATCCGCTTTCGCTCAGCCTGGGTGTGCACAAGGGCTCGCTCTCATCGCTGTCAGAATTGGGCGAAAGAAAAAGCCAGGCACGGCTAAAAACGGAGGGGATAAATGCGCAGGTGAGTGTGCAACAGCCGACCGGTCTGCAACTGGTGCTGCCGCTGGGTTTAAGCCACGCGTATGGCAACGTACGCAGTACGGATAACGGGGAGATGGCACAGGTCAATGCGCTGATCGGCCATGCCGGGATCGACATGGGCTGGCGCTGGCAATATGGTGCGCACAGCCTGACACCGTTGCTGGGTACCGGCGTGCAGTTCATGCGTTTCAAAGAGGTCCACGAGGGTGAAGGTAAGCAAATTGCCTGGCACCTTGCGCCTTTGGTGCAGCTTACGGGTGGCGTGAGCTACGATTACCAGCCGCTGGCGCAGATCAGGATGGGGGCAGAAACCCGTTATGCCTATCGTGACAGCAGGTACAGCAGCCTGAAGAGCAGCCATGACGGTGAGTTCGCTTTAAAGAGTGGCCATCACCGTTTACAGGTGAGCGGCTATGTTAGCTGGCAGCTGCATCCGAATGTCACGTTGGGCGCACAGCTGCAGGCGCAGCAGCGACTGGATCGCGACGGCGTTAGCGACTGGAATATGCTGACCGGCATTAATGTCTCATTTTAACCGCATACGCCCTTCCGCCTTCATCCTCTTGAGGCCGAAGGCGTTTTTCAGTCCTCACTTCACAACGCCTGCGCGCACGCCCACGCCGAGCTCCACGCCCACTGGAAGTTATAGCCACCGAGCCAGCCGGTAACATCCACCACTTCACCAATAAAGTAGAGCCCGGGTACATCACGCGCTTCCATGGTTTTTGAGGAGAGCAGCGTGGTGTCTACACCACCCAGCGTCACTTCCGCCGTGCGATAACCTTCGGTGCCGTTTGGCTGCACGCGCCACTGATGCAGCGTGTTCACCAGCTCCGCCTGCTGCTTGCTGTTAAGCTGCTTCAGCGTGACGTCCGGAATCTGTTTCAGTTCCTGTAACACTTCCACCAGCCGCTTCGGCAGGATTTTCGCCAGACTATTCTTCAGGCTGAGGTTCGGATGGGCTTCACGCTGTACCTTAATGAAGTCATCCAGCGAGGTTTCAGGCGACAGGTTGATGGTGATGAACTCGCCCGGCTGCCAGTAGCTGGAGATCTGCAGCACCGCCGGACCGGACAAGCCGCGGTGAGTAAACAGCATCGCCTCTTTAAATAGCGTGCCATCCTGTGCGGTAATGGTGGTGGGCAGCGCCACGCCAGACAGCGTGTTGAGCTGCTCCAGCAGCGGTTTATGCAGCGTAAAAGGCACCAGCGCGGCGCGCGTATGGAAGACCTGCAGGCCGAACTGCTCCGCGACTTTATAGCCGAACGGCGTTGCCCCCAGGCCCGGCATCGACAAACCGCCGCTGGCGATCACCAGCTTTTCCGCCTGTACCTGCGTGCCGTTGAGCTGCAGCGTATAGCCCTGCGCATCGCGCTCCACGCTCAGCACTTCACTGCGCAGACGCAGCGTGACCTGCCCGGCTTCACACTCTTTCAGTAACAGATCAACAATCTGCTGTGCGGAGTCATCACAGAACAGCTGGCCGAGCGTTTTCTCGTGGTACGCAATGCCGTGACGGTTCACCAGATCGATGAAGTCCCATTGGGTATAGCGCGCCAGCGCCGATTTGCAGAAGTGCGGATTTTCCGACAGGTAGGCTGCCGGCTCGGTGTAGAGATTGGTGAAGTTGCAGCGGCCGCCGCCGGACATCAGGATCTTGCGCCCGGCTTTTTTACCGTTATCCAGTAGCAGCACGCGGCGACCCCGTTGCCCGGCCTGCGCCGCGCAGAACATGCCGGCCGCGCCTGCACCAATAATGATAACGTCAAACTTTTCCACTGCCGTAACCCACCTGATTGAAAGGCGCTGATTGTAGAGATATGCGGCTTTTCACGCCAGCGTCAAAAAAATGCCGTAAATGTTTCATATTGTAACTCGCTCATTTTTCGACCTTTTTACCTGATTATCATCGACCAGTGACAAATTTAAGACAAAAAAGGACTATATTTTCCTTTCCCAGGGCGCATGTTGTCGCAGATAATGCGCCGCGTTCATGTCCTCCAAAATGGCGTAACGTTTATGCTACATCTGTTTGCTGGTCTTGACCTAAGCACCGGCCTGTTATTGGTTCTTGCTCTGCTGTTTGTATTGTTTTACGAAGCAATCAACGGTTTCCACGACACTGCCAACGCGGTCGCTACAGTCATTTACACCCGTGCGATGCGGGCGCAACTGGCGGTTGTGATGGCCGGTGTGTTCAATTTCTTTGGTGTATTGCTTGGCGGATTGAGCGTGGCGTATGCCATCGTGCATATGTTGCCAACCGATCTGCTACTGAATGTTGGTTCGGCACACGGTCTCGCCATGGTGTTCTCTATGCTGCTGGCGGCGATTATCTGGAATCTGGGTACCTGGTATCTCGGTTTACCGGCTTCCAGTTCGCATACCCTGATTGGTGCCATTATCGGTATTGGTCTCACCAATGCGCTAATGACCGGTACTTCAGTGGTTGATGCACTCAACCTGCCGAAAGTCCTGAATATTTTCCTGTCACTCATTCTGTCACCGATTGTTGGGCTGGCCATTGCAGGCGGTCTGATTTTCCTGCTGCGTCGCTACTGGAGCGGTACCACCAAGCGTGCCCGCATCCATATGACACCGGCCGACCGTGAAAAGATCGATGGCAAGAAAAAGCCACCGTTCTGGACGCGCATCGCGCTGATCGTCTCGGCGATTGGCGTCAGCTATTCACACGGCGCAAATGATGGTCAGAAAGGTATTGGCCTGATTATGCTGGTACTGATCGGCGTCGCGCCGGCGGGCTTTGTGGTTAACATGAATGCCTCTGGCTATGACATCACCCGGACGCGTGACGCGGTGAATCATCTGGAGCAGTATTATCAGCAGCACAATGAGTCGCTGACGCATATCATTCAGATGGCACCGCCAGTGGTCCCAACGCCGGAAGAGTCGGTAGGGGGTCCACAGGAGTTCCACTGTGATAGCGCCCGCGCGCTGCAGGCAATTGACCGCGCGCAGCAGCTGCTGACCAATCTGAACAGTTACGATCAGCTGACGGTTGACCAGCGCAGCCAGATGCGTCGCCTGTTGATGTGCATTTCTGATACCGCTGACAAAGCCGCCAAGCTGCCGGAAACCAGCGCCGACGATAAGCGCTTCCTCAGCAAGCTGAAAGGCGATCTGCTGGGTACGGTGGAGTATGCGCCGGTATGGATCATTGTTGCCGTGGCGCTGGCGCTCGGCATCGGTACCATGATTGGCTGGCGTCGTGTGGCGACCACCATCGGTGAGAAGATCGGTAAAAAAGGCATGACCTACGCACAGGGCATGTCGGCTCAGGTCACGGCGGCGGTCTCAATCGGTATTGCCAGCTACACCGGAATGCCGGTTTCGACCACGCATATCCTCTCCTCTTCCGTTGCCGGTACGATGCTGGTAGACGGCGGTGGATTGCAGAGCCGTACTATCAAAAGCATTGCCATGGCATGGGTGTTTACCCTGCCAGTGTGTATTTTGCTTTCTGGTTCGCTCTACTGGATTGCGCTGAAGATTATCTAAATTTTAGTGATACGGAAAAAGGGCGACAGCGATGTCGCCCTTTTTTATGCCCGTAAGCCGGTCGTTACTGCCAGATCGCCATCGCAATCAGGCTAATGACGACCAGAAAACAGAGCCCGCTGGTCAGCACGAACTGGCCGCGCACGCGCTCACAACGACGAATGAATTCATCATCATGATGGTCACGGTAGCGCTTCTCCCAGATGTAACGTACCAGCCGTACCTGCTTGCTCGGCTGACCGTGCGAGGTAAAGAACCCTGCGCCATCGACATACTGATAGAGCAGCGGATCGCAGCCACGCAGTACCGCTAAGAGTGAGCGCAAAGAAGAGAAATAACGCGCCATATTCACCAGACAAACCACACACAGAGCCCAAAAAAGCGCGATAGTGCTGATCATATTCCCCCTCCCGGCTGGAGCCGCAATGACAGTGCATGCAGCGGGGAAGAGCTGCAGACGTCCCACGGGAAAAAGCCAGCCACAGATGAATCGAATTGCATTGTTGTTATGCGAACCTGAGCGCGTAGCCCGGATGGCTGTGGCACTCATTTTCAGTGTAGGAGATCTGTTCAAATTATTTCCAGCGAAGAGAGTTATTCAACCGGTGTGAAAAGCATAATAAGCCATGATCTGCTTCACAGCCGGGCTGCGCTTTGCAGCATTTGTTGACCACTCTGGCTATACTCGGGATATAACAATAAACCGCCTGCATGGCATAAATTGTGGTTGGTGGCGCAGCATCGCCATTGCGCAAAGGACAACGCCCGCCTTAATGGCACGTATTCGGGTTGCCCTGAATCTTGAGAAAGGAGTTTTATCATGGCTTATAAACACATCCTGATTGCAGTAGACCTTTCCCCGGAAAGCCAGTTGCTGGTTGATAAAGCCGTGTCGCTGGCCCGGCCTTACGATGCAAAAATCTCCCTGATTCACGTGGATGTGAATTATTCAGATCTCTATACCGGACTGATTGACGTTAACCTTGGCGATATGCAGAAGCGGATTTCTGAAGAGACGCATACCGCACTGCGCGAGCTTTCCACCAATGCCGGTTATCCGATTGGTGAAACCCTGAGCGGTAGCGGCGATCTCGGCCAGGTGCTGGTCGATGCAATTAAGAAGTATGACGTGGATCTGGTGGTATGTGGTCACCACCAGGATTTCTGGAGCAAGCTGATGTCATCGGCGCGCCAGCTGATCAATACCGTGCATATCGATATGCTGATTGTGCCGCTGCGCGATGAGGAAGATGCGTAAAGTGTGACACCGTTTTCTGGCGGCCCTGACGGGTCGCCACGACGAAAATCAGCTGTAGGGGCAACCCGTCAGGGCCGCCCGCAGTGAATCACACCAGCGGTGGATAGATATCGAAGCGGTGACTTTTGGTCACAACTGCAGATTGCGTGACGACGCCGGCTAACGGCGGCGCATAATCCGGACGTTTTACCACGATACGCTTCTTCGCCAGACGGCGCGCCGGCTCCAGCAGCGCATCGGCATCTTCATCCGGCCCGACCAGCGACTGAAACACCCGCATCTCCTTCTTCACCATCGCGCTTTTCTGGCGATGCGGGTACATCGGATCGAGATAGACCACATCCGGCGCCGGTGCGAGCTCACTCAGCGCCTGCTGGCTTGCCACATGCAGCAGCGTCAGCCGCTCACGCAGCCAGCCGCCAATCTCTGCGTCTTCGTAACCGCGCCGTAAACCATCCTCCAGCAGCGCGGCCACCACCGGATGGCGCTCCAGCATACGCACGCGGCAGCCCAGGGCTGCCAGCACAAAAGCATCACGCCCGAGGCCCGCAGTGGCATCAATCACATCGGGCAGATAATCGCCCTTAATGCCCACGGCTTTCGCCACCGCTTCGCCGCGCCCGCCGCCAAATTTGCGCCGGTGCGCCATCGCGCCGGAGACAAAATCAACAAAGATACCGCCGAGCTTCGGCTCATCCCGCTTGCGCAGCTCCAGATGCTCCGGCGTCAGCACCAGCGCCAGCGTGGCGCTGTCGTCCTGCTCCAGCCCCCAGCGCTGCGCCAGATGCAATAAGGCACCGTCACCGGTGCCTGTCTCGTCAATCAGACCAATGTTCACAACCAGGCTTATCCCTGAATTCCGTAGTGTTCCAGCATGGCATCCAGCTGCGGTTCACGTCCACGGAAGCGTTTGAACAGCTCCATCGGCTCTTCGGAGCCCCCGCGCGTCAGGATGTTATCGAGGAAGGACTGACCGGTTTGACGGTTAAAGATACCCTCCTCTTCGAAGCGCGAGTACGCATCAGCCGCCAGCACGTCCGCCCACAGATAGCTGTAGTAACCGGCGGCGTAACCTCCGGCAAACACGTGGCTAAACGCATGCGGGAAACGTCCCCACTCCGGAGCCGGTACCACGGCAACCTGCTTCTTCACTTCACGCAGGGTCTCGAGGATTTTCGCGCCCTCTTCCGGGTTAAACTCGGTGTGCAGGCGGAAATCGAACAGTCCGAACTCCAGCTGGCGCAGGATAAACAGCGCAGCCTGGTAGTTTTTCGCTGCCAGCATTTTATCCAGCAGCGCTTTCGGCAGCGGCTCTCCGGTTTCGTAGTGACCAGAGATAAAGGCCAGCGCTTCCGGCTCCCAGCACCAGTTCTCCATAAACTGGCTTGGCAGCTCGACCGCATCCCACGGCACACCGCTGATGCCCGACACGCCCGGCGCTTCAATGCGCGTCAGCATATGGTGCAGACCGTGGCCGAACTCATGGAACAGCGTGATCACTTCATCATGGGTGAACAGCGCAGGTTTGCCCTGTACCGGACGGTTGAAGTTGCAGGTCAGATAGGCCACCGGCTTCTGCAGGCTGCCATCGGCTTTACGCATCTGCCCGACACAATCATCCATCCACGCCCCGCCGCGCTTGTGTTCGCGCGCATACAGATCGAGATAGAAGCTGCCGCGCAGTTCGCCCGTTTCATCGAACAGATCGAAGAAGCGCACGTCAGGATGGTAAACATCGACATCTTTACGCTCTTTGGCGGTAATTCCGTAAATGCGTTTGACCACTTCAAACAGACCGCTGACGGCACGCTCTTCCGGGAAGTAGGGGCGCAGCTGCTCATCGCTGATGGTATAGAGATGTTGTTTCTGTTTCTCACCGTAGTAGGTCAGATCCCATGGATTCATCTCCTCGACGCCAAACTCTTTTTTCGCAAACGCGCGCAGCTGAGCCAGCTCTTTTTCACCCTGCGGACGGGCGCGTTTGGCGAGATCGTTCAGGAAATCGATCACCTGTGCCGGCTCTCCGCCATCTTGGTGGCCAGCGATTTGTCCGCAAAGGAGTCAAAGCCCAGCAGCTGTGCCAGCTCGTGGCGCAGCGCCAGCTCTTCCGCCATGATTGGGCCGTTATCCCACTTACCGGCGTTCGGGCCCTGATCGGACGCGCGAGTAGAGTAAGCGCGATACATCTCTTCACGCAGCGCGGCGTTGTCGCAGTAGGTCATCACCGGCAGATAGCTCGGGATATCCAGCGTCAGCAGCCAGCCCTGTTGCTCTTTAGCTTCGGCCTGCGCTTTCGCCGCCGCCAGGGCGCTTTCCGGCATGCCGGCCAGCTCGGCCTCATCGGTAATCAGCTTGCTCCAGCCCATGGTGGCATCGAGCACGTTGTTGCTATAGCTTGAGCCCAGCTCTGAAAGACGTGCCGCGATTTCACCGTAGCGCTGCTGCTTCTGTTTATCGAGGCCGATACCCGACAGCTCAAAATCACGCAGGCTGTTATCCACGGCTTTTTTCTGCGCGATATCCAGCGCGGCGTAGTTGTCGCCCTCTTTCAGGTTACGGTACGCCTGATAAAGGCCCTCGTGCTGTCCCACCCAGGTGCTGTACTCCGACAGCAGCGGCAGCGTCTGCTCATAGGCCGCACGCAGCTCCGGGCTGTTTTTCACCGAGTTCAGATGGCTGACGGGTGAAAAAATGCGGCCGAGGCGATCGTCAACGTCCGCCAGCGGCTGCACCAGGTTCTCCCAGCTGTAAGGCGCACCCTGGGCTACCACGCGCTCAACCGCGGCGCGACAGTCGTTCAGCGCTTCGGTCACGGCTGGAACCACATGTTCAGGCTTGATGGCGGAAAAAGGCGGTAGGGTAAATGGCGTGAGCAACGGATTGGTCATAAGCGCAGTCCTTTCATCGTGTGAGTGGGCGGCGCGCGCTTGCGCGGCGCAATTTTATTAACATGCGGCCTGGAAAGGTGAAAATCAATGCCGTGCGGTATAGCACAGAAGAAAATCATGCGGGAAAGGGGATCAGCGCAGCGCTCATGGCGCACTGCGCGAATACTTACCGGGTGAAGGGTGCAGCACCCGGTAAGGGGAGCGGGCGATTATTTGATCGCCAGCTCGTAATGAATAATATCGTACGGCGTAACCCATGGCGGCAACGGTTCGCGTTCGTAAATATCTTTTGCCAGCGCCCAGCCCTCTATGGCACCGCCTCTGCCGGTCAGCGCCATGCCCTCGTGTAACAACGGCGGCAGGCTGTTATTGAACGGTACGGTGTCATCGGCGAAGTCATTAATAACCTTGCCGCCCAGCGTACTGACTTTCACCGTTACCGCTACCTGCTGATCAGGAATCAGTTTTGTTTTTACCGGCTTGACTGCGAACCAGCGCATACCCTGCCCGGCCTGTAACACTTTACGTTTTGCTACCTGCTTATCCAGCTGGGCATAACCTTTCGCGACCAGCGTATTTAACCCTTTACTGATGGATTGCTGCATAGCCGCATAGCGACGGGCCATCTCCTCACCCGCCAGTGCGGAGTCACCGGTTTTTAGCTGCGTCGTTAAACCGGCAATCAGCTGATCCATACTGATTTTTAACCCAATATCTTTCACCATCTGTAGCTGTACGACCGCATTGCTGGCAATAAACTGGCCCAGCGTATAACCATCACGCTCGGCATCACTTTTGGGTTCAGCGGGCTCAGCCGCCGCCGCAGGCCGCTTTTGGGCCGCCGCAAGATCGGCAGTCAGGCTGGCAATGGTGATAGCCTGCTGCTGTTTTCCGGCATTAAGCTCAGCAAGCTGTTTCAGGCTCTCCTGCTGCTGCGATTGCAGAGCAGCCAGTTTTTTGTCGCCTGCCGCTTGCTGCTCAGTGAGCTTCTGCTGGCTCTCCGTCTGGAGCGCGGCCAGCTTTTTATCGCTTACCGCTTGCTGTTCCGTGAGCTTTTGCTGGCTCTCCGCCTGAAGCGCGGCCAGTTTTTTGTCGCTTACCGCTTGCTGTTCCGTGAGCTTCTGCTGGCTCTCCGCCTGGAGCGCGGCCAGTTTTTTGTCGCTTACCGCTTGCTGCTCCGTGAGCTTTTGCTGGCTCTCCGCCTGGAGCGCGGCCAGTTTTTTATCGTTTGCTGCCAGCTCTGCCGTTAGCTTTTTCTCGTTTTCCACCTTGAAAGCAGCCCGGTTTTTATCACTTTCTGCCTGCTGATTTTTCATGGCTTCATCGTGACGTTGTGCTGCTGTTTTCGCCGCATCCAGCTGCTTCTTCACCTCAACACGATCGGCATTTTGCTGTTGCTGTGCTGCTGTTAACGCCGCTGTCAGCTTAGAAATCTGGCTCTCCTGCTGCTGCTGTTGCGCATTCAACGTGGCGATCTGTTTTTCACGTGCCGCCAGCTGCTTTTTTAGCGCCTCATCCGGATTCACTGTGGGCACCGCAGCAGGCTGCTTCTCCAGTTGCTGAATCCGCGCCTGCAGACGTTTCACCTCAACCTGATAATCGGGTGCGGCAGCGGGTTTTGGTGCCGGTTTAGCTTTGGGTTTGGGTGGCACACTGACGACTGGCGCCGGGGGCAGTGTTCGCGCCGCATCGCCAAACGCACGAAGCATGTCAGTATCAGAGGCAGAGGATGCCACTCCGGGCATAAATAACGCAGCTGTCATTAACACAGCCAGCAGACGACGTTCTGTCATCAGGATCTCCACTCACGGCACATTCGCCGCGCCAGAAAAACAAAAAGCTTCATCCCCGGCAGTAAACCAGAGATGAAGCCGATCCTCAGCGCGAAGCCCTCGCGCTGATTAAAAAAGCGGGCGGCAGATGCCGCCAGTATTAACCTGCCTGACGAATAATCAGCTGCGACAGACGGGTTTTAATACGGAAGCACAGTTCACGAATCTGGAACTGATAGCGCGGCATGACTAAATCGTTAATATCTGCCCCAATCGAATCTTTGATTTGCAGATATTTATTGGTTTGCGCGCCAATTTTCTGGAATTCAGCCTGATAACTATCAAATGAAGCCTGGCTGTATAGACGCATGGCATCCAGCTCTTTACGGCACTGCTGAATATTGCTGGCGCGATCCTCCCCAAATGAGGACGGGGCCGCAGCCGGAGCGGGTTCAGACGCAACAAACGGCGTACCCGGCTGTTCCGCTGCCTGTTGTTCCGCGGCTGGCGGCGTCACCAGGCTATGAACAGGTTGTTGTTTCGCGCAGCCAGTCAGTGCCAGCAGGCTTGCCACCGCGATACCAGTTATTTTTTTCATTATTGTCACCAGGAGTTGTGAGTGATACGTAAAGCAAAAAATCATACGGCCATTAGCCAAACAGCCCGGCCAGATGCCTGGCAACGCTGTTTCCTGCAGCCGCTTCGTTATCGGATACTAACTTACTTAATTCGCACTGAAATTTCGAGGCTGGAATTATCACGCGTTAAAACAATCAGCATACAGGGCAAGCCGCACTGTGCTACAGCGACACGTCTGAATTAAACTTAAGCCGCCGTGAAAACGTCAGCAATTTTTATGCAGCGCCGTTATAATCGCGCCACACCCGATCTATTCGACTCCCTTGATCCAACCGCGGACCCCTCTTTTTTATGCTGAGTTATCGCCACAGTTTTCATGCCGGCAACCATGCCGACGTGCTGAAACATACCGTTGAAAGCCTGATCCTCACCGCGCTGATGGAGAAGGAGAAACCTTTCCTCTACCTGGACACCCACGCCGGTGCCGGTCGTTACCAGTTGAGCGGCGAGCACGCCGAACGCACCGGTGAATATCTGGAAGGCATTGCCCGCATCTGGCAGCAGCCGGATGCACCTGCGCTGCTGAAGCCCTATCTGGCGGCAGTGCGCAACCTGAACCCGAACGGCACGCTGCGCTACTATCCGGGATCGCCGCTGATTGCGCGTCATCTGCTGCGCGCAGAGGACAAGCTGGAGCTGACCGAACTGCACTCCAGTGATTACCCGCTGCTGCGCGGTGAATTCAGTAAAGATTCGCGCGCCCGCGTATCGCGTGGCGACGGTTATCAGCAGCTGAAAGCCAAACTGCCGCCGCCGACCCGCCGTGGTCTGATCCTGATCGACCCGCCTTACGAGATGAAAAGCGACTATCAGGATGTGGTGAAAGGCATTCAGGAGGGCCACAAACGGTTTGCTACCGGCGTATATGCGCTGTGGTATCCGGTGGTGCTGCGTCAGCAAATCAAGCACATGCTGAGAGATCTGGAAGCCACCGGCATCCGCAATATTCTGCAGATTGAGCTGGCCGTGCGTCCGGATAGCGATCAGCGCGGTATGACGGCTTCCGGAATGATCGTGATTAACCCGCCATGGAAGCTGAAAGCGCAGATGGAAGAGGTGCTGCCGTGGCTGCATCAAAAACTGGTACCCGCAGGCACAGGCCACTACAGCGTGACGCAGATCGTTCCGGAGTAGTTGAGCGCCGCCAGCGACAGAGGTGATATCTATGTGGATTATTCTGGCTGGCGCGCTTGCTGCGCTTTCGCCTGCCAAACGTCTGGCCGTGCTGCTGCTGTTGCTCGCTACGCTGCTCGGTTTCTTTCAGGATGTGCTTAACTGGCCAGCCTTTATCGTCCTCACGGTGATTGCGCTGCTGGTGTGGTTACGCGTGGAGAATCCGGGCAATCGCCCGGCGCTGATCATCAGTGAAGCGGCGCTGGTGCTGATGGCGGGCGGGCTGTTCCTCCATCTGCTGCCGGGTTTCCATAACCCCGTGCAGGTGGAAAACGTGCAGGCTGGCCCGCGCAGTGTGCCGTTCGGCTTTTCATATAATTTTGATAAGGCGCTGATTCCCTTTGTATTGCTGGCGTGCCTGCCCTCTCTGTTTCGCACACAGAAGTGCCCGCCGCGCAACAAACTCTGCTGGCTGCTGCTGCTGGTGGCGATTCCGCTGCTGCTGTACGTGGCGGTATTCGCAGGGGGATTAGCTGTTGAGCTTCACTGGCCAGAGTGGCTGGGTACTTTTGTGCTGGCGAACCTGTTTTTTGTCTCACTGGCCGAAGAGGCGTTCTTCCGTGGCTATCTGCAACAGCGCCTGCGGCAGAAAATGGGCGGCGTCGCCGCGCTGCTGATCGCTTCGCTGCTGTTTGGCCTGGCGCACTTGCCTGGCGGCACGCTGCTGGCGATTTTTGCCGCGCTGGCCGGTGTGATTTACGGCCTGGCATGGCACTGGAGCGGCCGCCTGTGGGTCGCCACTGCCGTGCACTTCCTGTTTAACCTGACGCACCTGCTGTTTTTTACTTATCCGGCGTTACAGCACTGACGTTTATACGTCAAAAATCGCAAAATCATGTGCCAGCTCGGTGGCCGCAAACACTGACTGGCACTCCTGCAGCAATCTCTCCCGATCATGCGCCAGATAGCGTGAGCTGAAGTGCGTGGCGATCATGCGTTTCGCGCCCGCCTGTTTTGCCAGCTCCGCCGCCTGAAGCGTGGTTGAGTGTCCGCGCCCGTTTGCCTTCTCCGCCATCGCGGCTTCCAGCGTGGTTTCATGCACCATCACATCGGCGTTAGCCGCCAGCTGCAGCCCGGCTTCAGTCGGCGCGGTATCGCCAAAAATCGCCAGCACTTTGCCCCTGGTTGCCGGCCCCAGATAGTCCGCCCCGTTGATTTCACGCCCATCCTCCAGCGTAATGCGCTTGCCCTGCTTGAGTTCCTGATACCACGGCCCGCGCGGGACGCCCTCCGCCTTAAGGCGCGGCGCATCCAGGAAGCCGGGTTTATCATGCTGTTCGATGCGATAGCCGTAACACTCCACCACATGGTTCATCGGATAAGCGATGACGCGAAACGCACCGTTATCCAGCACCGGGCCGGCTTCAATCTCCACGATCTCCAGCGGATAGGTGGTGTAAGAGCCGCTCAGGCTAAGTGCAGTGTCGATAAATTGCCGGATACCCTTTGGCCCGTAAACGGTCATCGGCTCCGGAATGCCCGCCATGGAGCGGCTGGTCAGCAGGCCCGGCAGACCAAAAATATGGTCGCCGTGCAGATGGGTGATGAAGATTTTTTCCAGCTTGCCCGGTTTAAGCGCCGAACGCATAAATTGATGCTGCGTGGCTTCACCGCAGTCAAATAGCCAGGTTTCACCACCTTTAGAGAGCGTGAGCGCGATGGCGGTGACGTTACGCTGCAGGCTTGGCGCGCCCGCGCCGGTACCGAGAAAAGTCAGATGCATCATATATCCTTTAATAGCCGACAGCCCGTCACAGGCGGGCGGATGCCAAAATTCAACCCTATTACACTTATAGATGCAAACTTTGCGCCCTTCGCTACTCCGGCGTTACACTCTATGCCAGTTTTCCTCTTTCAGATGGACATAACGGATGACCAGACATTTTGACTACCTCGCCATTGGCGGCGGCAGCGGCGGTATCGCCTCCATTAACCGTGCGGCAATGTACGGCCAGAAGTGCGCGCTGATTGAAGCGAAAGAGCTGGGCGGCACCTGCGTAAACGTCGGCTGCGTCCCGAAAAAGGTGATGTGGCATGCGGCGCAAATTGCTGAAGCTATTCACCTGTATGGCCCGGACTACGGCTTTGATACCACGGTAAATCGCTTTGACTGGTCCACGCTGGTGAAGAACCGTAGCGCCTATATCGATCGCATCCACACCTCATACGATAACGTGCTGGGCAAAAATAACGTCGAAGTGATCAAAGGCTTTGCGCGTTTTATTGATGCGCATACCGTTGAGGTGAACGGCGAAACCATTACGGCCGATCACATTCTGATCGCCACCGGCGGCCGCCCAAGCCATCCGGACGTACCGGGCGCAGAGTACGGTATCGACTCTGACGGCTTCTTTGAGCTGGATGCGCTGCCTAAGCGCGTTGCCGTAGTTGGCGCAGGCTATATCGCGGTTGAACTGGCTGGCGTGGTCAATGCGCTGGGCGCAGAAACGCATCTGTTTGTGCGTAAGCACGCACCGCTGCGCAGCTTTGATCCGCTGATTGTCGAGACGCTGGTCGAGGTGATGCAGGCGGAAGGCCCAATGCTGCACACTGAGTCACAGCCTAAAGCGGTGATCAAAAATGCCGACGGCAGCCTGACGCTGCAGCTGGAGAGCGGTCACGAACAGGTCGTGGATTGCCTGGTCTGGGCAATTGGTCGCGAACCGGCTACGGACAACCTGAACCTGGAGGTCACCGGCGTAGCCTGAATGAAAAAGGCTATATTCAGGTCGATAAGTTCCAGAATACCAACGTTAAAGGCCTCTATGCGGTGGGCGATAACACCGGTGCGGTCGAGCTGACGCCAGTGGCCGTTGCTGCCGGACGTCGCCTGTCTGAGCGCCTGTTCAACAACAAGCCTGACGAGCATCTGGACTACAGCAATGTGCCGACCGTGGTGTTCAGCCACCCGCCCATCGGTACCGTTGGCCTGACCGAACCCCAGGCGCGCGAGCAGTATGGCGATGATCAGGTGAAGGTGTACAAATCCTCCTTTACCGCCATGTACACCGCGGTAACGCAGCACCGCCAGCCGTGCCGCATGAAGCTGGTGTGCGTGGGGCCGGAGGAGAAAATTGTCGGCATTCACGGCATCGGTAACGGCATGGATGAGATGCTGCAGGGCTTTGCGGTGGCGCTGAAGATGGGCGCAACCAAAAAAGACTTCGACAATACCGTGGCGATCCACCCGACTGCGGCGGAAGAGTTTGTCACCATGCGTTAAGTGCTGGCTATCCGCTGACTTAAAAGGCTAACCTCGGTTAGCCTTTTTTCGTCTTAATTGTCAGGGAAATAACACTGCATGAACATCATCAGCATAATTATGGCATCCGGCAAAGCCGCAGTTGATGTGGCGCTCTACACGCTGATTCCGATCATGGTGGTGATGTTATTCATCATGAAATACCTGGAAGTGAAAGGCGTGCTGGATTTTGTGGTGCGCCACTCAACGCCGCTGCTGAAACCTTTAGGTATTACCGGGCTGGCATTTTTTGCCCTGATTCAGCTTAACTTCGTCAGTTTTGCTGCGCCGCTGGCCGCCCTGGCGATCATGGAAAAACGCGGCACGTCAGATCGCCACATGGCCGCAACGCTGGCGATGCTGTTCTGTATGGGCCAGGCCAACGCTTTCTATCCCCTGATTCCTGCCGGGCTCAACTGGAGCGCCGCGCTGCTGTTTTCGATTTGCGGCGGCGTGCTGGCGGCAGCCTCTACCTACCATCTTTTTGGTCGCCGGCTCTCTGATGCCGCGCTGCGTAATGAGGATGAAGCTGCCACCAGCAACGACAGCAAGCTGGGGCTGATTGCCATCATCAATACCTCCGGCGCGGATGCGATTCGCCTGGCGCTTGGCTCTTTACCGATGCTGATTCTCTCGCTATCGGTGGTGGGCATTCTGAGGGAGTCCGGCAGTATCGAATGGCTAACGCGCGTGCTGACGCCGCTGCTGGATAAGCTGCATATCGCAGAGGTTTATGTGCTGCCGGCCCTGACAAAATGCCTGGCCGGCGGGACAGCCTATTACGGTGTCGTGGCGGGATTGATCGAGAAAGGTCTGTACAGCGTGCATAACGTTAACGCCTCGGCGGGCTTACTAATCCAGACCTTCGATCTGCCCGGTATCGGTATTTTCCTTGGGCTCTCCAGCCGGTTTCCCCGCCTGTTCCGCTTCGCGGTGCCCGGTATTGTGCTGGGTATCGCGCTGCGCGCCACCGCGCATACGCTGCTGTTTTGAACGCCGGCCAACCGTTCCATCAGCGCAGTTTCGATTTTTCATAAGCCGTGCTACCTGGCGTCAGTCGCAACGACATCTGCGCACGATCCAGTGTGGTATTCATCGCCTCAACGCAATTTCCGGCGTCACCGCAAATAGTAAAATCAATGCAGTCAGTTTATATGTATGTCTCCGGCTACCTGAAGACGTGCCGCAGGATAACCTTTGGCAGGCTGCTCATCTTCCATACCGAGGCGCCGCGCGCGCTTACCGGGCGGCAAACGCTATCGGTTGAAGTATGCAAAAGCAGAGGTAAGTAAAGAGAGTAATGTCCCCGGTACGCTAATGCTGGACAACCACATACTCATTATAAAGGGATGAATAGAGGGGATGCGCACTGGCGTGATACCTTTTTTACTCAATAAATAGTATCACGCCGAATGTTAATTTAACGACGCACTGATTTCTACAGGATACTCTGTTAACCTTCCTTGTAACCTTCTATCGTGGCAACAATCGCTTCAGCATGGATATATATCTCCTCCAGTCCATTGA
Organism: Pantoea wallisii; assembly: GCF_002095485.1. Classification (GTDB taxonomy): domain Bacteria; phylum Pseudomonadota; class Gammaproteobacteria; order Enterobacterales; family Enterobacteriaceae; genus Pantoea; species Pantoea wallisii. The sequence continues at coordinate 59,882 of NZ_MLFS01000010.1, read as the reverse complement.
TAGCATGCTTAATCTCTTTCTTTTCTGCATCAAACAGGCTTAAATATTTTTGAGATGTATTGAATCTAAAACGACAAATTGGCTTCCTGTTATTATCATCAAAAAGTATTGCACAGTATGATTTAGAATCCCGCATAAAAACTTTGGATGGTGATACAACTCTACTGGCTATTGCTTTTACAATCAGGAAGCCATTGATTTCATCCTCTGTCGTTTCTATACCTTCATCGTCCAGAACTTCATTAATTACCTCTTTATTAGTGACAGTTTCGTCAGCTATTGAGTTGGTGTTAAACATGGCGCTTTTCAATCTGATATTGAGTTGATCATTAAGATACTGAGCTGCACCCTTTTTTATCAGTACTGAAAAGAGATCTCTAACCTTCTGCGTGACAACACCATCATAGACTCTTGATGCGACATACTTAGTAAAGTCTTCATCCCCTTCATTAAGAATAAGACTGATAACCTTTTTTATCTGGCTGACATACTTGAGTTCACCAGCTGCGTTAACAATAGACTCGACATCAAATGTTTTTTTATTAAGCTTTACAATCTCGGGTATAACATAATCATCAATATCCAGCATATCAAGTTCAAGGAAAGGCTTTTCATCCATCTTATTGGGTGTGTCCAGATCAGTGAAGAATTTGTAATGCTGACCATTAGTCAATATGGCGACTCTTGCACTGGTTACATGGAAGTACCTGAAAAGCTGCATTGCATGATTAATTGAAAGTGACTCACCAATTTTTTTACATTCGATCAGTATTTGAATGTTGCCGTCTTTTTTGATGGCATAATCAATTTTCTCACCTTTTTTTTGTGCCTATATCACAGATGTATTCAGGCGTTACTTCCTCAGGATCAAAAACATCATACCCCAACACGTTGCTAATAAATGGCATAACAAAAGCGGCTTTGGTTGCTTCTTCGGTTTGAATCATATGCGCCTGGTTTTTAATTTTTCCAGAAAGCGCAGCTAATTTTTCACTGATTTCCATTTTACTTCTCCTTAATTTTTATCCATCTATGCGGTGGTAGTATTTACTATCAATATTGGGAGAAAACACCAAAGCACTTCTTGATCGGGATTAACTATCATTTAGTGCGAGAACAGAGCTATCCCCTTTAAATTAATCAAGTAGCCATAAACTGAAACCATGAAGCAAAAGAGACATTAAACTGTGACCTACGAAGATTTCAGGATTGGATTACATTTAACAAAAAAAATCAAAGTACAAAACATCGGCTAAAGCGATTAATTGATACAAATCACAAATTAAGGCAAATGGATGCATTAAGAGCATTATCGATGACATAACCTGGCGTTACTTTATTGGTAACATTAAGAAAAAACAGACTCCCTCAATCTTAAAATCCTACAACAGGATATAAAAACTAAATTTATCAAATAGTTGTTGTTATTATATAATTTCAGAACAGCTTTAAAGTCATATCCGGAACATTCTTACCCCATGGCTGACACGATATCTGTGTTTTGGATATAAACAGCATTTGGATTAAAGACATATGTGTTAGTAAAAGCAGTAAGTTTTAAGGTATTCAGGTAAAAAAGACAGCAACATTTGAGATCTGATACGCATTAGTGATTTGACTTAAGCGTACCGCTATTGATGTTTATCTATAGGCACACTATCTTAGTGCCTTTAAGCAAGCAGACATATGAAATAGCGAGCATCAGGGATGAGTAAACGTAACGAAATCATAGATGGCAGCTATGCTGCGAATTCAAGGAATGGATTGATTTATACTGAAGTTTTGGGATGGATTGATTTAGGGCATGCTCAGGGTACCGATATCAGAATGTTGTTGAACCGAATCAATCATGGCGAAGCATCAACTCAGGATCGTTATGATGTTGTCTATGCTCAAACCATGTCAGACCCATGGCGCATCCTGCGTGTGGGCAAAAGTATTAAATGGCGCATTCGCAGAGGACGGCCTTACCGTGAAAGGCAGAGTATTGCTCTGGCAATGATGATGACCATTGCGCGTCGCTTTGAAGCTTTTCAGGGAGCATTCCCTAATAATCTGCTGACTGATAGCGGTTTTAGTGGCGAGGATTTAGTGTCCGATCTACTGGGTTTTTATCGGATTGTGACAACAACTAATCCTTTTCCAATGTTACAACCCGTCAGTAAAGAGCAGGCCCTGCGGCGTTGGGATCATTATGGACCGATAGGTTCTTTTAAAAACGAAACCTTCCTTCCTCTGCTCTTTCCTGACCCGCAACGCTTTCGACATGCATCGCCCTACCGGGGTCAGTTACCGGAATTTATGCAAACAATCCGCCCCTACTCTGATTTCAAATCGGGTAACGTTGCGATTGCAACACGGGATGGTTCTTTTATTCAAAGCGGAAAGAGTGATCTGATATTATGACGCGGATGGGTAAAATCTTCGTTGTGATAATGCTACTGATTGTTATCGCAGCTATCTTCCTTTGGCCAACCCTTAGAATGGCACTGGCGGGCAGCGCACATTATAGTGAGCAAAATATAAGTGAATATAATTTTTACACACCACAACTGCTGAAAGACATGCCAAGAATTTCTCCTCATTATGATTTCGACTTTAATAATGTCAGTGGTCCTGAAGCAAAAATTGCATCAATAACATTTTATGGTGTTAATGACATTAATCCGGTCAATACCTGGCTTACTTCAATAGGTTATACGCGTCAGAGCAGCTGCGATGTGGTAGCCGACTGCTGGCGTAGCGCTTCCCATAAAGACGTCATTACCGTGATTAAATCAGATACGCTCAATGAGATAAAAGTACAGGTCTATAGCAGCCCATGGCAGTAATACAAGAGGGCCCCGCAAGGCCCTCGTGTTCGATGATTGTTCAGCCCTGGCGCTGCGGGGCTTTGTGCACCATGGTGTAAGCGTAATCTACGCCCATTCCGTAGGCACCGCTGTGCTCACGCACCAGATCCATCACCGCGTCATAGGTCTCTTTGCGTGACCAGTCACGCTGATACTCCAGCAGCACCTGCTGCCAGGTCACCGGTACGGCACCGGCCTGCACCATACGCTGAACAGAGCGCTCATGAGCATCCACACTGGTACCACCTGAAGTATCGGTCACTACGTACACCTCAAACCCCTCTTTCAGCGCCATCAGGGCCGGGAAGGTCAGGCACACTTCCGTCCACAGTGCAGAGATAATCAGTTTCTTACGGCCGGTTTTCTTCACCGCTTCAACAAATTTCTCATCTTCCCATGAGTTCATTGAGGTGCGCTCAATTGGCTGCGATTCAGGATGTACCGCCAGCAGTTCCGGCCAGATGTAGCCGCTAAAACTTTCGGTTTCAACAGAGGTGTAAATCACCGGCACGTCGAAAATTTTGCCCGCTTTCGCCAAAGCGACAGTATTATTTTTGAGCTGCTGGCGATCGATATTGGCCACACCAAATGCCATCTGTGGCTGGTGGTCGATGAAGATCAGGGTGGAGTTCTGTGGGTCGAGCAGGTCAAGTTTAGACATGGTGTGTTCCTCTAAAGTGATGTTCAAATTTGGGTGTCGTGCTGCTGAAATGAACTTTAGAGAAAGCTGCGCTGAAGAGATAACGCAAAGAATTTTACGACTTGTTCAAAGCCTTTTTAGAAGATTGATAATTAAAGATATTTATCTAAAAACCCGCGCTTTTATGCCCTGTAAAAGCGGAAATGAAGATGAGTAAAGCCGCCCTGAAGAGCATCAGTGCGGCCATTTAACCCAGCTTATCCAGCCAGCGTACGTAGGCCTGATCCCACAGCGCAGCAGGCGTGCCCGCTTTACCCAGGCCAAAACCGTGGCCGCCGCTGCTCAATTCAATCAGTTCGACCGGCACGCGCATCCGGCGGCAGGCATCGCGCATCAGCTCGGTATTGTGCGGGTTGGAGGTGCGGTCGTCCTCCGCCTGAGCAAGAAAAGTCGCGGGAAAATCACGGGTGACGTAATTTTGCACCGACCAGTTCGCTTCCTGAGTGGGCGTAGCGTTGTTGCCCACCATCATCTGGTGCGTGCGGGTGTGCTGATAGGGCGCCTCAAGGGTAATCACCGGATAGATCAGCCCTACACTGTCTGCGCTGGGGATGATGTCATCCAGTGAATCCTGCGCCGGATAGGAGGTAAAACCAGGGCGCGCCGCCGCCATGCCCAGCAGATGCCCGCCGGCGGAGAAGCCCAGCAGATGCACCTTCTGCTCCATCGATCGCACCATGCGAATGGCGCGCTGCGCATCCTGTAACGGCGCCAGATTGCCCGCCTGCCACTTTTCGCCGGGTAAACGGTAGCTCAGCACATATGCGGTATAGCCATTGGCGTTCAGCCAGCGTGCCACCGGCCAGGCTTCACGCCCCATGCCGATAAAACGGTAGCCGCCGCCTGCCGCGACAATCACCGCTTCGCCGTTGGGGTTTTCCGGACGAAAGCGCTGAATCGCCGGCGAGACAATATTGGTCCATGAACCGTTGGCACTCACTTTCAGCAAGCCCGAGGGGCCACCGCCGCCCGGCGGGTCGTCCGGCCACAGCGGAATGATGTCATCGCGCGCAAATAGTTTGCCCGTTGTCATTGAAAGGAGAGTGGCAGTGCCAGCCATTATAAAACCACGACGTGTAATCATCTTGCCCGGTAGCCGATATGAAAAATGGCAGCCTTGAGGGCTGCGTCTCGTTATGTGATGCATGTCTGATTTCGATTTGGCGATAATGTACGCATTTCGTACAAAAAAGCCATAAAAAAACGCGCCTGAAAAGGCGCGTATTCTATCTGTAATCCGGCGGATTACGATAAATGTCCTGTTCCGGTCATGTTAACAAACCCGTTAACAATGACTTAATCCTGCTGCTGGAACTGTGTCATGACCGTCTGCTCGCACTGCTGCTGATCGTGACGCAGTTTTGCCCGCTCCTCTTCACCCAGCTCCAGCCAGCCATTCACCACTTCCTGCGCGGTCTCTTCGTTAAACGAAGGCTTATTCATGGCGGAAGGTGACTGGCCCCCGGCCAGCTGGGTTTTCATTTTTTCGGTATAGCTCTGCATATCACCGGTTTTTTGTTCGCTGCTGACGATATGACAAAGCTGGCTGGCGTAGACATTTTCCTGTGCATCGGCGTCCGTATCATCAGCCAGGGCGCTGGCCGACAGGGAAAGCCCAAACAGGGCGATAAGCAATGCTTTCATAATAGGCTCCAGTAATTTCCAGAAAATCACGTTTCGTCGTGTTCTGCGCGCGCCGCCTGACGGGCCGCACGCCAGTTTAATAACGGCGTCACCGTTATGCCATGCAGTATGATGCTGCACACCACTAACGTTAGCGCCATATCCACCATCTGTTCCGCCTGCGGGCCATGCAGACCGTGCACCCAGGCATAGGCGATGTAGTTAATACTGCCAATACCGCGAATCCCCAGCCAGCCAATCAGCAGGCGGCGCATTGGCGGCATTTCACAGCGCCAGGTGGTCAGCCAGACCGCTAACGGCCGTACCACCACAAACAGCAGTAGCCCGAGTCCGATTCCGGTGAGGTTCCAGTGATGTGCCAGCGTAATGCCCAGTACCACCATCATGCCCGCTGCCAGCAGACGCTCCATCGTATCACCAAACGACAGCGCATCACTGACCACCAGGCCAACCGACTTCACCATACTGCCACCGCGTTGTGTCAGGCGCTGGTTGGGATTGACCAGCGCTTCCGCCGGCAAATAGCGCTTCTCTTCCGGCAGCTCCTCCAGCGGAAAACGTTTTGTTACGCGCAGTTCAGCACGACGCAGGCCGACACCGGCCGCAAAGGTAGCCAGAAAACCGGAGGCATCCACCGCCTGCGCTGCCGCATAGCTCAGCGCAATCAGCGCCAGCGCCAGAAAATCGTTCGGCGCCACATCCTCATGGGCGCTGCGCAGGTGCGTTGCCAGCACGCCGATCACGCGCCCGAACAGGTATCCGATGGCCAGACCGCCGCCAATCGCCCAGATCACATCTTTTACCGCCCAGGTGGAAAAATCGCCCAGCTGAAAGGCTTCGGGCTGGATCAGCAGCAGCGCCAGCATCAGCAGCGGCAGCGCCGATCCATCATTCATTCCGGCTTCGCTGGAGAGCGCCACGCGCAGTGCGTCATCGTCCCGCGCATCGTTCACCGAGATCAGGCTGGCGAGCACCGGATCGGTGGGTGCGACGATGGCCCCGAACGCCAGCGACAGCGGCCAGGAGAAGCCGGTAATCCAGTGAATCAGGCATGCCATGCCCGCCACCGTCAGCAGCATGGCCGGGAAGGCCAGCCTGACGCCCACACGCCACGCATGGGCGCTCATCGGCAGACGCAGCTTGAGCCCGGTGATAAACAGTGAGGCTGCCATGGTGATTTCAGTGATGTGCGCAGCGAGCTCAGCGTGACCGATGATATCGATTTGCAGCAGATTGAACATCCACGGGCCGCACAGGACGCCCGCGAACAGGTAGAGACCAAACGAGGTCACTGGCCCCCGGTGAATCCAGCCGGAAGCCAGTGACATTAACAGTAACAGACCGCCAGTGGCGGCGGTCCAGGCCAGGAAGTTCATAACGCTCCGTTTTTAAATAACATTCTCCCTTAAGCCTGGCACAGGATTTGCGATCAGTTTTTCAGATGGCGACTTGCCAGGCGAATCAGCAAGGCAAGCACAGCGGCGAAGGTGGCAAGCGTAACGACGCCCGTCCAGCCGAAATGCGCCAGCGCCAGGCTGCCCAGCGCCGCACCGGCCGCCATACCGATAAAGACCACGGTGAACATCAGCGCATTTAAACGGCTGCGCGCTTCCGGCGCCAGGCTGTACACCAGGGTCTGGTGCGCCACCAGCGTAGCCTGTACGCCCAGGTCAAAGCCGATGGTGCTGATGACAATCAGACCAAGCTGGGCCGGCACCGGCAGAAGCGGCAGCAGGAACATCAGCGCGAACGAGGCGATCACCAGCGTGGCGCCGTACTGCGTTACGCGGGCCGGGCCAATGCGGTCGGCAAAGCTGCCGGCCAGCGGCTGCCGCCAGCGCGCCCGCCGCACCCGCCAGGCCAAAGGCTCCGGCTACGGCACTGTCCAGATGGAAGCGCTCGCTCAGCATCAGCGCCAGCGTCGACCAGAAGGCGCTGAAACTCACCGAGAGTAAACCTTGTGCCAGCGCGGCGCGGCGTAGTGTCTGGTGATGCTGCCACAAATGAGCCAGCGACAGCAGCAGGCGCGGATAACTGACCGAGGTACCCGGCGTGAAGCGTGGTAAAGCGCGCCACAGCGCCAGACTACTGAACAGCACGGCCGCCGCCGCGATCATATACATGGTGCGCCAGCCAAAATACTCGGCGACGACGCCGCTCACCACGCGTGACAGCAGAATGCCAACCAGCAGCCCGGTCATCACCGTGCCAACGGTTTTACCCCGGCTGCGTTCAGGGGCCAGTGCAGCGGAGGCCGGCACAATATCCTGCGCCACGGTGGCGGTTAAGCCAGTAGCGAAACTGGCGATCAGTAACGCGTTGAGTCCGCCAGAGAAGCCGCACAGCAGCAGCGCGGCCATCAGCAGTAAGCCCTTAACCAGAATAATGGTACGCCGATCGTGGCGGTCTCCGAGCGGGGCCAGCAGCAGAATGCCGAGTGCGTAGCCCGCCTGGGTCAGCATCGGCACCATACCGACGCTGCCAATCCCGACGTTGAACTGTTTGCTGATGATATCCAGCATCGGCTGGCTGTAATAGATTGACGCCACGCTCAGTCCGGCGCCTGCGGCCAGGGTAAAGACCAGCGGAGTGGGCAGCTTTTCAGCTGGCAGTGCAGCTGAGTGTGAAATAGCAGACATAATCGGTTTCTCCCGTGAAAGTGCGCTTATTAAAGCGCGTCACCGCCATACGCGGTAGACTGCTGAAACACAGAACTGTTATACGGATTACGTATGGGCAATCTTACCAGCGTGGATCGCATCGAACTGATGCAGACGTTTATCCGCATTGTTGAAAGCGGTTCGCTCTCTGCCGCCGCCGTGCAGCTGGGCACCACACAGCCAACCGTCAGTCGCCGCCTGCAGGCGCTGGAGCAGCGGCTGGGCCTGAAACTGATTCTGCGTACCACGCACGCCCTGAAACTGACGGACGATGGCGAGCGCTGTTATGCGCAGGCGCGTCAGCTGGTGGCAACGTGGCATGCCCTGGAGGATGCGCTGACCGGTTCAGGGGATGATCCGGTTGGCACACTGCGGGTGCGTGCGCCGCATGCGTTTGGCCAGGATCAGCTGATCGCGCCGCTGGTGGATTACCTGCAGCGCTATCCACGGCTTAACGTTGAGTGGATGCTAAATGACCGCACGCCAGACTTCATTAGCGAGAATATAGATTGCGCAATTCAGGTGGGCGCGCCGGGCGATCCCTCTGTGGTGGCCGTGCTGCTGGCCGAGGTACCGCGCTTTGTGGTTGCTGCGCCTGCCCTGCTGGCGGCGCATCCGCCGGTCGAAGAGGTTTCTGAGCTTGTCACGCTGCCGTGGCTGGCGCTGACCAGCTTTTACCATAATGAAATTGCGCTGCAGCGTATCAGCGACGGCCAGCCGGTAAATCTGGCGATCGCTCCGCGTCTTGCCAGCGACAGTCTTTACGCGGTACGCAAAGCAGCCTTAGCCGGCATGGGCGCCGCGGTGGTGTCGTCGTGGGTGGTACAGGAGGATTTGGCAAACGGTGATCTGATTCAGCTGGTGCCGGAGTGGCAGGCACCGCCGCTGCCGGTCTGGCTGACCTATCCGTGGGCCAGCTATTACCCTGCCCGGTTACGCCAGTTTTTTGCCATGATCAGGGAAGTGATGCCGCAGTTAACGGGGACGCAGCCGGTGCGGTGATCAACCAGGGTCGCCATGAATGGCGACCCTGGAAAGTGGTGCGGTCATTGGCAGGTCGCCATGAATGGCGACCCTACAGGCGGTGCGGGTTTTTCCAGGGGGCGCAGGCTTACTTCTTATCCACCTTCGACATATTATCCAGCCAGCCCATGACAAATGCCGAGAGCACAAACGTCAGGTGAATAATGACGTACCACATCAGCTTTTCATTCGCGACATTGCGCGCATCCATAAAAATACGCAGCAGATGGATAGAGGAAATCGCTACAATCGATGCCGCCACTTTGTTCTTCAGCGAGCCGGAATCCATTTTGCCCAGCCAGCTCAGCTTCTCTTTGCCCTCATCAATATCCAGTTTAGAGACAAAGTTTTCATAGCCGGAGAGCATGACCATCACCAGCAAGCCGCCAACCAGGGTCATATCCACCAGCGAAAGCAGCAGCAGAATCAGATCGTTTTCCGCGATGCTGAGGATATTGGGCAACAGGTGAAAAATTTCCTGAAAAAATTTAACGGTCAGCGCCAGCAGCCCCAGCGAAAGTCCAATGTAAACCGGTGCCAGCAACCAGCGTGATGCATACATCAGGTTTTCGGTAAAACGTTCCATAAGTTCCCACTTATCAACAGACAAGCCTGCGAGTATAACCGAACTTATGTGAAGTTATTTCAGCCCCTCTTCAGAAATTTCAGGGGCGTCCGGCAACGGCAGCGATAAACGGAACAGCGCGCCCCCTTCCACCCGATTTTCTGCCCAGATGCGCCCGCCATGCGACTCAACAATGGTTTTGCTGATAGCCAGACCAAGGCCAACGCCCGGCACCGCCGACTCTTTATCGCCGCGCGCAAACTTGTCAAAAATGCGCGTCAGATTCTCCGGCGCGATACCCGGCCCGTTATCCCACACGGCAATCTCCAGCCGCGACGGCTCGCGCCACGCGCGAATACCGTGCTGCGCCGCATTACCGGCATATTTCAGGCTATTTTCGACAAGATTGGTAAACACCCGCTCCAGCATAGCGCTATCGCCTTTGATCAGCACCAGGTCCTCAGGCATATCCAGCACAAAATCGTGCCCTTTCAGCGACGGCCCCATGCTGCTGAGCGCACCGCCAATGACCTCATCCAGCGCCACCCACTCCTCACGCAGATTCAGGCCGCCAGACTGAATGCGCGCCATATCGAGCATGTTACTGACCAGCCGGATGGTGCTGAGCGTCTGTTCGCGAATCTGACCAGCCTGACCGGCATATTTCGACTGCTCGCTGGCGAGATCGAGCATCAGCATCTCCGCCTGACCAAACAGCACGGTCAGCGGCGTGCGCAGATCGTGGGAGAGTGCGGAAAGCAGCGCGTTGCGCAGCTTCTCCCGCTCCGCCGCCAGACGCGAAGCGGCCTCGCTGTGTGACAGCGCCATGCGCTCCAGCGCGTTGGCAATCAGCACCGTAAAGGTCTCCACCAGCCGCTGCTGCTCCGGAATCATCAGCTGACGCAGGTTTTCCGGCTCTACCACCAGTAAACCCACACAGTGATGGCCGCTCTTCAGTGGCAGTATCTGGTATGGCACCGCCGGCAGGGTATCGGTGCCGGCACCTGCCGGCTGGCCTTTGCTGTAGCTCCATTTGGCAATGCCCGGATCGGGCGGCGCGGTGAGGCGAGTCTCTCCGGCCGATCGCAACTCGCCCTGCTCGTCCGGCAGCAGCAGCTGGCTGCGCGCCTGGAGCGTAACGTCGATCACCCGCTGGCTGGTGGCGGCAATATCCTGCGGCGTCAGTGCGCTGCCGAGCGATTTTGCCATCTCATACAGATACCGGGCGCGCTGCTCACGGTGGCGTGCCACGTTGGCCTGATAGCGCACGCCCGCCGTCAGGTTGCCGACAATCACGCCCACCGCCAGCATCACTGCAAAGGTCACCAGATATTGCAGATCCGAGACCGCGACGGTGCCGGTTGGCGCAACGAAAAATAGGTCAAACGCGAGGATATTAATCACCGTGGCAAACACCGACGGCCAGCGACCGAAACGCAGCGCCACCAGCACCACCGCCAGCAGATAGATCATCACGCCGTTAGCCGGATCAAAGGCCACCAGCAGCCAGCGGCCTACAACGGTCACCAGAATGCACAGCACCAGAGCCATCAGACAGCCGCGCAGAAACAGCCGCCACTTTTCGTTGCTGGCGCGCTGCCCGCTCAGCGGGTGCGGAGCATCACGGACGGGTTCATCCAGGGCAACCACCAGCAGATCGAGATCCGGCCCGAGATCGCCCAGCCGCCGGGCAAAACTGTCACGCCGCCAGCGCCGCTGCGGCTGGCGACCGGTGACGATTTTTCCCAGGTTGTGCTCGCGCGCGTAACGCAGTACCGCGCGGGCTTCATCCGGATCGGAGAGCGTGGCGGTTTCCGCCCCCAGCTCCTGCGCCAGCTGTAGCGTACGCAGAATGGCGCGGCGCCGCGCCTCCGGCAGACGGTGCAGGCGCGGCGTTTCAACATATACTGCGTGCCACACGCTGCCCAGTCGCGCCGCCAGACGTGCCGCGGTGCGTACCAGCTTTTCACTGCCGGTGTCGTCACCGATGCAGAGCAAAATGGCATCACGCGTGTGCCACACTTTGTCGCGCCCCTGCCGATCGCGCCAGGCGCGCATCTGGTCATCCACGCGATCGGCGGTGCGCCGCAGCGCCAGCTCGCGCAGCGCAAACAGGTTGCCCTTGCGAAAGAAGTTCTCAATGGCCCGCTCGGCGCGATCGCCCACGTAGACTTTGCCCTCTTTCAGGCGCTGGCGCAGATCGTCCGGCGACAGATCCACCAGCACGACTTCATCGGCGCTGTCGAAGAAGGGATCGGGCACGGTTTCACGCACCTGAATCCCGGTGACGCCACCGACCACGTCATTAAGGCTCTCCAGATGCTGTACGTTGACGGTGGTGATCACATCAATGCCGGCGTCGAGTAACTCTTCGATATCCTGCCAGCGTTTGGGATGACGCGAGCCCGGCACGTTGGTGTGTGCCAGTTCGTCCATCAGAATTACCGCCGGATGGCGCGCCAGCGCTGCATCGAGGTCAAACTCCGCATGCCGGGAACGCCCGGTGGCGCGGCGCGGCAACACCGTCAACCCTGACAGTAGCGCTGCGGTCTCTTCACGATCGTGGGTCTCCACCACGCCGGCCAGTACGTCGAGCCCCTGCGCGCGCAGGCGTTGCGCCTCCTGCAGCATGGCAAAGGTTTTTCCTACGCCGGCACAGGCACCGAAATAGATTTTGAGTTTGCCACGATGGCTGTCGCTGTGATTCAGCAGCAGCGCATCAGGATCGGGCCGGGGGAGTTCGTCATTCATGTCGTTCAAATAGTAAGTTCCGTACGGTCATGGAAACGGTCGCCATAAATGGCGACCTCCGGCCCGGGTGCGCATGCATGCGCACCGGGTTCACCTTATCCCTGCAAATCATCCAGCGCCAGATTCAGCCGCAGCACGTTCACCGTCTCTTCCCCGATAAACGGCAGCAGCGGGCGCTCGGTATGACGCGCAATCAGCGCCTCCACATCCTTCAGCGCCATGTTACGCGCGGCCGCCACGCGCGGTGCCTGCCACCGTGCCGCTTCCGGCGAGATATCCGGATCTAATCCGCTGGCCGATGCGGTGACCAGCTCTACCGGTATCGCCGTCGGGGCTTGTGGATTGGCGGCACGCAGCGCAGCCACCCGTTCCGCTACCGCTTTGTCCAGCGCCGGATTGCTGGCCGCCAGGTTGCTGCCGCTGGAGGCCAGCGCATTGTACGGCGTATCGCCGGCGGCCGACGGACGGCCCTGGAAGTGGCCCGGCTGGCTAAATGCCTGACCAATCTGCGCCGAACCGCGCACCGCACCGTCGCGCTCAATCAGCGAACCGCTGGCCTGCGAGGGAAACCACCACTGCGCCAGGCCGGTGGTCAGCAGCGGATAGACTGCGCCGGTTAACAGCGTCAGCAGGATTAACAATACAATAGCCGGACGTAACTGACTCATTTCTCTTCTCCTTACACCAGGCCCGACAGCGTGAGCAGCAGGTCGATCGCTTTAATCCCGATAAACGGCACCACTAAACCGCCCACGCCATACAGCCACAGATTGCGGCGCAGCAGCGCGGCGGCACTCATCGGACGGTAACTCACGCCCTTCAGCGCCAGCGGGATCAGGAACACAATCACCAGCGCGTTAAAAATCACGGCCGACAGAATTGCCGAGCCGGGAGAGTGCAGCCCCATTACGTTAAGCATGTTGAGCTGCGGATAGGTCACCGCAAACGCCGCCGGAATAATGGCAAAATACTTCGCCACATCGTTGGCGATACTGAACGTGGTTAGCGAGCCGCGCGTCATCAGCATCTGTTTACCGATGTGCACCACCTCCAGCAACTTGGTCGGGTTGGAGTCGAGATCGACCATGTTGCCGGCCTCTTTCGCCGCCTGAGTGCCGGAGTTCATGGCGACCGCGACGTCAGCCTGCGCCAGCGCCGGCGCATCGTTAGTGCCATCGCCGGTCATGGCGACTAAACGCCCTTCGGCCTGGTACTGACGAATCAGCGCCAGTTTGGCTTCCGGCGTCGCTTCTGACAGAAAATCATCCACGCCCGCTTCTGCCGCAATCGCCGCGGCGGTTAACGGGTTATCACCGGTGATCATCACCGTTTTAATGCCCATCTTACGCAGCTCCGCAAAGCGCTCCTTGATGCCGCCTTTAACGATATCTTTCAGCGCTACCACGCCCAGCACCTGCGCGCCCTCCGCCACCACCAGCGGCGTGCCGCCAGCGCGCGCGACCTCTTCAACGCTGGCGTTCACTTCTGCCGGGAAGCGGCCATTACTGGCCTCAATATAGCGCCGCACCGCATCGACCGCGCCTTTACGAATCAGGCGATCCTGTACGTTGACGCCGCTCATACGCGTTTGCGCCGAGAAGGGGATAAAGCTGGCACCCATGCTGCTCAGATCGCGCTCGCGCAGGTTAAATTTCTGCTTCGCCAGCACCACGATGCTGCGCCCTTCCGGCGTCTCATCCGCCAGCGACGCCAGCTGTGCGGCATCGGCCAGCTGCTGTTCGGTGACGCCCGGCGCAGGCAGGAACTGCGTGGCCTGACGATTGCCGAGCGTGATGGTGCCGGTTTTATCCAGCATCAGCACATCCACATCACCCGCCGCTTCCACCGCGCGTCCGCTGGTGGCGATGACGTTAGCGCCGAGCATACGGCTCATGCCGGCCACGCCAATTGCCGACAGCAGGCCGCCGATGGTGGTAGGAATCAGGCACACCAGCAGCGCCACCAGCACCGTAATGCTGACCGGCGTGCCGCCGTAAGCCGAGAACGGCCACAGCGTGGCAGTTGCCAGCAGGAAGACGATGGTGAGCGACACCAGCAGGATAGTCAGCGCGATCTCGTTCGGCGTTTTGCGGCGTTTGGCCCCTTCCACCATGGCGATCATCCGGTCGAGGAACGTCTCGCCGGGATTGACACTGCACTGGATCACCAGCCAGTCAGAGAGAATGCGCGTGCCGCCGGTAACGGACGCGAAATCCCCGCCGGATTCGCGGATCACCGGGGCCGATTCGCCGGTAATGGCGCTCTCATCCACCGATGCTCCGCCCTCCAGCACCTCGCCGTCGCACGGGATGATGTCACCCGCCTCCACCAACACCACATCGCCTTTGCGCAGCGTATCGGCAGAGACACTCTGCCAGCTCGCACCATAATGCGCCCCGCTGAGTTTTTTCGCGTCGCTGGTTTTTTTCACCCCTTTCAGGCTGTTGGCCTGCGCCTTGCTGCGTCCTTCGGCCAGCGCTTCGGCGAAATTGGCAAACAGCACGGTGAACCAGAGCCAGATGGCAACCGCCGCGGTAAAACCGGCGCTGCCGCTGAGATGGCCGCTCGCCATGCCCACGGCCAGCAGCGACGTCAGCACGCTGCCCATCCACACCAGGAACATCACCGGGTTACGAAACTGCACGCGCGGATCGAGTTTTTTTACCGCATCCAGCATGGCTGTACGCGTCAGCGTTGCATCAAACAACGCCAGCTGTTGACGACTCATCTTTCCGTTATCCCTGAATTAATTGCAGATGTTCCGCTACCGGGCCCAGTGCCAGCGCGGGGATAAACGTCAGTGCCCCCACCAGCAGTACGGTGCCAATCAGCAGCGCGATAAACAGTGGACCGTACGTAGGCAGCGTACCGTTGCCCACCGGCTGGATTCTCTTCACCGCCAGCGAGCCGGCAATCGCCATTACCGGAATGATGATGCCGAAGCGGCCCACCAGCATGCAGAAGCCCAGCAGCAGGTTCCAGAACGGTGTGTTAGCGCTCAGCCCGGCAAAGGCGCTGCCGTTGTTATTCGCAGCGGATGAGACGGCGTACAGCACTTCGCTAAAGCCGTGAATGCCGGGGTTGGCCATGCCGGCACGACCGGCATCGGTCATCATGGCCAGCGCGCTACCGAGCAGCACCAGCGTTGGCGTCACCAGAATCGCCAGCGCGGTCATCTTCATCTCCCACACATCAATCTTTTTACCCATGTACTCTGGCGTGCGGCCAATCATCAGACCGGCGATAAACACCCCGAGCAGCACAAACAGCAGCATGCCGTACAGGCCCGCGCCCACGCCGCCGAACACCACTTCACCGAGCTGCATCAGCCACATCGGTACCATGCCACCCAGCGCGGTAAAGGAGTCATGCATAGCGTTGACCGCACCGCAGGACGCTGCCGTGGTGATCACCGCGAACAGGCTGGAGTTGAGGATGCCAAAGCGCGTCTCTTTGCCCTCCATGTTGATGGCGCTGTCTGCCCCCAATGCCAGGAAGTGCGGATTACCGCGCACTTCGGCCCACATCACCGCAACCACCGCCAGCACAAACATGATGCTCATCGCCCAGAGCAGCATGTGGCCCTGCCGGCGAGCGCCAGGGTGCTGACCGAAGGCGAAGCAGAGCGCCGCCGGTATCAGGAAGATGCTCAGCATTTGCACAAAATTGGTTAGCGCGGTCGGGTTTTCAAACGGATGTGCCGAGTTGACGTTAAAGAACCCGCCGCCGTTAGTGCCGAGCATCTTAATCGCTTCCTGCGAGGCCACCGGACCGAGCGGCAGCGTCTGCTGTGCGCCTTCCAGCGTGGTGAGCGCATGATACGGCGCAAAGGTTTGAATACTGCCCTGGCTGACGTAAAACAGCGCAATCACCAGGCTGATGGGCAGCAGCACATAGAGGGTGATGCGCGTCAGGTCGCGCCAGGCGTTCCCGAGGGTTGCCAGCGAGCGGTTAGCGAAGCCGCGCATCAGGGCGAAGGCCACTGCAATACCGGTTGCCGCTGACAGGAAGTTTTGCACGGTTAAACCGGCCATCTGACTGAAGTAGCTTACAGTGCTTTCGCCACCGTACGCCTGCCAGTTGGTGTTGGTGACAAAGCTGATCGCGGTGTTCAGCGCCAGGTCCCAGCTCAGGCCAGGCAAATGTTGTGGGTTAAGCGGCAGCGCCCCCTGCAGCAGCAGGGTGGTTAACAGTGCCAGGAAGCCCAGCGCGTTAAACAGCAGAAGCGCCAGCAGGTAGTGCGGCCAGCGCATTGCCTGCGCCTCCACGCCCGCCAGGCGCCACAGCCCCCCTTCTGTGCGGGGCAGCAGCGGCTTATCGGCCACCAACAGCGCCAGAAAGCGTCCCAGCGGCTGCGCCAGTATCATCAGCACCAGCAAAAACAGCGCGATCAGTAAAAAAGCATTCGCCGCCATCAGAACGCCTCCGCATTTAGCAGGGCATAAATCAGGTAGCCCAGTAGTAAAAAGACCAGCACGATGCCGGCTATCACGCCCACGCTCACAGCAACCTCCAGAGGATTTAATCGTGCTGCAAGCATGCGCGGAGCGGCGTAAAGAAGAGGTAAAAAGGCGGGATGCGGGCGTAAAGAAAGTATAAAAACGGGGTGAATTTATGCGGTTTCCAGCGCCCAGATGCGGTTCATATCAATGTTTTGCCACAGCGTGGTGTCTTCCGCGCCGGTAATCGTGTCGGTGCAGAAGCTGTCACCAAGGTCCAGCGCTTGCGGCTTCACCTCGCGTTGTGAGTGCAGCGACCAGAAGACATGCACTTTGGGTTTAAGCAGCGACTTTTCACCGCCCTGTACCACCAGCGCCACGCGTCCGGACGCCAGTCGCACCAGCGATCCCACCGGATAGATGCCAATGGTACGCACAAAAGCGTGCAGCAAGTTGTTATCAAAGTGGCCGCGCCAGCTCAGCATATTGTGCATCGCCTCGGCGGGGGTCCAGCCTTTGCGATAGGGGCGATCTGAGGTTACCGCATCGTAGACATCACACACGGCCGCCATACGGGAAAACAGGGTGATCTCTTCGCCTTTCAGGCCGTGCGGATAGCCACTGCCATCGAACTTTTCATGATGATGCAGCGCGATATCCAGCAGGTCTTCACCGGCCTCCGCTTCCATCAATATCTGGGCACCGACAATCGGGTGCTGGCGCATAATGCTGAACTCCTCTTCGCTCAGCTTGCCTGGCTTGTTGAGGATCTCCAGCGGTACCGCCGCTTTGCCTACGTCATGCAGCAATCCACCCATGCCAACACGCCGCAGCTGGTGTTCATCCAGCCCCATTTTTTTGCCGAGCGAGATCATCAGTCCGCACACCGCCATGGAGTGCAGATACGTGTAATCGTCATGGTTTTTTAGCCGGGCAACGCTGAGCAGCGCCGTGGGTTCACGGGTGATGGAACCGGCGATTTCATCCACGATATCGAGGGTAAAACCCAGATCGAGCCCCTGCCCCATGCGCGCTTCATTGAACATCGCCAGCACCTTCGGCTTGCCCTGATTGAAGATGCTCTGCGCCTGATCCAGCTCGCGGAAGAACGGCGTAGCCGGGATCGCTTTCTTTGGCTCAGGCACGGCGGGCGCCTGTACCGATTTATCAAGATCGATCCAAAGCTGCTGGATCCCCTCGTTACGGATCATGGCGATCTGGCGTTTATCAGTGATCAGCATCTGGTTGCGAATGCGCTTGTCTTTCAGCCACCAAACTTCGAGCTTGTGGATAAACATTCCCTGGCGCAATTCGTCAACGGTAATCAGCTTTATCACGATATCGCTCCTTAATATCAGTGGATGGTAAGGAGAGATATCGGCAGCTGAGCAAAAAATCTTCAGGGGATTTGTGCGCTAAAACGGGCAAACATGCGTGGCTTGTGCGGCCACCTTATTTAGCGCGCCCGTTGTGGCGAGGCGTCAGCGCCGCGACGGTTGAGAGGGTATAAAGGATGGCGCGCCTGCAGGGAGCGCCAGTTAATGCATCAGCGCGACACCACTCTGGTCAGTACCGCTTCACCTTGTGAAAAGGCCAGCAGGTTTTCAAACACCAGATCGGCCATGGCAGCCATGGTTTCAATGGTACTGCTGGCAAGATGCGGGGTGATCACCACATCATCACGCTGGCGCAGCGCCGCCGGTACTGCTGGCTCCTGTTCGAAGACATCTAAGCCTGCGCCGGCGATTTCGCTGGCTTCCAGCGCGGCGATCAGCGCCTGTTCATCCACGACGCTTCCGCGTGCTATGTTGATGAGAAAGCCCTGTGGCCCGAGGGCGCGCAACACCTCAGCGTTGATCAAATGGTGGGTGGCCGCACCGCCCGGTATTGTCAGCACCAGAAAATCGGCCTGTTTCGCCAGCGACAGCAGCGAATCATGCCGCTGGTAAGGCACATCCGGGCGCGAACGCGGGTTATAGAAATGGATATCCATATCAAACGCCTGCGCGCGCTTCGCCAGCGCTTTACCGATGCCGCCTAAGCCAACAATGCCACAGACTTTGCCTCCCACTTTGGTAGTGAGCGGATAGCGCCCCTGACTCTGCCACGACCCGGCGCGCACGTAGCGATCCGCCGCGCTGATACGGCGTGCCACATCCAGCATCAGCGCCATGCCGGTATCAGCCACGCAGCTGTTGAGTACGCCAGGCGTGTTTGTCACCACGATGCCGCGCGTTTCAGCGGCGGCGATATCAATCGCGTCGTAGCCGACACCGTTACTGCAAATCACCTTCAGATTGGGCAGTTGCGCTATCAGCGCCGCGCTGGCTCCCATCAACGCATTACCGCTGGTGACCAGCGCATCGATCTGGCTGCCGTGCTCCGCCAGCCAGGCTTCACTATCATCCTGCTGCCACAACCGGAATGTCGTGAAGTGCGCGTCAAGGTTATCCTGCAGCCGCTGCGGTAACAGCGGACCTTTCAGCAGTACGTTAAACGGCTTTGATGCATGATTCTCCCCCTGTGATTTATAGGTGCCTGCAGAAGTCTGCTGCTCATCGCCCACACGCTCAATCGGCCCCATCACCAGCAGGAACAGCAGCGCAGCAACAATGCAATGCGCGCCGACAAACACCAGTCCGATGCTGTAGCTGCCGGTCAGGCCAACAATCACGCCAAACAGCAGCGGCGTGATAAAGCCGGCCATATTGCCGATGCCGTTGAAGATAGCGCCTGCCAGACCCACCGCCTCTTTGGGCGCGGTATCGCTGACGATGGTCCAGGTGCCTGCGCCTGCCGCCACGCCTTTACCAAAGAACGCGAAAGACATGATGGCGATAATGCCGGTGTTAGTGGGGATGATGGCGGCCAGTACCAGTGAGGCCGCCATCAGCATGCCGACGATGTAGGGTGCCTTGCGCGCCCAGGAGAGGCTCCAGCCGCGCGCCAGCAGTTTATCGGAGATGTAACCGCCGCTGATGCCGCCGAGAAAGCCGAACAGCGCGGGGGCGATAGTGGCGAAGCCCGCCTCCATAATGTTCATGCCGCGCGCCTGCACCAGGTAGATCGGGAACCAGGTGATGAAGAAGTAACTCAGCGCGATGATGCAGTACTGACCGAGATAAGCGCACCACAGCATGCGATTGCTGAGCAGCGTTTTGAACATCGCTTTGCTCAGCGGTGGTCGGGCTTTCAGGGTTTGCGCCGCATCAATATCCACCAGCGCGCCACCCTGCTCGATATAGTGCAGCTCGTTTTCCGACACGTGCGGATGCTGTTTCGGGCTGCGCATGTACCAGGCCCAGACAAACACCGCCACGACACCGATGCCGCCAAGCACAAAGAACGGCCACTCCCAGCCATAACGCGAGACCAGCCAGCCAGAGAGGGGTGAGAAGATGGCAACGGCAAAGTACTGCGCGGAGGCAAACAGCGATGAGGCGCGACCGCGTTCAGCGCCCGGGAACCACATGATGACGGTGCGCGCATTTGCCGGGAAGCTCGGCGCCTCAATCAAACCAAGGGCGAAGCGCAGCACGAACATCAGCGTCAGCGCCATGGTCATGCCGGTAGAAAATTCGCCCACAAATCCCATCAAAATGGTTGAGACCGACCACAAGGCCAGCGTGACGCCATACACCTTTTTCGTGCCGAACCGATCCAGGAACAGGCCGCCGGGGATCTGGCCGATCACATAGGCCCAGCTAAAGGCAGACAGGATCAGACCCAGCTGGATCGCTGACAATCCGAACTCATCTTTGATCGCCGATCCCGAGATCGACAGGATCGAGCGATCGGCATAAGCCACAACGGAGAGAAACAGGATCAGGCAGAGAATCCAGATGCGCACATGGCTGTTCTGGCTGCGGTTTTGACTTTGCAACATAGGCTGAATTCCTCGAAAGGGGAGCATCCTGCCCCAACGCGATGATGTTCAGGAATACCGCTCGGATTTCACTGTTTAGCAACTATAGAGAGCCAGGCGGGCGTGGGTCATTGTGCGAATGAAGGAATCCGCGCGGTAAAATTGCGGCGGTTTTGGCATCTGCCACAAACTGAGGTGCGGTGCCGCACAGAACCTTAAATATCCCGTGGTTTTTTCACCGGAGTGTGCGCCAGCGCTGAGAAATTAGTTCGCGCTATAACTATGAGCAGGCAAAGAAACTGTGCGCAAACGGCAAAGTGTGCGCTTAGCAGCAAATTCCTCACGTCCTGATTGTCAGGCTGAAAAGCGCCTCGTAATCTGCAAATGATTTCATTTATCCATTTTTCAAAACGATGAAATTTATATTCTAAATATAATCTTACCCTGGAGTCCGCGATGAGAACCCTCAAGGCAGTGGTATTGCTTGGCCTGTTATCCGTTTCAGCCTCCGCGCTGGCAGAGAAAATAGGTGTATCGATGGCTTACTTCGACCAAAACTTTTTGACCATTATTCGCCAGGCGATTGATAAAGAAGCCAAAGCGCGCGGGCTGGAGGTACAGTTTGAAGATGCGCGTGGTGATGTCGGCCGCCAGACGGATCAGGTTCAGAGCTTTATCGGTGCAGGCGTGGACGCGATCATCGTTGATCCGGTGGACTCCGCCAGCACGCCGCAGCTGACCAAACTGGCGCAGCAGGCGAAGATCCCGCTGGTGTACGTTAACCGCACGCCGGGTGATAAAACGCTACCGGCGGGCGTGGTGTTTGTCGGCTCCGATGAGCGGGAATCCGGCACGCTGCAGATGGAAGCGCTGGCAAAAATGGCTAACTACAAAGGCAATGTTGCCATCATGATCGGTAACCTGACCGATGCTGGCGCGCTACAGCGTACGAAAGATGTTGAGCAGGTGGTGGCGAAGTATCCGGGCATGAAAGTGGTACAGAAACAGCCGGCGAACTATGCGCGCAATGAAGGAATGGATCTGATGCTGAACTGGATAGGTAACGGCGAAGCGATTGATATTGTGGCCGCCAATAATGATGAGATGGCGATCGGTGCCGCGATGGCGTTAGCGAAGAGCAATAAAAAGGTGCTGGTTGGCGGCATTGACGCCACGCCGGATGGCCTGAAAGCGCTGGCGCAGAACAAGATCCAGGTGACGGTGTTTCAGGATGCCATCGGCCAGGGCAAAGCCTCAGTGGATGTGGCACAGAAGCTGATTAAGGGGGAGAAAGTTGATTCACACGTCTGGATTCCGTTTGAGCTGGTAACCAAAGAGAATATGCAGAAGTATGTGGAGAAGGGGCAGTAATTCGGGTAGTGCAGCTGACGATCTCTTAACACCTAAAGCCAGGCTATGTATTTCTGCGCTGGCGGCCCTGACGGGTCGCCACTACGACATATTCTCTTCCGGTTTTGGTAGTGGCGACCCGCAGGGCCGCCAGGTTCGCGAGTGCCGTGATGCAAAGCAGCGCGATATATCGCCCTTCTTCTTAATCCCGCAATTTCGCCATCACGATGATGTCGTGATACTCGCCTTCACGCAGGCAGGCTTTGCGCTTGACGCCCTCCTGCTCGAATCCCAGACGCTGATACAGCCGCAGCGCACGTTGATTATCGTGAAACACCTCCAGCTCAACGCGCACGATGCCCAGCCAGTTGAAGGCGTAATCGATGCCGGTGCGAATCAGCTGCTCGCCAATGCCGCGTCCACTAAAAGCCGGATCTACGCTAATGCCAAAGCTCAGGCTGTGGCGCGTGCGCGGGCGTTGTTCGGTAAACAGCGTGAGCTCGCCCACCATCTGCCCGTCGATCTCGGCAATAAAGGCGATGTAACCCTCTGCGTCCATGCGCTCAAACTTTTTCTGCCAGGTTGCCACGCTGGGGAACGGCAGCTGGGTGGTCCAGCGATACACTTCCGGGTGGCTGTAAAGGCGTTGATAAGCCGCAGCATCGGCCGGTTCACGACCGCGAATCTTCAGTTCCATGTCGGTATTCCCTGTTCAGTTGCACTAAGCTGTTAACTCTCACCGATCGGAAAGAGTGCCCCTATGTTGTATCGTCGTTTTGAACGTTTTATCAATATTTTCCAGGATGCCCCCACCGACTCGCCGCCCACGCGCGTGTGGCCGTTTTACCTCTACTACCTGCGCCAGGTGTGGCCAAGCTTCCTCGCGCTGCTGGTGGTCGGGCTGGCGCAGGCGCTGATCGAAGTGGCGCTGTTCAGCTATCTCAGCCGCATTATCGACCTGGTCAATCACTCCACACCCGCCACGCTGTTCCGTGAAAACTGGTCAATTCTGTTGTGGATGGCCGCGGTGGCGCTGATCCTGCGGCCGGTGGTGATCGCGGTACATGATATGCTGGTGCATCAAAGCATTAACCCCAGTATGACCAGCATGATCCGCTGGCAGCACCACAACTATGTGCTGCGCCAGAGCCTGAACTTCTTCCAGAATGATTTTGCCGGACGCATCGCCCAGCGCATTATGCAGACCGGTAACTCACTGCGTGACTCTGCCGTACAGCTGGTGGATGCTATCTGGCACGTGGTGATCTACGCCGTCACCTCGCTGGTGCTGTTCGCGGAGGCGGACTGGCGCCTGATGATTCCGCTGATTATCTGGATCGTCGCCTATAGCCTGTCGCTGCGCTTCTTTGTGCCGCGCGTTAAGCAGCGTTCGGTGGTCTCTTCTGAAGCGCGCTCTAAACTGATGGGTACCATCGTTGATGGCTACACCAATATTGCCACCATCAAACTGTTTGCGCATAACGACCTGGAAAAGCGCTACGCGCGCGAGGCGATTCAGGAGCAGACCAACAAAACGCAGCACGCCAGCCGTATGGTGACCACCATGGACATCACGCTCTCTACGCTGAATGGCCTGCTGATTGTCAGCACCTCGGGCCTGGCGCTGTGGTTATGGAGCCAGTCGCTGATCAGCGTCGGCGCGATTGCGCTGGCCACCGGGCTGGTGATTCGCCTGGTTAACATGTCCGGCTGGATCATGTGGGTGGTGAACGGCATCTTTGAAAATATTGGTATGGTGCAGGATGGCCTGAACACCATTGCGCAGCCGCTCAGCGTGCAGGATGCGCCCAAAGCGCAGAAGCTGCAGGTGACGCGTGGTCAGATCCGGTTTGAGGATGTGCGCTTTGATTACGGCGGCAGCCGTCAGGTGATTAATCGCCTGAACCTGAACATCAAACCGGGCGAGAAGATCGGTCTGATTGGTCCGTCTGGGGCAGGAAAATCAACGCTGGTGAACCTGCTGCTGCGGCTGTATGACATCAACGGCGGGCGCATCGTGATTGACGATCACAACATCGCAGAGGTCACGCAGGAGAGTCTGCGCAGCCAGATTGGCATGATCACGCAGGACACCTCTCTGCTGCACCGCTCGATTCGTGAGAACTTGCTCTATGGTCGCCCGGATGCCACCGAGGCCGAGCTGCAGGCGGCGATTATTCGCGCCCGCGCCGACGAGTTCATTCCGCTGCTCTCCGATCCCCAGGGCCGCACCGGGCTGGGTGCTCACGTGGGTGAGCGCGGCGTGAAGCTCTCCGGCGGCCAGCGTCAGCGTATTGCCATTGCCCGCGTGCTGCTGAAGGATGCGCCGATCCTGATCATGGATGAGGCCACCTCCGCGCTGGATTCCGAAGTGGAAGCGGCAATTCAGGAGAGTCTGGAGACGCTGATGCAGGGGAAAACGGTAATCGCCATTGCCCACCGCTTATCAACCATCGCGAAGATGGATCGCCTGGTCGTGCTGGAGAAAGGCGAAATCGTTGAGATGGGTAACCACCGCGAGCTGCTGGCGCACGGTGGCTTGTACGCGCGACTGTGGCAACATCAGACCGGCGGTTTTGTCGGCGCAGATTAATCGCCGCGCCGGTATGGCAGGGATTCGCACGCCTCCAGCGCCCAGGCGCGCACTCCTGCCCGCTCCTGCACGAGAAAATCCTCTACCGCAGCGCGTAATCCTTCATGGCACAGATAGTGCCAGGATTGCGTTAGCTGCGGCTCAAAACCACGCACCAGCTTGTGCTCACCCTGGGCACCGGCATCAAAGCGCTGCAATCCCTCCGCAATGGCGAACGCCATGCCCTGATAGAAACAGGTTTCAAAATGCAGACGATCAAACTCCGCCAGGCAGCCCCAGTAACGGCCGTAGAGCGTGGTGCTGTCTTTTAAATAAAACGCCATCGCGGCTGGCTGACCCTGGACGGTGGCAATCACCACGCGAATCGCCTGCGGCATGCGTTCGGCCAGCAGGCTAAAGAAGCTGCGCGTCAGGTAGGGATGCTGGCCGCGCACCGCATAGGTGTTGGCGTAGCAGGTGTAGACGAAATCCCACTGATCTTCGCGTAACGCATCGCCGCGATACCAGGTGAAATCAAATCCGCTGTGCGTAACCTGCTCACGCTCTTTACGCAGCTGTTTGCGCTTGCGCGACATCAGCGTGTCGAGAAAGTCCTGAAAATCCCGGTAGCCTTTATTGTGCCAGTGATACTGCACGCCGAGGCGCGCCAGCCACGCGGGCTGCTGCGCCAGCAGGTCACCGGCATCGGGCGTGGTGAAGTTGATGTGCGCCCCGCTCAGGCCGTGCCGTAACAGATTGTCCGGCAGCGCGGTCAGTAACTGGCTGATGGCGTCGCGATCGCCCAGCAGGCGCGCACCGGTTACCGGACTATACGGAATGGCACCGAGCCATTTAGGGTAATAGGCAATCCCCGCGCGCTGGCAGGCATCGGCCCACGCGTGATCGAAGACATACTCACCCCATGAGTTGCGTTTGCGATAGCCCGGCAAGGCGGCACGTACCGCGCCGTTTTCGTGCCACAGCAGATGGTCGGGCTGCCAGCCGTTTTCGGCGCGCACGCTGCCGCTCTCTTCCAGCGTTAGCAGGAACGCGTGGCGTAAAAACGGCTGATCGTCCGGTAACAGCGCATCCCATTCGGCGGCAGAAATGTCTGCCAGCGAAGGCAGATGAAGTAAAGACATGCATGGCTCCCGGCCAGCGAAAAAGCGAATCTGTAGTTCAGCAGGTTTTTCCGCGCGGCGAAAGGTGCGGCGCACTGAATGACTAAGCGCACTACGGCCGGTGCACAATTGCCCTTCACCGCGTATGCTGGCGGTTTGCGATTGCGCCATGCGCGCGGGATGGCATCGCTTACCGATTATGGCGCATAAGGTTAATAAGGAGCTGGACTGTGGCAAAAGCATTAGCGATCTTTTTACATGGCGTGGGCAGCAATGGCGCGGATTTGGCGGGGCTGGGACAGCACTGGGCCTCGCTGCTGCCGGATGTGGCTTTTGCTGCGCCTGATGCGCCCTTTCCGTTTGAACATGCGATGGGGTATCAGTGGTTTAGTCTGACCGGCATCACGCCGGAAAATCGTCCGGCACGCGTGCGGGCAGCGCGGGCGGCGTTCGATCAGACGCTACAACAGCTGATGGCACAGCACGGTATGGCGGATGCATGGGATAAGGTGATTCTGGTTGGTTTTTCCCAGGGCTCAATCATGGCGCTGGACGCGCTGGCCTCCGGGCGCTATCCGCTGGCGGGCGTAGTAGCCTTCTCCGGTCGCCTCTCCTTTGACGGGATACCGGCGCCGCAGCCGTTCGCTTCAGCCTGATTGTGCACGGCAAAGCCGATGATGTGATTCCGTTTAGCGAGAGCGAATCTGCCGCGCAGCGTTTGCAGGCCGCGGGCGTGCATGTTGAGGCGCATTACGAAGCCGCCACCGGCCACACCATCTCGGCGCAGGGCGCGATGCAGGCGGCGGCGTATATCGCGCAGTGTTTGCAGGATTAGGGCCAGTAGCGGTTCAGCGCCTGCCAGGCTCGCTGTGCGGCGACGTCAGCGGGTTGCGCTTTAAGATCGTCATTGAAGACTTCAATGCCGACCGGCCCACAATAGCCCGCGCTCTTCAGCTTATCGACAAAGCGCGCGACATCGATAATGCCGTCACCCGGCAGCAGCCGCTGGTGGCGCGCGTACTCGCTTAGCGCCTCTTTGCCCTGCGGCGGCACGTCGGCCATGTCACACAGCTGTACTTCGTAGATGCGATCGGCGGGGATGCCGTCGAGCTGCGAAGCGTCGCCGCCTAATGCACAGATGTGGAACAGATCGACCACCAGCCCGATGTTGGGCTGATCCAGCCGTTGCAGGCGCTGCCACGCCAGCGGCAGGGTGTTATCAACGCTGCACCACGCCATGGGCTCGTACATGATGCGCATGTTGTAGCGTGCTGCTTCTGACGCCAGCCAGCGCAAATCTTCATCGATACGTTCAGGAATGCAATCTTCACGGGTGGTAGCAGGAGCCTGAATAGTGTCGCAGCCAATTGTCTGTGCCAGCCGGATAAACTCGCGCAGTTCGGCACGTTTTTGCAGCCGTTCATCCCCCGGTGCGCCGGTGAAATCCCGCAGTACCTGCACATTAGTAAAGCCAAGGTTCAACGCGTTCGCCAGCTGCGGCGTGCTGGCATCAATGTCTTCGCGCCATATCTCAACCTGCCCGAAACCCGCCGCGCGCGCGGCACGCAGCTTGTGCTCAGGTTCACCGCTCAACAGCACCAGGTTAAGGAATTTGGGATTTTGCGGCATAAAGGCTCCTTAATCGTCCGGATAATCGGTGAGGGTTCTGCCCTGGGGCGGACAGAACCTCGATCAGTATCTACCTCTTAAGGGGGATTTCAAGCGCCGATTAGCCCAGCAGGGTCACCGCGGCAAAACCGGCGAAGGTCATCAGCAGTGAGCCGATCACATGCACCATGACGCTGGTCATCGCCCAGAGATACTTCCCTGATTGTAGCAAGGTGACAATTTCCGCCGAGAAGGTAGAGAACGTGGTGAGCCCGCCACACAGGCCGGTGACGATTAACAATTTCCAGGCGGGATCGATATGCGGGTTGCGCACAAAGAACGCCATCGCCGCACCGATGATAAAGCCACCGACAAGGTTTACGATTAGCGTGCCCGGCGGCAAATTCGGAAAAAAAGCATTGAAACGTAACGAGATAAGCCAGCGTAACGTACAGCCCGCCGCGCCACCGATCATCACCGCAAACAGCGATTTCAACATCTTATGAAGCTCCTGAAATGGGATACGCGCAGGGCCGCGGCAGGAGAGTCACCTGACACACCGCCGTCTCCCGCGCAAGGATACGTGTGTTGTCAGGCGTCATCAGCCGTCTGGTTACCAGAACGGCGGTTGGGTAAGGTGGCACGCCATCACCTCAGGCGCACGATAATACGCTGGCAGCAGAAAGGAGACAATATGGGTAAAGGTGACAAGGTGTGAGCCGTGGGCTGGCCATGACAAGAGCCTGAAGAGAGAGGGTTTTCAGCCACAACGGCATCCATGCCTTCTGACCGTGTTCAGTGTCCGGGCCCGCTCTGAATGCCTGTGCGCCGCTACCGCGTGAAATGAATCACGCCCTTAATCAGCGCGCGATTGTTAATCACTTCCGTCTCAAAACAGTCGGCCAGCCCGGAGAAATCATAGTGACGATTCAGCATCATGTCGGCACGCAGCTGGCCGTTCGCCATCAGTTCGCGCACTTTATCAAAATCTTCGCGCGTGGCGTTGCGGCTCCCCATCAGGGTCGTCTCTTTCTTATGGAACTCGGTATCCGGAATCACCAGGTCGCCTTTATGCAGGCCGACAAACACAATGGTGCCGCCATGGCGAATCAGTTTTACCGCGCCGTTCATCGCCGCCGGATTGCCCGTGGCATCAATCACTTTTGCCGCCAGGCGTCCGCCAAACTCTGCGCGCAACGCCGCGTCAAAATCGTGCGCCAGAGGATCGACGGTGGCCAGCCGGAGCTGCTGCGTCACATGCTCGCGGCGCTGCGCGCTGGTATCGGCGACCACCACCTGTGCGCCCGCTGCCGCGGCGATGGCGGCCACGCCGAGGCCAATCGGACCGGCACCCACCACCAGCACCTGCTCATCGGCGATGACGGCAGCACGCCGCACCGCATGGGCGCTAATGGCAAAAGGCTCAATCAGCGCCGCCGCTTCCGGCGCCACATCATCTACTGCCAGCAGGTTGCTCTCCGGCACGCAGAGGAATTCACAGAATCCCCCATCTTCGTGCACACCGATCACTGAAATGTTCTCACAGCAGTTGGTTTTCCCGCTCAGGCACGCATCGCAGCGCTGGCAGGCGACATACGGGATCAGCGCCACACGCTGTCCTACCCGGAACCCTTGTGCTTCAGCGCCCAGCGTCACCACTTCTCCACACAGCTCATGGCCCAGCACGCGTGGATAGGAGAAGAACGGCTGATTCCCGGCCCAGGCGTGAATATCCGTGCCGCAGATGCCGGCGGTAAGCGGTTTGATTAAAACGTCGTGCGCACCGGGTGTCGGTTTTACGCGCTGCTGCCACACCATATGGCGCGGCTCGGTGACCACCAGGGTTCTCATGTTTGTCATTGCTGCTCTCCTGTGCTGATGTCGCAGTTATGGCGAAAATCAGGCGCTGCCGTTTAATGCGCGGTGGGAAATGTGAAGCAGGACGATTTTTTTGGGCTTTGTGTGGTTTTTAATGCATAAAAAACCGGAGAAGCGGATGAGCCGAAGTCAGAATTTGCGCCAGAACGTCATTAACCAGATGCTGGAGGCTATCGCCCGCGGCCATATTCGCTCGCCGTTACCGCCGCAGGCGGCGCTGGCAGAGATGTTCAATATCAGCCGGACTACGGTGCGCCATACCCTGCACCACCTGCATCTGCGCGGTGTGCTGGAGAAGGTCGAAGAGACGTGGGTGATCGTGCGCGCTCCGGACGAAGAGGATGGATTCAGCGACCTGACGCTGCCGATTGATCAGCAGGCGCTGCAGTTTGAGCAGGCATTTTTTAATCTGATTAACCAACGCCAGCTGGTACCGGGCGACAGCTTCACCGAACTGCAGCTGGCGCAGCGGGTTAAAGTCAGCCCGGTTGTCGTACGTGAATTTCTGCTGCGCTTTATGCGCTATAACCTGCTTGAGCCGGTTAAGCGTGGCCAGTGGCGCATGAAAAAGTTCGATCAGGATTACGCCGCGAAGCTGTTTGAGCTGCGCGAAATGCTGGAGACCCACGCGTTAACACGCTTCCTGAACCTCGCTGCGGATGATGAGCGCTGGATGCAGGCGCGCGATCTGCTGGATCGCCATCGTACCCTGCGTGACACCATCGCCAGCAACTACCGGCAGTTTGCGGCGCTGGATAAGGAGATGCATACCCTGATTCTCTCAGCCGCCAACAACCCCTTTTTCAACCAGTCGCTGGAGATTATCTCTGTGATTTTCCACTCACACTATCAATGGGATGAGAGCGATCTCAAGCAGCGGAATATTGTCGCGCTTGAGGAGCACATGGCGATACTGACTGCGCTGATCAGCCGTCAGGATGTGGATGCGCTATGCGCACTGCACGCGCACCTTGCCACGGCCAAAACATCGATGATCCGTTCTCTTCGGCAGTACAATTAAAAACCGATTAAAAACCACAAAGCATAAGCGCCCGCACGAATCAGAAACATGTTTGCAACATCTCCGCCGGTTTACTTCTAGTCTCGGAAACAATCCATTGCGGCAGTACCGCTTTGCTGCCGCAGGAGCCAACGACTGATAACGATAAGTACCCCACCCGGGAGGTTGCAATGGAAAATACATCGACGCGTGGTCGCCAGAACGCGCCCGAACACCAAGGGCAGGAGTTCGTTCCGGCACGCGGTGATGTGGTGCGTTCACCGCGCATCCGCAAGATCCAGATTACGGCTATGCTGCTGCTGCTGTTTGCCGCCATCATTAACTACCTTGACCGCAGTTCGCTCTCGGTGGCGAACATGACCATTCGCGAAGAGCTGGGACTCTCCGCGACGGAGATCGGCGTGCTGCTTTCAGCCTTCTCGCTGGCGTACGGATTAGCGCAGCTGCCGTGCGGAGCGCTGCTGGACCGCAAAGGCCCGCGCATTATGCTGGCGATCGGGATGTTTTTCTGGTCGCTGTTCCAGGCGGCAGCCGGCCTGGTGCATAACTTTACCCAGTTTGTGCTGGTGCGTATTGGCCTGGGGATCGGTGAAGCACCGATGAACCCCTGCGGCGTTAAAGTGATCAATGACTGGTTCAATATCAAAGATCGCGGTATGCCGATGGGCATGTTTAACGCCGCCTCGATGATTGGCCTGTCGATTGCCCCGCCGATTCTCGCCGCCATGATGCTGGTAATGGGCTGGCGCGGCATGTTTGTCACCATCGGCGTACTGGGGATGTTCCTCGCGATTGGCTGGTATCTGACTTACCGCGACCGTGATAACAACACGCTGAGCGGTGAAGAGATCCACTATCTGCAGGCTGGCAGCGTAGCATCCCGCAAAGAGCCGCTGAGCTTTGCCGAGTGGCGCGGCCTGTTTAAGCAGCGCACCATGTGGGGCATGATGATTGGCTTTAGCGGCATCAACTACACGGCGTGGCTCTACATCGCCTGGCTGCCGGGATATCTGCAATCAACCTATCATCTGGATTTAAAAAGTACGGGCCTGCTGGCGGCGATTCCCTTCCTGTTTGGCGCCGCCGGTATGCTGCTGAATGGCTACGCGGTGGATGCGCTGGTGCGCCGCGGTATGGATGCCGTGAAGGTGCGCAAAGTGTCGATCGTAAGCGGCATGCTGCTGTCAGCCGCGTTCACCACCCTTGTTACGCGCGCCACGGATACCACCAGCGCCGTCGCGCTGATTGGGATGGCACTGTTCTGCATCCACTTTGCCGGCACCTCCTGCTGGGGTCTGATTCATGCCAACGTTACAGCGCGTATGACGGCGTCGGTCGGCAGTATCCAGAACTTTGCCAGCTTTGTGTTTGCCTCCTTCGCGCCAATCATCACCGGCTGGGTGCTGGATACCACTAAATCGTTCAGCCTTGCACTGATGATCTGTGCCGGTGTCACGGTGGTGGGTGCGCTGGCCTATCTGCTGCTGGTGAGAAAACCCATTACCGATGGCGCCTGAGTTCTGATCCATCGCCAGTGTGAGAGCCTCCTGCGGGAGGCTTTTTTTATTGCGCACTTATCCACAGCGAAATATATAGCAGCGCATTTAATAATTATTTTTTTGAGACAAGGCTTAAAGCCAATTAAATAATAAAAATATTCGGCCTGATTAATTTATCCATAAATGCATTAGTAAGACTTAATAGATCAGCAGCAATAACGTTTTGTGGATGAGATCATAGTTTAACCTAATAAATTCACTTAACGTTCAGTCACCGTTAATGTTCAGGTATGAGCGTGGTGACCAAAAATGGAATTACAACGCAAGGCCCTTTTTATCTCTTTTGATGCTGTTGCCCTCTCCGGAATTACCGTAGAAGCGGCTAAGATTGCCGTACGCTTACGCGATGAAAATACGCTTTGCTATCTGGATATTGGCTATGACATTAAACTGGATAAAGGCAATTTCGCCCGCCCTTATTCAGATCATGAAATAGCAGCCCTGCAGCATCACTTCACATTAGTGCGTCACGATGCTATTCGTCAGGTTGAAGGGTATACACCCTCTTTTCTGCAATATATTCACGACGTATTCATTAATCGCAGTGAAAAAGTCACGCACGATGCAGAACAGCACCTGCTGAATATCAGTCACAAGATGGCGGCTGATGTCGCGCAAAAGCTGTGTGAGAAGTGGCGGGCGCTGGATATTCACTATTTAATCATCGAAAACGGCACGCTACCGGACAATATTATTTTTACGCGGGCGCTCTATCTGGCCATTGCCCACTATGGCGAAGAGAGACAGCTTGAGCGCTATGTATTATGGCGCGATCACGATTTGATGTGGAACAGTGAATCGACCTCATCACGCTACGGTGAGGCGCCCTGGCTCCATGCCGTAAAACCACAGCCTTCGCCGCACATCACCTATGTGGCGCTCAATCAGGCGCTGGCTTCGCAGCTGGCAGCCTGGTGCGATCATCAGGTGAATATTGAGGTGATGCGCAACACCTATCCGTTCGATCCACAGCATCCGCGTAAAGATCTGCGCCAGCTGTTTGGCCTGCAGCCGCAGGATAAAGTGATTGCGCGCACTACGCGTATTATTCCGGCCAAGCGCCTCGATCGGGATATATATCTATTACAGGCCATAAACAGAAGGTTAATTGAACAGCATTTACCCCATCGCGTCTATTTAATGGTAGCCGGCGATCCGCTGGAAGATGAGCGCCATTTTGCCACGCTGAAAAAGCAGATTAACGCTCTGCAACTGGAACCTTATGTCATCTTTTTCGGCGCGCTGAACCATGATTTTATGGAGCATAATCCGCATGCGACTACCATTCAGGATCTCTATCACGCCTGCGATCTGCTCTCTTTTTTAACCGCGTGGGATTACGACAGTTATGGCAACCCGATTGGCGAGGCCATTAGCCACCAGCGCAGCTATATCGCCACGCGTTATGAATATTACCACGAAGTTTATGGCCAGCATGGATTTGAGGGCGAGCTGATGGATATTTCCGCCGGCCAGGATGGATTACCAGACAGCGAATTTATACAGCGCGTTGATCGCTTATTACATGATGATGAGCGGCGTTTAGCCATGGCCCTGCGCAATTATCATAAAGGTAAATCTTTGCTTTCAGATCATATTTTCCACACGATATTTCACAGGTAGTTAAGGAGTGACGATGGATAACCCATGTTTTATTTCAGTTGTGCTGCCCGTTTATAACGAAGCCGCGCGAATTAATGCGGTAATGGCCTCAATATTACAGCAGCGTTCACCCGGCGGATTGTTCAGTTTTGATAATCTTGAAGTCATTATGGTGGATAACAACTCCACTGATAACTCGGTGGCGTTAATCACCGCATTTGCCGCACAGCATCCTCAGCTGCGCGTGCATCTGCTGCATGAAGCTGTACAGGGGGTCTCATCGGCGCGCAAAAAAGGGATGGATTTCGCCTCGCAGCGCGCCGGGGCGCGCGATGAAGCCAGCGGCTATCCGCGCAAACACTACATCCTCTCTGCCGATGCCGATTGCACTGTCGATGATCTGTGGATTGACGAACTGGTCAGCACCATGATCGCACAGCAGGGCGATCTCGGTACCTGCAACTACTACTACGAAACCGCAGATTTCCATGAGCGTCCGCGTCTGTATAGCGAAATCGAAAAGACCCTGCGCTGCCGGCACGCTTCGTTTTCACTGTTTGGCGGCTTTCCCGATGGCAAAGGTTTTGCCGTGGAGAAGCAGCTGTATGACAAAGTGGGCGGCATTGAGATCTTCTGCCAGCTGAAGAACGGCGAGTTTGTTGAACATCTGTCCGATGACTGGGACTTTGGCATCAAGGTGATTGCTGCCGGTGGCAAACCGGTGTACGCGCCGCATTCGCGGGTGCAGATTAATAGTCGTCGCGTGGATAACCTGCTGCATGAGGTCATTGAAGGCGTGGCTTACGGGCACAACGGCACCATCATCATGAAAGATGTCCGCCCGGCGCTGGCCGCGCTGACGCCGTTTACCGACGTTACCCCGGAGCAGGCGCAGCAAGCCTGGGACTACTCGATTAAAGATTATGTGCCGAAGAATCTGGTGCTGCCAGTGCTGCTTAATCCCTCGCTGCTGCGGGACAATACCGCCGTAATCGACTTCTTTACGCCTGCGGTGGCTGAGCAGATGTATGCACGCATTCACTGCATAATGCAGGAGATGAGCGTCACCGATTTTCTGCCGATTCACAGCTACAAAACCCCGGCTTTCCGCCTCTACTTTGAGTTTCATCATGCGCTGTTTGCCGCGCTGCGTCGTGCAGTGGGAGAAGACATTGGAGCACCTCCGCCGTTGCCCGCCTGCTTCGCCCGTGTCGCGGAAGAGGATTTCAGCCGTTTCGTCTGGTACTACTGTGAGGATCGCGAATCCGGTGAAGCCCATAACTATTTTGCAAACGGCGGGGTGTTCTGATGCGCGCTGCCTGGCTGCAATCCCTGCAGGATATTGACCGCAACTACCCGCGACCGGCGATCTGTGAGGTGCTAAGCCGCCCGGAAAACGCCGATCTGCTTGAGTACGTGGTACGCGATCCTTTCGGCTGCCATGTGTTTCCTGGTGACATTGATGACTTTCCGCTGCCAGATTTCTTTCGCGCAATGCAGCACAGCCTGCAGCGCGCCCCGCATATCCATCTGTGGGCCTATATTCCAACCTGCCGCTACAAATGTCACTTTTGCCAGTTTCCACGGTGATCGTTAATCCGGCCTCAGCGCGGGCGCCGGCGCTGTTCCGCGACATCGTTGACCGCAATATTCATGAAGCCAAACTGTGGCTGGCGCAGATACCCGCGCTGGGTGAAGTGCCGGTCGGGGAATTTAATCTGTTCGGCGGCACGCCGTCGCTGCTGCCACCCGAAGAGCTGCAACGGCTGATGACCTTTTACCGTAACCACTTCAATTTTCGCGATGCCACGCTGCGTTTCGAGGGCGAACCGGGCACGCTGACGCGCGCATTCCTGGCGCAGCTGCGTGAACTTGGCTTCAGTAAGCTTTCGTTTGGTGCGCAGTCGTTTTCCGATCGCCTGATTAAGGGCTGCGGCCGGATGCACAGTGCCGAAGCCTGCTACCAGGTTATCCGCGATGCGCGCGAGCTGGGATTTGCACTGGTCAGTGTTGATCTGATGTATGGCCTGCAGGGGCAAACGGTGGATGACGTGCGGGATGATTTACAGCAGGCGCGCGCGCTGGATCTGTCGCATCTGGTCTTTACCAAGCTGCACATGAAGCCGTTTGCCGAGAGCCGCACCGGCGTGTCGGCAGAGGGTGAAAATACCTGGCAGCGTAAAGAGGCGACCATGCCCAGCCTTGGCCAGCAGTACCAGATGCGCGCCCTGGCGGAGCAGTGGCTGGATGGCGACTACCTTGAACATCCGACCATGTATTTCCACCATCGCACAGCGCAGCCCGAGAAGTGGAAAGCGATCATTACCGATCTGGATCAGCAGGCGCCGGAGGTGGCGATAGGTCTTGGCGGCAGTTCAAAGTGCGCGGGCGCGGAGCTGATCAACCTGACCGATTACGCTGACTATCAGC
Organism: Pantoea wallisii; assembly: GCF_002095485.1. Lineage (GTDB taxonomy): Bacteria > Pseudomonadota > Gammaproteobacteria > Enterobacterales > Enterobacteriaceae > Pantoea > Pantoea wallisii. The sequence goes on along the minus strand of NZ_MLFS01000010.1, from coordinate 24,242 downwards.
GGGCGCTGGATAGCGGTCAACTGCCTGTGGCATCGGTGCGCGGTATGTCGCCAGACCAGCAGGCGATTAACGGCTGCAAGATGGCGCTCTCAACGCTGATCCCGCTTGATGATGCGCTGTTTCAGCAGAAATTTGGCGTCAGCTGTTTGCTCAGCCGGTGATTGCTCGCGCGTTGCGCGATCTGCAGCAGCGCGGTTTGCTCATCAGCGATGGCCGAAGCGTGACGCTGACGCCCGCCGGCCGCGTACTGGTCGAAGCCATTATCAATACGCAGTTCGGTTAATCCCTTCATCTTTTACCGGCACGCTGCGGCGTGCCTGGAGTTCGCTATGTCATCATCCGTCTACAGTTTTTTCTATATCGCCATTGATACCGAAGCTGGTGTTACGCATCAGCAATTTGAAGCGTTCGTGCGGGAAAAGGGCGTGAATTTACCCTGTTATCCTGGCTGGCGCTGGACGCTGTTCCGCGGGCTGCGCGGTGAGCGTGTTGATCAATACCTGATGCTGTTTGAGATGAAAGACGCGGCACAGCGCGCGCGCTTTATGCAGGATGATGGCGAGCTGACCGCTGAAGCCACCCGTTTCTGGCAGCAGCACCCGGAGGCCGATGCCTTACTGGCCGGGTGGCGCCAGCTGGCCACCTTTGCACATCGTCCTACCCTGTTTACCCATTTCACCCTGCTGGCAGAGAATACGCTGAGCACCGTTGTGCCGGGCCCGCGTTTTGACGCCCGCAACGGTACTGCGCGTATCCTTGGCACCCATTATCTGGCCCTGAAGCCGGGCGTCCAGCCGCAGACGTTTGAGCGGTTTATTGCGGAGAATGCCGGGCGCATCGTGGACTACCCCGGCTGGAAGTTTCATCTGTTAAAGGGCCATAGCGGCAACCGGCTGGATGGATATGTGGTCATGATGGAGATTGAGAGCGAAGCGGCACTGAATGTGTTTTATCCTCAGCCAGATATCGCAACCGACAGCGCGGCAGATTTTGCCCGCGCGCATCGTGACACCAAACAGATGTATGAGGAGTGGAAGCAGCTGGCCTCCTTCTCCGGATCTCCGCAGCTCTATACCGATTACATCGCCGTGGCCGAAGCCGGAGAGTGCCGGTAAGGCGCGGTTTTTCACCGTTTCGTCGTGGCGGCCCGAAAGCCATCAAACCTGCGGGCCGCCAGATAAGAAGCCGGGATTTTGGCTTTGCAGCCTTAACCGTAACGATCTCTCCGTACCGTACAACCGCCTTACGACTGTGGAGGATCGGCAAGCGCTGACTGCTGTACCTGTGCAACCACCGCTTTGCGCCGGGTGATAACAATCGTGAGCCCCATCGGTACCAGAATCGCCACCAGGATAGCCATGGCATAGACGGTCCAGAACTGCGGCTGGACTGACAAAATCCCTGGCAAGCCGCCCACGCCAATCCCGTTCGCCATCACACCGTTCAGGCCACAGAGCAGCGCGGCCATGGCGGAACCTATCATGGCGCACAGCATCGGATAGCGATATTTGAGGTTAACGCCGTACATCGCCGGTTCGGTCACTCCCAGCCATGCGGAGATCGCGGCCGGTACCGTGAGGTCACGTTCAGCACGGCTCTTACTGGCGATAATGATCCCCACAACCGCTGCGCCTTGCGCAATGTTGGACAGCGCGATCAGCGGCCATACCGGCGTGCCGCCCATACTCTGAATCATCTGTAAATCCACTGCCAGCGTGGTTTGATGTACACCCGTGATCACCATAGGCGCATACAGAAAACCAAACAGTGCCGCGCCAATCGGGGCAAAGCTGCCGGTCATCAAGTGGCGCACGGCAAACGCGATGCCGTCGCCCAGCAGTCGGCCAAACGGCCCTATGATGCTGTGGGCAAGAAATACCGATAGCAGCAGCGCGCTGACCGGCACAACAACCAGCGTCAGCCAGGCCGGCACCAGGCGCTTTATCTCCAGCTCTATTTTCGCCAGTGCCAGACCCGCCAGCAGCGCGGGGATTACCTGCGCCTGATACCCGACCCGCTCAATGCTGAACCAGCCAAAATGCCACACTTCCGGCAGCTGGCTGCCCAGCAGGTAAGCGTTCATCAGCTGCGGTGAAACCAGGGTAATGCCCAGCACAATCCCCAGCACCGGCGTGCCGCCCAATTTACGCACCACCGACCAGCAGATGCCCACCGGTAAATAGAAAAAGATGGCTTCACCGATTAACCAGAGGAAATCATACAGCCCTTTTACGCCAGGATAGAGCTGCACCAGCGTCTTATTATCGGCAACCATAATATCGCCCAGCACGTTACGAAAGCCGAGAATCAATCCGCCGCTAATTAACGCAGGCAGTAACGGGAAAAATATCTCCGAGAAGTGCGATAATAGCGACTCGTGCCATTTCATTTGACTGCGCGCGGCCGATTTAATCTGTTCGCGTGATGATTCGCTAATATTTAGCTTTTCGACTAACGCTTTGTAATAAATATCCACGTCGGTGCCGATAATAACCTGAAACTGCCCGGCGGCACTGAAGCAACCCTTCACGGCCGGCAGCGCGCGTATCGCCTCGACATCTGCACGCGCCATATCCTGCAGCACAAAACGCAGGCGCGTAATGCAGTGCGTTAGCGACGCGATATTTTCCCGACCACCCACGTAGTTAATGAGATCATCAATGATCCCTTCATGACTCTTTTTCATTATCGTCCCTTATTTTCCTGCCCGGATGCGGCAGGAAAATATAATACGCCGTGAAGTTTATTTTTAAATGCGACAGAAGCAGGGACTTTAATGACGGTCACAAAAAATCCGTTTTTATACAGATGCAGTAAAATATTATAACAAGCGATATTTATTTCCCTAACGCCTTATGAGGAAATTAAATATATTTCGGGACAGTTCGCATGGGTTTATTTATTAAATCGGGTGCGCATTACTGCACACCCGCCCCGCTTGCCAGAATGCTTTCAGGCAATCCGGTGGCGCAGTCGGCCAATTTTCTCAATTTCGACTTCGATCTCATCACCCGGGAACATAAACAGCGGAGGCGTGCGTTTCTTGCCAACGCCGCCAGGTGAACCCGTGATGATCACATCACCCGGTGACAGCGGGCTGAAAGCAGAGATGTATTCAATGATCTTTGCCACCGGATGCACCATGCTGGCAGTGGTATCGTTCTGAACTTCACGCTGGTTTAGCCAGGTTTTGATGCTCAGCTGCTGCGGATTGGGGATCTCATCTGCCGTAGTCATCCATGGCCCGAAACCGCCGGTCTGCTGCCAGTTCTTCCCGGCGGTAAACCAGGTAAACTGCATATCGCGTACGGTGGCATCCATAAAGCAGCTGTAGCCCGCCACATGCTGCAGAGCATCCTGCGCTTTTACCTGATAAGCCGCACTGCCGATGATAACGGCCAGCTCGCCTTCATAGTCGAACTCTGAGGTCGTGGCCGGCTTGAGCAGCGGTTGTTCATGGGCCGCCAGCGAATCAGCAAAGCGCACAAACAGAGTTGGCGCGTCGAGCGTGGCAGCAAACTCCTGACGTTTATCAGCGTAATTCATACCAACGCAAAATACCTTGCCCGGGTTTTCAATGACCGGCAGGAAGCGAATTGCGCTGAATGGATGATCTACCGGTTGGTCATCAAACGCGCGCAAATCACTTATGCCACCGCGCTGCAACAGCGTTTTAAGATCCGGGCACTCTGCGCCCAGACGTGAAGTGAGATCGATCACGCCCGTTGATTGCACAATGCCGTAACGTTTGGTTGCCTGGTCAGAAAGAGAAAAACTGCAGAGCTGCATGGCTTGCCTCAATTGTTATAAAAAATTTGCGCGCAGGTTACCAAAAGCCCGACGGAAAAGCGGTACCACCTGAGGGTAAAGTAATTAATGTTTGTGAGTTTTGGTATCGGGAGAGGTCAGGCAGGGGCAAAGCAGAGGGTGATAACCACAGGTCGATCCCTGACCGCGATTATCGAGGGTTACTTGCAGAGCGCTTAGTGTAATGCGCCCGGCGGTACGTGTTTAAACGTCTCTACATAAGAACGAAACACGTAGCGGAAAAAACGTTTCATGGTGCACCTGATTCAAAAATTGTTGAAGAAATACGCGAAAAGTATAACTTCCGCGTGTTTTTCACGCAAATATTTTTGAACCAGATCACAAAATTGAGCTGTTTCGGGTATCCTGGAGCGAATCAGACGTTAACGAAACAGCCCTAAATGCTCCAGCAAAATGGTGCAGCCGATGCTAATCAGTACCACGCCGCCCAGCACTTCGGCCCATTTCCCCAGTACCGGACCAATAAAGCGCCCGACCAGCACACCCGTGGTGGCCATGACGGTTGTGGCCGCACCGATAGTCAGCGCGGTTAAAACAATATTCACCTGCAGGAAGGCCAGCCCCACGCCGACAGCCAGCGCATCAAGCTGGTTGCCACGGCGGTGAGGGCCAGCACCATAAAGCCATGGCGCTGTGGCGCTTCGCAGGGTTCATCTGCCGTCTGGCGGAACCCTTCCATAATCATACGGCCGCCCAGTACGCTCAACAGGCTAAAGGCGACCCAGTGATCCCACGCCATAATGTAGTGACTGGCAGCCAGTCCGATTGCCCAGCCAAGCAGAGGCGTCAGCATTTCGATCACGCCGAAGATCAAACCCGTACGCAAGGCTTCTTTGAATCCCGGGCGATGCAGCGACGCGCCTTTGCCAAGTGCGGCAGCGAAGGCGTCCATCGACATGCCTAAAGCCAGAATCAGGGTTGCGATAAATGTCATGGGTTTTCAACTAACATGGCGGAAAAGACGATTAAGCCTGCACTTTGTCCGCATTTGTTGTTCAGTAATGAAAAAGTGCGCGCAGTCTAACACGCAAAAACACGAATAAAAAGACAACAAAATCATGGGTTTAAGTATAGCAAAGGCTATAACTCTTAACTTGCGCTAATTATGGCGCTAAGTAGATGGAATAGAAGAAATTTCTGGCGACTGCGGGGCATGGGGATTGCGTCGTGCCGCGGTTTTATGCGCTAATGCCTGCGCTAACAGATTTGGAAATGTGCAATGAAAAACCCGTTCGAAACGCTGATCATCCCAGGCGGTATTCTGCTGCTGGGCTTTTTTTCCGCGCTGCTGCTGCCTGCCCCCTCATTTGGTCTTGCGCTGGCAAAACAGCTGCAGGAGAGTCTGCATCTGCAGGATCTCAGCCAGCTCTATACCATCGTTTTTTGCCTGTGGTTTTTACTGCTGGGCACGATTGAGTTTTTCATCATTCGCTTCGCCTGGCGCCGCTGGTCTCAACCGCGCTAAGGTCTCAGTCGCTCACTCTCCTCTGTACAGAGCGTGTTCACCGCGCCCAAAATCAGAATCACAAAAACGTAACATTTTTCTTACACAAGTGGGCGACACATTGCGCAACAGAAAATCCGCATTAAAAAGCAATTTCTATCACAGCCTTTAATTTCAATGAATTACATTGTGATCCTGCTCACTGCCTGTTTCTTCTCCTCCTACAACGCCATAACAACTGCGTTAACATAAGCGACTGATTACGGGATAAAAATCCCTTATGACGCCAGGTTCTGGCTGATTAATTCTTATGCTGAATCATTTCTGCATTTAAAAAATAAACAAACGTTTAATTCCGATACGAGAATGTTATATTCAGATGCATATGCATAACGTGTAGTTAACCGTTATCGCCCCATGGCTTAACCTGAGTCTTAACCTTTGAGAGATAGCGCAACGCGCTCGCAAGAAGCGTGGCTATTTCGCCTGCGAACCTGTTGAGCTTCAGGGCAACAGAGAGAGGAGATGTCGCCTCATGAGCAATACTGCGGTAAATCTGGCGCTGGCCGCCGCTGGCAAGGAAAGCGCAAACCTCAGGAACGAAAAGACGTTGATGTGCTGCTGATCGGCGCGGGTGTGATGAGCGCGACCTTGGGCACGTGGCTGCAGGATCTGGAGCCGGACTGGTTAATTGAGATGGTAGAGCGCCTTGATGACGTGGCGGTCGAATCGTCTAACGGCTGGAACAATGCCGGCACCGGACACGCCGCGCTGGCAGAGCTGAACTATACGCCGCAAAAGGCGGATGGCAGCATTGATATTGCCAAAGCCGTGACGATCAATGAGTCGTTCCAGATCTCCCGCCAGTTCTGGGCGTATCATGTCCAGAAGGGCAATCTGCGTAATCCCAAAAGCTTTATCCACAGTACGCCGCACATGAGCTTCGTCTGGGGCGATGAAAACGTTGAGTTCCTGCGCAAACGCTTTCAGGCGCTGCAAAAAAGCACCCTGTTCCGCGGCATGAACTACTCTGAAGATCGCGATCAAATCAGTCAGTGGATTCCACTGGTGATGAACGGACGCGATGCGAAACAGAAGGTTGCGGCTACCTGGACCGAAATGGGCACCGACGTTAACTTCGGTGAAGTGACGCGCCAGCTGATTGCCGCGCTGGAGAAGAAAGCGCATTTCCGTCTGCGCCTGCGCCAGGAAGTCCGGGATATCAAGCGCCTGCGCGATGGCCGCTGGCAGGTAAGCCTGCACAACCTGGCCAGCGGTGAGCATCGCCAGCTTATCGCGCGTCAGCTATTTATTGGTGCCGGCGGTGCAGCGCTCCCGCTGCTGCAGAAAACCGGCATTCCGGAAGTGAAAGGTTACGCCGGCTTCCCGGTGGGGGGCTCTTTCCTGGTTACCGAGAACCCGGACGTGGTCGCGCAGCATATGGCGAAGGTGTATGGCAAAGCCAGCGTCGGTGCCCCGCCCATGTCGGTACCGCATGTGGATACGCGCGTGCTGGATGGTAAGCAGGTGCTCCTGTTCGGTCCCTTTGCGACCTTCTCAACCAAATTCCTGAAGCAGGGTTCGCTGCTGGATATGTTTGGTGCCATGAACACCAGCAACCTGCTGCCTATGATGCAGGTGGGTCTGAAGAGTTTTGACCTGGTGAAATATCTGGTTGATCAGGTACTGCAAAGCGATGCCGATCGTATGGAAGCGCTGCGCGCCTATGTACCGCAGGCGAAGCAGGAGGACTGGCGCTTAGTCACGGCTGGTCAGCGTGTTCAGATCATCAAAAATGATGAGAAAGAGGGCGGCGTGCTGCGTCTGGGCACGGAGGTGGTCACGTCTGCTGACGGCTCGATCTCCGCGTTGCTGGGTGCCTCTCCCGGCGCCTCAACCGCTGCACCAATTATGCTGGAGCTGATGGCGAAAGCTTTCCCTGAGCAGATGCGCTCACCGGAGTGGCAGACCAAAATCCGTAACGTGATCCCATCATGGGGCCGTAAGCTGAACGGCGATGTGGCGTTGACCGAGAAAGTGCTGGCCGAAACCAGCCGCGTGTTGCAACTCGATTACGCGCCGGTTGTTACACCGCTGGCCGCCAACGACGAAGCGCGCGAACGGCACAGTGTAGGCAAGTAAATAGCAGCCCGGTTTGCTTCATGGCAAACCGGGTTGGCACACATGGCATCCTGCTGACCTTAACTTAACTGCACCGCGTCATACAGCATCCATCCCGTTGTCGCCACCAGCGACAGCGCCATCACGCTATTAAACGCCTGACGTTTCCACGCCACCTGCAGGTGACTGCGTAGCTGGTCACCCAGCGCGGCCCAAATCAGAATGCACGGCAGATTAAGCGCGGCAAATCCGAGTATCACCGTGAGCACCCCATTACTGTTGGCGTACATCAGCGCGACATTGGTGACCATCAGCCAGGCTTTGGGGTTCACGGCCTGGAAGCAGATACCGCCCATCAGCGTCATCGGCCGTGGGCGCTCGCGCGTTTGAGGAGCTCCGGCACGAAAGATCTTCCACGATAGCCATAAAAGGTAACTGCACCCTATCGCCGTCAGCGGCAGGCGTATTGAGGCCATCCAGTGCAGCAGCATCTCCAGCGCCACGCTCGCCAGCAGCATCTGTAGCGCGCATCCCAGCAGTATTCCAAATAGCATCGGCAGGGTACGCCTGAAGCCGAAGTTGACCCCTGACGTCGCCAGCAGCAGATTATTGGGGCCGGGCGTGATCGACATAACCGTGACATAGCTAAAGAAAGAGGGATCGAGCATGGGGCGTTTCCTTGATGAACCAGTAGTGCTCATCATGCTAATGCGCGCAGCGTAATGGAAACAGAGACACAAAATGACTATTGTAATGGATACAGTTTACTGATCATTCAATTGTACCCATGGTGCATGGAGGCTTTTGTGTCCCTTGCTGCTTCATCCGGTCAGACGCTCTACCAGCAACTGGCCGATAGCTTTGCCGAATCCATCCATCAGGCACGCTAAAGCCGGGTAAACGGCTGCCGGCCATTCGCCGCGTTGCCCAGGCGCATCAGGTGAGCATCAATACCGTGCTCAATGCCTGGCAAATTCTTGAAGATCGCGGTTTGATTGAAGCCCGGCCGCAATCGGGCTATTACGTGCGTGGCGTGTTGCCCGCGATTAAGCCGCCGTTAAAACCGTTAACGGCAAAGGTTAACGATCCCAGCACGCAGAAGCTCGCGCTGATTGAGCAGGTTTTTGCCGCGCAGAACCATCCTGATTATACTAACATTTCGCTGGCCTGCCCGCAGGACAGTGAGCTTTTCCCGGCGGCAAAATTAGGCCGTATTACGGCCTCGATTATCCGGCGTGATAACGACATCATTGGACGTTACGCGCTTCCGCCGGGTAGTGAGCGCTTACGGGAGGAGATTGCGCGCCGCAGTCTGCATACCGGGCTGAATCTCGCCGTGCAGGATATCACCCTCACCCACGGCTGTATGGAGGCGCTGCAGCTGGCCCTGCGCGCCGTGACCAAACCGGGCGACTGCGTAGGGCTGGAGTCCCCGACTTACTTCTTCCTGTTTCCGCTACTGGCGTCGCTGGGGCTGAAAGCGCTGGAGATTCCCACCGATCCACAAAATGGCCTGTCGCTGGACGCGCTGGAGATGCTGCTGCAGGAGCAGCGCATCCAGACGCTGATCGCCATGCCGGGCGCACAGAACCCGTTGGGGTATGTCATGCCGCTGGCAAACAAAAAACGGCTGGCAAAGTTAGTGAATACTTACCACTGTCCGCTCATTGAAGATGGCCTGTATGACGAGTTGCAGTTCGACTGGCCCCTCTCACCGCCGGCAAAAGCCTTTGATGAGGATGGCTGGATCATTTACTGCACCAGCTTTACGAAAACCGTCGCACCGGATTTCCGCATTGGCTGGACTGCCGCCGGGCGTTTTCACGCGGCGATTGCCCGGCTGAAAGCGGTCTCCTCCATGACGGAATCAAAGCTGCTGAGTGAAACGCTGGCGGAGTTTCTCGCTAACGGCGGTTACGATCACCATCTGCGCTCGCTGCGGCGCCGCTATGCCGCCAATCTTGATGCGGCGCGTGGCATTATTGCACGCCACTTCCCGCAGGGAACCCGCGCCACGCTGCCGCGCGGCGGTTTTGTGTTTTGGGTAGAGCTGCCGGGAAACGTGGATACCGTAGAGATGTTTCACCGGTTACTGCAGGAGCAGATTTGCGTCACGCCAGGCGCGCTTTACTCGCTTAGCGAACGCTATAAACATGCGCTACGCCTCTCCTGCTGCTATCCGTTTGACGAGCGTTATACCTGGGCGCTGAAGCGCACCGGTGCGCTGGCCTGCGAAATCACCGGCATCGCACCAGGACAGGATCAGGGTTTGCCGTTGCGGCCCCAGGTGGTGTAACCCTCACGCTCGGTCAGGCGCTCATAATAGTTGCGCACCGCCGGCAGATCGGGATGGTCGAGCGGGGTTTCAAACCAGCGATTCACCGCCAGGCCCACCGGAATATCCGCCAGCGTGAAATTGCGTCCGGCGACATAGCGGCCGGTTTTCTCCAGCTGTTGATTGAGAATGCCCATGGTGTGCGTCCAGCCCTTTACGGCAGCGGCCAGCAGGCGCGGGTCCTGATGGGCTGGCGAGTTTCGCACCAGCGACATAAACGCGTAGCGCCATGAGGTGTTAAGTTCTGTGGCTTGCCAGTCCATCCACTGATCAACCGGCGCGCGTGCGCGAGGGTTATCGGAGTAAAGCCACTCGCCGCCATTGCTGTTGGCCAGATAGCGCAGGATAGCATTGGATTCCCACAGGACCAGATCATCTTCAATGATCACCGGCACCATGGCGTTGGGATTGAGCGCCATAAACTGTGCTGAATGCAGCGATTGTGGATCTTCGCCCCAGGGTTCGTGTTCATAAGCGATATCCAGCTCAGCGCACAGCCACAGTACTTTACGCACGTTGATTGAAGAGTTACGACCTAACACTTTTAACATGGCGGACTCCGCTTCCAGAATTCTTAATCTATTCATAGCCCTGTTCGATGTGATACGCAATCAGCAGGATGTAAATCCGGGTTTCAGACAACCTTAATGAGAAAGGAGTGGCAATGAAGGTCGCGTTTAAACAAGTGGATGTCTTTACCTCAATACCGTTCAAAGGCAATCCGCTGGCGGTGATCATGGACGCGCGCGGGTATGACGATGCGCAGCTGGCAGCAATTGCACGCTGGACTAACCTCTCCGAAACCACGTTTGTCTTGCCGCCGCAGGATGCCGCAGCGGACTACCGCGTACGTATTTTTACCGTGGAAGGTGAGTTGCCCTTTGCCGGCCACCCCACGCTGGGTACCGCGCACGCGCTGCTGGAAGCGGGCTGGCCGCTAAAAACGCCCGGTAAAATCGTGCAGGAGTGCGGTATCGGTTTGGTCGAAGTCAGCATCAGCGATGACGGCGCGCTGGCCTTTGCTGCGCCAGCGGCAACGCTGACGCCGTTCAGTGATGCGCTGATGAGTAGCGCGTTTAACAGTGAAGCGTTTGACCTGAGTCAGACCCCAGCCATTGTAGATATGGGGATCCGCTGGCTGATGATTCCGATGCGCAGTGCGCAGGCGGTACTGGATGTCGCGGCCAGCGCGGCAGATCTGCAGCGCTTACTGCAGCATGCAGATGTGAACGGCGCGGCGCTGTTTGGTGCGCTGCCGCAAGGAGAGAGTGAGCAGTATGAGGTTCGCGCCTTGCTGGTAGAGGGCGGCAGTCTGACGGAGGATCCGGTTACCGGGAGCGCAAATGCTTGTCTGGCACGCTATCTGGCGGCGCAAGGCCAGACGCGCGATTACCGTGCGCGTCAGGGGAGCGCCATTCAGCGCGCCGGCCGTATTGAGGTGACGTTTGCTGATGAGGCGATCTGGATCGGCGGGCAGACGGTGACAGTGATTGACGGAACGATAGCAATATAAAAAGGCAGCATGCTTTTTTACCAGGTCAGCATGAATGCTGACCCTACATGAATAGCGTCGTTTTGGGTATGTAGGGTGCGCATTGATGCGCACCTGGCAAAATCACACCGGTTTATAACGCCTGGCCGCCGGAAGCCTCAATGCGCTGCGCGGTGATCCAGCCGGTCTCTTCACTGAGAATGGCGCTAATCGCATCGCCGATATCATCCGGCAGGCCAACGCGGCCCAGCGCGGTCACGGAAGCGATATGGTTGTTAAGATCCTGCGTATCCCGCACGCGGCCGCCACCAAAATCGGTCTCGATCGCACCTGGTGCCAGGATGTTGACGCGAATGCGGCGCTCACCCAACTCTTTGGCCTGATAGCGCGTGAGCACTTCCATCGCGCCTTTGACAGCGGCGTATGTCCCTGAACCCGGCAGCGTCATGCGCGTCAGGCCGCTGGAGATATTCAGGATACGTCCGCCATCAATAATCAGCGGCAGCAGCTTCTGCGTCAGGAAGAACGGACCTTTCAGATGGACATTTACCAGCGCGTCAAACTCATCCTCGGTGGTTTCTGCAAACAGCTTGTAGTGCCCGTGGCCAGCGTTGTTCACTAAATAATCAAAGCTGTCGCGTTGCCAGGTGGTTTGCAGCGTCTCTTTCACCTGCGCAACAAAGGCGTCGAACTGCGAGCTGTCACTAACATCCAGCTGCAGCGCCACGGCATGCGCGCCCAGCGCTTCAATCTCCTTCACGACTGCCTGCGCTTCCTCCGCGTGGCCGCGATACGTAAACAGAATATCGATACCTTTTGCCGCCAGTTTCAGCGCACCATTCTTGCCCAGACCGCGGTTACCGCCAGTAATCAATGCAATTTTGTGAGACATGCTTCGCTCCGGTTGGAAAATTGAACACGCATTAAGGATATTCGCGAATAATTGATCTATAAACGCAGGGAAATACGCAGCACTGTTTCACTAACAACAACAATCGGTGAACAACATGGATAAAATTCACGCAATGCAGGTTTTTGTGCGGGTGGCAGAGATGGGCAGCTTTACCCGGGCGGCTGAGAGCCTTGGCCTGCCAAAAGGCAGCGTGTCGCGGCAGCTGCAGGCGCTGGAGAATCAGATGGGAACGCGTCTGTTACACCGTACTACCCGACGCGTACATCTGACGCAGGATGGGTTAGTTTATTACGACCGCTGTCTCGATCTGCTCTCAATGCTGGATGATATGGACAGCCTCTTCCAGCACGATCCCACTACCCTGAGCGGCAAGCTGCGCGTTGATATGTCGGTGGCCATGGCGACAGGCTTTATCCTGCCGCGTTTACCGGAGTTCTTGCAGCACTATCCCGGTATCGAGATTGAGCTCAGCAGCAGCGACCGTCAGGTTGATGTAATTCGGGAAGGCTTTGACTGCGTTATCCGCGTCGGTGAGCTGAAAGATTCCGGGCTGATTGCGCGCAAAATCGGCTCACATGCATTAATCAACTGCGCCAGTCCGGGTTACCTCTCCCGCTTCGGGATGCCGGTACGGCTGGAAGATCTGTCGCAGCACGCCATGGTCCACTACACCCAACAGCTCGGTCAGCCTTCGTCGGGATTTGAATATTTTGACGGTAAGCAGAGCCACTATGTCCAAACCGGCGGCGTCGTCACGGTAAACAGCACGGAGACCTATCGCGCGGCCTGCATTGCCGGGCTGGGCATCATTCAGGTGCCGGCCATTGGCGTACAGCCGTTGCTGGAGTCCGGACAGCTGGTGGAGGTGCTGCACCACTTCCCGGCGAAACCCATGCCGATTTCGCTGCTCTATCCGCATCGCCGCAACGTGGCGCGCCGCGTACGCGTATTTATGGAGTGGCTGAGCCATGTGCTGCAGGAGTATGTAACCTGAGCGCTTCTCCGCCCTGTCCAAATAGTGCGCGCATTATTCCAAAGAGTGGCTTTGCCAGGCGGCCGATTGTCGCTCTCCTGCCTCACCCGCAATTTAGGGTATATAATTTCATTTTCGCAGTGAACAGGATGGTTATCGTCTATGACGGACAAACATGCAGAAGAGCGTGCGGCAGAGACCAAGCCGCTGATCGATATTAAAACCGGCAATAAAACCGTGGACGGCTCAATTCAGAACGTGTCGCGCTTTGCTGCCTGGTTTCAGGCCATTCCGGCCGTTGCGCACTTTATGCGCGCGCTGGAGCGCTTTAACGATCGTCTCGGTAGCCAGTTTGGCGCAGCAATTACCTATTTTTCATTTCTCTCGCTGATACCGATTCTGATGGTGTCATTTGCCGCAGTAGGTTTTGTGCTGGCGTCAAATCAGGATCTGCTTACTGGCTTGATCAATAAGATCGTTAACAGCATTAGCGATCCGACGCTGGCCACCACGTTAAAGAACACGGTGAACACAGCCATTCAGCAGCGCGCTACCGTCGGCCTGACCGGTTTACTGCTGGCGCTTTACTCCGGGATTAACTGGATGGGCAACCTGCGTGAAGCGGTACGGGCCCAGTCGCGCGATGTCTGGGAGCGCAAGCCGGACGATAAAGAGAAGTTCTGGAAGAAATATGCCCGCGATCTGTTGTCGCTGCTCGGCCTGATGCTGGCGCTGGTGATCACCCTGTCGCTGACATCGATTGCCGGTTCGGCGCAGGAGGCCATCGTCACTGCGCTGGGGCTGCAGGATATTGAGTGGCTGCGTCCGGCGATGACCATCATTGCACTCTCCATCTCTATCTTTGCCAACTATCTGCTGTTCCTGTGGATATTCTGGATCTTACCGCGCCACAAACCACGTAAAAAGGCGCTGCTGCGCGGCACGCTGCTGGCGGCCATTGGGTTTGAGGTAATTAAGTTTGTCATGACGCTGACGCTGCCGAAACTGGCGACCTCGCCTTCCGGGGCGGCCTTTGGTTCCGTGCTGGGGTTAATGGCCTTCTTCTACTTCTTTGCGCGCCTGACGCTGTTTTGCGCGGCGTGGATCGCCACCGCAAAATACAAAGACGATCCGGAGATATCGCAGCCGCGTCACTCCGCATGAGGCGACAATCAGGTTACGTGCATTGCCGTAGTTGAAAATATCCCCTGCTGGTTATTAATCGTGCAATAACCAGCAGGAAACGCTAAAGGGTCACTTTTATTTGGCCCTTTTGCAGAGAATCCCGCCAGAAAACGCTCACTTCCCGCGCCCATCCGCCGCCGATTAACCTAACTCAGAAATTATCCTCTTTTTCCCCGAAAAAGCCTGTTTTCACGCGGTTTTTCGCCATTGAATGCCGCAAAACAGGTGCGTAAGATTCTTTGTTTACATTTACAATTAAGAAACAATTATGCAAGCCTCTATCTCAACATCATCTGATCAACAACAGGCCGATACGCCGGTTAACTCACGTGGCAAAGTGGTTGTCGCCTCGCTGGTCGGCACCGCTATCGAATTTTTCGATTTCTATATCTACGCGACGGCGGCGGTGATTGTTTTCCCGCACATCTTCTTCCCGCAGGGTGATGCCACGGTCGCAACGCTTCAGTCGCTGGCGACCTTCGCGATCGCTTTCGTTGCGCGCCCTATTGGTTCTGCGCTGTTTGGCCACTTTGGCGATCGCGTGGGTCGTAAAGCCACGCTGGTTGCCTCGCTGCTGACGATGGGCGTCTCAACGGTACTGATCGGCCTGCTGCCAGGCTATGAAACCATTGGCGTGGCCGCACCGCTGCTGCTGGCGCTGGCGCGTTTTGGTCAGGGGCTGGGGCTGGGCGGTGAATGGGGCGGCGCAGCATTGCTGGCAACCGAGAACGCCCCCGCGAAGAAGCGCGCGCTGTACGGATCGTTCCCGCAGCTGGGCGCGCCGATCGGCTTCTTCTTTGCCAACGGCACTTTCCTGCTGCTCTCCTGGCTGCTGACCGATGAGCAGTTTATGGAGTGGGGCTGGCGCGTTCCGTTTGTGCTCTCTGCCGTTCTGGTGCTGATCGGCCTGTATGTGCGCGTGTCGCTGCACGAGAGCCCGGTATTTGCGAAGGTACAGAAAGAGAACAAACAGGTACGGATGCCGATCGGTACGCTACTGAGCAAGCACCTGACCGCGACCATCCTTGGCACCTTTATCATGCTGGCTACCTATACGCTGTTCTACATCATGACCGTCTACTCAATGAGCTATGGCACCGCGCCAGCGCCGGTCGGTCTGGGTTATTCACGTAACAGCTTCCTGTGGATGCTGATGGTGGCGGTCATCGGTTTTGGTGTGATGGTGCCGATTGCCGGCCTGCTGGCGGACCGCTTTGGCCGTCGCAAAACCATGATCACGATTACGCTGATGATTATCGCTTTTGCGCTGATGTTCCCGGTATTGCTCGGATCGGGTTCGCAGATCCTGGTGATGGGCTTCCTGCTGCTGGGCCTCAGCATCATGGGCCTGACGTTTGGCCCGATGGGCGCGCTGCTGCCAGAGTTGTTCCCGACTGAAGTGCGTTATACCGGCGCCTCGTTCTCCTATAACCTGTCGTCAATTTTGGGTGCGTCGGTTGCGCCCTATATCGCGACCTGGCTGAACGCGAATTACGGCTTGCAGGCGGTTGGCTTCTATCTGGCGTCAATGGCCGTGCTGACGCTGATCGCGCTGATTGCCTGTAAAGAGACGCGCCATCAAACGCTGTATGAAGCGGTGTGATGCAGAGTGATTGAGTGGGAAACCCGGCGCTGGCCGGGTTTTTATTGCGTGTATGGCGAGACGCTTCTGCATGCGGACATAAAAAAACCCCGGCAAACCGGGGTTTTTTGTGGGCTGAAAATCGTGTCTTTCGGGGCTTAGCCCGCTACAGCGATACGCTTCATGTCGGTCATGTAGCCACGCAGTTTACGGCCAACCGCTTCGATTGGATGCTGGCGAATCGCTTCGTTCACGTCGCGCAGCTGCGCGTTATCCACCTGCGTACCTTCAATCGCTTTGCCCAGATCGCCCGGCTGCAGCGTGGTCATAAACTCTTCCAGCAGCGGAACTGCGGCGAAGGAGAACAGGTAGTTACCGTATTCAGCGGTATCGGAGATCACCACGTTCATCTCATACAGACGCTTACGTGCAATGGTGTTCGCAATCAGCGGCAGCTCATGCAGAGATTCGTAGTACGCTGACTCTTCAATAATGCCCGCATCAACCATGGTTTCAAACGCCAGCTCAACGCCCGCTTTCACCATCGCTACCATCACGACGCCTTTGTCGTAGTACTCCTGCTCTTCGATTTTGCCTTCGAACTGTGGCGCGTTCTCGAATGCGGTTGCACCGGTCTCTTCACGCCAGGTCAGCAGGTTTTTGTCGTCGTTCGCCCAGTCAGCCATCATACCAGAGGAGAATTCGCCCGAGATGATGTCATCCATGTGCTTCTGGAACAGCGGTGCCATAATGGTTTTCAGCTGCTCAGACAGCGCATAAGCACGGATTTTCGCCGGGTTAGAGAGACGATCCATCATCAGAGTGATGCCGCCAAACTTCAGCGATTCGGTAATAGTTTCCCAGCCGAACTGAATCAGTTTTTCGGTGTAGGCTGCATCGTGCCCTTCTGCCACCAGCTTGTCGAAGCACAGCAGTGAGCCAGCCTGCAACATACCGCACAGAATTGTCTGCTCGCCCATCAGGTCAGATTTCACTTCGGCCACGAAGGAGGACTCCAGCACGCCCGCACGGTCGCCGCCGGTTGCTGCTGCCCAGGCTTTGGCAATCGCCATGCCTTCGCCTTTTGGATCGTTTTCCGGGTGAACGGCGATCAGCGTCGGCACACCGAAACCACGCTTATACTCTTCACGCACTTCGGTGCCCGGACATTTTGGCGCTACCATCACGACGGTAATGTCTTTACGGATGGTTTCGCCTACTTCAACGATGTTGAAACCGTGCGAGTAACCCAGCGCGGCGCCATCTTTCATCAGCGGCTGAACAGCCTGCACAACAGAGGAGTGCTGTTTGTCTGGCGTCAGGTTAACCACCAGATCCGCCTGCGGAACCAGCTCTTCGTAAGTCCCCACTTTAAAACCGTTTTCGGTGGCTTTGCGGAACGAGGCGCGCTTCTCAGCAATGGCTTCAGCACGCAGCGCATAGGCGACGTCCAGACCGGAATCACGCATGTTCAGACCCTGGTTCAGGCCCTGCGCGCCGCAGCCGACAATCACCACTTTTTTCCCTTTCAGGAAGCTGGCGCCGTCAGCAAATTCATCACGCGCCATAAAGCGACATTTGCCTAACTGCGCTAACTGATTGCGCAGATTCAGTGTGTTGAAGTAGTTAGCCATGGGGACTCCGCTCAGATGTTGTGTTTGCTTTTGTTCAGTAACGGCGTTGTAAGCAGCGCCGCGAATGACCCCATCATATGACAGGAATTCTGTTGCTTAAATTGATATATTAACAACGTCACATTGCAATATTTGCAACATCACTGCCGGGGTAAACGCGCATGGATTTACGAGACCTGAAACTGTTCCTCCACCTGGCGGAGAGCTGCCACTTTGGCCGCACCGCGCGTGCCATGCACGTGAGTCCGTCCACGCTCTCGCGCCAGATTCAGCGCCTTGAGGAGGATGTGGGCCACGCGCTGTTTCTGCGTGATAACCGCACGGTGACGTTAACCGAAGCCGGCGAACGGCTGCGTCAGTTTGCTCAACAAACGTTGTTGCAATACCAGCAGCTGCGCCACGTGATGGATCTGAACGGGCCATCGCTGAGCGGCGAGCTGCGCCTGTTCTGTTCGGTGACGGCCGCGTACAGCCATTTGCCACCGATTCTCGACCGCTTTCGTGCGGAGCATCCCCAGGTGGAAATCAAGCTCACTACCGGCGATGCGGCCGACGCAATTGAGATGGTGCAGTCCGGTGAGGCCGATCTGGCGATTGCCGGTCGCCCGGAATCGCTGCCCGCCAGCATCGACTTCACGCCGCTCGCCATTCTCCCGCTGGTGCTGATCGCGCCCGCGCTGCCGTGTGCGGTGCGCAGCCAGGCTACGCAGGCGCAGCCAGACTGGTCGCAGATTCCGTTTATCGTACCGGAACAAGGCCCGGTGCGGCGCGGCATTGATTTGTGGTTCCGCCGGCGGCGCATCGCTAATCCGGTGATCTATGCCACGGTTTCGGGCCATGAAGCGATCGTATCGATGGTGGCGCTGGGTTGCGGCATTGCGCTGCTGCCGGACGTGGTGCTGGAGAACAGTCCTGAACCGGTGCGCAATCGCGTGCTGACGCTGGAGAACGTGGAGTCGGTGGCGCCGCTGGAGCTGGGCGTCTGCGTACAAAAAAAGCGGCTCGGTGAGCCGCTGATTAATGCGTTCTGGAACCTGCTGTAGCTACTGCCCGGCGAGGAAGAAACGGAACGCCGGGTTATTCGCTTCATCGTGCCACTCGTAGCCCAGCGCATTGAGATGGGTTTCGAAATCCGGCTCTTTGTCGTTCGCCTCGAACGCTGCCAGCACGCGACCAAAATCGGTGCCGTGGCTGCGGTAGTGGAACAGGGAGATGTTCCAGTGCGCACCCAGCGTCTGCAGGAACTTCAGCAGCGCACCGGGCGCTTCCGGGAATTCAAAGCTGAACAGTTTTTCGCGCAGGGGCTTCGACGGCCGGCCGCCGACCATGTAGCGCACGTGCAGCTTCGCCATCTCATCATCTGACAAATCCACCACCTGATAACCGCCTTCGGTTAGCTGGCTGATGATCTCGCTGCGCTCCTCCAGCCCGCGCGTCAGGCGCACACCCACGAAGATGCAGGCGTTATCCGCATCAGCATACCGGTAGTTGAACTCCGTGACAGCACGGCCGCCCAGCGTCTGACAGAAGCGGAGGAAACTGCCCTGCTGCTCCGGAATGGTGACCGCCAGCAGCGCTTCGCGCTGTTCACCCAGCTCGCAGCGTTCAGAAACATAACGCAGACCGTGGAAGTTCACGTTAGCGCCGGACAGCACGTGCGCCAGGCGTTCGCCCTTGATGTCGTGCTGCTGAATGTACTTTTTCATGCCCGCCAGCGCCAGCGCGCCTGACGGCTCCGCCACGGCCCGCACGTCTTCGAACAGGTCTTTCATCGCCGCGCAGATAGCATCGCTGTCCACGGTAACGATGTCGTCGATATAGGCCTGGCACAGCCGGAACGTTTCGTTGCCGATACGCTTCACGGCGACGCCTTCGGCAAACAGCCCGACACGCGGCAGATCGACCGGCTCACCGGCCTCCAGCGCCGCTTTCAGGCAGGCTGAATCTACGGACTCGACGGCGATCACCTTGATTTGCGGCATCAGCTGTTTGATTAAAACGGCGACGCCTGCGGCTAAGCCACCGCCGCCCACCGGCACAAACACGCGATCCAGATGTGCATCCTGCTGCAGCAGCTCCATCGCCAGCGTGCCCTGCCCGGCAATTACCGCCGGGTGGTCAAACGGCGGTATGAAGGTGTAACCCTGCTGCTCCGCAAGCTCAATCGCTTTCGCTTTGGCCTCATCGAAGTTTGCACCATAGAGGTAAGCCTCACCGCCAAATGCGCGCACGGCATCAACCTTGATGTCCGCCGTGGCAACCGGCATCACAATCAGCGATTTAATGCCCAGCCGGCTGGCTGAGAGCGCCACGCCCTGCGCATGGTTACCCGCCGAAGCCGTCACCACGCCGCGCGCTTTCTGCTCTTCAGTCAGCCCGGCAATCATCGCGTAAGCCCCGCGCAGCTTAAAGCTGTGCACCGGCTGGCGATCTTCACGCTTCACCAGAATCGTGTTGCCAAGACGTGATGATATTTTTTCCATCGGTTGCAGCGGTGTCACCTGGGCAACTTCATACACAGGTGAACGCAGCACCGCGCGCAGATACTCCGCGCCGTTTGGCGACGCGGAGAGCGGTTGAGACTCAGCCATCAGAGATTAGCCTCCCAGCTTAGACTTATCGCGCACCGCGCCTTTGTCAGCGCTGGTGGCGAGAGATGCGTAAGCACGCAGCGCGAAGGAGACCTGACGCTCACGGCCATGTGGCGTATACGCCGCCTCGCCACGCGCCTGCTCCTCCTCACGACGGGCATGCAGTTCGTTATCCGGCACGGCGAGTTTAATGCCGCGGTTCGGGATATCGATCTCGATCATGTCGCCATCTTTCACCAGCGCAATGGTGCCACCGCTTGCGGCTTCCGGCGAGGCATGGCCGATCGACAGGCCGGACGTGCCGCCTGAGAAGCGGCCATCGGTGATCAGCGCACAGCTTTTGCCGAGGCCCATCGACTTCAGATAGGTGGTTGGATAGAGCATCTCCTGCATACCCGGGCCGCCTTTTGGCCCTTCGTAGCGAATGACGACGACATCGCCTGCCACCACTTTACCGCCCAGGATCGCTTCAACGGCATCATCCTGGCTTTCATAGACTTTTGCCGGCCCTTTAAAGGTCAGAATCTCTTTATCGACGCCCGCCGTTTTAACGATACAGCCATCTTCCGCCAGGTTACCGTACAGGACTGCCAGGCCGCCATCCTGTGAGTAGGCGTGTTCGCGCGTACGGATACAGCCCTCAGCACGATCGTCATCCAGCGTGTCCCAGCGACAGCTCTGCGAGAAAGCCTGCGTGGTGCGGATGCCCGCCGGGCCGGCGCGGAACATATCTTTTACGGCCTGGTCCTGCGTCAGCATGATGTCGTACTGATCCAGCGTCTCACGCATCGTCTGCTGCAGAATATTGCGCGCGCTGGTGTCGATCAGCCCTGCGCGATCCAGTTCGCCAAGAATACCGATTACGCCGCCGGCGCGGTGCACATCTTCCATGTGGTATTTCGGGGTGCTGGGCGCCACTTTACACAGCTGCGGCACTTTACGTGACAGGCGGTCGATATCGGAGATATTGAAGTCGATCTCGCCCTCCTGCGCCGCCGCCAGCAGATGCAGTACGGTATTGGTGGAACCGCCCATGGCGATATCCAGCGTCATGGCGTTCTCAAACGCTGCTTTGGTCGCGATGTTACGCGGCAG
Organism: Pantoea wallisii; assembly: GCF_002095485.1. Taxonomy (GTDB): domain Bacteria; phylum Pseudomonadota; class Gammaproteobacteria; order Enterobacterales; family Enterobacteriaceae; genus Pantoea; species Pantoea wallisii. Next base: position 3,049 of record NZ_MLFS01000010.1, on the reverse strand, counting down.
CATGTTGACGTCATCCTGCTCGTAGTAGCGTTTGGTGAGGCTAACAATGCGTTTGCCGGCATTGATGAACAGCTCTTTACGATCGGCGTGCGTGGCCAGCAGCGAGCCGTTGCCCGGCTGGGACAGGCCCAGCGCTTCTGTCAGGCAGTTCATGGAGTTAGCGGTGAACATACCGGAGCAGGAGCCGCAGGTTGGGCAGGCTGAGCGCTCAATTTGCTCGCTGTCGGCATCGCTGACGTTCGGGTTCGCACCCTGGATCATCGCATCCACCAAATCCAGCTTGATGATCTGATCGGAGAGTTTGGTTTTCCCCGCTTCCATCGGGCCGCCGGAGACGAAGATCACCGGAATATTGAGGCGCAGTGCCGCCATCAGCATGCCCGGGGTGATTTTATCGCAGTTAGAGATACACACCATGGCATCGGCGCAGTGTGCATTGACCATGTACTCAACGGAGTCCGCGATCAGCTCGCGTGAAGGCAGTGAATACAGCATGCCGCCATGGCCCATGGCGATACCGTCGTCCACCGCAATGGTGTTGAACTCTTTAGCCACACCACCCGCTGCTTCAATTTGCTCAGCAACCAGCTTGCCAAGATCGCGCAGATGCACGTGGCCCGGGACGAATTGGGTGAATGAGTTGACCACGGCGATAATCGGCTTACCGAAATCATCGTCGGTCATTCCTGTCGCGCGCCACAAGGCACGGGCACCCGCCATGTTACGACCATGGGTGGTGGTGGCGGAACGGTACTTTGGCATGCTCTATTTACTCCAGTCTGAAAAATGACGCGGGCGCTGCTGCACCCGCGTAGCGATCTTGTTATGGATTAACCTGATCCAACCAGCCGTACTTGTCTTCAGTTTCGCCGGTGAACAGGCCAAAGAAGGCTTTCTGGATGCGCTCGGTCACCGGGCCGCGTTTACCTGCGCCCACTTTGATGCCATCAACGCTGCGTACCGGGGTGATCTCAGCGGCCGTACCGGACATGAAGATCTCATCAGCCAGGTACAGTGATTCGCGCGACAGCACCTGCTCACGCACTTCAATGCCCATATCTTTCGCCAGTTTGATGATGGCATCACGGGTGATGCCCGGCAGGGCTGAAGAGGTAAACGGCGGCGTGAACAGAATGCCATCTTTTACTTCAAACAGGTTTTCGCCTGCGCCTTCTGAGATGTAACCCTGAGTATCAAGAGCGATCCCCTCCTGATAGCCGTGACGACGCGCTTCGCTACCCACCAGCAGTGAAGAGAGGTAGTTACCACCGGCTTTAGCTGCGGTTGGCAGGGTATTTGGCGCCACGCGGTTCCATGAAGAGACCATAGCATCAATACCGTTTTCCAGCGCTTCCGCACCGAGGTAAGCGCCCCACGGGAAGGCGGCGATGATGACATCGGTGGTGTAGCCGTCTGGCGGATTCACGCCCAGACCAACGTCGCCAACAAAGGCCAGCGGACGGATATAGGCGCTTTTCAGGTTATTCACGCGGATGACTTCGCGGCACGCTTCCATCAGCTCATCAACGCTGGAGGTAATCGGGAAACGATAGATTTTGGCGGAGTCGTGCAGACGCTGCATGTGTTCACGGTGACGGAACACCACCGGACCTTTGTGTGAGTCGTAGCAGCGTACGCCTTCAAACACAGAAGTACCGTAATGCAGTGCGTGAGACATAACGCTAACCTTCGCGTCTTCCCACTTAACCATCTCGCCATTGAACCAAATAAAGTCTGCTTTCTTCGTACTCATCGTTATTTCCTTTGGCGACTAAGCGCGGATTTGTTGTGTTGTCTGTTGCTGGATCTCGACACAGGCGACATCCATAAGTTTGCTTAACTGCGTTGACAGTAAATCGACGGAGCGTTGGCTGGCAACGGTCATTTCGATATTAATATTTTCCGCGTTGATGGCGGACGCCATATTCATTGAGCACACCTGAAAACCACGGTGGCGCACAACACGCAAAATGCGCTCCAATATTTCAGGGCGGAAGCGGGCTTCGATAGACAATTGATGCTGGTTCATACGGTTTTCTCCATCATATTTGCGTTGCTGGCACCTGGCGGGACCAGTGGCCAAACGTTTTCATGCTCATCAATCGCAACATGCAGGAAGTAAGGACCTTCACTGTTCAGCAGCGCATCAATTGCGGCGTCGACCTGATCTTTACGGCTAATGCGTTGGCCAGGAATATCAAACGCGCTGGCCAGCGTGAGGAAATCGGGATTATCGGTGAGGATGGTTTCGCTGTAGCGGCCACCAAAGAACAGCTGCTGCCACTGGCGCACCATGCCGAGACGTTGGTTATCCAGCAGCAGAATTTTTACCGGCAGCTTACCGCGCTTAATGGTGCCCAGCTCCTGGATGTTCATCATGATGGAGCCATCGCCTGATACGCAAATTACGGTATCGTCAGGACGCGCCACCTGCGCACCGATTGCTGCCGGCAAGCCGAAGCCCATCGTGCCCAGACCGCTGGAGGTGATGAAATTTTCAGGTGCGGTAAAGTGCATATGCTGCGCGGCCCACATCTGGTGCTGCCCGACATCGGTGGTCACCACGGCGCTATCGGGTTTGCGATCCGACAGCTGCTTCAGCAACAGCGGCGCATAGATCGCTTCGCCCGGATGATCGTAACGCCAGTCAAACTCCGCTTTCATGGCTTTAACTTCACTGCGCCAGCCGTCGATGTGCAGCGGCATACTCAGCGCTGGCAGCACCTGATTAAGATCGCCCTGCAGAGAGACGTGGGCACGGCGCAACTTATTCAGCTCGGCGGGATCGATATCGATGTGAATCACGCTGGCATGCGGTGCGAAGGTATCGAGCTTACCGGTTACGCGGTCATCGAAACGCGCGCCTACTGCAATCAGCAGATCGCAGGATTGCACGGCCAGATTCGCCGCTTTAGTGCCGTGCATACCCAGCATGCCGAGATAGAGATCGCTGCTGACATCAGCGCTGCCCAGCCTTTCAGGTAGATACCGATGGGATGCCGGTCTCCTGTGCCAGAGCACGCAGCGCCGGCACCGCCTGCGCCATGCC